>NZ_JBSHAF010000025.1:88903-109358 GCF_053611365.1 Streptomyces sp. NPDC054813 | reverse complement strand
CGAGAGTTTGCTCCTTATCTCTCCTCTCTTACACATGACTCTGTTCCCGCCGTCCGATCCACCACTCTCGTCGCCCTGCGCCCCGCCCCCCCCGGGGGGGCGCCCCCCCCCCCCGGGTCGCGTGGTGCGGATTCAGGCACGGGTCGGTGCGATATAGCGCCGGACGGCGACCATCAGGCACCCGGCGGCCGCGAACCCGGCCAGGGCTCCCCCGGCCCGTGCGCCGGCGGCGGCGGAGCTGGTCAAGTGCGCCGCGTCGGCCAGTTCGATGGAGCCGACGAAGAACCCGGCACAGAGAGCCAGGCAGCCCAGGAAGAGCAGGGCCAGGCGGGCTTCGAGGGGGAGCCAGGCCGGTCCCTTGGAGGGGCCGATGCGGGTGTTGACGTGGGCGATGTGGGCGGAGAGGGCCTGGTCGCGGGTGCCTGCAGGCGGCCGGGGCATCCGGCCGCAGGAGCAATCGGCCCGGAAGCGGGCCTCGCCTGCGACGGCGGATGCGTCCTCGTCGATGACGATCTCCGGCAGGTGTCGGCCGTCGTCGATGGCGAACCGGTCAAGCACGGGGGCCTCCTTGTCAGTCGTGGGTGGTGGACTCGCTGTGCGGGCCGGCGGGCACGGCAGTCGTACGGGCGGCCGCCGTTTGCCGACGCTGCCGCGTCAGCCGGTCTTCTCCGGGGGCAGGGCCAGGTCGAGATACGCGTTGAGGCTGGCGCTGTCGAGCTTGCCGTCCATCGACAGCGACCGCAGCAGCGTGTCGGCGACGGCGTCGCGGGGGATGTCGAGACGGCTCTGGGCCTCGCGGACGATGTCGCCGATGGCGTACTGGCCGTAGTCGGGGTGGTGGCGGATGAGCCAGTCCAGGGTCTTGGCGACGGGGGTGGTCAGGGCGTAGAAGTGCGTGCGGTCGTCGCCTTCGTCGCTGTCCCAGCCGTGCTGTTCCGTCAGTTCATCGAGGACGGCGTGACGGATGGTGGCGGCGAGGTGGTCGGTGGGGATGATGTCGTCCAGGCGCATGGCAACGCTGAGGGCGAGTTCGTCGGAGATCCCGCGTACGTCCGGCTCGTTGCGGTGGCGCAGTACCCAGCGCTTGCGGGTCTGCGGGCGGCCCCAGAGCAGGGATTGGAACTTGGCGGTGAGGCGTTCCCGCAGGTCGCTTACGCCAGCGGGGAGTGCGTCGGGGTCGGGTCCGGCCACGGCGGCTGCGACGTTCTCCCGGCTGCGCTGGGTGACCCAGTCCTGGGCGACCGGGCGGGACCAGGCGCTGCGTCCGCTGACGGTGGCCTGGGGCAGGGGGACGTTGCCTTCGCCGCGGGAGGCGTACGAGCGCAGGGTGGAGGCGGCGATGCCGGCCAGGCCCGCGAACTCGGTGACGCCCAGCAGTTGGTCGGCGGCGAGTTCGGGAGCGGAGAGCTGGACCACGCACTGCCCGGTCGGGAAGGCGCCGTCGCGGTCGGTGCGGTGCTTTGCCCACAGTGCGAGGTGGTAGCTCCACTGTCCGGCGAGCGCTGCGTCCGGGTCGAAGGAGGTGACGTTCAGAAGGTGGCTGGCGTTCGGGTGGGCGCCGTCGTTCAGGAGCTGGTCGGCGGTGACGGTGATCGCGGCCGGGACCGGGGTACGGACGAAGTCCTCGTCGGCCGCGTCCCAGATCTGGCCGGGCCGGTACCAGGTGGCTCCGTCCCACCAGTAGCCGCCGGCCCGGAACAGCAGCGGGCCGCCGTGCCATGCGGCGTGCAGCTCGTTGGCGTCGTCGTCGCGCACGAGCAGGACCGTCCGGCCGTGGTCGGGGTGGTAGCGCACGCACCAGGCGAACTCGTTGCGCTGGGGGTCGGTGGTGTAGGCGCGCCATCCGCCGGCGGTGCGCTCGAGGTCGTAGCGGCCCCACATGCCGTCGCCGCGCTTGCGGCCGACGGCTTCGAGCTCGCGGGGGTCGTCGAGGGGGATGTGGGAGTCGTCGACGAACGGCAGGTCGGGGACGGGGTGGTCGGTTCGCAGGCCGTTGGCCAGGGGGCGCAGCGTGTACACGAGGTGTGTTGTGTCCTTTCCCGCTGTAGCGCTGTAGATATCTACAGCGTACCGCTTTCTTGTCTGCAGCTAAACCAAGTAGGCGGGATTGGCGGGAAGTTGCCGCACCGCGCCGGACACCACGGCGCGGGGAAGAAGGCTGTGCAGAGGCGCAGCACCGCTGGTCTGCGACATGTCGGCCCGCTACCCGTTCCTTTTCCCGGGGCTGTGCTCTCTGGCCGGAAACGCGCAGCCCGCCTCCGCCCGACCGGACTCCCCTGCGGGCCTTCCGCTCCAGCCGATCAGCTGTCCATGCGGCCAGCGGCCGCATCGCCCCCGGTGCGACCTGGGTAGCAACATCAGCGCCCCGCAGAATTCGCGGGCACCCGTTGCACGTGTCCTGGAGGAGGCCCCGGTGGCCAAGCGGAACAAGAAGCCCCTCGCCCAGCAGAAGCCGTTCCGTGTCCGCTCGGCCCGTTTCTCGGACGAGGACGTCATGATGCGCATACTCGCCCTCGCCGATCCCGACGACCCCGCACCCTTCGAGAGCTCGCGCACCGTCCTGTTACGAGGCCCCCAGGGCCCCCTCTCCCACGGCCGCGCCCTTCTCCTGGTTGCTCAGCACCAGGACGGTGCCATCGCCGGCGCGCTGACCGCCTCGCCGCCGGACTGGATCGTCAACCATCCGGGCGTCACCGGCGAGCACAACCAAGCCGCCCTGATCAACCGGCTCGGCACCGTTCACGGAGTCGCCGTCGACGAGCCCTACCGCGCACAGGGCATCGCCCGCGCCCTCATCGCCGAAGCCGAGCGCTACCTCTCCCGCCAGGGCTACGGGCTCATCACCCTGGACCACAGGCCGGATCTGACCGAGTTCTACGCCCGCCTCGGGTACGCCCACGGCGCCCAGCTCGTCATCCACACTCCCGGGCCGCTGATCGCCCAGCCCGCCCACACCGGCATGATCCATTCCTTCAAGCCGCTGGATGGCAACGTCCGGCTGCGCATGATCCCCGGCTATCCCGAACCGATGGTCTCCGGCCTGGTCTCCCGTACCCACATTCGGGAAGGCACCCAATTCCTGCCTGGCCGCGGCCTGTTCGTTCCCCGGGGTGCATAGCCCACAGCCAGCCTCTGCCCCAAGTACTTGCAGGTCCGACCGCGGACCATGACGCCCGCGTTGCGTCCACTGCGTGATTCCTGCTTCTTCGAATGGGTGGCGACGTCCAACGATGTCCGGGCAGCGGGTGCAGGGTGTGGGCGAGGAGCCGTTTGAGCCCAGGGCGTTGGCTGCTCCTTCGTGCGTCGTATGCGCTACGCTGCCGCCGATGGTGCGGCACGCGCATGCCAGGCCATGTCAGATCCCGGCCGGAACCGCACCCACGCGCCCGGCAAGCGGACAAGGGTCTCAGACTCGCGCAGCAATCTCTCGTTGAACGTGATGACTCCTGCTGCGGCATGGGCGTGGGCATGCTGCGGAAGGACTGGCATGACGAGGGACAAGAAGCGCAAGGCCGCGATCCGCGAGATGCAGGTTCAAACAGGCCGCCGCTACACCCAGGTCGCCCGCGAGATGGCTGCCGCGACCGACCGGGAGCCAAACGGCTTCCTGCTCTCCCAGCTGCTGACCGAGTGCGCCACCGTTGCCCCGGCAGACGTCGACTGGGGCTACGACTCCGAACTCGCGCCGGAGGTGTTCCACTCCCGGCTGCTCGGCGGTGCCGTGCCTTACGGCACCGTTCTGGAACTCGCGGGCTCACTAGCGCAAGAGGGACGCTCCGCACGTCTCACGCTGGAGTCCATGAGTCCTCTGGAAGAGGCAGTCGTCGTCTGCGGCAACCGCCGCTTCCAGCTCATCCTCACGCAAGACATGGTCAGGGAGCTGTGCCAGACATCCGCCTGCCGGAACGACCAGCCCGGCTGGGCCTTCCTCCACTGTTCCAGCCACCTCCCGGACTGCAGCGGCGACGCCCTGGTCTCCATCACCGAGGAATGGGCGTACAGCTTCAAACCGGACGCCGGCCGTGACGTGGACCGTCTCGAAGGCAGCGCGGAAGCAGACCTCCTCATCAAGGCCGCCACCGCAAACGGCACCTATGAGCGCGTCAGCAAGGCTCTGCTCGATTCCCTCTTCGTAGCCCCCGATGCGCTCGATGACATGTTCTGGAGTGAAGAGGAGACACTGGCCATGCAGCACGCGATCGAACGGGAGCGTCTTCGCCTGCACAACGTGGCGCGTGCCGAAGCACGGCGCCTTTGGAAGGTTTTCGGCGCCTGTGTGACCTGCGGCGGCCGCCTCAACGCCTACAGCTGGGACCCGGGTGTTCCGCCACGGTTCTGCTCAGCGAACTGCGTTCCGCCTGCTCCCAGTTCCTCCCCGGAGTCGGCCACGACCGAACGCCCGGCTAGTCGGCGGCCGGCAGAAGAACCCGCCCGGTAGGGCGATTTAGGGCCACCCATGACGAACTACCGGCGGGTGCCTGCTTGCCAGGCAGGCACCCACCGGCCCCTGCGCGTCTCGCCGGTCTAGGGCACAACCTTCGGACTCGCGGCGGTGCGGGCCGGGTGCCAGCGACCGTGACGTGGACACAGGCGTACGCGCCGGTGCCCCATAGGCAGGTCTCTCCGATGCCGCGTTCGCGTGGGCCGCGCAAGACCTGGTCACTGGGGGCAACGCATTCCACGGTGGCGCCGTAGGTGGAGACGCCGGCGCACTGCAGGCCTGACGACTTCTCCTCACCACTCAAAAATTGAGTACTGCTGAGCGCTTTACAGTAGAGTGGTTAGTGGTCGTGTCGCGTCGTTCAGAGGAGACCCGCGTTGCCCACCGTGAGCCTGCACTTCGACTCGTCCCTGATCGCCCGCTTGGCCGCCGCGGGGCCGGAAGAGACCGTTCACATCACCCTGTCTCTCGACCTCGCGCCCCACGGGGCCCCAGAGGGTGATGCCTCCGGTCCCGGGCGTGCCGTGGCCCCGCAGGGCCCGCTGGCTGAGCTGCTGTTGAAGGGGCTGCTGCAGGCCGGGGACACGCTGTCCTTCCAGCAGCGGCGGGCGGGCCGGGAGGCCGTGGCGACGGTGACCGCTGACGGGCGGCTGATCGTCGAAGGGCAGGCGGTGCCGTACACCTCGCCGTCGAAGGCGGCCTCAGCGGTCACCGGCACGGCGTCGAACGGGTGGGTGTTGTGGCGGACCGCGGACGGCCGCGCCCTCGATGCGCTGCGCCAGCAGCTGCAGCAGGACTCATCGACGGCTCGGGCCTAGGCCGGAGCCAGGGCTCCCCTACACCGCTTGTCACCAGTTCGTTCGTGGAGGAGTACGTGAGTGCGCCGCACCGCCCCCGTCCCGCGTCGCCGCTGGCACAGCCGCCGGGCACGGGCCCGGCTGCGGCTGGTGTCGCAGTGCCGGCCGGTGATTGGTCCGAGGAGGTCCTGACCGGAACCGTCCTGCCCAGCGTCCTGGGCGGCGCAGTGCCGCAGCCGGAACCGGTGCGCCCGGTGGTGGTGTTCGTCGCCGGGCAGGCAGGCAGCGGCAAGACGCTGGTCGTCGACCTGGTGCACGCCGCGCTGGAGCGGCGAGGCGGTGCGGTGCGGGTGGACCGCGACGCCTACAAGAACATCCACCCCCACTACGCAGCACTGCTCAGCGAAGACGTGCGGACCGCTGGGGTGCGGGTGCGGGCCGAGACCTACCAGTGGCAGGCCGAAGTGGAGGCTCAGGTGCGAGCCGGCCGGTATGACGCGGTGGTGGAGGCGCCTTTAGCCAACCCCCAAGAGTTCCTGGCCGGGATGGCCGCATACCGGCAGGCGGGCTACCGCGTCGAGCTGGTGGCCCTGGCCGTGCCCGAGGCGGTCAGCCAGCTCGGCATTTTGGACCGGTACCTGCGCCTCGCCCGGGAGGGCCGGGCTAGGTACGTCTCCTGGGACAATCACGACCAGTGCGCTGCCGCCCTGGTCGAGACCCTCGGCATGGTGGAGGCCGCGCACCTGGCGGACCGGGTCTTCGTCGTCCGGCGCTCCACGGAGACGGCGCTGGAGGCCGTGTACGACAACGAACTTGCGTCCGGGCAATGGTGCCGCCCGGCGGGCGCAGCACGCGCGGTGCTCGCTGAGCGCAAGCGCCCGTGGGACGCCAGGGAGACGGGCCGGTTCCGCCGTCAGCTCGCCGACGCCGACCGGCGCCTGACCGACCCCCGACTGCCGGAGGACTGGACGCTGGCGGTCCGCCGCGACGCCGAACGCGCCGCTGCCCTGGCCGAGCCAGTCCGACGCACCGCCCAGCCCCGCCGGGAGCCTCCCGGGGTCGACTACCACCGGCTCTCCGCAGAGGAACACCGCTGGATCTTCGACGAGTTGATCGTTCCACTGCTGGGACAGGTCACACCGCAGGACAGACCCGTCGCGGTGTACGTGATGGGCCAGCCCGGCGCCGGCAAGACCCGGGCCGCTCAAATGGTCCGACGCACCCTGCGCGACGGCCCCGCCCACATCACGGGTGACGACTTCAAATTCTCCCACCCGGACTACCTGCAGCTCTTGCGTGAGGAGCCGCGCACGGCCTCCGCGCGGATCCGCGCCGACTACCGAGCCTGGCAGGCTCAGGCCGAAGCGTACGTGCGCGAGCGGCGCGGGGACGTGGTCATCGAGATCACCCCGGAAAACGCCGCCGCCTTCGTCACCAGCGCGTCCCTGTACCGGCAGGCCGGATACCGGGTGGAGCTGCTGGTCCTGGCCGTGCGCGCAGCCGATTCCCGGCAGGGCACGGCCGTCCGCTACGCCACGGTGAGCCAGCGAGGCGTGCCCGCACGGTTCACCACCGCCGCCGGGCACGACACTCACTTCGCCGTCCTCCCCGAGGTGGTGGCGGCTGCCGAGCAGCTGTCCGTGGTCGACTCGGTCACGGTGATGCGGCGGGACGCCCACGTCCTCTACCGCAACGAACAAATCACCCAGGGACGGTGGGCACGGCGCCCCGCCGCCGCCTTCGCCCTGGTCGCGGAGCAGTCCCGCCCCTACACCACCGAGGAAGCCGCGCGGTTCTGTGCCGCCCAGCGCTGGCTGCGTTCCGCGATGCCGCAGTACCGCGACGAACTCATCGCGATCGGACGCCTGGCATGCCCGTTAATGCCCCCGGCCCTGCAGCCGCATCAGCTCGACGCGCATGCCCCCGTGGCCGCGCTCCCCATGCCCGTCAGCGCCATGCTGTAGCTTGATCGGTAGGCGCGGGGCCTATGCGGTCGGGGTGCGACCGCTGGAGAGTCCAGGAGGACTCGTGCCCATAGGCCGCGTCAACGCCGCGAACTTCATCGCTCGCCTTCTGCCAGAACCGCACGAGACGGATCTCGGCGGCGAGCCCGCCCACCACCTACTGGTCACCGCTCACGCCGACCGGGTATGCCCACCGTCAGGCCACAGCATCGGCTGGACGGACTGCTACGCCAGCGCTGACATGCTGCCTCTGACCCACAAAGCGGATCTGCTGCTTGAGCCGAACGGCAAACCAAGGTCGATTCCGGATCATCTGGTCGGCGAGGCACGTGAGCGGGCGGAGCGGGTCGGCCGCCAAGCGGCGTGGATCCGTCGGGAAGCTCACCGTCGCGGACTTCACTGACGCCGCCCGTCATCCAGCGCGCGCCCCACCCCGGGGCGGGCGTTCGCGTGGTCAGTCCCCGTATTCGCGCACTGACCAGCCGTCTGGCACTTCGCGGACTTCGAAGCCTGGCGCGATGATCTGGTGCAGTGTTTCGCCGTCGGTCCAATCGTTGAGCGTGTCGGCGAGAGTGGTGATCAGCGGCTCGTCCACGTTGTCGAAGAGGATGACGGGCTCGACGGCCAGTTGGGCATCGGTTCGCCGCATGCCGTCGACGGGGGTGGCCCAGCCGACGATTGGCATCACCAGAATCACGCCGCCGTCGGGGCATTTGATCGCCACTCGCCACCCGTCCGGGGCGGCAGCAAAAGGGAACGGGACTGCGGTCATGACGGCAGACTCTAACCTGGCGGTTCGGGCAGGTGCCCGGGCGTGACAGGCACGGTGGCGCCGCAGCTACGACTCGTGCTGCGCCTCGCTGGCTTCCAACTCCTTCAGGCGTGCGGCATAGACGGCGGCGATGCGCGCGATCTCCTCAGGCCCAGCCGTCCTCAGCCGGTTCTGGTCCTCCACGCACTCCTGACGCCGCGCCTTCAGTTCCTCCAGGCGCTGCTCGTTCCCGGAGCGCCGCGCGAGGAGGAGCTGCCGGCTGTACCAGGCGATGACGTTCCCCACGATCTCGTGCGCCATCTCATACCCGGCGTCGCCGCCGTCCGGGTCCCAAGCCGGTCCCGACGATGGTGAACGTGGCGGTTCCGGGGAGGACGATGCGGGGTCGTGCACGGAGAACCACCTCGAGGCGCGTTGAGAACCGGACGGCGAAAAGATCATTGTCCGGCGTGGGCGGGAACCAGTCCATCACCGGCTCCTCTCAGCCTGCATATCCCGCCGGGGCTGCCGCCGACCACCGCCCGCAGCATAAATTGGGACCGCAGGTGATCACATCGGGGGGACACACCACATGACCGACCTTCGTGCGCTGTTCAGCTCCAATGACCCCGTGGGCAGCAACGAGGCGTTCACCAACCGCCAAGACCAGTGGGATCTCGTCGCCACCGCCATCGAGGAGCACCTGCGGCACATCGCCGCTCCGGCCTTCAACGTTGAGGACCTCGAAGCCCCTCGCAACAACGTGATCGTGTTTCACGGGGTGGGCGGCGTCGGCAAGTCGACCCTGCTGCGCAAACTCGAAGCCTCGCTCACCGCAGCTGACCAGCGTCCCGTGCACTGGGGTGCCCCCGCCTGGGCGGGTGAGAAGATCCTGCCCATCCGCATCGACCTGGCCCGCTCGGCATCGACCGGTTCGGACTTCGAGCGCGTCGTGCTGACGATCCGTCTGGCCCTGGCTGCCACCGTCGGGCGCCCTCTGCCGAGCTTCGACCTCGCGCTGCGCCGCTACTGGGATGCCCAGCACCCCGGTGAGCCGCTGGAGGAGTACGTCCGGCGCACCGGCCTGGTGGGGAAGTTCGGACAGATGCTGCCCGGGCAGCTGCAGGCCGCGGTCAGCGAGGCCATCGGCGCCCTGCAACTGCCCGGCCTGGTGGGCTCGGCGGCCGGGCAGGTCACCACTGCGCTCGTACAGGCCCTGCGTGAGCGCCGCGAACGGGCGCGGGCCCTCGCCGGCTGCGCCCGCACCGCCGCCCTGCTCGAGGCCGAACCTGACCTGGAGGCACTCTCCTTCTACCCGCACCTGCTGGCGTGGGAGATCAGCCGCCTGCCCGCGAAGAAGGCGGCCGTGCCGGTCCTCCTGCTGGACACCTTCGAGGACACCAGCGACCGCCACCGCGACACCGAACGGCTCCTGCAACGCCTCGTGTGGCTCATGCCGAACTGCTTCTTCGTCATCAGCGGCCGCAACCGTCTGCAGTGGGCCGATACTGCCCTCCAGGGCCAGCTTGACTACACCGGCCCCGCCGCCTGGCCCGGCCTGACCCCCCAAGCGGGGCAGCCGGCACGCGCCGCCGGACAGGGCGGCGCCCGCCAGCACCTGATCGGGGACTTCTCCGAACAGGACTGCGACACCTACCTCGCCCACCGCCTCACCCAGGACGGCCAGCCGCTGATCAGCCCTGACATCCGCGCCGTCATCACCCAGCGCTCGCACGGCCTGCCGCTCCACCTCGACCTGGCCGTCGCCCGCTTCCTGGAGATCCGCCGCACCGGCCGCACCCCCACCCCGGCCGACTTCGACCACACCTTCCCCGCGCTCATCGCCCGCACCCTCTCCGACCTCACCGCCGACGAGCGCCACGTCCTGCGCAGCGCCAGCCTGCTCGATGCCTTCGACCTGGACCTGGCCACCCACGCCGCAGGCCTCACCCACCAAGCAGCGGCCCGCAGGCTCATCGAACGGCCCATGATCACCGAAGACCCCTACGCGATCTGGCCCTACCACCTCCACGGGGCCATCCGCACCGCACTGCGCACCGCCGACGACCACACCGAGGACCGCTGGACCTCCGCCGACTGGCACCGGGCCGCCGAACGCGCTCTCGCCGCCCTGGGTCAGCAGAGGCAGGACGGCCGCGCCGACGTCCCCGGCCGGACTCTCCTCGTCGCGTGCCTGCGCCAGGGCCTGCGCCTGGCCCGCGACCACCGGCTGGATGACCTCAGCTGGCTCACCGACGCCGCCTTCGCCTACACCGACGACTCCGTGTGGGAACCCCTCGCCCCGCCCACCCACGCTCTGGTCTCCGCTGGAACCGGCCCGCATCGGGGCCCGGACACGCCCGCCGACGCTCTGGCCGAACTCCTCGTCGCCATCGGCCGCCGCCAGCACGAACACCGCGAACGCACCGCAGAGCGCCTCACCGCCGTCCTGGGCACCGGCCTGCTCTCCGGCGAACTTGCCGAACTCGCCCTGTACTACCGGGCCAAAGCCCACAAGGACCTCGGCCGCACCGACGCCGCCGCGGACGGTATGCGCCAGGTCGCCGACGCCGGCGGCCGGCTCGCCGTGCGCGCCCGCCGCGGCCTGGCCAACCTCGCCCGCATCCGCGGCGACTTCCCCACCGCCCTCGCCGCCGTCCCCACCCTGGGCTGGAAAGGCCGCCACCACCGCGTCCTCGGCCACATCCGCTGGCCCCACGGCGACATCGACCGCGCCACCGCCGCCTTCGAAGCCGCACGGACCGAAGCCGAACAGCACGACGCCCCGGGCGAGCGGGCCATCGCCCAGACCCACATCGCCCTGGTCACCGCCTTCGCCAGCCCGGCCCGTGCCGACGACGAACTCGCCCTCGCCCACCAGCTCCTGGCCCACCTCGACCAGCGCGCCACCACCCTCCTCGCCCACGTCGTCGGCCTCGTACGCGACGCCGGCACCGACCGCGACGTAACCGACCGCGCCACCGTGCTGCGCACCGAGATCACCGTCGCCGGCCTCGCCTTCCTCACCCCGCTCCTGGAAACCGCCCTCGCCTTCCACCACGCTGTACGCGGCGCACAGGACGACCTGGCGGCCACCCTCGACCGTCTGCACGAGGCGACCGCGAACGGCGACTTCGCCTACTACCGCCACATCGCAGCCGCCATGGGAGACCTGCCACAGCCCGCCGGGCCCGCCATACGCTGGCTCGACGATGAACCCACCGTCCGTACCCGCTGGCGCGCCCTCGTCACCGCCCGCCAACAGCGCCTGCACGGCACTCAGTAACAGCCGGTTCAGCCGCCGTCCTCGTCCTCGGTGTACGGCTCCGCAAGGCGCAGCCCGAGGTCGTCTGGAAGTCTCATGCCGCAGCGGCGGCCGCCACCAGCTCTGGGAAACGCTGCTCCCAGCAGGTGCGCACCGGCTTGCCCAGGGCGATCCGCAGGAGTGGCCAGTGCCTCACGAGCAGATCGGCGTTGAGGTAGCCGGTGAGGTCCTCGCGTAGACCGTTCGTGAGCACGATGCGGTACAGGCCCAGCAGCAGCTTCTCGTCACTGACCTCGAAGCGCCTCAGCCCCGACCAGGCCAGATGCAACGGCAGCTCGACCGTCCCGGTCGCGGGACCGGACAGCTCCTCGAGGCGAGCGGGCAGACGCTCGGCCACATGAGCCCAGCGGGAAGCGGTGGCATGGTGCCGGTCACGGCTTCAGTGTGGTCCCTCATAGCAGGACCCATCGTCCATCAGGGGAAGCCGATCGTGTGCCAGCGCATCCGGCCGCAGCCTGCCGCCGCCCGGCAGTCGTCGAGGTTCCGGCCAGCCGGCTGCTCACGCTCTGTCCAAGGTGATCAACGGTTCGGGGCCTGTGAGGCTCATGGAACGGGCTCGCGCCCGCGAATCGCGGACGCGAGCCTGAGGACGTCTCTGAGGCGACCGGTCTACCCGGCGCTGTAGGCAGCCTGCAGCCGGGCGAGGAGGTCGCGTGTGTCCTTCGCGGAGAACGCGGTGACGTCGTTCTGTTCCGCGCCTTCGACGGCGATGTTCCACTCACCCTCGCCTGCTGCCGCCACTTGGATGGGCGGCTGGGCCATCCACATGACGTCGATGCCGCGCCGGACCACCACGGCGATGAGGCTGGGCAGCAGCACCGCGCCGCCTGCGCCGCCTGGACCCATGAGCAGGTCGGCGAGGGCCTCGGTGGCGTTGTCACCGCGGACGCTTTCCGTGGTGAGGGCGACTTGCCCACCACCGGCGCTGGTGAGCATCACGGCCATGTGCGTGCAGTCCTCGTTCCGCTGCCACGGGGGAATCTTCCAGTCGAAGGTCATGCGCTCATCTTGCCCACGCAGCACGGCAGTTGATGCCACTCGTGGTGTCCCACGTCGTGGTTTCGATTACTCGAGGACGGTCGAGGCAGATGGAGCGGGCGTCCGAGGAGAGCTGGCTCATCGGCCTCTGTAGACGTCTTCGTCAACCGGCGGTCCGTCCCCGACGTAGTCGTAGGGGTCGTCGTCCAAGAGAACGTCCTCGTCCAGGTCGCCGAGGTGAAAGAGAAGCTTGCTGCTCACTTCGAGGTCGCATGCCGCGCAGTGGAATCCGTAAGGGACGAGGTAGACCCCTTCCTGGCCGGCGATGCCCTGGACGTTCACTAGACCGGCCACCCACCCCTGAGAACCGCAGGCCGGGCACTGTTTCGGTGCTTCCCGGCTCATGGTGATCAGCGGCTGACTGGTGATTGCGGCCAAAACCACATCACGCTCTTTGCGGGACATATGCCCGAAGCGCTGTTCGAACAGTGAGCGTGCCTTGACGAGCAAAGCTTCCGCCGCGACGCGCTCTTGTCGCACCTGCTCATCGACCAGCTTGTCGTGCAGGACCCGGTAGGGGCCCCAGTAGCCGTTCGGATCGACTTTCAGTTCTTCGAGAACCGGGTCGACGAGGCGCAAGCAGACCGTGAATACCGCTTCAGCTTGTGCGGCGTCGTGTATCGCGCTGTGGGCAACCCCATTGCGGGCGTCCGCCAGGGGCTCGAGGGCCTTCTTGTCGATCGGGATCTTCCTGGGAAGGAGCCTCAGCACCCGCTCATGGGCTTCAGCGAGGCCGATGGTCTTGACCTTGGTCAGAGGAGCCGCGTGGGAGCCCAGGCCCGTGGCATGGAGCAACGAGTCGAAGTGCCGGCCGTCGACGATCAGAGCCGGGTGGATTCCAGCGAGGTAGGCCTTGAGCAGATGCTCTGTAGCGACGCCGGCGTGGTGAACGGCGAAGTCGTAGCTTTCAGTCCCCTCGACGAAGGCTGCCAGCGCCGCATTCATCCATCTTTGAGATGAACTTTTCAACTGCTCTGAATCCATGGCCGAGACGATAGGGCCGCTGGACCGTCAAGCGCTCCTGTTCGGGACCGCAGCCGTTCCAGCAGAGCCAGAATGCGCCTGGGGATTCAGGTGGAGTTCAGCCGGCGTGACACCGGAGCCGCCATACGGACTGGGCCAAGCAAGGGAGAGATGACCGGCGACGCGCCGTCCACCAGCGGAGGCACGCCATGGCCACTGCCCGCTGATCTCGACTGGAGACGGAGGCCCTGGCCTGCTCACGCCAGAGTGTCGGGGTCAATGCCCTGGGCCCGGGCCAGAGCGAACAGAACGCGCTCCATACCCTCCAGCCGTTGATCGAGGCCATCCAACCGTTGCGTGATCGTGCGATCTCCCGGCGCGCCGATGGCGTTGGCGAGTGAGTCGATGTTCCCGAACGCCGTGGTCTGCTGCTCGCGGATCTCTCCGAGCTGCTCGCCGTGCTCGGCCAGGGTGCGCCCCGTTCGGAACGCCGACGCCTCCAGGTCCCGGAGCCGTTCGTCGTGCGTCTTTGTCTCTCCCGCCATCCCCCCATCCTGGCAGATGCGGACCGGCGCTGGTGCCGGCCGCCCGCCAGTCCATCAGTGGGCACCATCACACCAGGTCAGCACCTCGCACGGTGGCCCGAGCGCGAACACCCCGGCATGATCGGAGAAATGTTCGACAAGCTCTGTCGCCGCCGTCCCTGCCCGGCGGCTTCCCCCGTTCCGCCTCCGGCCGCAGCGGCCCCGGCACTGGCCGACGCTGCCATGCTCGCCGACATCGGCCGCGTACGCGCCGCCCTCGTCGCCGTCGGCGTCGATTTCGAGGGGCCTGGTGGCGCTCACGAACCTGCCTGACGCGGCTGCGAGGCCCGGAAACGCTGCCTGACGTCCCGGTGGCCAGCCAGGGATTCCGCGTCACGCGACTCCGATCATGGTGGCGAGCGGGCGCCGTGGCGGGCCGGCGCTGCTTCTCGCTACCGTCGCCAGATGACCTTCAATGATGAGTTCGCCACCGACTTACGGCTGAGTGAGGCACCGACCGGGGTGATCGTCAGCGCGCTGCGCTGGGACATCCTGAACGACTGGGTCCGGTATCTGAACGACGACAAGTTCCCGGATAAGACGGCCGAGATGGCGTACGTCTGGGGATTCATCAACCGGGACTTCGGCGGCGACGCGCTGCGCTGCCTGTGGAGCAAGCACGAGACCAGTTACCCCATGTTCGCTGAGGCGGTGTGGCTGCTGCACCGCGAGTTCAGCGAAGGCGCCGGATCAGACCATCACCCTCTCTTCGGTGACCTGCCGCCGATCCCTGCCGACGTCCTGTTTCGAAAGATCGCGAACGCGTCCGCGGTGGCCTTCCGGAAGCTGACGGAGGCTCAGATGCTCGACATCCTCCGCACGGCACCGCAGGAGTACGCAGCGATGCGGTAAAGGCCACCCGAAGCGCCGACGGCCCCGCCCTGGAATCGCCTGACGAGCGGGGCCGTCTAAGCCTTCCGGGCCTGGTTCGGCCAGCTCCGGTTCACCAACGACGGATGACGCCACAACTCCCGCTGAATGTCCGACCGGAAATCGGCGCTCCGCCGAACGCCCGCCGGGACAAGATCAGCCCAACAAGCGGCCAGAACACGGCCGTTAACGGCATCACGACCACTCAGGGGGACTCGTTTATGGGCAAACGCTCGGCGAAGAAGACAAAGCAGGCACCGCCCCTGTCCGCCGACCGTGTCCGCGCAGGCTGGCAGGGCCCGGCCGGGACCCGCATCCGTCTGGCCCAGGGCCAGGACCTCGACGCCGCCGACGCGCTGATGGCCACCACCGGCGACGGAGTCAGGATCCTCCCCGTCCTGCGCGCCGCCATCGAGGACGGCTCCGCCGCCTCCGCCATGCTCGCCGGACTGGCCGGCCCGAAGGCGTACCACGACGCCGCCGCTCACGCCTTCACGTCCCGGCCCATGAACGAGGCCATGACCACCGTCTGCCTGACGCTGGTCGCCGCTGACGAGCAGGACCGCACCGTCGGCGTGCTGTCTGCCACCGCCCCGGGAACCGTCATCGACATGGCCATGAACAACGGCTACACCGCCGAGAAGGCCCTGGCTCTGAGCCTGTTCATCGCCAAGATCCATGGCCTGGCGGTTGCCGAGAACGCCCGAGGGCAGGGCATCGCGGGCGCCTTGCTCAAGCGGGCCTGGCAAGTCCACCAGCAGCTCGGCTACTTCCTGCTGTACGGCTCGTACGAGGCACACCGGGACCTCGGCGCCTTCTACATCCGCTGCGGTTACACCGTCCACGCACCCGGCGAGATGTTCCCCCTCGACCGCGTAGCCCTGCCCTTCCGTCTCGGTGCAGGAGCCGACCAGTGCATGTTCACCCGCTGGCGCCCACGGCACTGGGGGCGACCAGCCCCTCCCGAACACTTCGGCGCATTGACGACCCGGGCTGGCCAGGGCATCAGCCCCCAGCGCTAGCTGGCCCTGCTGCTGGCACCTTCAACTGAGCGGGGCTGGTGACCGGCCTTCTCCGCTCGTGCCCGGCGCAGGGCGGCGGCCTCGGTCGCCGCGACCTGGCGGCGGCGCTGTGCGCGGGCCTGCTCGATCAGGGCCGGCGCATCGTCTGCGACGGTGTCGGGCTCGGGAAACGCGCGGCGGGACAGCGCCCGCAGCGCGGCGGTCTGCCGCTCCACCGCCTGGGCGATGGCCGGGTCCACGCGGGACGGCGGTGCGGCCTGGCGGTGCGCCTCGATCGCCCGGTGGTAGCCGTCCGGCGGGGCAGGGCGCGGCGATGGCATGGCGGGCATGGCGGGCATGGTCGGCTGCGGCCCTGCCGCGGCGGCCGCCTTGGCGGGGCTGGCCTTCCCGGGGGTGGGCGGCAGGACGTGCAGGGTGCGCACGTTCGCGTCGGGCACCTTCGCGTTGGCCGCCGTGATCAGCTTGGGTGCGCTCCAGCGCAGCTTCGTGCCGTACGCGGGGGCTTCGGGGGCGACGTCCAGGCGGCCGATGTCCGCGTCGAATGCCACGGCCTGGACGTGGCCAGCGAGTTCGGGCGCGGCCGCGGCGAGGATGTCGCCGAACTGCGCGAGGAGGCTACCGCCGGCGGCCGGGGCGACCATGCCGCGCTCGGTCATCATCATGGTGATCGCCGTGCCGAGCCCGAGCGGCTCGCGGCCGTTGCGCCGTACCACCTGCGTCCGGGACCGCTTCGGCTTCGCCTTCTGGGTGCCGCCGTTCTTCTTCGCCGCCTCCCGGGCCGCGGCCAGGGCCTGGCGAGCGAGGTCGACCCCGCTCAGCTCGCTGCTCACGCGATCGCCGCCCCGGCCTGGTCGCCATCGAGGGGCCGTGCTGCGAGCTCCGTCAGCCGGGCCGACCACGGCGCAGGCGCGACCGTCTCGGTACGGGCCGCCGTACGCTTGCGCAGCTGCTCCAACCGCGTCGCCAGCAGGTACTCGGCAGTGCGCTCCCGGGCGGCGTCGGCGGCCTTCGTCGCGGCGGCGACCGCGTCCGCGCCGTTCGGGTTCGCGCGGAACCACCTGCGGTTCTGCTCGGTCTTGTATGCCCGGCGGGCTTCCGCGTCGGCCTCCTCGGTGCTGCCCAACCGCCCGAGGGCGCTGCTGCGGTACTCCGGCAGCGCCTGCTGCACGGCCTGGAGGGCGTTGAAGGCGAGCACGGACGCCGCAGCGGTGGGGTTCGCCTCCAGCTCGCCCGGCTCCATCAGCTGAAGGAACTGCCGGTGGGTGGTCTCGATGTCGGCTTCCAGGGTTGCCCGGACGTGTGCAGCCACCGCGGCGACGTCGCCGACGTCGTCCAGGTCGGCCGCCCAGGTGGCCGCGACCAGCCCGGCCTCCACGATCGCTGCCTCGGTCCGGCGCCGGTAACCGCACGCCTCGCACAGCCCGGCCGACCGCTGCTGCCCGCAGTCCTCGCACGCCAGTGCCTGGCGCACTGCGTCGGCGGCCGCCGCCTCCCGACGCTCACGCTCCCCCCGCTCCCGGGCAGCCGCACGGGCCTTCTCCCGCCGGGCCTGCTCCGCGCGGGCCTGCTCACGGCGCCACACGAAGTCCTCCGCCTCCGCCACGGCGTACTCACGCAGCCGCTCCTCGAGGACCTGGCGCCGCTCCGCCACACCGACCCCGGGCAACTCCCGGTCGATGTCGGCTGCGATCCGCAGGCGGCGGGCACGGCGGATGTGAATCACGTTGCCGCAGTTGGCGCAGTCGCCGCCGGTATCCAGCCGGATCCCGTCGTCGCAGCGCACGTCCGAGCAGGCCGGCCGCTGCACCAGGCCCCGCCGGGTGATCCAGCCGAACGGGCTGCTCACCCGCGCCTCACCACCGGTCTCCTCCAGCCGGTCGGCGAGCCGGTCGGCCAGCAGCCGAGGCGCGCCCTCCGGCTGCATCATCAGGTTCTTCAGCCGCTCCAGCTCGGCATTCACAGCCTTCACGACCTGGTCCTGCTGCCAGCGGTTCAGCCCCGCCCACAGCCACGCCACCGGCCCCAGAACAACCCGCAGACCAAGATCCTCAGGAAGGTCCGCCCTCCCCTGCTGCCGCGTCTTTCCGCCCGCCACGGTCTCGAGCCGACCACCGGCCTTGGTCCCGGCAGCACGCTGACCACCCTGCTCATCGACCGCGGACTTGCCAGGTTTTTCCCCGCGGAGCGGGCCGACCTCCGCCACCGGCGACGCAGGCTCGGCGGCGGCCCCGCCGCCCACGGCCTGGTCCTCGCGCACGCACACGCGCTCCGGCCGACGGCCTTCACCCCCACGGCCTTCGCCGGAAAAACCACCAGAGAGCGGAGGAGAAGAAACGGGAGTAACCACAGAAGCGTGGTCTGTGTGGAACTCTGCACCATCGGGACGCTCCCGGTCTCCCGCTTCCACGGCCGCCTCAGCACCACAAACCCCAGACGTATCAAGGCCACCGGCACCCTGGCCGGGAGCAAGATCTCCGACTGCACCATCGGGACGCTGCGAAGACACCGAGTCAGAGCCCCAAACCGGCTCCACAGGGGCCAGAACACGGCCGTACGCACGGGCGACCGGCAGCAGCATGACCCGGCCACGGCCATTCATCCGTGTCACCGTCGCCTTGCGCTGCCGCGCAACGACACCGGCCTCCGTCAGCCGGGCCAGCACCTTCCGCGCCCCGGACGGCGAGCAGCCCAGCAGCCGGGACAGCGTCGCCGCCCCGCGCCCCTCCTTCTTGCGCACCGAGCCACCGCACAGCTGCAGCCAGCCCGACGCCCGGGTGTTCAGCACCATCAGCAACAGCCCGAGCCGGTCCGTCGCCGCGCCCTTGCCCGAGCGGCCGGCCAGCAGCCCGGGCGGCGTCGGCTCCTTGTCCTCCGGCGCCCACCCCGGCCCGAACAACGCTTCGATCAGACGCAGCAGCACCGCCAGCTCAGCCTTGTTCAGCGCCAGAGGGTGCGCTGCTCCCCCGCCCTGGTGCGCCCGCCACAAGGGCATGACCAGACAGTCCAGCCCGACCGGGTGCCCCTCATCGTTGATGACCATCCGGGTGTGCAGCGCGTTCCTCTGCCGCAGAACCGGCAGCACGTCGTGATGAACCGTCGACGCCGTCATCCCCAGCCACCGACCCAGCTCCGCACCCCAGATGTACGACTGCAGATCGTCCTTACGCCCCTCCGGTGCCCGCGACTTCGCAAACAGCACCACCGTGGTCAACCGCGCCGCATCCCCAAGCCCGGCCAGCGAATCATCCGCCAGCAGCGCCCGGACCGCGGCCAGCAACCGCAGCCGCATACCCCGACCCAGCCGCAACGCCTCGTCCAGAGCCTCGCCGCCAGGACGATCCCAGGCCGGCACCGACCGCAGCACATCGCGCTGCCGGGGAAGCACCGGAGCATCGACCACGACTTCATCGCCGAGTTCCGACACCATCGCAGCCGACGCTGCCATGCCGCTCACTTGGATGTCCCAGAGAACTGCGCTCGGGGCGCCGTGCTAGTCCGCTGGAATGGCGGAATGGGTCGCTCAAGAAGAAACTGTGACCCGATAGACGGCGCAAAATGCGCCAATCGGGCATGGATGGGCTGACAAAGGGCAGCACGATGCTGCAACATGGATCCTGCCTCGCTTCGATATCGAGGTGGGCATGAAAAAGGCGCCTTTGGCGCTTGGTTCGCCGAGAACCAGAGATCGAACTGTTCGGCCGGCTGCTAACCGGAAGAGCAGATCCTTCGGGAGGGCCCGCTAAGCCCACCCGGTGGCAGATGGGACGCTGTAGCCGAGGTGACCGCTAATCACCTGGGTGGCCGGGCGTCCCGGCGGCTCGAAGACCCGCTGAGCGGGCGCCGCCAATCGCGACTACACCATCTCGCCCCCTTCCGGGGCGGAGGTGTGCCCGCACGCGGACCGGTGCGGGAAGACAGAGAAGACACGAGACCGGAGCGACGTACGCGCCATCGCTGCTACGGCAGGTGCCTTGGAGTGTGTCTGTCGGAGGGTACGGGTACCCTGCTCCATGTCGAGACCTTCCCTAGATAGGTCTGCGGCCGTGCCCCGGAGCACCACCTCGCGGGGCTTAACCATGTCCATATGGATCTTATTCAGGGGACACGGTACCCCTCTGAGATCGCCCAGCGACACCCCGGTACCGCTCGTGTCGCCAACAGGGCGGCACCTCCTGACGGAGCGCCAGAGCACTCGGTCACCTGCCCCATTCCACACTCGGGCCACAGCCCGGGCATGATGAGCGGTATGCACGCGACGCAGAAGCCCAGGCATGACGATCCCCTCGACGTGGAGACCTTCGCCCGCCCTGAGCAGCAGCGCCGCTACATCGCGGCCATGCACCGCCTCGCCGCAGAGCGTCGCACCGGCGATCCGGTCCGCGTCTACGTCAGCGCCGCGCCCAAGACCACTAACGACGCTAACTGGCAGCGCTGGCTCAAGCGCATCACCGAGGACCTGCCCGACGGCGTCGAGCTCCTCCACTACGGTTCCGCCTTCGAGGGACGGCCCTACGCTTGGGACACGCTCGTGGACCAGCTCGACGGCCTCGTCGTCATCGGAAGGCCCAAGCGGCTCGGCAGCCGTGTCCACGTCCTCGGACCCGTTGCCCGCCTCGAACTCCGCTCGCTGGTCGCGCAAAAGCCCGTCCTGCTCTTCACCCACAATCTCGGCCTCGTCCCCGTCGTCGACTGCAAGAGCC
>NZ_JBSHAF010000025.1:79456-88805 GCF_053611365.1 Streptomyces sp. NPDC054813 | reverse complement strand
GTTGCCCGCCTCGAACTCCGCTCGCTGGTCGCGCAAAAGCCCGTCCTGCTCTTCACCCACAATCTCGGCCTCGTCCCCGTCGTCGACTGCAAGAGCCAGGTCATGGCACCGCCAGAGGCACCGAGGCTGAAGCTGATCGCCCCCAAACGCTGGAGCCGCGACTCGGCCACGCTCCAGGCCGCCCTGGACGCTCTCCGGCCGGCCGACGACAACGACCAGAGAATGGAAGCGCACCCAGACACAGCGGTTCACTTGGCCGCTCCATTCGCTGTGCCTACCCGGTGAGGCCTTCGAGCAATTCAAGGCGACAAACGACATGGCCGCACTGCACGGGCCTTGTGTAGGCATACGTCATCCGATGTCCTGTTCAATCAGCTTTGGACCGACGTTGCGCGTGTAGGCCGCGGGACGCTGGAACAAAGCACCGCTCTGCCGACCCTTTGCGTCGACCGTCCGGACGTGGGTGAATCCTCGACTGCTGTAGTAGCTCTGCAGATCGCCGTTTTCTCTCCATGCGTCCAGCCGCAGCCACTGCTTGCCCTGGTCGGCAGCGCGCTGGCTTGCCCAATCGAGCATGGCAGAGCCGAGCTCCAGACCACTGACGTCGCGTCGGACAGCCATGCGATGCACGTAGAGAGCCGGCTCAGCTGCTTCCTCGGCCGACCAGAAATCGCGGTCGGCGTGGTCATCGACGGTGATGGTGGCGATGGGAACGCCATCGTCCTCAATGATCCAGCACTCGCCGGCCGCGATGTTCTCCATGATGCGCTCGGAACGGGGCGGGTACTGCCACTGGTCGATGCCGCGCTCGCGAAGCCAGGCCGCCGCGTGTTCCCACAACTCGGTCACTGTGGCCAGGTCGCCTTCAATAGCTGGTCGAATCACTGGATCGGAGCCCAGCGGAGGCCGACTTCGCTCGTATGTGATGACGTGCCGGTCCCCTGGAAGGATGTTCACGACAGTGCGGACAGGTCTGCCGTCCTGGGTGTAGCCAGTGCAGAGATGCACGCCGACCGGTGTCCCGGGGCCAAGCTGCAGACGATCGGCCTCTTCAGGGGTCGGCATGCGGATCTGGATCTCGTCCAGTGCTCGGACCTGCTCGTGGCCCAGTTCGGCGAGCACCGTGTTGGCGCCCCGAGCGATGTCGTCGGGATTCATGATCTCGCTGCCCTCAACCAGGACGAGCGGGAAGTGTGAGTCGTTTGTGTTGTAGGGCACGCCATCCAAGAAACGGATGCGACGCCGCACGGCCACGAGATCGCCCTCACTCAGCCGTAGCCGCGTGCGGATCTCCGGCGTGGGGGTTATGACCTGCACTTCGATGCGTTGACTCGCTTCGCGTCCTTCCGTGGCCATCTCGCTCAGGAAGCTGTCCAACTCGGGAGACAGAGGTCGCTTCCTGAACTCGGCCTGCGGCCTGTAGACCATCGGGCGCCGGCTGCGAACGAAGTACCCCCGTGGGCGATCGCTGATGATCAACCCTTCGTTCACCAGAACCTTCAGGCCCTGAACAGCAGTCGACCGAGTGGTCTCCCACTCGGTCGCGATTTCGGCCTCTGTCGGCAGCCGTGAGCCGGGCCCGAGTGCGCCACTCGTGATCTCGGTGCGGAGCTTGTCCGCGATGCGCTGATAGAGGGCTCGAGGCCTCCCGCTGACTGCCATAGGACAGATCTACAGGTGCGCGTAATGAGTAGTCAATCTATCCGAAGCTCTTGACGGCCGTTTGCTGAGAGTGTCAGCATCATCTCATCGCGCATTGACTAGTCAATCTAGTTCGACTAGTTCCGATGCCCTCTACATCTGAATAGCTCGCTCGTGTCCGAGGTGACGAACCACGAGATCCCTCACCGAGCGGGAGCACCACCCCAACGCACGCGATGCGGTGTCCACGTGCTCAGGACTGGATATGTGCCCTGAGCTGCGGAGACTGCACCCGCTTCCCCTCGTTCCGAAGCCGTTGCCCGTGGGAGTCTGCGTGAAGCCCGATACGTCCCGCCCCGCCCTGAAGATCAGCACGATCCCCGTGTTCAACGTCCAGTTACGTGAAGGCGAGCGCCGCTCCATCGTCTGTCCGGACTGCAATGAGTGGCACCCGCTGCGCCGCAACGTCGTCTGGCCCCACCATCTGGAGCGCACCGAGCGCGGCAAGAACGGACGTCGCTGCCCGGGCAGCGCCCGCCGAGTCGAGATCGACGTGGACCTCGCTGAATGGGGCCGCAAGGTTGCGGAAGCGGACGCCACTGTGACCGGGCGCCGCTCGAACCGGGTGAACCGGAAGCCGCGGACCGCGACCGCGCCGGCCGTCAGCCGTCTGGCGACGGCTCCCAAGGAACCGACGCTGCGAATGCCTGCCGTACTGGAACGGGCCCGCACCGCAGTCGCGCTTCACCGCGATGCCTGCGCCAAGTGCCAGAGCGGCGGCCGGTGCGAGAAGGGTCGCGAGCTGGAGGTTTGGCTTGGTGAGACGCAGGCCTCCTCCGACTTTGAAATGGAGCAGAGGCAGCGGAAGGAGCAGCAAGCGGAGCGACTTGAGGCCCGCCAGCGTGCTGCGCAGTGGCGCCGGGTGCAGCGGGATGTGACCCGTACGGACACCCAGCGCAGGGCGCAGATCCCGCAGACCTGAACCCGATCCTGCGTTACCTGTGATCGCTGCCCGTGTGACGAGCGGCGATGGCAGGGGGCAGCAGGGCCTTCCAGGTCAGCAGCCCTCCTGGGGTGGCCTCTGCTAGGGGAGGCCACCCCAGTTCGTGAAAACCGAACAAACGATGCGGCCCCGGGATTGCGCCCCGGGGCCGTTGTCGGTCGCTGAGTTCATCGCGTGAGAGGAACACGACCTTGCTGAGGAACATGATGACATCCCGCGCGCCGCTTGGTGCGCAGGGGGACGAGCACCCGAGCCAGGAAGACGAGGCGCTGCGCCGGGCGAGGGAGCACGACCAGAGGGGTGGGACCCGGTGACGGTCACTGTCTTCGGTACCGGCACTCTGCACGCCGCGGCCGTGGACGAACGACTCGTGGTCCCCCACCCGCTGCCGGGTCTGGTGTTGACCGAGCGGCGGAGCGGCTTCTGCGCTGAGGTGACGGCCTCCTCGGAGGCCTTCAGCGCTGTTCGCGTGCTGACCCGCTCGGTGGCGACGACGTACGGCGCTGGCCCGGGCCTCGCTGATTCCGCCGAACTTGTGGTGTCCGAGCTGATGGGCAACGTGGTGCGGGCTAGTTCGGAGAACGAGCCCGTCGTGCTGATCGTCGAGGTGTGCGCCGTCCCGTCCGGCGTCGAGGTGATCGTTCACGATGCCGTGCCGGGTCAGCCGGACCGTCGCGATGTCGCCTTGGACAGTGCCGAGGCGATGTCCGGACGCGGTCTGCACCTGCTCGACCTGCTGACCGATTACTGGACGGTCGAGCCGTCGCCGCTCGGCAAGCAGATCAGGTGCCGCCTGCGGGCTGAGTAAGACCAGTTGTCGTACGGGGCGGACGGTCGGAAGGTCAGCCTCTGCCACTGCAGTACCACCGCACAGGCGGGGCCGGAGATCACCGCGTCCAGCCGCCCCCATCCCCCAGCAGCCCCAGGGACTCCGCGTTCCTGGGGCTGCCCGCATCTGCGATCACAACGGAGGACCCCCATGCAGGACATCCAGGACCTCGTCAGCCTCTCCGCTGCCCACATGCCCGCCTCCGAGGCCGGCGTCGACTGGCGGCACCGCGCCGTTTGCCGGGAGGAAGACCCCGAGCTCTTCTTCCCGATCGGCAACACCGGTCCGGCGCTGCTGCAGATCGAGGAAGCCAAGGCTGTCTGCCGCCGCTGCCCCGTCATGGACCAGTGCCTGCAGTGGGCGCTCGAGTCCGGTGAGGACTCCGGCGTCTGGGGCGGCCTGAGCGAGGACGAGCGCCGCGCCATGAAGCGCCGCGCGGCCCGCAACCGGGCTCGCCAGGCCAGCGCCTGACCGCACATCACCCGCAGCCCCTGCCCAGCCCGTCGCCACCGGCCCGGCCACCGTCGGCCCGGTGGCGGCGGAGAACGCAGGGACCGATACACCCAGCGCCTCGGCGCTCGCTCCCGGTCCACACAAACCGTCCCCGACACCCTGAGGGAGTTCCTCCATGACCGCGACCAGCTCGCCGCTGTGCCGGCACGAGCCGACTTGCCCCCCTGCTGACAGCCCTGACCGCGAGGCCGCGCAGACCGTGGCCAGCCATCCGGAGCAGGGCTGGAGCCTGCTGTGCAACGGCCTCTTCGTCTTCGACGACACCGGTGAACTGCTGCCCGACGGTCAGATCGTCGCCCCGTGCCGTCCCGTGCCGGTTCCCGCGACCGCCTGATCCCATCCCGGGCATCCCGCCTGCTTTGCCTGTGAGCCCGGGAGAGCCCGGGCTTTCGATCATTGGAGGATCGATGGCTGAGCTCATTCCCCTCAAGACACCGCTGGACGACACCGGTCTGATGCCGCGCTACCAGCCCGGCACCACGACGCGGGCCGCCATGGCCACGGACATCTCCCGCTACCACCACCCGCTCTTCGTCCGGGCCGAGCCCGGCCGGTACGAGGGGTGGATGACCTACTCCTTCCAGGCATTCACCGGCCTGGAAGAGCAGCCGCAGATGTCGCTCGAGGCCATCCGCGACAGGACGTTGACCCGCGAGCAGTCCGCCGCGCTGTCGCACGAATACGACGCCGCGCGGATCTTGTGGTCGAAAGCGCGGTTACGTCGGCAGGCTGGACCGCTTCTGACGAAGGCCGCACCGCTGTGGGAGGCCTGGACGGCCTCCCGCGAGCAACTGCGCGCCACCTTCCGCGAGTTCTGGACCACCGAGGACGGCCACTGGCGCGCCCAGTTGCTGCGGCTGACCGACGCCGAACGCGCCGCCGAGTCCGCGGCCGAGGCATTCGACGAGATCGCGGAGAAGCTCTCACGGCTCGCCGAGGAGCAGATCCGGGTCGCGGGCGAGGACGAAGACCTTCCGCTGAGCACCGTCGCGCAGGAGCTCGGTCTGTACGCCTCCGACTGGCACATCGTCTGGCCCGACGCCTACAAGCCCTCCACGTTGAGCTGGCGCGGCTTCGGCGACCGCCTCGTCGACCGGCTCCACAAGGAGATCGACGAACAGCGCGAGCGGCTGCGGGAGGTCCAGGTCCTGGCCGGCGACAAGGACCAGACCGATCGCGAACTCGTCTGACCCGCACCCCTCGCCCCTGGGCCGCCTGTCGGTCCTGCCGATCCACCTCGGCGGGACCGGCAGGGAGCAGCAGGGACTTCCCCCGATCCCGTGCTCCACGGCCGGCCTCCCCGACGGGAGGCCGGCCTTCATGCTGCCGGGCCCGGTACGACCATCCCCCCGTCCCGGGCCCGGCTCCTTGTCCCCCAACTGCCTTCAGGAGTGAAGAACCATGGCACCGACACCCACATCCATGTCCCCTCCCCCGGAAGCGAAGCTGACCCGGGGCCAGCGCATCATCCTCAGTGCCGCCGCCGTACCGATGGTCGTCTTCGCCGGCCTGGGCGCCTGGGGCACCTACAGCAACATCACCGGCGTCTTCCACCGCTCGGCCACCGCGTGGGGCGTGGTCGCCGCCGGTGAGGGCGCCACGCTCTCCCTGGCGCTCGTCTACGTCGGGCTGACCCTGCTGGGCCAGTCTTCGCCGGCCGCAGTCCGGGTCGGGCTGTGGCTGCTGCCCGCAGCGGCCTCCGGCACCGGCGCCGCCGTCGCGCAGACCGCCACCGAAGCGATCGTCTTCGCCGTCACACCGCTGGCCATGTGCTCCTCCGCGGAGGGCATGGGCCTGCTGGCCCGCCGCATCGTCATCCGGGTCACCGGCGTCGACATGGAGGCCCAGCGCCGGAACGCGAAGACGATGCAGCAGCTCGCCTACCACCGGGCCCGTGCCGCGAACCACCCCGACGGGAAGGCACGCAAGAAGTCGAACCTGAAGTCGTGGGAGCTGGCCAAGAAGGTCGGCACGGGCGACGCGACGCTCGGCGCGGGCCTCGTGACGGTTCAGCGGGACCGGATGACGGAAGGCGCGAACGACGCGCTGGCCGGCATGTTCGACCTGACATCCGTCACGCCCGCGCTCACCGCGTCCGTCACGCCCGCACTGCCCGGCACGACCGGGCGTGACGGTTCCGGCACAGGGTCCGTCACGGATCACCCGGTCCGTCACACCGACGGCACGCACCCCGTGACGAACCCGCCGCCCCGTGACACCGCCGCCACGGACGGCCCGGAGGGTGCGACGAAGACAGGCACGCAGGTCAGCGGAGACACGACCGTGCGGCCGTCACAGTCCACGGAATCCGTCACGGACACCGTGACGCACACCGTCACGGGCTCCGTCGCGGACGGTGTGACGGAAACCGTCACGGTCGACGGCTCCGTCACGCCCGGTTCCGTCACGGGCGAGACGCCGTCACAGGAGTCGGCGCACACCGTCACGCTCGAAGAGGTCGCGGCCGTCGCAGGCGTGCCCACCCCCGTGACGGGCGAGCGGCTGACCGAAGCACAGCTCGAGGTCGTCCTGCGCCACCTGCGCTACTCCGACGACCCGCCGCTGTCCTACCGCCAGGCCGTCACCGCCTTCCGCGACGCCGGCTTCGTCGGCGGCGAGGAGCGGGTGCGCCGCGTCTGGGGCCACCTGATGTCGCACGAGGAGTCCGAGACACCCGAGAAGACCGACGCCTGAGCAGCGTCCGGCACCACCAGTGAAGGCCAACTCGCCCCGGCGGGTTGGCCTTTGCTGCGACTGCCGGAAGCAGTCGAAATGGGAGCAAAAGCACTCCGGCGAGTGAGCTGGTGAGTGACCCGGTGAGCGGAACGTTCGCAGACCCGGCAAGCAGACCCAGCGAGCAGACCCGGCGCGCTCTGCACCCCCCATCTGACCCCCGAACGAACGGAGGAAACCAGGCCCAATGGGCGGATCCGCGTACTGGACAAAACAGATCAAAAAGGCGGACGCGCGATCCCCCAAAGAGGGGGCGATCAAGCGACTGGACCGACTTCACGGCGTGCTGCGCGGACTCGATCCGGCGGCCGCCAACCGCGCCTGGCGCGACGTCGGCAGCCTCCTCCAACAGACCACCGACCGCCACGCGGTACGCGGATCTGCGTACTGGACGAAGGAGATCAGAGAGGCGGACAGGAGGTCCGCCAAGGAGGGTGCGATCAAGCGACTGGACCGGCTGCGCGGCGTGCTGCGCGACCCCGATCCGGTGATCGCCAACCGCGCCTGGCGCGAGGTCCGCGACGCCCTCCAGCGGATCACCGACCGCTACTCGCGGTGATCGTTCACTCATTCATTCACCCCGGGGGGAGATGAACGCGACCGGGCCCTACACGCGTACGTACGCGCACGAGGGCCGCGTTCACTCCCCCCGGTTGCACTCCGTGAGGGGAATGCGATGGAAGTTCTGCTTCTCGCGGCGTGCGCGTGGCTCGTCCACACGCATGGCGCGCAGAGCGAGCAGGCGAAGCTGGGGCTGTCCCCGGCGCAGCGAGACATCCTTCGGGAGAAGACCCGGCACGAGAAGTCCGTGCAGAAGATCGCCGACAAGCACGGCGTCGCTCCGCCGGCCGAACGCAAGCCCGGTGTCTCGCCGTGGAAGGAGGCGCCAGCCTCGGAACGCGACCCGGTGCTCACGCTCCCGGAGGCGTTCCGGTCGGGCTACCGCGGACACACCCGCATCGAGCGGGTGGCCACCCCCGTAGGGCGCCGCGCCGGCCTGTGGACCGCGCAGGGCGTTGCCTGGGCCCAGGACACCGGAAAGGGCGCGCTGCGCGAGTACCGCAAGCGCCGTCGTGCCAAGGGCGACCCGGACCCGGCTCCGGTGCTCGTTCCGCTGCCTCCCCGCGACCCGCCAGCGGTGCCGCCGATCCCGGCGGACCCGCCGACGGCCGGAACCAGCAGCGGCAAGGGCGAAGGGGTGTCCCTGGCGAGGCCGGACCCGCCGTCGGAGCCTGAAGCGGGCGAGAAGCCCCCTGAGGGGGCCTCTGAGCCCCCAACGGACACCGAGGGGGACCCGGGAGCCACAACGGCCCCAACAGCCCCTGAGGAAGCCGCAGATGGCCCCGTACCGGTGCCCGGTCCCCGCAGCTCGGAGGAGACGGACCCGGCAACCGGCGAGGCGCCGCCACGGACGAATCCGGGACTCAAGCCCATCTACCTCCCGCTCGAAGACGACGCGGAGAAGGCCCCGGAAGCCGTGACGGAACCCGTCACGGCAGACGGCACGCCCGTGACGGAATCCGTCACGGACCCCGCGACGCCCGCGACGGAACCCGACCCGGCCGTCGCACCTGCCGTGACGGATCCCGGAGCGGCCAAGACCGAATCGACGAACACCAAGGAACCGGCCGCCGCCGGAGGAGGAGTTGGGCGTATGGCAGCAGAGGTGTCGTACGAGTCCGTTGAAGAGGAGAGCGACGAGCTCTCCCTGATGTGCGAGGACGACCTGGTCGTGTACGAGCGCATCGGCAAGCGCTGCCAGCGGGAGATCTCCCGCGGCGACGCCCTGCTCGTGGCCATGGAGCGCGTCGGCTTCGGACCGAAGGTCATGGGCTGGGTCACCCGCGGCAAGGAGCAGTACGGGGTGATCGACGGGCAGCTCGACGAGCTGAAGTCGAACACGAAAGCCCAGGGCGAGGCCGTCGTGAAGGCCAAGGCCCTCCTGGTGGCCGGCCAGGGCCTCTACGCGGACATCGCCAAGGACATGGAGTCCGTGGCCGAGCGGGAGGTCTACATCTCCGACGCCGTCGACGCCGAGGACACCTCCGCGCACACCGAGGTCTACGAGACGAGGGGAGCCTGACCATGAGCGAAGCCAAAGGTGGTCTCGGCGCGATCGTCACCTACGCCGCCGTCCTCGCAAGGGCAGCGGCGTACGGCATCCGCGCAGCCAACACCAAGCGGGCCGTCGAACGGCTCAAGTCCCGCTTCGATGAGCGTGGTGCCTCGGCGAAGTACATGTCCGATGCGATGACGGTCCTGGAAGTCGACGCGCCGACCACCACCGCGTACATGGAGGTCGCGACGCTGACGGAGGCCATGTCGGCGAACGTCGGCACGATCGTCTCGGCGGCCGACACGCTGTCCACCGTGGCGCAGGGCCTGGCCGATGAGACGACGGCCCAGCACGGCCGGATGGCGGACGCCAACCGCACCCACCACGTGCCGATGGCCAACCGGCGCTTCATCAAGCCCGAGCAGTAGGCGCCAGACACGTACACCACCAAGGGCGGGGGGGGCCCGTTGGGGCCCCCCCCCGGGGTGAAACCCCCGAGCGTGGAATACCGCTGGGGGGGGCCCCCCAAAACGCCCAGGGACTAAAAATAAAAACCCCGCGGGAGGACCGGCGG
>NZ_JBSHAF010000025.1:18193-79446 GCF_053611365.1 Streptomyces sp. NPDC054813 | reverse complement strand
CCCCACCCCCTCCCCCCCCCCGCTCTACACACCCCCCCCGGACTCGGCGCCCCCCACCCACCCCCCCCCGGGGGGGGGGCCCCCGGGGCCCCCCCCCGCCCTTGTGACATCCCGGAATCGGAGAAAGCCGGATGGCAGCGACCACTGAAGCGACGAAGGAAGAAGAAGACACTCCGCAGGAGCTGACCGGGCTGCGAGCCCGGGCGGCCCAGATGCAAAACCCCGGCCTGTACGTGGGGTCCGGGCTCAGCATCGCCTCGAGCCTGCTGTCTGGCGACCCGCTCCTGTTCACCACGATCGGCGCAACCGGCCTCGCGGCCGGCTGGGCCGCTCTGGCCATGAACCCCGGACCGTGGCGCTGGCTGCCCGGGCACGGCGAGCCGTGGGAGTGGATGGCCCGCAGCAGCCGGCGCGGCTACCGGCGCAAGGTCCGCCGGATGCGCCGCCGCCTGGCCCAAGACGACGGCTACGGCCCGTCCGTGGGCAGCGACGGCATGCTCGTGCCGACCATCGGCATCGCCGACGGCTGGCGCCACCGGGACGACCGCGCCGCTCTCGTACGCGCGGCGAAGGCCGAGGCCTACCGCAACCGCTGCGCGAGGCTGCGGCGGATGTGGGCCAAGGCCCTGCCCGACTGGGAGCGCGGCTGGTGGCGCCGGTACACGCCCGCCGAGATGGCGCTGCGTGCCGGGCCTCTGGCGGCGATCCCCGCGAGCGGCTTCATAGACGTGCCCTGGTGGGCCCACATTGTCGCCGCGTCCCTCGGGTCCGCGTGGGGATCGTGGGTGTGGGCCCGTCCCGACCTCGGGGTCTCCCCGGCCGGGCACCCGGAGGGAGCGGGCTGGTACCTGGCGCGGTGGGATGAGTGGATCGCATGCGAGCGCGGCCCGCTGCCCGATTCCAAGCTCGTCGACATCCACCTGGACGACGACAAGCTGACCGCGATCATCGTGTCCACCACCGCCAGGCCCGCACTGTCCGTCGGGCAGGACGAGATCTCGATCGCGTTCGACGTGCCGCCCCGGGCGGTCAACGTCTACCGCCCCGAGGACATGTCCGCCAGCCGCGCCAAGCTCACCGTCCGGCTGCGGACCGCCGCGGCCGCCGACCTGGACATGGACGACCTTCCGGCTGTGTGGCAGGAGTTCGGCCCGTACATGGGCAGCGAGCTGTACGACGTGCAGGAGACGGAGTACGGCCGCCAGTTCAAGATCCTGATGCCGCGTCGGGGCTCCTCGGTCGCCGAGGTACAGCCGCGCAGCATCGCCCAGGCCCTCGACATGCCCGGCGAGGATGCCGTCGCCCGGCTGCACCTGCGCGTGATCGATGCCCGCCGGATCGAAGTCAACGAGATGAGCACCAACCCGCTGCAGGACGGTGTGGCGCTCGACCTACGCGCCCTGACCATGGACGCGCAGGGCTACGTCACGGTCGGCAAGGACATCTACGGTCGTCCGGCGAAGTGGCGGCTCCTGAAGTTCGACCCGATCCGCCGCGGCCTGTCCGGGCGGCCGTCCGCATCGGCGGTGCACTCGTTCGGCTCCGGCACCACCGGCGCCGGCAAGACCTCCCTGGAAGAAGACCTCCAGGTCGCCCAGCGAGTCAACGGCTTCATCTCCTGGCTGGCCGACGGCAAGGGCGGCGCCGGATACGCATCCTGGTTCGGAGATCTCGACTGGCTGGTCAAGTCGCCGGTCGGGGCCATGCTCATGGGCCAGTCCGCCACCCGGGTCAGCGAGTACCGCTACAGCGAGCAGATGAAAATGCAGTGGCTGGACGCGGAAGGGTTCATCGAGCAGGGCCGGTCGTTCTTCGTGCCCGGCGAGCCCTTCGCCCCGATGGTCGTCACCTGGGACGAGTTCAACGAGATGGTCCTCAAAGACCCTCACGCGTTCCACGTCAAGCCGCTGACCCGGGCCATGTCCAGCGTGGGCCGCCTTTCCAGGGCGGCCGGTCTGTCCGCACGGGCCTGGGTCCAGATCCCGAACCTGGACTCCATCGGATCGGACGCCAGCGCGAACGCCATTCGCGACATGCTCCAGTCCGGGAACATCGGCCTTTTCCGCACCGCGCGCGCCGACGTCGACGTCATGTCGCTCGGCTCCCGCACCCCGGAATTCCGTCTGGAGCCTCTTCCCGAGCGGTTCCCGGACGGGTCCGAGACAGGCGGCCTGTTCTACCTCGCCGACGGAAAAGCCCAGTACACCCAGTCCCGGGCCATGTTCCACACCAACCCGGCCCGCGTCGCCCGCGGGTTCCCCATGGCGACCCTCTCCGACCCGGAGGCCGACGCCGCCGGCGCCGCGTACCTGCGTCGGGAGGAATACCGCTACCTGGACGCCGCCGAGGAGGAAGCCTTCCTCCTCGACCTGATCAAGCAGGAGCAGTCCAAGAACAGCCCGCACGCCACGGTCATCGACCTCAAGCCCGCGCCGGCCGCCGCGGATGAGGACGGCGAAGACGAGGACCTGGACGAACTCGTGCCGCTCACCCGCACCCAGAAGGTCTGGTACGCGGTCGACGGCGGTGCCCGGCGCAACAAGCAGATCGCCGAGGTCACCGAACTCCAGCCGTCGAATGTCGCGAACGCCACGACCCGTCTGGAACGGCTCGGGAAGCTCACCAAGATCGACCGCGACTGGCACACGGCCTCCCCCCTCGACGACCAACGCGTCGACGCCTGACCCCCCACCCCGCCCTCACCGAATTGGAGACTTCTCCATGAACATCACCGTCACCGGACTCTTCGTCCTTGTCTGCATCGGCCTCGGCATCTGGTTCAAGAGGGACAGTTCCTTCCGCCGCCGGGAGTTCCTCGCCGTGTCCCTGTTCTGGATCCTCGCGGTCGCCACCCCCTGGGGTGCCACGGCCGTCGAGAAGGTTCAGACCATGATCGGCAACGGAGTCCAGTCGGCCTCCCAGACCGTCAACTCGGTCTCGTCCAAGTAGAGCCACCCCACGAAGGAGGCGGCCCGCACCCAGCGGGCCGCCTCTACTGCGTCCACCCCCGACCCCTCAGCAAGGAGACACGCCACATGGCCGACGACCTCGCAGGCCTCGGGCGGGGGCAGACGGCTCAGGAAGCGGTCGACGAGGCGCGCATGCTGGCCAACTGGTACAGCAGTAACGCCCCCACGACCACCAGACTCGTCGCCCCCGACCTTCCGCCGCCCAAGCCCGCCATGGGAGACGACGTGCCGTTCGATCGGCACGGACGACCGCCCATGTCCCAGCGGGCCACGGACCACGCGGCGCTCGTACTCGTGTACTCGTTCGGCTCGCTGCCGGTCAGCGCCGCCATCTCGCTGGTGCTGTGGCGGCTGGCCAACGTCAGCCCGACGACGCTGACCATCGTCGGCGTAGGCACCGTCGGCGTGATCACCTCGATCGGCGTCGCAGCCCGCATGATCGGGCGCGCCGTACGCGATGGCGCCTCCGCCCTGCCGAACAACACGGTCAACCACTTCACCGGGCCGAACTACGTGCAGCACAACGAACTGCACACCGAAACCAAGTGGTTCGGCACCACCCACAACGAACTCCCCGGCAATCGGGAGTGATGTTGGCCCCGCATGACGCGAAGAACGACCTCGCCTGATTCAGCACCATTCCGCTCCACCAGTGATCGGCCGTTCTCCGTACGCCCCCGCTCGCCGCCCCATCAGGCGGAACCGCGGGGCCGTGCGGTGTCCGCCCGGCCACCCAGACCGCGTACTGGCGGTCCTCGCCACCAACTTCCCTTGCCGGGGCGCCGCGCCTCCGTCTCTCGCTGGCTGCCGTAGTCCTCATCGCGTCGCTGGCCTCGCGCTCGTCGTGACCTTGCTCGCGTAACGGCAGAAGACCGGTCCGCCAGGTCCCCGTCACCCAAGCACCGCCTGCCTACCCAACCTCCATGGAGGCCACTGTGAAGAAGACCCCCGCCAAGAAACCCGCCGCGAAAAGGACACCGGCCAAGAGGACACCGGCCAAGAGCGCACCGGCGAAGAGGGCCGCGGCGAAGAGGACGCCCGCGAAGCGGGCCCCCGCGAAGAGGACCCGCGGAAAATCGGCGCCCAGCCTTACCAGGATGGTGTCCCGGCTGTTCCGCACCATGGGGCGGAGCGCCAGGAACCTCGACCCGGCGCACCGTAAGGACGGCGCCGCGCTGCTGCTGTTCGCCCTCGCGCTGATCGTCGCCGCGGGCACCTGGGCCGACCTCAAGGGCCCGGTCGGCGACCTGGTCGAGATCCTGGTGACCGGCGCCTTCGGGCGGCTCGACCTGCTCGTGCCGATCCTGCTCGTGGTGATCGCAGTCCGGCTCGTCCGGCACCCCGAGAAACCCACGGCAAACGGTCGTATCGTGATCGGCCTGTCCACGCTGCTGATCGGCCTCCTCGGACTGATCCACATCGCGGCCCACTCGCCCGCGCGGGACGACGGCATGCAGGCCATTCGGGACGCCGGCGGACTGATCGGCTGGGGCGTCGCGACCCCGCTGACCTACACCGTGAGCAACGTGCTGGCCGCACCGCTGCTGGTGCTGCTCACGGTCTTCGGGCTGCTGGTCGTCACGGCCACCACGGTCAACGCCATCCCGCAGCGGCTGCGGGCGCTCGTCGTGCACCTCGGCGTCGTCCAGGAGCAGACAGCCGACATGCCAAGTGAGGACGACGAGCGAATCCCGGAGCAGCGGCACGAGCCGCCGCCGACCGCGCGCTCCCGCCGTCGCGGGCCCGTCGAAGAGGCGTACGACCCCGAGGGCGTCGAGCAGGCGGCCCTCGCGCCGCGCGGGAAACTCAAGGCCGCAGCAACGCCGACCCCCGTCACACAGCCGCCCGCGACGACGTCGACTCCCCTGGTTGTCCCCGACCTCACCAAGGCGCCGTCCGCTGGCGAGGAGCGCGATGTTCCCGCGCCCGCGGAACAGCTCCGCCTGTCCGGTGACATCACGTACGCGCTGCCCTCGCTCGACCTCCTTGCGCGCGGCGGGCCCGGCAAGGCGCGCAGTGCCGCCAACGACGCGGTCGTCGCGTCACTCTCGAACCTCTTCTCCGAGTTCAAGGTCGACGTTGCCGTCACCGGCTTCACGCGCGGCCCGACGGTCACGCGCTACGAAGTCGAGCTCGGCCCGGCCGTGAAGGTCGAGCGGATCACCGCGCTGACGAAGAACATCGCGTACGCCGTCGCCAGCCCCGACGTCCGGATCATCTCGCCGATCCCTGGCAAGTCCGCGGTCGGCATCGAGATCCCCAACACCGACCGCGAGATGGTCAACCTCGGTGACGTGCTCCGGCTGGCCGCGGCCGCCGACGACGATCACCCCCTGCTGGTCGCGCTCGGCAAGGACGTCGAGGGCGGATACGTCATGGCCAACCTCGCGAAGATGCCGCACATCCTGGTCGCCGGAGCCACCGGCTCCGGCAAGTCCTCGTGCATCAACTGCTTGATCACTTCCATCATGGTGCGCGCGACCCCCGAGGACGTGCGCATGGTCCTCGTCGACCCCAAACGCGTGGAGCTGACGGCCTACGAGGGCATCCCGCACCTGATCACGCCGATCATCACCAACCCGAAGCGGGCCGCCGAGGCCCTCCAGTGGGTCGTACGCGAGATGGACCTCCGCTACGACGACCTCGCGGCCTACGGGTTCCGGCACATCGACGACTTCAACGCCGCCGTACGAAGCGGCAAAGTGAAGGCGCCGGCGGGCAGCGAGCGCGACCTCCAGCCGTACCCGTACCTGCTGGTCATCGTCGACGAGCTCGCCGACCTGATGATGGTCGCGCCGCGGGACGTCGAGGACGCGATCGTCCGCATCACGCAGCTCGCGCGCGCGGCAGGCATCCACCTGGTGCTCGCCACCCAGCGGCCGTCGGTCGACGTCGTCACCGGTCTGATCAAGGCGAACGTGCCCTCCAGGCTCGCCTTCGCCACCGCCTCGCTCACCGACTCGCGCGTCATCCTCGACCAGCCCGGCGCCGAGAAGCTGATCGGCAAGGGCGACGGACTGTTCCTGCCGATGGGAGCGAGCACGCCGGCCCGTATGCAGGGCGCCTTCGTGACCGAGAACGAGATCGCGGCCATCGTCCAGCACTGCAAGGAGAAGATGACGCCCGTCTTCCGGGACGACGTCGTGGGCACCCAGCAGAAGAAGGAGATCGACGAAGAGATCGGCGACGACCTCGACCTGCTGTGCGAGGCGGCCGAACTGGTCGTCTCCACCCAGTTCGGCTCAACGTCCATGCTTCAACGCAAGCTCCGGGTGGGCTTCGCGAAGGCCGGGCGGCTGATGGACCTCATGGAGTCCCGCGACATCGTCGGTCCCAGCGAGGGCTCCAAGGCGCGCGCCGTCCTGGTGAAGCCGGATGAACTGGACGGGGTGCTGGCACTGCTCCGTCCCATACCCGGCAGCGCGCAAGGAGAAGACGCGGACCCCGACAGCCTCCAGGAGCTAAGTCGGACCGCGACTGGCGCAGAGCGGCTGCAATGAGCCGCTCCCGCCGCCATGAAGTCGGCGGGCAGCAAGCCGGGTGCGACCACAACTCGGGACCGGGCACTCCAGGGCCCGGGCCCGTCATGGTCGGCCCCACCAACACCCCGACCACGGCAGATCAGGCAACACGTTGCCTGATCGTGACCGGTGGTCGGGGCTGATGGTCGCCGTCCTGGTCGGGGCCGACGGGTGAGGTGCCCCCATGGACTTCACGCCCGCGCTCGCCTCGGACGGCACCACAGCAGACAACCCCATCGAACCTCAGGACGAGCACGTGACCGTCGCCGGCCAACGCGACGCGCACCACCGGCTGCTCGGCCCCCTTCCGCAGGCCGCCTGATCCCGGATCGGGCGGCCTCCGCCTTTCCAAACCGCTCCCGGACTCCCCAAGGAGGAGAACCCCATGGGCAAGACCATGCGCACCACCGCCGCCATCGCCACGGCCGGCTTCGAAAACCTCGTCATGCTGGCCGCCGCCGGAACCGGCGGCGTACTGGGCTACAACGCGCCGGCCCTGCTCACCGCCGCCGGAGTCGACGGCTGGCCCGGCAGCACCACGCCGACCTGGGCCGCCTTCTCCGCAGGCCTCATCGCAATCGCCTTCGCCTTCGGGGTCAGCGAGCTCCTCGACTCGTTCATGTCGCCGCTGCGCGCCCTCACCCGCACCTCGACCTCCCCGGCCTACGGGCTGGACACACAGGAGACGGACGAGGACCTGCCCACCGACGCCGAGGAACTCATCGACCGCCTGACCGAGGCCGCCCGGGCCGGCGGCGCCCACGAGGCCGCGATGTACTCCGGGAAGATCGACCCCGCCGGGAACCTCCTGCACAAGGCCAAGCTGTGGGTGGGCATCGACGGCACCAGCGCCCTGTTCCCCCTCACCGACGGCGCCTACGTGCACTACCGCAAGAACGAGGACGGCAAGTTCGCGACCCACGAATACGCCTTCGTCGTCCCGGAGACCGAGGACGAGCCGGTCCCCGTCACGTCCATGGACCAGGTGCGTGACCTCCTGGAGCAGCACCTCAACCACGAGGCGGAGGACGAGCCGGTCAGCGCCTGACCTGCCGGACCCCTGTGCCGCCCCGACCCCTCGCGGGCCGGGGCAGTGCAGAGGCCCGACAGACGGGCTCCGACCGACACGGAGGGCCAGCGCCCCATGACGACCATGGACATCACCCACAGCCGCGCGGAGGCACCCGAGTCCGCCGAAGCCGTGGGACCCAACACCCGCCGCACGGAAACGCCGATGATCAGCGAGCTGGTCGTGGCGACGCTCCACCTGGAGCACCTGGCCGAGACGGCCGGTCCGCCCCCGGACGAGACGGCCGCTCACGTGAACGGCATGACGCCCGAGCAGCAGCGCTCCTTCGTCCTGGGCAACGCCGACCGCATCCGCGCCGCCCTCGACAAGATCACCGCACCGTACGAGACGCCCGCACCGTCGGCGCCCCCCGACCCCGGCCCGGCCGAAGACGACGGCCGCGACCTCCAGTCGCCGACCTGCTGCCTCCCGACCGACGCCACGGCGACCGTCGTTGCCACGTTCCCGGAGACAGCCGCTGTGCATGCCGTACTGGCCGACGACCGGAACGATGCCCAGCGGATCGTCGCCGCCATGCTCCCCGACGAACGCGCCGCGTTCGCGAGCCAGCTCGACGAACTCCGCAAGCTCATCGGCCTGGTCTGCGACAACTGCGGTTGCCTGGCCGAGCTCGGGACCGGAACGACCGACCCCTTCGCCGCGGTGTGCCGCTTCCTGTGCGACGCGTGTGCGGCCGAACTCCGGAGCATCCACGGCACCCCTTCCCGGCGGTCCAGCGCGACGAGCAACTCGCCCGCCGCGTCGACGGCACCCTCGCCGAAGACCCGCGGGGCGGCCTGACGCCCCACGAACACGGCGTCGGTGGAAGCCGGCCCCGCCGCCACGGCCACCCATGAGCGATCGGCTCGCTCACGGTCCCGAGCGCCATCCGTACAGCACCACCGTCACCTGCACCCGACCAGCGAGATGAGGAGTCCCTTCACCATGACCGAGCACAGCACCCGCGCCGTCCGCTTCGCCGCCGCCTACGCCCTGATGCGCATGGCCGCGGACCTCGGCGACCACTGGATCCAGTCCGACCACCAGGCTGTCACCAAGGGCCAGCACGACGAGCAGGAGGGCGAGTCCAGCCGGGCCGGACGCATCGCCTGCACCGCGCACGTCGCCACGTACACCGCCACCCAGGCCGTCGCCCTGTTCGCCGGATCCCGTGCCCTCGGCCTGCGCCTCAAGCCGAGCCGTGTCGCCGCGGCGCTCACCCTCTCGGCCGCCACCCACTGGTGGGCCGACCGGCGCATCCACCTCAGGGCCGTCGCGGACGCCACCGGCAAGGAGCGCTTCTACGCCCTGGGCGGCCCGCTGGGAGGCGCTTACGCCCTGGACCAGGCGTTCCACCACACCGTGGAAACCGTCGCGGCCGTCATCGCCGGTTCCAAGTGAACCGGGCAGGAGGTCCGCAGATGACGTTCCGCGAACACAGCAACAAGCCAGGCTGGGACGACTGGGCGCTCGCCTGTGAAGCGGTCATGCTGCGCCAGTTCGCCGGCTACCACGACGACCCGCAGGCCGACGCCGAGCGGCGACTGGGCGAGGCCTTCACGGAGGACGAAGTCCGCCGGGCGGACGCCTACCTGGCCGCGGGCGTGCTCGACGCCAGCCGTCTGGCCGACATCGAGGCCACGCTCAACAGCGCCAGCGACGACACGAAATGGCTCGTCGAGCAGCTCAAGACAGCGTGGGCACGCATGAACGTCCTACGGGACCGGCTCGACGACGCCGGAAGCCTGATGGACATCGGATACGTCGCCAGCGCGATCCGGTACGTCCCGGGCTCGCGCGAGGCGATAGGCGCATGACGACGCGGCCGCCGCACCCGCACCCGCTCACCCCGGACGGCCTGCCCGAGGGCGACACCTGGTCCCAGGGCTGCCCCGAATGTCACCTGCCGATCCAGGGAGGCGCCGCCGGCCTGGACGCGCACCGCAGGACGGTGCACACCCAGGCCGGTGACCCCCGGCGCCAGATCACCATCCACCTCTGACAGCAGGACAGACCCCGTGCCGGTGGGTCCTTTCCGTCGTAAAGAGCCCACCCCACCCGCCCGCACGGTGCGGCCCGGAATCGCCACCGGCAACCGGCTGCCCGGCCGCCAACCGACCCATGACGAAACTGTGTTGGGAGAGCCATGACGAGCTCCGCTCTGGAGCCACACCTCACCTGGCGGTTCCCGGAACGCCACCGGGACCAGGAGACGTTCGGCTGGGACTGTCAGTCCCCCGGCTGCCAGGCCGGCAACTACCGATACCCCGACGTCAGGGACGCGGCGCGCGACGCCGATGCACACGAGCGCGACGAGACCCGGAAGCTCTTCGAGCCGGGGACCCTCGTGGTCTTCGTCGGCCCCGCAGCGGCGGGCAAGACGCGTCTCGCCGACGCCTTCCCCGCCGACTGGGTGGTGAGCCTGGATGAACTGCGCAGGCGCCTGACCGGAGATGCGGGGAACCAGGCCGTGACTCCGCAGGCCGTCCAGATCCAGGACCTGCTGGTGGAGACACGGCTGCAGTACGCCGAGACCACCGTCCTCGACTCCACCAACGTAGAAGCCGCTGTCCGTACGCGTCTGGTGGAACGGGCCCATCGGTGGGGCAGGCCCGTGGCCGCGGTCGTGTTCGTGACCGGGCTGGACGTCTGCCTACTGCGAAACAGCAAGCGGCCGGCCAACCGGCGGGTGCCGGACGGGGCCCTGGAGTGGCAGTTCGAGCAGACGGCGCTGTCGCTGCCGCTGCTGGCCGATGAGGGGTTCATCGACGTCCGTACGGTCGGCGCCTCGTGGCGCACCGGCCTGGCTCTGGCGTATGGCGGAACCGACCGATGCTGAGCGTGATCAGCGGTCAGCCGTGCCGAGATGGGTGCGCGCTGTGAACGGTCCACTGACGCAGACGACGCCCATTCCTTGCCGCGGTCGTCAGCCGCTGATCCCGCCGGTCTTTACGCCGTAAAGCCGCTCGGCGGCCCACCTCAAGCCGACGTACCCCTGCCGCGCTTACGGCGGCGGCATCCTGCCCCACTCATGCGTGCGGGGCGCGCCCTCGGCCTGCAACCACCGGGCGCGCCCCACCAACCCCCGAAACGGAGGCACTTCGAGATGACCACAGCCTTAACCCAGCCCGCAACCACTTCCCTGGCACCGGGCTGCCCGACCTGTGCTGGCCGCCCCGGTGAGCGCCTCTACTCCATCGGCACCGACCAGCCCCGGGCCCTGGCCAAGGCCGATGCTGAGGCCGCGGTCCTCGGCGACGGCGCTCACGTCCACCAGTCCCTCCCTGACGACCAGTACGTCGTCGTCCGCCCCGTCACCGACACCGAAGCGGGGCAGTCGTGAACGAGATCATGCTCACCGCAGCGATACCGGCAGCCGGATGGGCCCTCCACGCCAGCCTGCTCGCCCGCAAACTCCGCGCCGAACGACGGGACCCCCTCACCGGCCTGTGGACGCGACGCCCCTGGATGCACCGCACCGAACGGCTGATCCGCCAGGAGCGCATCACCCACGTGCTTCTCCTCGACCTCGACGGCTTCAAGCCCGTCAACGACGACTTCGGCCACAAGGCCGGGGACGCCGTGCTCACGGCCGAGGGCGCCCGGCTGGACGACTTCGTCACCCAGAACGGCGGACCCCGCAGCGTCTGCGCCCGCCTCGGCGGGGACGAGTTCGTCGCCGCGATCAGCGTCCAGGACCTGAAGGCCTTCATCGACGGCCTGGCCCGCGAGCTCGCCCGGCCAGTGCCCTGGCCGGGAGGCCCGCTCAAGGTCACCGCCTCCATCGGCGCCGTACGAGTCGCCGAGGTGCAGCAGCCGTCGGCCTCGACCGTCCTCGAGGCCGCCGACGCCGCTATGTACGCAATCAAGAAGTCGCGAGGGCGCAGCGGCCGCCGCGCCCACCGCCGCGCCGCCAGCCCCACGGCCTCCACGGTGAACGTCATCTCCCCGGCACAGGAAGCGAGGGCCTCGGTATGAAACCGGTGATCAGTGAGGCGTACCCGGTACGCGCCCTGACGCTCTGGCAGCCCCATGCCTCGGCAGTGGCCGCCCTCGGCAAGGACATCGAAAACCGCAGCTGGGCGCCCACCTACCAGGGACTCATCCTCGTCCACGCCGGCCTCGACACCGACAGTGCGGCCGTGCGCCAGGTGCCCCAAGACCTGGAGCTGCCCAGGGGATCCGTAGTGGCCGTCGCCCGCATCTCCAAGGCGCACACCGACTGCGAGGGACGGTGCAGCACGTGGGCCGACCGCGACAGTACCTGGCATTGGGAGCTCTCCGACGTCATCCAACTGGCCACCCCCGTCACGCAGGTGAAGGGACGCCAACGCATCTGGGTGCCGGACGATCCCCTGCGTCACCGCGTCGCGGCAGCGCTCCCCCGGAACGCTGCCTGCCTCGCTGCTCATCTCCGCAAGGAACCCTCCACGTGCACCGTCGCCGCTGCCTCTTCCCCGGCCGCGCCCGCAGCCACCGCACGGCCCGGAAGGAGTTCAGCATGTCTGTGCACACCCACCCGATGACCCTGAGCGGGACGCTCGCCGACCCCGCCGTGCTCATCGACGGCCAGGCCTACTTCCGGCTCACGTACGCGCCCGAACACCACAACTGCGCCCCCGCTGGGCACGATCACGAAGTCCGCGAGGCCGTGTTGCCCTGCGCGATGGCTGACCCCGCGGCCGCTGCGGACCTCGCCGCATTGCAGCCCGGCGCCCCGCTGACGGTCAGCGGCTACCTCGCCCTGCCCGACACCTACACCAGCGACCTGCGCCTGGTGGTCCATACCGCCGACATCGAACTGGCTGCCCCGAGGCAACCCGCAGCGCCACGGCCGGCGCTGCGTCTCGTCCGCAGCGGCACCCGCCACCTCGCTGGATCGCCCAGCTGACAGCCCTCCTCCCAAACTCCGTTGAAGAAGGACTCCACCATGGCGGCTTCCGTCATCCCCAGCCCGCGGCAGGCACTGACCGCCTCGCAGGCCGTCGCCCTGACCCTGCTCCGCGACGGCTACACGCAGCGCACCATCGCCGTCCGCACCGGCACCGATCCCCATGACCTCTACCGCCTCGCCGCCCTGCACGGCATCACCGCCCCGCACGGAACGGTCGAGGGCCACAACTGCCATGAAGCCCGAGGGGAAGAACCCTGCACCTCCTGCGCGCACGCCCACGGGCGAGCCCACGCCCGAGAGCACGCCCAACGCCGCAGGACGCTGGGCGCACTGCCCCGCGCGCTGCGTCCCCGCGGCCGGCAAGTACGGAGGGCCGTGCGGTGAACGCGCCCCTGCCTGCCCCTCCTCCCGGGGAACCCGGCGGCCTGATCGTTCTGGAGGGCTATCTCGACGACGAGACGCTCCCCGACGACCTGTCCGGTGAGACGACCCGGTTCCAACTGGTCGTCTCACCCACCGAAGACCGCATCGACGAACTCGTCATGCCCTGCACGGTCACCGAGCCCGGACTGGCACACGCCGTCGTGACCGACCTAGGAGCCAGCGACCTGCTCCGCGTCAGCGGCCACCTCCAGCTTCCCCGCGATCCAGGGGACGGAATACGGCTGCAGGTCAGCGCCATCCACGTGCTGGAGAACGGCGTCGACCTCAGCCACGTCGACAGCGAGGACGAGCTGGGCCCCGTGGCCCTGTCCGAGTACGGGTACATCGAGCGCTACGGCGACTACCAGACGTGGAACGACCCCGACGCCTGCCTCACCAGCCTCTGGCACACCTCCGGAGAGTGGGTCGCCTCCACCGACGACCCCAGCGCCCTTGGCGATCTCATTGCCGCCCACCGACGGCGCGCAACCTCCGCACCCGCCGACACCCACCCCACGGAGCCCGACCCAACGGAGCCCGACCCCACACCGCCGCCCCCGCCCACCAGGCGGCGGCCGGCGCGCTTGCACCGAATGCGGAGCTGGCTTCGCCGCACCTGGCCGAACAGGACGGCAAACACGCGCACGCTCTGACCAGCACACCCCACTACGGCCCGGGGCGGCCGCCGGACACCGATCCCGGCCGCCCCGGCTGCCTCCCCCCGGACCGGACCACAACACCACGAAGGAGCGCCATGTCCAGCCTCCCCCAGGCGGACACCACGCCAACTCGCACCCAGCGCAAGCGCACAAAGAATTGGCGCGCCGGAAGCGCGATGATCGTCGACCGAAGCAGCCGCTACGGAAACCCCTGGCGCGTCGAAAACAGCGTCGTCATCGCACCGGACGGCACCGCTCGGGAATTGGGCACACCCTCCGCCGCCCGCGAGCACGCCAGAACCTGCTACCGGGCCTGGCTGCACGGTGAGGGCCCCGACACCTACGCCGTCGGCCGAAAGAGGTTCGACCGGCGCCGCGTCCTCACCGGCCTGAGCCGCCTACGGGGCCGTGACCTGGCCTGCACGTGCCCACTGCCCAGCGCAGGCGAGCCCGACCACTGCCACGCGACCGTGCTCCTGGGACTGGCCGCACAACCCGAGAGGACCACCACGTGACCGGCTCCATAACGGCGCCGTCGCCGCGCGGCCACCGCGCCGCATGGCGGTTCGCTGAGACCGACTACGCCTCCTACCTCAGCCACTCACCGACCTCCGCAACAACCACCACCCCCAACCGCGCAGGAGAAGAGACCCGTGGGTGACCACACCGGAATCGAGTGGACGGACAAGACCTTCAACCCCTGGTGGGGGTGCTCACGAATCTCGCCCGGGTGCAGGAACTGCTACGCGGACCAATTCGCCCGCCGGTGGGGCCACGACGTGTTCCACCTCGGCGGCCAACGACGGATGCTCTCCGACGCCTACTGGCGTAAGCCCCTGACGTGGAACCGCGAGGCAGAGCGCACGGGCGTCCCCCTGCGCGTGTTCGCCGCCAGCATGGGCGACGTCTTCGAGGACCACCCCCAGGTCACGGCCGCCCGCGCGCGGCTCTGGGAGGTCATCGAGCAGACACCCTGGCTGCGCTGGCAGTTGCTGACCAAGAGGCCGGAGAACGTGTCCGCCATGACGCCCTGGACGGGCGCCTGGCCGGACCACGTCTGGATAGGCACCTCGGTCGAAGACCAACGCCGCGCCGACGAACGGATCCCCCTCCTTCTCCAGGTCAACGCCCGAGTTCGGTTCCTGTCCTGCGAGCCGCTGGTCGAACACGTTGACCTGACGCCATACCTCGTCGAGCGGACCGACGTCACTGACCCCTACCTGGATGCTCCCGAGGGCGCAGTGGTCGACGGCATGGAACACGTCGGTGATCACTGGGCCCGGCGGGCACGCATCCACTGGGTCATCGCGGGCGGCGAATCCGGGCCCAAGGCCCGGCCGATGCACCCCGCATGGGCTCGCAGCCTCAGAGACCAGTGCCAGGCCGCGGGCGTGCACTACTTCCTCAAGCAGTGGGGAGAGTGGGCCCCCAGCGGCTACCACGTGATCCGCAGCCGCCCCGTAGCCGGAAGCGTGCTTGTCGGAGAACCCATCGACGACCTCGGGCATCGCGTCGAGATGATCCGCCTCGGCAAGAAGCGAGCCGGCCGCCTCCTGGACGGCCAACTCCACGACGCCGTCCCGCCCCTCACCACCCGCCCGTCGTACCGGGCCTGACCCTCGCCTTCGCGCCGCAAAGAACAGCCCGAGCACGACAACACCGCGGCGCTTCCACCCAGCCGACAACGACCGGACGCGACACAACCGCATGCCCCGCATCCGGACGCCCCTCCACTCCCTTGACCAGGAGCCCCACCATGACCACTCTCGACGACATCCTCACCGCCGGCCTGGACTGGCTGTACGCGACAGAGCAACCCGACAACTCCCACCAGCAGCACCACGGCATCACCCTCAGCCACCCGGCTGCCAACCGCTGGTACGGGTTCTGTCCCACCGGAGCACGCCACCTGCCCGTCGTATCCGTGGACGTCTCCAAGGTCGAGTACAAACTCGACAACGACGGCGACCACGTCCCCGCGAACCCCCTGGACCCCGGGGAGTTGGAGACACTCGCCGACGAACTCCGCCGCCGCGGCTTCGACGTCGACTCCACCTGGAACGGCCACCCCGGGGTTACAGGAAGCGTCGGTCTCGCCCGCACCGCGCACCCGACACTGCTCGCTGCAGTCGACCGCTACCACCGGGGCTGCCTCGTACACCCCCAACGGTCGGTGTTCTGCGACTGCGAGGCATGGCGCGCGGAAGCCGCCCGGATCGTTGCCCCCACCACCACCTCCGTGGCTGCCAGCGCTTGAGCAGCACGACAGCCGCCCGCACCTGGCGGTCCAACGGGCCCGGCTCGTTCCAAGCACCCGCCCATGTACAAGCGGTCCTCGACCGCCACGGACGCCTGTGGACCCGCGGCCCCACTCGGTGGACCTGCACCGGCACACGGTGGATCCGGTGGCGGGTCCTCGTTGCCGAGCACGGCCCGGTGACAGAGACGCCCATCCCCTGAGCACAAACGCCCACCAGACAGCCCCTGAAGGAGGGCCCCTCCATGACGGACAACACCCCCCAACTCACCCGCTTGCGCACCCGCATGCTCGCGACCGCCTACACCAACGCCGACATCTGGACCCGCGACAGCGCCTACCTCACCGACCAGGCGCTGGCCGCGCTTGCCCGCAGGGACCCCGGCGCAGCCGAAGACCTCGCCAAGTCCCTGCTGGCCCCGGAGTTCCTCAACGACACCCGCATCCTGGGCGCAGCCGTAGAAGCCGGCATCGACACCACCGGCTGGGAGGAGCGCCGCGAGAAGATCCGCGCCTACGCCCGCGAGGCCTACGAGCTATCCCCCAAGACCGAGCCGACCGACGAAGCCGGCCGGATATGGGCATCGCTCTACGACCACTACCCGCAGATCGCGGCCGCCCTGGCCGACTTCCTCCGCGCCATGCCGGACACCTGGCGCGAAGACCTGTTCACCACCAGCCCCCATTCCCCCGCCGCCACCCCACAGACACGGGAACTCCCCGGACCGGAGACGGCGCCGTACGACCCGCTGGACTGGGAGGACTGCCCGGCCTGCGCCGAAGCCCAGGACTCCTGCCGCTACCACCGCGGCATCTACGAGGGCATGGAGTACCAGCGGGACCTGATCACCACGGCCCTGACCGACCACACGGCCATGGACCAGCTCCAGCATCGCCACGCCGAACTCGACGCCCAACGCGCCCGGCAGGCGACCTCCGCCGCCACCAGCACCCCGCCGGCCGACCCCACCACCCCGGCGGCAACTGACTGACGACGGTCGCCGTGAACCACGGCAACGAGAGGAACCATGACCACCGCCCTTCCCACCCCCAGCACTCCGGCATCCGACGCGGCCGCCGCCCTACTGGCCGCCCACCCCGGCCTCTCCGCGAAGTCGGTGGACGCCGCCGACGTGAGTGGCCTCGGACCGGCCGCCCTCATCCAGGTCGAAGACCGGACAGCCTTACAGGCCTGGGCACAGGCACTGAACACGACCGCCCACCGGACTGGCGCCAGCGCCTACGGCAACACCGAGCCCCACCAGGACGGCATGCCCGACTGGCTCTGGTGGCGGATGACGTTCATCGACACCACCGTCGACCAGACCCCCATCCGACTGTGGACGCTGGAAGCCTCCGACCATCCCCGCGCCCTGGCCGCCCTCCTCGCCGCAACCGCACACGCCGCCCACTGACCGCGCGGGCGGCCCCAGGCTCTCCGCTTCCGGCCGCCCGCCGATCCCCACCTCGATGAAGGGACCCTCCACATGTCTGAGCGCGGCATCAAACTCACGTCGTTCGGATACCTCCACCTCGACCAGGACGCGGAAGGCCGCCCGGTCCCGCCACAGGCCGACCGCATCGAGGACGTCCGCGACCGCCTCCGCGATCCTGCCGCCGCCCGCGACATCCTGGACCTCGACGGCCTCAACCCCCGCGTGCAGGACGTCGTCCTGGCCACCCCCGGCGCCCGCGAGCTCCTCGACAACCTCACCGCCTACGCCCAGCTGCCCGCCGGGCCCCGGCACATCGCCATCGGATGCGCCGGCGGCCGCCACCGCGCCAGCGGCCTCACCGAACTCCTCGCGCGAAACCTGCGCAAACAAGGCCTGGAGGTTGAGGTCGAACACCTCCACGTCCACCTGCCTCGCGTCCTCACCACGCCGACCGGCTGACCTGAACCACAGGCCAGCTCCAGGACCACACGTCGAACCGCCCCGCCGCGCTGGACGTCGTCCGGCCCCACGACCAGATCACTCCGACCACGAAACGGATCACCGATGGCGAAACCCTTACCCGCCACGCCCCGTGAGGTGCGGCGGTCCGCAGTCCTGTCCGACTGCGGGCAGTACCGCTACCTGCTCGCACGCGAGTGGGCAGACACCGGCAAAAGCGCCGCCTTCGTCCTCCTGAACCCGTCCACCGCCGACGCGACCACGGACGACGCCACCACCGTGCGCTGCATCAAGTACGCCCAGAGCTGGGGCTGCGGGGCCCTCCTCATCGTCAACCTGTACGCGTGGCGGGCCACCCAGCCCCGCGACCTCGCAACGGCGGACGACCCCGTCGGACCGGAGAACGCTGCCTATCTCCGAGCCGCGGCCGCCGTCGCCGAACACACCGGCGGCCCCCTCGTCGCGGGATGGGGAACGCACGCCCACCCCGAACGCGTCACCGACGTCCTCGCTCTTCCCGGCATGCACCGGCTAAGCACGCTCGCAGTCACGCAAGGCGGCCACCCCCACCACCCCCTTCGGCTTCGCGAAGCTCTCACCCCGCAACCCTGGGAAGCCCGCCCCTCCCGCCTCCTGACGTCCGAACGAGAAGCGCAGTACGCCGTCGTACTCGCCCGTCCAGGCCTGCCCGACATACGCCTCGGCCCCTACGACTACCTCCACCAGGCCGCGTCCATCGCCACCAGCCTCCGTCTGCAACGGACCAGCACCCAACACGTCCCCGGCACGACCGTGACCGTGCATCCCCATCTCCCCGGACTCGACTACCTCAACCCACACCTTCCGACGGACCCAGACCAACTCGCCATGCTGATGGACAGCGACCCAGACGGTGACGGCACCGGCCGCAACTTCCCTGACCTCTGGGCACGCCTGCACGCACAGGAGGGATACGAAGAAGCCGCCCGCATCTGGAAGAGGGCCTGCATCGCGTACGACGCCCTCCTCGGCTCCGTGGAAGCCGGATAACCACGGCCACCCATCATCGGCCCGGCCGTCCAGCCAACAGACCGTGACCTCGAGGCCCCGCACCCCGGAGACAGATCCGGGGTGCGGGGCCTTTCGTGTGTCGTGGGCCTCTCTTCGAGCCGCAGCCGATCCCTGGCACGGCCGTCCCTGGCCCCAGCACGGTACGCGGCGCGGGGAGAGGCCACCCCTCCGAGTATTCCGACGGAATATCAGTCCCCAGGCCGATGCACGGCAGCACGCTGGGACGCGCGGACACAACGAGACGAGAGCTACCAAAAGTGGGCGTATAGATCGCCTCGAAGTCTCGGATATTCCGACGGAATACCGCCCCGTTGGCGAGGACCTGGCTACCAGCCCGCTAGGGTCACCTGCAGTTAGCACCCTTTCGTCTCAGGAGTACCCCTCATGGCCGCTGGAGCCTCCGGGCCCACGATGACCTTCGGCAGGAAGAAGAAGACCCGAAGCATCTGGGACGACCCTGATGCCGTTGAGGTCATCGAAATCCCCCTTGAGCAACTCCACCCCAACCCCTTCAATCCGCGCCTCGTCTACCGGGACGAGGACATCGAGGACCTCACCGAGTCGATCAAGGCAGAAGGCGGTGTCCTGCAGGACCTGTCGGTTGCTGAGGTCGAAGGGTTCCTCGAGTACTGGCGCGCCCGCCTTGCTGAGACGCAGCCGGAGAAGCTCGACGAGCTGGAAGACAAACTGGGCTCGGTCCCGGCGGGGGACTACGTCACCCTGATCGGACACAACAGGGCGATCTCGCTGGCCCGGGCCGGCCACGACACTGCTCCCTGCAAAGTCACGAACTCGAAAATCCCCAGGGCCCGGCTCCTCGGTCTGCCCGAGAACATGCGGCGGATCCCCCTCAACCCGATCGAAGAGGCCTTGGGCTTTCAAGGAGCGCTCGACGACGGGATGCTTCAAGCGGAGGTCGCCGCACAGACCGGTTGCAAGCAGCCTCACATCTCCCGCCGGATCAAGCTCCTCAAGCTGCCCACCGAAGTGCAAACGGCCGTCATGGACGGACTCGCTGTCAGCGAGGCAGAGATCCTGCTCGACAGGCTCACCACACAGGAACAGTTGCTGCAGGCTTGGCTGGTCATGAAGGAGGAGGGAATCAAGGCCGCCTTCGCCGCCGCCAGGGTTCTGTCACCGCCAGCACCCACAACCTCCAAGACCAAGGCCAAGACCAAGTCGGCTCCCCCCGTCCCGCAGCAGCAGAAGCACTCCCCCGACGAGCCGGAACCCGAGGGAGCGCCGGCAACGGGTGCCAATCCTGAAGAGGCCAAGCCAAGCAGCTCTGCACTCGGCTCCTCCGACCAGCAGCAGACCGGGCGGACCAATCCCGAGGAACAGAAGGAACCACAACCCGATCCCAGCGCCGAAGCGGCACAGCTGCGAGTGCAGGCCTGCCGCACCGTCCTGGAATTGGGAGTCCCCTCGAACCCCCGGGAGACCCTGCGCCTCCTCGCCCCCGCCCTTCTCGCTGCCCCGAGCAAGGCCGCACGGGAGACGGCCCACGAGTGGCTCCGGTCAAGCGCCAAGCCCATCGGGCCCGATGCTGCGAAGCCGGACAAATACTTCGCGGAGGTGTCCGCATCCGGCGACGCAAAGCTGACCGCTCACGTGGCCCTGGCCGTCGCCCTGGCCATCGCCGAGCAGCGCGCCTCGGTCGCCAGCCGCCCCTGGGATGCCCAGGACCGTGACTACCTCGCCCACCTGAAGTCCGCCGTCAACTATCAGCCCACCGAGTGGGAACAGGACCGCCTCGGCGGCAAGTGAGGCAGGCTCGTATTCCGTCGGAATATCGCGCTCGCTGAGGCAGCGATATTCCGACGGAATACGAGGGCGCCCCAGCACGACCCTCAGGAGAACCATTGCCAACCTCTAGGACCACCCAGGCACCCGAAGAGCCCCGCATCTTCGCCTGCTCTGTCATCGCCGGTGGCGCTGGCAAGACTCAGGACGTCATCAACCTCGCCGTTGAGGCGGCCGGGCGAGGGCATTCTGTAGCCGTCGCCGACTTCGACCCCCAGCGCACCGCGTCCCACATCCTCGGCTACCAGGACCCACCCGAGGGTCAGCCGACCATCTTCGATGTCCTGCAGGGGAAGCACCGGCTTGAGGAAGCCGTCGTGCCGGCCCGCTACCGCATCGGTGAAGGCGAAGACGACAACGCGTTCCGCCGTATCCCCAACCTCGACCTCATCCTCGGGACGCCAGAGATGGCGGATGCGGAAGTCAACCTTGGCCTCGACCCTGCCGGTGTGCTATGGCTGCAGAACGTCCTGGACGAGCAGCTGCCCCCAGGGCGCTGGAGCATCCTGTTCTTCGACTGCGGTCCGACACTCGGCATTCTTCTGCTGTCGATCGCTATGGTCGGCCCGGAAGTCATCGGATGCGTCGCCGACGAGTTCAAGTACATCATCGGCCTGCAAGACCTCGAAGACACCCTGGACAAGGGGGCGCGTAAGTTCCGCCGCTTCGGCTTCAAGACCGAGGTCCAGCACATCCTCGCCACCAACATCCCCATGGACGCCCAAGGAAACATCCGTCGCAGCGGCGGAGCTGTCGCAGACGATGCCATCAAAGCAATCCGCGGCAACCCGGACTGGAACACCAAGCTGCTGCCCATCATCCGCCGCAAGCAGCGCTTCAAGGACACCATCGTCACGCAGCGCCCGCTGCGATTCCTTGATCCCCGCAACGAGGCACTCCAGGACATCGCTGCTGTTGCGGACGCCCTCGGCATCCAACGCCTCAACTCCACGCGGAAGCGATGAGCTTATTCCGACGGAATATCGTGCACGCGCGGCGCCTGACCCCTCACCTGGGGACAGGCGCCGCACTGTTGTCTGGGCGCCCGACAGCACGGACCCCGAGCGCCTACTGCACACCGCCGCAGATGGCCCTCAATGATCACTTTTCGCGGACGATCCGCCCAGAGCCGATCCTGAAGGGCCACAACCCGACCCACATCGTGGGAGTGTGAGAACAGCTCAGTTGTGAGGCTTGAATAGGGGAGTGGGACGTGGCTGCGGGGAACGGTGTGATACCCCAGCTGACCCGAGCACATCGGGTCCTGATCGGCGTGGTGGTTACCGGCGCCGTCATCATCGCCGGCATCGGCTTCGCGGGTTCGTACGCGGCCGTCCGCGAGTTGGCCATCCAGAAGGGCTTCGGGAACTTCTCCTACGTCTTCCCGATCGGCATCGACGCGGGCATCTGCGTCCTGCTCGCCCTGGATCTCCTCCTGACCTGGATCCGTATCCCGTTCCCGCTGCTACGCCAGACGGCCTGGCTGCTGACAGCGGCCACGATCGCCTTCAACGGCGCGGCGGCCTGGCCGGACCCGCTGGGCGTGGGCATGCACGCCGTGATCCCGGTCCTGTTCGTCGTTGCCGTCGAGGCCGCGCGGCACGCGATCGGCCGGATCGCCGACATCACGGCCGACAAGCACATGGAAGGCGTCCGCCTCACCCGCTGGCTCCTCTCGCCCGTGCCCACGTTCCTGCTCTGGCGCCGCATGAAGCTGTGGGAGCTGCGCTCCTACGAACAGGTCATCAAGCTGGAGCAGGAGCGCCTGGTATACCAGTCCAGCCTCCGCTCCCGCTTCGGCCGGGCCTGGCGTCGCAAGGCCCCCGTCGAGGCATTGATGCCTTTGCGGCTTGCCCGGTACGGCGTCCCGCTCGCCGAGACCGCGCTCGCCGGTCTCGCCGCCGCCGGCATCGAGGAGCCACCGATCCAGTTCACCGTCGAGCGGGTCACCGCAGCGGACCAGGAGGAAGACGCCACCCACGAGACCGCGGAACCGCAGGGACAGGGTGCGGCCGAGCTGGAGAGCGCAGAGCCGAAGCCGGTCCCGGACACCGTCCCAACCCCTGTGCCCGGGCGGCCGGACGAGCGGCAGGAGTCGACCGAGGAAGCGGCCGATCGGTTCGCCGAGGCCTACCAGGCGTTCCTCGCCCAGTTCCAGGCCGAGCCGACCCCGACGCAGTGGGCTATCTGGCTTCGCGACACCTATGGCATCTCCACGGGATCTGGCGATCCGCTCTCCGAGGACCAGGTGCAGCCACTGCTCCGGATCCTGCAGAAACGCTATGCGCTCGTTGGCCAAGAGCCCGCTGGCACCGACGGAGCGGAGCCAGCCGACCAGTGGTACGACTACTTCCACAGCGCCTGGCGCACCTACGCGCAGGAATTCGGCACCTATCCGGATGCCGTCGCACTTGCTGCGTACGTGTACGAGCGGGACGCCATCACCGGAGACAGCGGCCGGCCGATCACCGGCGAAGACCTGGCAGCCTTCGTAGCGAGCTTTGAGGAGCGTGACTTCCGCAGTAGCGGACCGCCCACCGGAGATGCAGCCACCGAACCTGACGAGCAGGCCGCCGAAGAGGTCCTCCCGTCTGAAGAGGAACCCGAGGCGGCGCGCGCAGGCGCGGGCGCCCAGGCCGCCAAGGAGCAACGCACCCCGAGGGTGAGCGCCGCCATCGATGAGCAGTCTCCGGACGAGGATGCCGTCGCGGGGGAGCCCGTCGCCCTCACCACCGTCGACCGCTACTACCTGGCGTGGATGGAGTACCAGGCCGAGAATGGCGCCGAACCGGAGAAGGCCGAGCAGCTGTCCGAGTTCCTAGCCGGCAAAGGCCTCTACGGCCGTGGCGGTAAACCGGTGAGCCCCTCCACCTTGCGACGCTACCTGCTGCCGTTCCGGGTCTACAGCCTCTGGGCTGAGCACCGGGTGCGCAGTGACAAGCCGACCTTCGACGCCGTTGCGCAGGAGTGCGCAGCCCACGGGATCACTGCGCAGTACAACAAGCCCATCACCGCCGACTACATCGCCGAGAACGCCGCCGACTTCGAACGCCGCTGGCAGGCACTCATCCGCCACCACGCCGAAGCGCAGCAGTAAGTCCGACACCGCGCACCGGCTGGGCACCCAGTCTTCCCGCTATGCCCAGCAGGCTGCGCAATCAGAAGAAACACCAGGTCAGCACTGCATTGCGCAGACATCGCGATCATTGCGCAGCCGTGCGCACCGCACCCTTGCGCATTGCGCAGCCCCGCCCGTGAACCGACGAGGAGGACCCATGTACGCACTGCGCATCGACCCGGACGCCACGGTCACGGACCTCAACCTGCCCGCTACCGACGCGCACATCGCGATCCAGGAACACGTCGGATCCGACGCCGTCGACCAAGGGGTCTACCACCGGCGGGCCGTTCTGCACATTCACGGCAACGGGCTGAAGCTCGGATTTCCCCAGAACCTGGCCGCATGGGCCCTGGCGAGTGCCTGGCGCGGCATGCCTCTGTACCCGCTGGCCGGCCCCATCGTCATCACGGGCCGAACCACAAGCGGGGACATGGCGGCACTCGACAACGACCTTGCGCAGCACGCCAAGGCCGTTGCGCAGACCGTCCGCGACACGCTGTCCGAGTGGCGTGAACGCCCTCCGGCCTCCAACGAGGCAGCCATCAAGGAACTCCTGGCGTACGCAGCCCGCGACGTCGCCTCCAGCGCGCAGTGACGCGCTGCGCATCTGCGGAACCGCCGGCTAGAGGGCCTTGCGTACGGGCGTGCCCGAGCCGTTGAGGAGCTCGTTGATGAGTTGCGTAGTCTCCATCTCGAGCGAACAGTCGAGCGCCCGGTTGACCTGCTGGACGCGGGAGATGGCCATGTGCAGCCCCTGCCGGTTCCCGGCCGCATACTCGATCCTGAGCCAGTCTCGATAAAGGAGCTCAGCGGTGTCGTCTACGTCGAGACCGGTCGCGACGGCCTGGCGGGCCGCGCTGAGGTCGTGGTGCGGGCCCGCAGACGTGCGGTAGGTGGCCACCGTGTGTGCCACGTCGATGATGCGCGTGACCATTTCCTGCTGGTAGGGCTCAGCCCAGGGCAGGGCCTTGCCCCCGAACGGCCGGCCGCGCACCAACGTGAGCGCCTTCTCCAGATCGGTCAGGCCGGAGGGACCCAACGGGAGAGCGCGTTCGACGAGCTGCAGGAAGCGGCTCCAGTCGCAGCGCACCCCGGGGGCGAGCTGGTACGGATCCTCGCCGGAACTGCGGCGCGGCACGTAGGGGTTGCCGGCGGGGTCGTTGCCCAGTGAGCGACGCAGGCCCTGCAAGCGGGCGTTGAGGGTGCTCGAGGACCAGGGGCTGACGGGATCCATGTCGGAGCACAGCACGTCTGCACTCCGGCCGGGCCGGAAGAAGAGCAATGCTGCGAGCTGCGCCATCCGCGGACCGTGGCCGGTGCTGTCCACGCCGGTCACCTCAACCGGGCCCAACACCCTGATCTCCGGCGCGTGCAGGTCATGCGCCTCGCGTTCCTCCGCCTCCGGCGCTTCGTGTTCCTCGAGCGAGGCCTCAGCGGCGTCGGCCTCCGGGACCTCGTCGCCGACGGTCGTCTCCGCCGCGGCCGGGGGAACAGAAGCCGAGGGCGAAGGCACTGCCTCGGTGCCCGGGCCGGGATCGTCGCCTGCCGCAGTTGCGGGCGTGGCGGTGGGCAGGAGCCGCAGTCCGGACGGATCTGCGCTAGCGGCCAACAGCGCCGGGAACACTCCGCTGCCAGCGTCGGATGCCGCCGCCAGCGACACGCTCGGGACGGTGGCGGCCGCGGCCGCCACCGGCTCCTTGGGCGCGGTCTGCTCGGGCTGCTCCATGTGGGCGGGCTCGTCCGGGACGTCTTGCCAGGGCCCCTCGGCCGGATGGGACGCCTGCCCGGACACCTTCAGTGCCGTGGTGATCTGCAGGTAAGCGGCATGTTCCAGGCGCTGCACCGTGATGTCGACGCCGGCGCAATCGAGGTTCTGCGGTTCATGGAGGGAGGCGTTGAGGATTTCTGCCTCGGGGAAGTGTGCGGCCGCCGTACTCGCGGGGGCGATCAGAGTGACGGGAACCGTGCCCGCCTTGTCGATGACATCGGCAAACTGCCAGGCCGTGTCCGCGTCCAGAGACGACGCGCACAGCAGCAGATACGGCTGATGCTCGGTTTCGGGCATCTGGTGCGCCTCCAGCAGCCGCTCGCTCAGATCGCGCAGGGCGTGCGCGGCCTGCCGCATGTGGGCGATCCGCGCCGTGGGCAGCAGCTGCGGCAGGTCCTCGCCGAACCCCACGGTGACGACCTCGACTTCGCTGGCCCACGGGCTCATTCCGAGTTCCAGCGCGAGCGAGGTGCACACCTCGGTGATGTGGACGGGGTTGCCGTCCAGCAGCAGCGCGGGCAGCCCGGCGAGGTTGAGCAGCAGCAGATCGCCCGCCTCGGTACTGCCGATCGTGACCAGCCCCGGATACGGTGCCGGCACCTCGCGGGCGGCGTCCTCGTCCAGGACGACGGCATCGGAGGGCAGGGCCCACGATCCGCCCTGCCCGGCCACGAAGGGCGCCGCAGGGTCCGCGGTGAGATCCTCGGGCAATACCTCCACCGTGCGGGTGCCGATCCGGGCAGCCCGCAGCGGCGGCAGGACCGCGTCCTCCTCCTGGGCCGCCTGGTGGGCCAGCGTTCGCAGTGCCACGTCCAGGCGGGCAGCGCCGCCCGGCTCGGCGGCCGCCGCCAACTGGGCCTCGGCCGTGGACGTCTCCGACGCGATGGCGATCGTCTCGCCGGGCTTACGGCGGCGGCGCTGCAGCGTACGGCGCAGGGCAAGAGCACCGGTGATGGCGGCCGCCAGCAGCGCGCCGGCACCGAGAACGGTACGAAGGTTCAACGGGCTGCTGGCCGGAGCCGTCGCCGGGGTCTCGGACGCCGTGGCGGCGGGGGAGGAGGCAGCAGCGGAGCCGGACCCTTCAGCCGACGCCGAAGGGGAGGCGGCAGAGGATGACTCGCTGACGCTGGGCTGCGGGGTCGCAGAGGCCGTTGCCGACTGCGATGCCTGATCCTGTCCGGGCTGCTCGGCAGGGCGGCTGGCCGGTGCGCTGGGGGCCGACGACTGGGGTGCGGGCGCGGTGGTCTGGCTCGGCGCGGGCGGCTGCTCGGTGCCCGCGCCCGGCTTCTGGCTGGTCGGGGGAGTGGTCTCCTGGCTGCTCGCCTCATCACCCTGGTCACGGTCCTGGGACGGCTGGCCGGGCTGGGCGCCGGGCACGGTGACCTGCTGCCCCGCATAGATGACGTTCGGGTCGGTGATCGCGGGCAGACCGTGCGGCTGCTCCCGGCCACGGCTGGCCTTGAACAGCTCCGGCCATTCGTCGCCGTCGCCGAACTCCCGTTCCGCGATCTTCGACAGGTAGTCGCCCGAGTGGACCGTGACGACATGCTCGCCCTTCTCGCCGGCAGCCGGCGCAGCCTCACCCAACTGCGTACGAAGGCCGCCCACTCCCGTTGACGTGTCGGGCATCTCCAACTGCCAACCGGGCTGCAGAAAGCTGTTCGCACGGAAAGTCGTACCGTCGACCATGGTGTGGCCCTCGTTGAGAGCAGCGATCTCCCGCCACCTCTCACCATCGCCCAACTCCCGTTCAGCGATGCCCCACAGGCTCTCCGCCGGCCGTGTCTCGCGCACCGTGTACGACGTGCTGGACGCCGCGGTGCTCGCCGAGGACCTGGAGGCCTGCTCGGGCTCGGCGGCCTGCCGGGCCTGGGACTGGCCCGAGAAGGGGGCCGCCGTGGTGGCCGGGGCAGCCTGGGCGTCGGAAGCCAGAGCCGAACTCGTCGGCAGCAGCACCAGGATGCTGCCGATGAGGAGAGCCGCGGCACGCTGGGAGGCACCCATCCCCCGCGGGGCGTGCCAGGTCCGGCCCTGCACCTGCGCGATCAGCTCGCGCACGGCGCAGAAAGCGAACTGGGCCCACCCGATCCACCCCACCGCGACGAGCAGCAGCAGGAACGCCGCACCCGTGTCCTGCCGGTCCAGCAGGTGCGTGAGGTCGTCGTGGGTGGAAGCCCAGATGACCGGGGTGACCCAGGCCAGCAGCAGCGGCAGCCCGGCGACAGCGGCGGCCAGGACCACCAGACTCAGGACTGCTTTGAGGAACCGGCCCAGGGTGCGCCAGGCCGCTGCGGCGGGGGAGGGGGTGGTGCTCATCAGTTTCCTTCGGGAGCGGTGACGCCATGCAGGAGGGTGGCCTTGCCATGGCCGGTCACCGACAGAGAGCCGATTCCAACCACCGACAAGAACTTCGTGTCGTACGTGCCGGTGACGACGACGGTGAGGGTCTTGCCGTCGCCGGACACGCTGACCGTGCCGGTGGCGCCGGCGGAGCGCAAGTACGCCTGGGCTGCGGCCTGTGCGTCCTGCGGATTCACGGTGATCGCGGTCCCGTTGATGGCCTCGGCTGGGTCGATGGCCTGTCCGCCGGCCCGCGCGGCTTCGCCGGCGACGTAGTCGGCGCGTTCCGTGGCCCGCATCTTGCTGCCGCCGTCGACGGCGACGCCGATGATCCCGATCAGCGCGATGACGCACACGGCGACGAACACGGTGACGCCTCCCCGGTCATCCCGTAGCGTTCGGCGCAGGCCTCTCTGGCGGAAGATCATCAGTCCCCCCGCTGCCGGTACTGATCCACTACCGAGGTGGCGGTCGACGTGAGCGTCTTGGCTCCTGGCACGCCCGGGAGCAGTAGATCGGAGAGGTTGACCGTGCAGGTCACGGTCGCGGTGACCGTCCCTACCTGCCCCACCGGCACGCTGAGACCGCCTGTGTTGATGTTGACGCTGGTGGACGAGCACTTGATGCCCTGGTCGTTCAGGGACTGCGCGGCCGCCGCCTGCGCGGCGCTCTGCGCGGACCCCGCAGTGCGGTGAATGGAGGCCTCCCGTGCCGCGTCCTCGGCTGCCGCGTCGATCTTCGAGCCGGAGGTGACGATGCGTCCGCCGGCGATGGCCATACAGATGAACATGATCAGCGCAGGGAGGACGATGGCAGCCTCAATCGCCGCGCTGCCCTCGTCGCTTCGGAGCCTGCGAGCCCACCGGGCCGTGTTTCGCACGTGGTTCACCCTCCCGGGACGGTCCATCTCTCCACCGGGCCGGACGCGGACTGGGTGACCTGAAGGCCCGAAACGCCCGGGATCATCGACATGGCGGTGCCGGACACCTGAACCTGCACCCGCTGCCCGTTGCTGCTGGCCGAGACGCTGTAGCCGCTCAGGCTGTCACCCGCGGTGCGGCCCAGCACGTTTCGTGCCTGGGCCGCACCGTCGGCGGGGCTCGACTGGTAGGCGCGGGCCGCGGTGAGGCCCTCGCGGGCAGCGGTCAGGGCGATCTGCCTCGCGTAGTACCACATGGAGGCCTGGATCACGGCAACCGTGGCGAGCAGCACGAACGGAAAGATGATCGCCATCTGGATGGCGGTGTCACCGCGGTCGTCGCGCCATCTTCGCCCTTGCCACCAGTCCTTCAGCCGCTCGGTACCAGACATCACAGTCCGTTGAGCTTGCCGTTGTACTTGGCGATCACGACGGCGATGGTGCCCGCGATCAGGACGGCGCCGGTGACGGCGGCGACCCAGATGATGACGGTGGTGGTGGAGATGTCGCCGCGGTCCGGACGGCGGGTGGCCTCCTCCAGACCTTCCTGCAGACGCGTGGACAGCCGGATCGCTGCACGGTTGGCGCGTCCGATGACGCGGGATCCGCGGCTGCCGTGGTCGGGCCGGCGGGAAGCCTTGTCCGGGCCGGCGTGCGGGTGGGTGGTCAGCCGGGTCACAGCACGGCGCGTGCGGGCTGCGGTGTACCTCATGTTCTTTACCTCTCTGGAGCGTTGTACGAGTCGTGGTTGGTCTCAGACGGTCAGCATGCGGATCACCGCGGGGAAGGCCATCAAGAGCATGACCAGGACGGCGAGCAGGGCTCCGGGCGCGGTCATCTTCTCGCTGGCTGTGTTCGCTTCGGCGGCCTGATCGGCCAGCAACTCGGCGTTGAGCGCCGCGGTACGGGCCCGAAGGGCCTTGTAGACGGCGGCGCCGTCGGTAGCTGAGCCGCGCATGATGTCGGCGACGTCGTCCAGGACAGGCAGGTCGTATTCGTGGGCGAGTTCCGTGAGCGCTTGATACGGCGGGATCTTCTCCAGCCGGGCCCGGCGCAGCGCGCCTTGGAGATAGAGGAAGGGCCAGCCCTCGCCGACCTCGGCGGCCTTTTCGAGGGCCTCGGCGGGGCCGGCGTCGGCGGCCCGCTTGAGGGCGACCAGGTCGAGGTAGGCGGACAGGGCGTGCGCGAACTCCTCCCGTGCCCGCTTGGCCTGGTCGCGCACGGCGAGATCGGGCGTGATGAACAGCAGGCCGGCGATGATGAGTCCGACGACGGCGGGCACGTAGAACGGCAGGCCCACGCCCGCGATGATCCACGGAATCGTCGCGATCACCGGGCAGAGCAGCCCCAGCGCGGCGAACGCGGTCTTCTTGAGCATGAACTGGCCCGGCCCCTGCCCCAGCAGGGCCAGGTTCACGGTGGGGACCCGGACGCCCGGGAGCCGCTCGAGACGGGCCAGCAGCCACCGGCCCCACACCTCCTCGCGGTCCAGCTCCGGCTCGGGCATCGTCAAGGAGGCCGGGGCACTGCGCTGTAGGGCCGGCCCCAACGCGGGCTGGGGCTGCAGGAGTTCCCGGATCAGCAAGGCGACGCCGGCACCGACGGTGCCGCCGGTCACAACAACGGGGAGCAGGTTCACGAGGCGGCCCCTTCCGGTTCCCGTGCGGTGATCGGCGGGTCCGGCTCCGGGGCGGGCGCGGGCAGCCGGACGGTGCTGGCTGGGTCGGTGACCAGGAAGCGCGGGACGCGCCGGAAATTGCCCAGCTGCCGCATCAGGGCGAGTACGCCGATGAACCCGGCCGTCAGGAAGGCCAGCACGAGCTGTCCCAGCAGCGTGGAGTACGGCTTCGTGTAGGACGGCACGAAGAACCCGGCCACCACGACGCCCACGGTGATGATGGTCATCCACCGCACGGTCGTCCTGGGCTTGGCGCGGTCCGCCTCGATGGCGCGCTTCTTGGCGACCTCTTCGCGGACGGTGCCCGACAGATCCTCCAGGGCCTGAGCCAGGCCCGGGCCGCGGTCGTTGACCGACAGGATGAGCGCGGCGACCACCTTGTCCGCGGTGACATCGTCGAGTTCCTCGGCGAACGCGCGGAGCGCTCCGTCCGGCCGCCACCCCAGGCGCAGCCGGTCGGACAGGTTGATGATCTGGGGTGCGAGTTCGTCCGGCGCCCCCTGACGGCTGGTGATCATCGCCTGTTCCAGGCCCATGCCCAGCCGCAGCAGGCCGGCCAGCCGCTGCGTCCACTCGCTCAGCGCCTCCAGTTGACCGATGCGGTCCTGTGCCATCTGCGCCGGGCTGATCAGCCAGGGCACGCCGAGGACGGCCGCACCCAGCAGCACACCCCCGACGAAGTTCCCCGAGACCAGCCACACGGCCACGAAGACCACGACGGCCGCGACCATGAGAGTCCGCCGACGCATCCGTGCGTCCGCGCTCTGGTTCTTCCCACCGCGCAAGCCTGCCTGCCAGCGCTTGAGCAGCGGGGCCCGGCGCGGCGCAGTCGTGCCCACGACACCCGCCACGACACCGATCAGCCCGCCGACCACAGCCATCCCGGACAGCAGCGCCCACAGAAGGATCATCGGCCCGCCCCCACCTTCAGCGGCAGCGGCGCCGCCCATGCCCCATACGACTCCTGCAGCAGGCCCGAGTCGAAGCCGACGCGGCGCAGGTCATCGATGCAGCCCGGATCCATCCTCGGCACCGCCCGCAGCTCCCCCCACTCGCGGCCGGGGGAGAAGACCTCATTGGTGGCGGGCCGGCCGTTCTCGCCGATCCCGGTCAGCTCCAGCACATGGGAGACGTAGCGGTGGCGGCGGCCGCCGATCTGCGTCTCGTCCGTCATGTCGACGTACACGACGAAATCCAGACCGTTGGCCGTCTGCCGGTAGGCCAGCTGCTCAGAGAGGTTCTCCTGAGCGAGCGCGTACAACTCGGCGATCCGGTCGAAGATGATGTCCGGGCGACGCGCGTGGATGGTGCACAGGTTGCCGCCGGAGCCGTTCGTCAGCGCCTGCATCATGGCGACGACTTCCGGACCGCGGACCTCGCCGACCACGATCCGCTCCAGCGACATCCGCAGCGCCGGATGCATCAGGTCCAGCAGCGTGACCTCACCGGCACCGCGGCCGGTGACGTCCTTCTCCCCGTTGGACTCGCGGCCCACCAGGGACACGACCTGCTTGTGGTAGCCGTTTTGGTGGGCGAACAGTTCGTCCTCGGTCTGGATGGTCGCGAACCGGCACTCCGGGTCGAACTCCTTGAGCATCGCCCGCATCAAGGTCGTTTTCCCGGCCTTCTGCTTCCCCGCGATCATGATGTTCTTCTCGGCGCGCACGGCGGCGCCGAGGAACTCGCGCAGGATCGGGTCGATGGTGCCCAGCCGCACCAGGTCGTCGAGATTCGCGTGGGAGACCCGGTGCCGCCGGATGACCGCATAGGTCATCGGCCCGAGCCCCGTGATGGCCTGGAGGCGGGAGCCGTCCTGCAGGGACAGCGCGAGGGTGGGGTTCGCGGTCGAGATGGTGCGCTCGCTGTGCCCGGAGCCCCGGGCCAACTCCCGCAGCAGCTCCAGCAGTTCCTCTTCCGAGTCCGCGATCGGCCCGACCCGGCGGCGTTCGCCGTCGCCGTAGTCGAGCCACACCTCGTGCGGGCCCTGGATGATGATGTCCTCGACCCGGTCATCGTCCAGGTACGGCTGGAGCCGGCCGGCCCGAAAAAGGAGGTCATACACGGCGCGCCGCAGCGCCTCATCCTCTTGCGGCGTCATCGCCTGGGCGTCCGACCACAGCGCGACCGCCTCAGCAATCCAGTTCAGGCAGCGCTGCTCCTCACTGGCCCGGTCCATGTCGGGCTTCGTCTTGATCAGTTCCTCGCGCTGCTTGGCGACCTGGGACGCGATGTCCCGGGCCACCCGGTAGTCGACGGTGATCTGCGGAACCGCCGTACCGAGAACCTGCGAACTGGAGGCAGCACCGGCAACAGCCGGCACTCCGTTGGTCTGCTGCCCCCACTCCTGGGGCACCGGTGCCACCGAGGGGTCGTGGTGCAACGGCCTAGCGCGCATTGGTCACCTCCCCGCCTGCAGCACGGGCACCGCGTGGATCGAGCCGGGCTCGGCGCATGGCAGCCCGCTGCACCAGCAGCGTGCTGCCCGTGCGGGCGGCCTTCATCAGCGGCGACTTGGGGAAGTGGCGCGGCTGTTCGGCACCGTCGGACAGCACGCGGGCGTCCTTCGGCGCATACGGCAGCGTGGCGATAACCGGCACCTGCAGTACGCGCTGCACCTCGCCCGCGGGATACGGACCCTCGTTGATCATCAGCACGCTGACGTCGCCGACGCGCTCCTCCAGTGCGCGCACCCGGCCCTCTGCTGCTTGCAGGCAGCGCAGGGTGTTGCGGACGACCACGAACGTGGCGTCGGCCTGCTCGGCCAGCACCCCGGAGGGCCCGTACGCCCCGCGCCGGCCCAGGTCGATGAGGACGTCGTGGCCGCTCTCGGCCTCGATGCCGCGGAACATCTGCGCGAGGACCTTCCAGACCTGGCCCAGGCTCGCCGACTGCGAGGGATCGGTGATGCCGGGCAACAGCAGCCGGTCGCGCGGTGACTCCTGCTTGCCGTCCTCACTGCTCAGGTCGATCAGCTGCCGCCAGAAGGCCTCGCTGAACTCCCCCTTGCGGGCGGCGACCGAAAGGTTGCGCAGCCCGTACCGGTCGCCGAGCGTGCCTTGCAGCAGGCCGTGCAGCACGGCTCCGCCGTCCGGGTCGCACTCGGCCAGGATCATCCGCCGGCCCGCCTCCAGCGGCCATGACAGCAGCAGGGCCAGGGCGCTCGTGGTCACGCCGGGAGCGCCGCTGCACCCGGCGAGCGCGATGACAGCCATCAGTTACCGTCCGGAGCAGCGAGGACCAGGCGCAGGGTGCCGGCCGCCTCCCACGCGGCGGCCGTTGGGCCGTCGGTGGCAGAGGTGGCCACGTCGACGACCACGATCCCGGTACCGGGGGCGGCGGCGGAGGCCTTCACGACCCGGCCGTCGATGGTCCGCGGCGCGGCGTCGGACGGCTTGCCGCTGTCCGTCGTTCCCTGAGCCGGGACGTGCACCAGCTCCACCTTCTGGCCCGGCACCAGCGCGGTCGCCGGGATCTGCTTGGGCTCCAGACCGATCGGCACCAGCTGCTCACCAGCCTTCACCAGGTTGTCCTTCGTCACCTGCGAAGGGGAGAGCAGGGAGCCGGGCTTGAGCTCCACGGCGGCCCGCTTGCCCACCACCGACTTCAGGTTGTCGGCGCGTACCGCCTTGAGGGCCGGGTCCAGGGCGACGGAGGCCTTGCCCAGGTCGTCCTCAGTGAGGACCTGGCCGACCTGAACGTCGCGGACCACGGTCACCACGTCCGTGCGGTTGCCGACCTGCAGAAGCAGGACGGCAACTCCGGCACCACCGGCTGCGATCAGCGCCAGCGACAAGGCGATGACGCCTGGCCGTCGCCGGCGAGCCGACACCCGGGGCGGGGCCACGGGCCCGGCCACTCGTCCCTGCTGCGGGACACCGTTCGGGGCTGTGTCTACTTGGGTCTTGCTCACCGTTCTGTCCTTCCGGCGGCTACCTGACGACCTGGACTTCGCCGACCGCCACCTGCACGTTGGTCTGCCGGACCTCGGTGAGCTGGCCGGCTTGTCCGCCGCCCTGCCAGTTGATCGTCCACGTTGCGGTCGCGGTCACCGGGAACTTGCTGTTCTGGGCACCGGCCGAGGTCTTGGCGTACACGTGTCCGCAGTCCGGGGACTGGGCCATGCCCTCGGACGACGTGTAGGGCGTACCGGGGCCGTTGCAGGTCACGGAGGCGCCGTCGCCCATCGACCACACGATCTTCGACACCTTCGCGGTCGCGGTGACGGTGACCCCACCCGCCGTGGCTGTCGCGGTGTTCGGTCCGAAGGTCGTTGCGCTCTGGTTGACCCACATCCACATCGGGACGCCCACGGTGTACTTCCCGGCCGCGCGCGGGCTGGCGATGTCCGGGCCTAGCAGCGTCATGGAGTCGACCGCACGCTGCGCCAACACCCGGGGGTCCACCTGCGGCGCCGGGGGCTGCCCCAGCGGCACGACGACGAAGCCGTCCGGGTTGTTCTGGCCGCCGTCCGTGCACCCGTAGAAGTACACGTCGTTCTTCTTGGGGTCGGCGCCCTTCCAGCCCGGCCACGCGGCCGGAGGCTTCGGATCGACCTTCTGGTACTTGCACTCGACCTTGCTGTCGCCGCTGTCGCTGCCGCCTTGCGAGCCGCCTGCCTGCCCGCCGCTGCCGCCGGTTTCGTCACCGACGCCGACGTCGACGCAGAACTTGATGACCTGGCACTTACCGGCACCGACGTCGGGATCGTCGCCGGCGTGCGCGACGCCCGCCGAGGCCAGGGCGAGGGCGCCGGTGAGTGCGGCGAGGCGCCGTATCAGCAGGATTGCTCTTGAGCGGTCAACTTCGTGACCATCCACTTCGTCCCCCACTTTTCAAGCGTTGCGGTGCTGACGTATTTGATGAGCCGCGTCGTGGGCAGCGGGACCGGCTTCTTCGAGGACTTGTCGATCAGCGTCCAGTGCGTCGTGTCGATGCAGTCCGTCACTGTGGCCGTGGGGATCTTGCCGCCGGTCACCTTCACGACCTTCGGACTGATCACCGGCTTGCCCGTGGTCACCTGTCCGGCCTTGTGCATGACCTCGAGGTCGTGCTCGATGTCGAACAGGGCCCTCAAGGTGGTGTTCTTCTTCAGGTCGGTGCCCGCCGAGGAGGCCTTGCCGTAGGCCTTCGTCTGTGCGTCCCAGGAGCTGTTGTACGCCGCCAGGACGGCGGCGTCGTTGGCGTCGACGGTCGAGCTGGGGGACGGCGAGACAGCCGTCGGGGTAGAGCTGGGCTTGGACGACGAGTCCGATCCGCTGTCGCTACAACCGGCCAGCGCCACCAGACTCCCTGCGAGAAGCAGGGCGGTTGCGTGCTTCCGGGTGCGAACAGCGGCGATATTGAGCCCAGATGAGCGTCGTTGTGTAGCTGTCACGTTGTCTCCCCGTGCGACGCGGTGCGGTCGACCGCTGCCCCCGGCCTCCGACATCCGGCGGCCCAGAACCGCGGCCTGGTCCAGCTGCGGTAATGCATTTGCGTGATCGCAAGGTTACGCATATGCCAGTCAACTTCCCAGCTTGATATTTGAGTTCACTCGTACAACTCGGGACGTAACCGGTCACTTTCGGAACCGGATGTCGATTTATAGTTCTGTGTCTTCGCTCGTCGCACCCGCATACCTCAGGCAGCGTTCGGATCGTCGAACGAACCTTGCCTGCCCGCTGAGCGGGAGAACGAAATCTCGGCCCTCCGGTTCTGCTGGCGGCCGGCCTCGGTGGCATTGGAGGCCACCGGATGCCGCTCGCCGAACCCGTGCGTGTCGAAGGTGACCGCCGTGCCGCGCAGTTCCTGCGCCAGCACCCTCTGGACGGCAACGGCCCGCTGCTGGGAGAGGGCGTCGCCGTGGGAAGAGGAACCGAGGTCGTCTGTGAAGCCGTACACCCGGACCTCCGTTCCCGGCTGCGGCTCGATCTCCCGGGCGACGGAGGCGATACGGGACCGTGCCGAACTGCCCAGCCGCGCACTGTCCTTGGTGAAGAGCACTTCAGCCTGCAGGCCGAACGTCACCTGCGTTCCTGTGTCCTCGCGGCGTTCGGCTCCTTCCTGGTCCTGGACAACCTCACCAATGCCGGCGGGCTGCGAACCGAGGCCGAGGATCTTGGGAGGTGCGAGCGTGGCACCGGCGCGGAGCGCAAGGCCGGGGCTGCCCGAGTCGAGGGTGAGCGGCGCGTGCGCACCCGAGGGGGCCGCGCTCGGTAGGGGAGTAGCGGCAGCCCTCCCGGCCGACCCTCCTGCCAGGATGCTCGCCGCGACGGTGAGGGCGAGGAGCGGAGTGGTGATCCGCGACCTGGTGGTGACCATGCGGGCGCTCACCTCACTCGTCGAACTTGATGTTGGCGGTGTCGAACAGCGGCAGTTGGAAGCCGACCGTGTTCGACGGGGGAGTGGGGAACTGCATGAAGACGTGGGCCCTTTCGCCGGCCTTCAGCGTGGACAGGCCGGTTGTGGTGAGGGGGCGTCCCTCGGTGTCGCGCAGCACGTAGTAGCGCTTCTTGTGGGCGAAGTCGACGAGGGTCGCTCCGCCCAGTGACGGGCCTGTCCTGAGCACCTTCAGCTCGTCGCCGCGCAGTTCCGCGGGGACCACGGCCACGGTGGATGCGTCGTTCTTCAGATCGCCGCGCACGGTGACGTAGCCGGCCGGGTCCCGGTTGGCCGACGTGATCGTGAGGGACAGGCCGCCCTGGCCCTGCAGCTCGGCGAGAGGCTCGTCCGTCTGCAGCTGCTCGTGCGGGGCGGGGCCGCCGCCCGCTTTCGCCGCCGTACGGTCCTGGTCCCGGGCGCCGCCCGAGCAGGTGGAGACGCCCAGGCCAAGGCCGACGGCGATCGCCAGCGCAGTGAGGCGTCTGCCGAACGCTGTGGTGTTCCGACTGGTCATAGGGCTGTGTCCTTTCGCTGAACGGCCTGGAATCAAGGAGGTTGCGTGGTCGTGGTCCGGTGGGGGCCGGCCTGCCGGGTTTGCGAGCAGGGGTGTGCTTACCGGCCTTGCGGGCTTGGGGGCGGCCACACAGTGATCACGTCGCCGTCGAGCGTCACGTACCGGCCGGGGAAGCGGCGGCGTACGAGGTCCAGGTCCTCCGGGGCGAAATCGCCAGTTCCCTCGATCACGCAGGCGCTGCCGATGTGGGAGACGGCTCGTGTCCCGAGGGGCCAAGTGTCCTCACCACTGTCTTCGTGGGTGCGAATGGTGTGCGTTGCTTGCGTCATCAGGATTCCCCTAAGTACAGGGCAGAAAGGGCTGGTTTGAGCCTCCGCCCTACTGTGCGGTAGTAAACTATTGGTTCGCGTGAGCAAATCTCAAGGGGTTTCGGAGGCAGTTGCGAGGCTGAGACAAACGACCGGACGCAGGGCCGCCATGTCACAGCTCGGTCCAGGGCCTCGAATCGCCGCCGGCCAGGGGCACCCAGACGTCACCGGTGGGCCCCGGGTCCTCGAGGTCCTCCAGGACTGCCGCGCCCATCGGTACCTGGCGGGCCAGCGTGCCCACGAGGGGGTGCTCAGCCACCATGGCCTGCAGGTCACTGATCCGGTTGCCCAGGACGTACCGGGAGGCCCCGGTCAGCACGACCAACACCCGGGGGAACACGGGATACCAGCGCAGCCACACCGGCCCGGCAGCGGCGGGCTGCCGCGAGCGGGCCCGGCCGACGGGCTGCGGCTCGTACGACCACAGCCGCGCGTACTCGATCAGCTTGGAGGCGAGCCGCTCGCTGCCCATGGTCGCCCGGTCGACCTCGACGAACGCCCGCAGCTTGGTGCGCTCCTCGCCCTCGATGAGGGTGTAGTGCATGACCGCGTCCGTGATGATCCGCTCGCCGTCGCTGAGCGGGTGGGAGACCTCCGGTGTCCAGTCCAGGTGACCGTGCTCGTCGCCGCGGCGGCGGGCGTCGGCGACGAACGCGAGGTGGCTGCGGAGCACGGTCAAGGTGTGCGGCGTCTTCAGCGAAGCCGCCGTGGCCGAGTTGATCGGATAGGCGGGGCGTCCCCGCAGTGAGGGGAAGTCCTTCGTCAGTCGGGCGCCCTCGCTGGTCAGGTACCAGGCGCGGGACCGGTTGGACTGCGGCAGCACGGTGTAGTCCACCAGGCCGTCGCGGCGCAGCTTGTTGAGCGGCGCGGAGACGGTCTGCCGCGCGGCGCCGGGCCGCAGCAGTTCGTGGAGCTGATTCGTGGTCGCCATCCGGTGCTGGCCGAGCACGGCCAGGAGCTGATGCGGCAGCGGCTCGACCGGGCTCGGCGTACGGCCGGACGGCGTGGTCTCGAAGGCGGTGGTCACTTGTACTTCCTTTTCTTCTGCAGATGGACGGCCGGCTGGGCTGCGGAGGACTGGGCGAGGAAGGCGCTTACGCGGGTGAGCTGGTTTTCGGCCCGGTCGGTGAGCTGGTCCAGCGGGGCGGCGCCTGCCGTGGCCTGGGCGGCGCGCTCCAGTGCCCCGGCCTGGCCCGGGCGGGCGTAGTCGGCGAAGACGTTGTCCAGGTGAGGGCCGGTGATCCGGACGGGACCGACACGGCGGCCCTCGACGGTCAGCGACATGTAGTGCTCGAAGCGGTCCAGAGCGGCGACGACGTCCGGAGTTGGACGGTCACCCCACTCGGCGGTGATCGGGGCGATGGCGGACTGCGAACCCGCGGTCGAGGCCAGGGTGGAGGCGTTTTGCACCAGCGACAGTCGCACCGGGATGGGAAGGCGGGCCAGCAGCTGGGTCATGCCGTGGACGTGCACCTTGTACTTGCGGAAGTCCTCGAACATCGCGGCGATCGTTTCCGGGGCTGCGCCGGTGAGGGTGATCAGCTCGTCGAAGTATGGGCGGAACGGCACCCGTTGGGCTTCGGGGGTGTCGCGGCGCGAGCGCACGGCGCGCAGCAGGTCCCGGGCGAGCAGCGCGGTGATCAGCCGGTCGGTGGGCCCGTTGCCGCCCGGGCACACCCACACGATCATCCGGGAGTCCATCGCGGCCCGGATGTTGTAGATACCGGCCGGCTGCCCGAGGAAGGCGCGGGTGACGGGGTTCGCGGCCAGGCGGGCGATCGGATTGAGGACGACGGCGAACGCGTCGGTGGGCAGTGTGGGAAACACGGTCCGCCACCAGGAGCGGGTCTCCTCGTCCAGGCGCCCCTCGATGCCGGTGAGTGCCGTCGTACGGAAGACCGGGTCGGTCAGCAGGGACCGCACGTGAAAGATCGTGGCCTGGTCCTCCGGCCGCCCGGCCTGGCAGGCGGCCTCGTTGACGGCCACCAGCACCGCCAGGGCGGCGGTGAAGATGGTCAGCGCGCGGGGAGCGGTGGCGTCGTCCCAGCCGAGCACGGACGCGTAGGCGTCGGCGGTCGCCTCGACGACCTCGTGCGCGACCTGGCCTTGGTGCATACCGATCGAGTTCCAGCAACTGAGCTGCGGAGCAGGCCCGGTGGCGTTGAGGTCGATCAGCGCGATCCGCGGCATCAGGTGGTCGTGGGCGAGGAACGGCAGGGCACGCGGCCACGAGTCGCGGTGCGGGTCGACGAACATCAGCCCGCCGCCGGCATGCGCCCAGCCGATCGCCTGGGCGAGGGCGCGCTCCGTCTTGCCGCCGCCCGCCTTGCCCACCCCGACCTCGAACAGCGTCTCCTTGGCGTAGGTGGCGATCAGGCGCCGACGGCCGTCCGGGCCGCGGTAGATCCCCTGCAGCAACAGCTCGGGATCGCCATACTCGAACGTCGGCAGGTCGCCGGCGAGCAGAGGCAGACGGCAGTGCGTCGTGGGCGGCTTGAGCAGGCCGGTCAGCTCTTCCAGCCGGACCCAGTTCGGACGCGGTGGCTGACAGTGCCCCAGAGTCCAGCGGCGTTCGAAGCCGCGCCGGCTGGGCCAGCGGTCCGCCCCGAACCGCCAGGGGCCGACCCTCCAGCCCCGCATCGCCCAGCGCGAGCCGCCGCCGAACACATCCAGGGCGGCCTGGAGTTGAGCGAGCCGGGCTTCGGCGCGGCCCTCGGTGTTCGACGCGCACATCACCAGCAGTTGCACCCGGACCAGGTGGTCGTCCTCGGCGAGCTTGCCCAGCGCCTCCTCCGGGTCCACCCGGCGCGGGACGGGCGGCATGACCAGTCGGCGCCCGCCTCCGCCCTGCTTGCCGGCTACCAGTTGCTGCAGCTGCCAGGTGAGCGAGTCCTCGATGCCGGTGGCGTCCTGCCGCACCCACCGGGCGGCCCGCTGGGCCTCGCGCCGCTCCGCGCGACGCGCGTCGCTCATCAGCTGCAGACGGCGCGCCCGCAGTGCCCACTTGGGGGCGCGCTGGATGTCGAGCCGGATCTCGGCGAGGTCCCCCAGCTCGGCACGGAGGTCCGAGACGGCGTCGATCAGCGGCTGCAACGGGTCCGGGTTCAGCGGAACCTCACGCAGGGGTGCGGTCGGCCTGCCGCGCAGGATGAACTCCGCCCGCACCACGTGGTCACGGGGCTTGTCGACGAGGGGACGCGCCCGGTTCACAGTGACGGCAGGACCGAACGGCGTGATCGACAGCAGGCGTTCGCCGCCGGCCGGGCCTTCGATGCGGTAGCGCAGCGGGCTGGAGCCGTCGGCGCGCAGCCTGATCTGCACCGACTTCGACCGGCGCGGCGCCCACCACGGCATGCTCGTAGACGCCCGGGCGAGTTGCACACCCCGGCGGAAGATCTCCTCCAGACCAGGGTCAAAGTGCCGCGACGGTACGAGCTCCAGCGCCATCCGTTCGGCCGAGGCCTTCCGCGCCAGATGGCGCACCGCCGCCTCGCCCGTGGCCCAGACCGCCACGGCGGCCAAGGCCACCACCCACCAGTAGGTGATCACCCAGCCGACGGTGTGAACGATGCCCAAGACGAGGCCGAGCACCTGGCCGGATGCCGATGCGGAGGCCTGGCCAGTCAGGTACGGGGCTGCGGAGTCCACGTGGACGCCCCCTTCTTTGTGGTGCGGGTGAAGTGCCAGTCGGTGATACGGCCGTCGGTGAAGGTGCCGCCGCGGTCGGTGCCGGCCCACACCAGGTGCACCACCGCCTGGTCCGGGCTGCCGTCGCGGCGGGCGATCGCGGCCTGGATGCGGAAACGGGCGGTGGCGAACGCCGGCGCGAGGCCCTGCCGGGAGGCGGGGAAGACCGCAGGCCAATGCGCGCGGCCGATCCCGGTGGCGTCGGCGCGCAGGAGGTCGCGTCCCGCTGCCAGCAGTTCGCGTGCGTCGCCGGAGGGAAGATCTGGGGGCCACGCGGCCTCCAACGCCTTTTGGATGGCCGCATCGCCGGCCGTGCCTTCGCCGTGGGGCGGCAGTGCGGACTGACCGGCCGCCGGTGTCGACGCGGCGGGCGTCGAGGCAGGAGTGCCGACGGCCGGCGCGTCAGTGGTCGGTGTAGGGGCCGCAGGTGACGGATCCGTGGTTGCGTGAGCGGGCAGAGATGCCGCCGGGGCCGGTGGCTGCTGACCGTGCGGCAGGCCGAGAAGGGCGACGCCGACGACGGCGAGCACGGCGGTGCTCAGCACCAGCAGACGCGGTGAGCGCGGGATGTAGGTTCTCAACCTTCTTGTCCGGGCGCGCGGCTGTGAGCTGCGCGTTTGCAGCGTCTTCTCATCGATCTGGCCAGGCGGATTTCTCATCGCCGTGTCCCGTTCTTGAGTGACTGGGGGATGAGTTGGCCGACACGGGGGTTCTGACCTGGCACTTCTCGCCGCGGTGTCCGATCGTGGACACGTTGATGAGAAGTGGACAGATCAAATGAGTCCCTACACGGGATGGCGGTCACAGCAGCCGCGCTCCCCCCGCATAGCCCGACATGGAGTTGACCGAGTCCAGCCGGACGACGGTGCCCGGGCGGGCGGCGTTGATCATTTGACCGCTGCCGGCATAGATCCCTACGTGATAGATCGTGGAATCGCGGCTGGGGGCGTATGCATAGAAGACGAGGTCGCCCACTTTGAGGGCGCTCGTGCCGAGGCTGGCGGGGATGCGCTGGCCGACGCCGGCTTGCGCGGCCGCGGTGCGCGGCAGGCTGATGTCGGCCTTGGCGTACGCGTAGGTGGTCAGCCCCGAGCAGTCGAAGCCCTTGACCGTCGTACCGCTCTTGCCGCTGGGTGAGCAGCAGATCCCGTACGACGGGCCCTGGGCGTTGCCGCCGCCCCACGAGTAGGGCACACCCCGCTGAGAGAGCGCCGCGTCGATCACGGTACGGACCTTCCCCGAGACGTTCTTCAGGTCCGGGTCCTTGGCGGCCGCGGTGTACTGGTCGATCCAGCCCACCACGTTGGCGACGTACTCGTCCGAGTGGTTGTACTGCAGGATCGCGGCCTTGAGCTGGGCACGTTTGGTCAGGTCGCGGCCGCCTCCGCACAGGTAGATCGCGGCGCCGAGCGCGGCGTCGTCGGCGTTGTGCGGGTCGGCGACCTTGTCGCCGTTGCCGTCTTCGCCGATCGATTCCCACGTGGAGGGCAGGAACTGGAACGGACCGACCGCACGCTCCCCCTGAGAGGTTCCGTCCCACTTGCCGCGGTCGGTGTCCGGGACGACGGTGGTGTTGCCGCCCTGGCCGGAGCCGTTGAGGAGCACCCCATAGATCTTCGGGCGGATGTCGCCGTTGGCGGCGATGTTCCGGCCCACCGCGTGGTTGGACTCGACCTTCGCGATCCCGGCGAGGATCGGCCAGCGCATGCCCTGGCACTTCGGCACGTACTTTCCGACCTGCTGGACCGCCTTCTTGTAGGCGGTGAGCATCCGCGGTGGGATGTCCGCGGCACTGCCGCCCTGGGCGATCCCACCGTCGTCCTCGTCCGACTTCAGCGCCACGTAGGCGCTGATCGCGTTCCCCACCGGTGCGGCGCAGCACACAGCGGCGAACAACAGCAGCACCACCACACAGCCCCAGCGCGCCAGACAGCGCCGGCTCCTCCTCACTCGGTCTCACCGTCCTGCGGAGGCTGCTCTTGCTCCTGGCGCAGGAGCGCGGCGTCGGATGCGGTCCGGCGCAGCAGCTCCTGGAACCGCCTCCGGGCCTCGTCACGCGTGCTGCCGCTCACGTTTCCGCCTCCGGGAAGGACCGGCCCGGGCCCGCCGGGTACGGGGCGACGCCGGGGCGCTCCGCTCCGAAGCCGCGTCGGGGACGTCGGCGGGGCGGTCGGCCCGCTGCCAGATCCTGCTGCGGGCGTGCGAGGCGGAACCGGAGCAGAGGCGGGAGGAACCGGGAGAGAGGCGGAGCGGCGTGTGGGCGGGGAAGGCTGGCTGGCTGCCGGGGCAGGCCGGGCGGGGCGAGCCGTGGGAGTGGACAGGCGGCGGGTGAACGGGGCGGCACCCCCGCGGTCGTCCGCGTGATCCCGCATCGTCCGGCCGACATGCCGGCCGGCGTCGGCCCAGGCCCTGCCGTCCTCGCCGACGGTGTTGCCCCAGACCTGAAGCTGCTGGTGGGCGTCCTGGGTGAACCGCGACCGGCCCTCCCGCGCCTGACGGACCGTGCCCGGCAGACCGTAGCTCGCCCCGTACGCCGCCCGTCCGCTCCGGTTGAGAATGCGGTACCCGCGGTAGCGCACGAGCCGGTTGTGGGCGCGCGTCGCCAGCAACGTGCGGTCGGTGCTCTGATCGTGAAGCACCTCGCCCGAGCGACGGTTGACGATCTGGCCGTCCTCGTCGCGGTAGCGGTCGGGCGGACCGCCGGGCCTGAACGGACCACCGCCGCCGGGGCCGCCGTCGCCTCCGCCCGGACCGCCGGATTGTGCGTCGCCGTCCGCCGTGGGCTTGCGCCACTTCGCGAGCTGCTCGTTGTCCGGGCGGCGGCCGATCAGCAGCCCGTACGCGCCCCGCAGGCCCAGGCGGGCCCCCAGCCCGCCCATCGCCGCGGCCGCCGTCAGGGGTGCGAGACCACGTCCGGCTTCCGCTGTGGCGTCGGCGAGGATCCTGCCAGTGTCCACCGGCATGCCCGTGCCGTCGAACAGGGAGGCGAGCGCGCCCATCAGCCGCTGGCGGGTGCCGAGCGTTCCGTACCGGCCGCCGCCGGCGAGCAGGCGCAGCCCGCCGCCGTATCCGCCCATCGCGGCCGGGGAGTTCATGGCGAGCGCGGCGCCCAGCTCGGAGGTGTCGCCGGGCATGTGGGTGCCGCCTACCTTGGCGTAGCGCATCCGCATGGCCATGCGCTGGCCGAAGGAGGTGATGGCGGTCAGCAGTCTGCGGTGTCCGGCCGCCCCGGCGATGGCCAGCACGTCGATGAGCAGGATCCGTTCCACCATCAGATCGGGTCCGTTGGTCACGGTCGCGTCGATGGCGATCCCGAAGAACGGGATGAACGCGCAGATCCCGACGACGGCCATGATGGCGATGCCCCACAGGGACAGCCACTTCCACACCGACTGCCGGGCCGGCCCGGGCAGCATGCCCGCCACGAACGTGACGCCGCCGACGGCCGCCGCTCCCACGCACACGCCCTGGGTGCCCAGCAGCACGATCGCGCTGGACAGCAGCATGCCGCAGATGAACAGTGCGGCGATCAGCAGCAACAACGCGCCGCCGACCCGCCACCAGGTGGGCTCCTCGGCGTAGGCGGCACACGCTTTGCCGACGTCCCCGGCGTTCTTCATATCGGCGAGGAAGGCGGCGAACTCCTGATCGTCCTCGCTGGTGATCGCGTTGGAGGCGCTGAGCAGATCGCTTCCGGATGTCAGTCCCGGCAGCCCCCCGGCGGTGTCGGCTTCACACAGCTGCTTGCCTGGGCCGCTAATTCCTGCGCAGTTGTCCTTGCTCCCCTCCTCGCAGTACTTCTTCCCGGGGCCGTGGATCAGGGAGCAGGCGTCCTTCCTCTTGTTCTGCTCCTCGCAGTACTTGCGAGCCGGCTTGGCGAGCGAGTCGCAGTCCGCCGTGCTGCCGGCACCTCCGCTGCCAGAGGTCTTGTATCCGCCGGCGACCCACTTGAGATGGACGGCGTAGGCCTTGAGATCGGACTTCTTGGAGGGATCGAGGATGCGCCCGTACTCCAGGAGCATGAACGGTTTGACGATCAGCGCGTTGGTGATGGAGTCCTGCAGGGGCCGGGCCACGTCCTCGGCGGAGACGGGGGCTTCGTCTTCCCGCTGCAGGCATTTGAGTTCGGCGTTGCCGGCCATGCCCGCGCACGGGTCATTGCTGGCGATCTTGCCGCCCCAGTCGTAGGAGGCGACGCTCTGCTGGGCGACTTGGGCGGCTACCTGCTGGGCCTGGCCCAGAGGCCCGTCCTGGCCGAGCAGGGTGTCGGGGCGGATCAGAGCGGAGGCCGCGATCGCCCCGATGAGGAGGGTGAGGAAGATTTCCCCCAGACCGCGACCGACCCGCCCCCGCACGATCATGAACCCGGCGAACACGAACGCCCAGGCGAGCAGCAGGCCCTTCAGCCCAAGGGTGTCGACGACCACGCTGTCGTAGGATTCGGACACCCGCTGTGCAGGGCGGGCGAGGATCTTCAGCAGCGGGAACCGGAAAGCGACCTCGATTGCCCACCCGGCCAGCCCGACCAGCAGCCTGATCAGCGTGAAAAGCCCGGACATGCCGAACGCCAGGGCCTGCCCTTTGAAGTTGATGATCGAGCCGCCTGAAGCGTTGAGGTCGTACCCGTTGATCGGCACCCCCTCGGAGGAGGTGATGTTCAGCGGGGCGAGGAGGTCCCCGGTCTCGCTCGTACTGCTGGCCGCGTACACGACCTGGGTGTTGACCATGAGGAACACGCCGGTGAGCAGGACGACGAAGCCGGCCGAGCGCAGAGTCGTGCGGTCTGGGCGGAACACGTCAGCGCCGCCTCTGCCTTACGGCGGGCCGCAGCCGCCACACCATCAGGGCGGCCACACCCGCACAGGCCGGCACCAGTCGCCATGCTGCACCGGACACGGCATGCCGGTCCGCCGCAGCCCTGGTGGTTGTGGTGCCGTGCTCGCAGTAGGCCTTGGCCGGGCCCACGATCAGGGCGCAGGGATCCCGGTGCGCGGCGTCGGCGGCGAAGACCCGTCCGGTGTGCGGCCACCACGCCTCCGGCACACCCACCCCCAGGGCGAGCACGACCGCGGCGACCACGACGGCGATCACGGTGAGGACGCTCGCGGCGGCGGCAACACGCCGCGAGCGGTCCCAGGAAGAAGTAGTCATCAGACGTGTTCCTTTGGACGGGTCTGAACGGCTTCACCGGCGAGCGGCTCCGGCATGGAGGGGGATACGACGCTCGTGCGGCGTCCTGGCGTGGTGGTGATGGAGGTGGTGATGCGCGGGATGCGAGGGACGGAGACCTTGATGCGGCCGGTGTTCTGCCGCGGGCAGGTCAGCAGGAACTCGCCCTCCCGGCCCTTCTGACCGACGGGGGACAGGCCGGTGGTCACCAGCCGCAGCAGTTCACCGTCGGTTGGGTCGAGCCCGACGAACTCCAGGCCGCGACGGGCGCGTTCACGGTCGGCGGTGCGGGCGAGCGCGCGGTAGGCCATCAGGCCGCGGTCGGGGCCGAGTTCCTCGGCGTCGTGCGAGCCGGCCAGGAGGCCAGCGCCGTGCTTGCGGCCGTCGTGGAGGATCTCGTGCACGAGTGCCGTGCCTTCGGCGGACGAGGTGAGCCAGTACAACTCGTCCAGCACCACCGCGGTGAACCGCTCGGGGTCCTCGAAAGCCGTCTGCCGGGCGATCGCCGCGATCAGGTAGAGCACCGCGCGACCGATCAGCGCCTCCAGCGGCTGCTGGTGCAGGACCTCCGGCTTGTCGAACGCGGCCTTCGGCGGCAGCTTCAACCCGGTCGTCGTGATCACGATCATGTCGGAGGCACTGGAGGCGTCCAGCCGCACCGGCGGCAGCGTCGGGTCGAAGACCATCCGGGCCAGCGAGTTGGTGGCGACGACCCGGATGAGACCGGCGAGGGTCGCCGCCGCGTCCTGACGCTTGCCCACCTCGCTCGTGGCGATCTCCTCGAGGACCTCAAGGACACGGTGCATGGACGGGGCGTCGCAGAGGGCGGCCTGCTCGACGGCGTGGTGGAGGACCTCGCCGTTGGTGCTCATCGGGCCGATGCCGAGCTGCAGGGTGAGGTAGGACAGGGCGTAGTGACGGCCCTCAGGTCCGTCGAACATGCGCAGCGGGTCGATGGACACCTCGGCCTGAGCGGCGTCGATGATCTGGACGCGGCCCTTGGCCGCCGTGCGGGCGAAAGTGGCCCACTCGCGGACCGGGGTGCGGTCGATGCAGATCGCGCAGCCTCCGCGCGCCCACACAGCCTCCGCGATCAGCTTCTGCAGGACGCTCTTGCCCGCGCCGAGATCCCCGACGATGCCCATCGAGGCGGACGCATCGACCTTGGGCGCATCCGCCACGTTGATCATGACGGGGCGGGTGGTACCGCAATCCAGGTCGATGCCGAGGAACATCCCGTTGGGGTCGCCGACCTCCGCAGCGGTGAAGGCCCCACCCAGCGCCCAGTCCTCGCTGACCTGGTGCTGGGTGAACTCCCGCACCACGCCGGGCCGCACGGTGCCGGGCAGCCCCAGGGTGAACAGGGCCTCCTGCAAGCCGGCCGGGCGCACGGCCCGGTAGTCGGCTCCGCCGAGCAGCGCGGCCAGGGCGCGGGCCCGGGCGTCGCACACGGCGGCGGTCGGACCCCACACCGTCAGCACGGTCACCGACTGCACCTCGACCTCGACCGACGTGCGTGACAGACGGGCGTCGAGCTCGCCCAGGTCGCGGGCGGCCTCGGTCAAGGACGCGGGCATGCCGGTCGGGCGGGCGTCGTACTGGTCGGCCTGGTCGATCAGCTCGTTCTTCTTGCGCCGCACCTGATCGCGGGCCCTTTCCGCGGGCACGAGCATCAGGTCGACGGTGTAGTCGACGGGAAAGGCAAGGGTTTCCAGCTGGGCGAACAGATCGGCGGCGTCCTGGCTGACCACGGGCGGGCACTCGGACAGCGCCAACTGCGCCTGGTAGCCCACCCCGTTGTCGGACTCGACCTGCAGCCAGCGCCGCCCGAGCGGCGAGCCGGTGTTCAGCCGCCACCAGGCCTTGCGGCCCGACCGGGTGATCCGGCCGGCGCTCTTGAGTTCGTCGACGTCGTCGAGTTCGAGGTCGATGCCGCCTTCCTGCAGGCGGACCTGGCCGAGGTCAGCGTAGCTGGGGGAGCGCAGCACCCCGTCATGGAGCTGTCCGCCGTACATCTCGCTGGTCTCGGCCTCGGCCAGCAGCGGCTCCGCGAGGCCGCGGTGGAGGGCGTGCTGGATCATCCACACGATCTCCGCCGGGCGGGCCGGGCGGAAGGCGATGCCGCCGGCGAGCGCGGCCTCCACCCGTGAGGCCTGCTCGCGGTAGGCGCTCACCTCGCGCCGTGCCACCGGCGCCGGGCGCATGCCCAGCATCGGTGCGACCTCGGCCCACGCCGCGCCGAGGGACGCCGACACCTGCAGGCTGCCTGTTTCGGTCTGGAGGGGCACGGCCAGCCACAGGGTGCGGCGGTGCATCTCCTGGTCGTCCAGCAGATCGAGGGTGGCCTCGACGTTCTCCACCCATGGGTGCCGGCCTACACCGGGTGCCTGCTTGGCCGGCTCGATGCCCTCGATCATGCGCAGGGCGATCTCGCCCGGGTCGACCTGGGCGCACATGCCGTACAGGCGCGGGGCCCCCGACAGTGACCGCACCAAATGCGTGATCTTTGCCAGTTGCTCGTCGCGGACCGCGGCGGGCACGTAAGTGCCCTGAACGGTCTCCTCGCGGCGACCCTGCGCGTCCGGGCCGGGGTGCAGGCGGTAGATCGCCCACACGCTGCCCTGCGTCGACCACACCAGGTGCCCGGCGATGTGACGGATCGGAACCCTCACCGCGCACCCCCTTGCTGGGCGAGCGCGAGCAGCCGCTGCACACCCGACACCGGCCCTGCTGCCACCGCGGGAGCAACGGGCTGCGTACGGCGGGGTGCCGGCGCCGTGGTCGGGTGCGGCGCCCGGGCTGGACGCCGCTGAACCGCGGGGGAGGGCGAGGCCTGCGCAGGGAGGCCGGGCGCGGGCGTGTCCTCGATGGTGAAGCCGCCGAGCAGCGGGTGGGGAGCGCGGTCGCGGGCGGCCCGTCCGCCGATCCGCCCTCCGCGGGGCTGCCAGCCGAGCAGCACCCAGCCGAGTGCAGCCTGCATCGGCGCACGACCCCGGATCTTCGGCCGGCGCACCATCCAGATGACCAGGACCCACCCGATGATGGGGACCGGCCCCATCCAGGACCACCATCCGATGGTCTTGACCAGAAGGAAGCCGCCACCGACGGCGACCGCGATCTGCGCCGGGGTGTAGGGGCCGAGGGGGATCTTCCAGTCGGCGACCTTGCCCAGGACCCAGGGGTGGCGGCGGGCGGAGGTGTAGAAGCGGCCTACCCGTGCCGCGGCGGCCGCGGTCACAGCCAGCCTCCGACGCCCGGCGAGTGGTCACGAGAGGCCGGGAGTTCGGACCGGACGACCCCAGGAACGGCGGGCGCCCCCTTGGACGGGTTCTTCACCTCGTCGGTGAACATGTTCGCCAGGTCGTTGCGCGAGTTGTACAGACCGAGCGCGATCACCATCAGCAGCAGGGCACCGATCCCCGCCTTGAGGCTGAACTTCTGGATCATGATGACGACGACCATGCAGATCAGCCCGGCCTGCAAACCCTTGGTCGCCCACTCCTTGAACATGTTGATCCACGAGTTGCCGAGGTCGTCCAGCTGCCCGGCGAGCATCAGGCTGTGCACGGTGTTCATCGGGCACCCCCGTCCTGGGCAGCCCCGGACTCCAGCGCGGCGACTTCCCACCGGCCCGAGCGGGCCTTGAGCGTGAGCTCGTACGCCAGCGGCCACCGGCCGGTCGCGTCACGGGCTTCCACCGAGGCGAGCACCCGCACCGTCGTGCCGTCCGCCGGCACCTTCTCGGCGGCCGCGGCTTCCTCGACGGCGGACACCTCCTGGACGGTGACCGCCGTGTACGGGGCGGGGGAGACGGCGGTGAGCTTCACGCCGGGTGCGAGGTAGCGGTCGACCTCTCCAGCACCCGTCAGGTAGGCGGCGAGGAACTGCCCGACGGCGGACGACAGATCCCCCTCGGGGACGGTCACGGCGTACGACGACTTCGGCACCTCGTCCCGGGCCGGGCCGGCCACCACGCCGGGCGCACCGATCACCGTGAACGAGGAGCCCGCCCGGTCGGCGGCCACCGGCACGGCGTAGTACCGCACCGACCCATTGGCGTACTGCGCAGCCACCGTCACCGACCACGCGCCGTCCGCCCGCTGCGCACTGCGCACCGCTGTCACGGACTGAGGCGCCGACTGCGCGTCGACCGCCGGGTTGGGCAGATCGACGTCGGGCGCCATCGACTGCGCAAGCCGCGCCTGCGCACTCGTCTCGTCGTCCGCACTGCTGCGCAACCAGGCGCTGACGAACACCTGCGCATAGCCGCCCGGGTCGGCGGCGGCCGCCGCGGTGCGCACGGCGGTGGGCTTCGTAGCGGGGGCCGCCGAGACCGTGGTCGGGGTGGAGGCGACCGCGACACACAGGGCGATGGGGCCGGCCGCGATGACGGTCCAGACCGCCACGCGTGAGAGGCGTACGCGGCGGCGCATCGCCTCCAGCCGGGCGCCGGCCGCCATCGGAGCAGCGGCCTCGCTCTGTGAGGCCTGCTTGCCAGGGGACATGGTCAAACTCCCAGGTCAGAACGAATGTTGCTGACCTTGAGAAAACCCGGCGACCCCGACCCGACCACCGACCACGAACCCCCGACCATGGTCACGATGGGGACACGAAGTCCATGGTCGGGGTCATGGTCGGCCCGACCACAGGCCCGACCATGAGCCAGCCGCGATCTGGCGACAGGCCATCGTGTCCAGTGCACGTTCCCCGGACGGGCGACCGCTGTGCGATCACGTGCCGCTCGGCCACCCAGACCCAGATACCGATGTGCAGACGGAAGCCGTCCGGGCCCCGCCAGGCGCCTGCGCAGTGGGCCACCCGAACCTGCGCAAGAGAAGATCAGGAACGCGCGGGCCGACTGCGCAGCCGCCCCGCACAACTTGACTGCGCAGGATCCCCAGGCCGGTTGCGCAGCCCCATTGCGCAACGCCCGTGCGGGGCTGCGCAGTCGGCTGCGCAACGGCTGAGCGCCCGGGCTGAAGGCGCGTGGTCGGCCCGACCATGAGCCCGACCACGGCAGCTAGACGGCTACGTTGCCGGATCGTGACCGATGGTCGGGGCTCGTGGCCGTCAGCCTGGTCGGGGCCGGCGGGTGAGCTGACGACATGGAACACATGCACGCCCGCGCACCCAGGCCCGCCGGCCGCCGCACCTCGTCGGGCCCGGTGCGCTGCCCTGGCCACCGCACGCGGCCCGCTTCGGAGGTACGGCGGTGAGCCGCTTCGGGGCAGGCGTCCGCAGGGGTGTGATGGCGGCCGACCAGTTCACCCAGATCGCCAACGGGCTGTTCCGGGACTCCCGGCTCTCCTACAAGGCGAAGGGGATCTTCGGGTACGTCAGTACGCACAGGAACGGCTGGCAGGTGACGGTCACCGACCTCGTTCGCCTGGGCCCGGACGGACGAGAAGCGGTACGCACCGGCCTGCTGGAGCTCGAGGCGCACGGCTACCTGATCCGTGAACGTCTGCGCCGCCCGGACGGCACCCTCGGCGAGATCGTCTACTGCATTACGGACCGACCGGCCGCCTTGGACATCGCGCTGATCGAAGCCGACGTGATGGCCACGTCCCCCGAGGCCGAGCCTGTCGGCGGCCTCCCAGCGGGGATTCGCCGGGGCGTGATGGCGGCCGATCAGTTCACCCAGATCGCCAATGGGCTCTTCCGCGACCGCCAGTTGTCCTTCAAGGCCAAGGGCCTGTTCGGACTGCTCTCCACGCATCGGGACGGCTGGCGGATGACGGTTGCCGACATCGCCCGCCGTGGCCGCGACGGTGACTCAGCCGTCAAGAGCGGGCTGAAGGAGCTGGAGAAGCACGGCTTCCTGGTGCGGGAACGCGAGCGCGGCCCAGACGGCACCCTCGGTGCGGCGGCGTATTTCCTCACCGACCTGCCCGCTCTGCAAAGCAGCAGGTCACAACCAGAGTCGGGTTTTCCACCAGTGGATGACCCTACGTTGGCTGATCGGTCCACTAAGAACACCAACAGAAAGAAGACCACTCAGCAGAACACCAGACCCCTCCGTCCGTGCCGCGGCGACGCGTCGCGAGCACCTGGACGGACGGACCGGCCGGACACGCCGACGTCCCCGCCGGCCGCGCCCGCGGCGGATGAGATGCACGCGGGGATCCGGCTGCTGCTCGACCTCGGGGCGGCTCGCCCCGAGCTGCTGCTGACCGGGCAGGCGCTGACCGACCAAGGCCGCGTCGTGACCGTGATGCTGGAATCCGGCTGGAGCCGCGACCAGCTGCGGCACGTCATCGCCGACCGGCCCCTGCCCCATCCGGTTCGGACCACGGTCGGTGCGATCGTCGCTGCCCGCCTGCGCGCGGCCCAGGCTTACCCGCCGCCCGCCATCGCGGCTGACCACCACGACCAGCCCGTGTGGGACGCCCCGCCGCCGCAGCCGATGACCGGCTCCGCCGCCGCCCGCACGGTGAGCGAGGCCCTGACCTACCGGGCCCTTACCGAATGCGCCGGCTGCGGCGTTCCCGGAACCGCCCCCGGCGAGGACCTCTGCCCGGCCTGCCTCGGCTGGCCGCTCTGCCGCACCTGCCCGGGCCCCACACCCCGGCGCGCCCACCCCGACAGCGACGGCCGCTGCACCACGTGCGCCTCCGCCCTGACAGACCACCACCTGGAAGGAAGCACCTCGTGACGGACACGCTCCACACACCGACGCCACCGACCGCGGCTGCGCACCACGAGCGCCCCTTCACCCGTGATCCGGGGCGGTGGGAGAAGGAACGCTCCCGCGCCCTGCGGACCGGGCACGTCCGCGACCACACCTGCTCGGCCGCCTGCGAGCCCGTACTCGTCCACGAACGCACCCCCTGGGGATGGCTCGCCTGGACCGTCCCCGGCGACGGCAGCCCGCCCGAGATCCCCCACCAGATCGGGGTGCTCGCCCCGGCCGCGACGCGCTTGCAGCGCCTGGCCCTGCGCTGGCTGACAAGGCGCCCCGCCCAGCGCATCGCCGTGGACACCGTTCCCGGATCGCTGCGGTTCGCCGCTGCCGCCATCGCCCTCATCAGCCTGCTCGCCGGCCTGTTCGCCCTCCGCCACGGAGTCCCCCTCGACGTGGCCCTGCCGGCGATGCTCCTTGCCCCGGTGCTCGCCGAGCACCTCCCGGACCGGCTGGATGCCCGGGCCCGCGAACACGTCCGCATGGTCGAAGGCGACGTCGCCTGCCGCTACCTCCAGCGCCTCGCTGTCCTGCAGACCTCTCTCGTCCAGGCCGCCCCTGGCAGCGACCGCTACGAGTTGCGCCGCTCGGCCGAGGTCGGCCAGGGCTTGCTGTGGGACGCCGCAGGCCTGCTCCAGACCCGGGACACCCACTCGGCCTCAGCCGACCTCATCGCCCGCGAACGGCTGATGCTCCAACTCGCCCACCAGGTCACCCAGATCCTCAAGCGCACCGCAGAGGACAGCACAGCCGGCGCGAACCAGGCCTCCGACCCTGGGCGGCCCCTGGGCCCGTACCCGCCTGACGCCCGGCCGACAACCCATCCGGCATCTCGTCATGCACCGAACCCACAGCTGCAGAAGGGAACCCTCCCCATGACCCAGCCCGAACCCGGCCCGGCTGTCCCCACCTTGGACGTCTACCTCCTGTTCGCGCACGAGCCCTACTACCCGGTCGGCGCCCAGGAGATCAACACAACCGTCGTGGCCGCAGCCTCCCTGCTGCACCCCCGCGTACGGCAGCCCGACGGCGCCCGCATCCACGACCGCCTCGTCCACGACCGCCGGCCCGGCGAGATCGTTCCGCTGTCCACGCTCACCCACGAACTCGACGGAGGCGAGCGCTGGCCGGAGGTCGGAGACTGGGAGGCAGCCACCGAAGACCTGCTGCAGCTCATCCGCGACCACGACTGCGACGCCCTCAACCTGGGCCTGCCGGACATCGCCCGCGCCCTGGTGTGCGCCGGCCCGCACAGCGAGATCCGCACCGTCGACCCCAGGTCCGGGGCACATCGGGCGTACGGGCCCGCTGACCGGATCGAGGTCCTCGTCGAGGTCGGCCGGCACCTGGCCTGGGCGGAAGCAGGATCTCCCCTATGGCCCGGCAATGGCCTGCTGCCTCCGATCAACTCCGCGGATGCCACCTGATGTTCGGCTACGAAGCGTACGAAGTCTGGGCGGAGCTCCGCCGACTGCTGGCCGGACTCCGACACCGGAACCACCGCAGTCACGGCAGGTGCTGCCGATGTCAGGGCGGCCTGACAGGCTCGGCTCGACGCGGCCCCCCTGTGGTCCCTGACGGCAGGCGTCGCGACTCTGGCGGCCGATCCACGTGATCCGCCTGCGCCGGGCGCAGGGCCTGCCCAACCACCCTGTGTTCACGGTGGGCTGGGTGCTCGGCCTCCTGGCCGCCTCCGTTGCCCCGTGGGGGCTCGCGCCGGCACTCGACCCGGACGGCAGCATGGGCAACCTGCGGGAGGCGTGGGTATCCGGTTTGCCGATCGGTCTCGTCCTGGGGCCGGTTGCCGGCGTCCTGTGGGCACGAGCGTCTCTCAACACGCTCAGGACGTACTTCCCCGAGCGGCTGAGGCAGAAGTAGCAGGAGATCCGTAGCGATGGCCGGTTCCGCGAAGCCGTGTGGCTTCGCGGGGGAGAGGTGGCTGGCCTCTCCATACCGGCCATCGTGCGGCGTCTGGTCCGCCGGGAGTTCGTCGATCCCTTAAACCAGAGGCCGCGGTCTTACGGTATCCCGCCGGCGACGCGGTTCGGTGCGCTGCAGTCAGGAGGTCGAGGAGCGGCGGGATGCCAGGTCCTCGAGGCGGGAGCGTTTCCAGCGTTGCTGACGGGGGCGGCCGCCGCTGCCGCGCCGGTACTCGTATCCGTCGGGCTGCTCGAGGTCGGGCAGGAGTCCGTGCCCGAGTGCGCTGATGAAGCTGTCGGCGTTGCTGTATCCCAGGATGCGGGCTGCTTCGGCGGCGCCGACCAGGTCCTCGTTCTCGTCCTGGTCGGCCGGCGGCAGCACTCCACGCTTGCGGGCGACAGCGACGACGGTCGCCCGCCGCCACTTCTTGCGGCCCGGGCCGCGGCTTCCTTCTTCCTTCTCCAGGGCGTCCGGCTCGGGCAGTTCGGGGATGCGCCCCTGGTAGAGGGCGCTGGAGAAGGAAGCCGGACTGCCGTAGCCGAGCAGCGCAGCAACCTCGGCCGTACCGAGCAACTCCTCGGGGTCCCCGTCCGCCGACACCTCGGGCCGCGCTGCCGCCGGAGCGGAGCTGCGCCGGCCCTTGCCGGGGCGGCTGGCGACCCAGGCCACGATCGTGCCGCGGCGCCACATCGAGCCGTCAACGTCCTCGTCGGGCTCCGGGAAGTAGCCGGGCCGGTCGCGGAAGTAGGCGTCGATGGTCGACGTGCGGGTGTACCCCAGAAGCTGGGCCACTTCCCGCTTGGTCAGCAGCTCGTCCTGGTCGGCCTCGAGTACCGCGGCCGGCAGCGCGCGCTGCTTCGGGGCACGCTGCGCAAAGAACGCGGCGACCTCGTCGTAGCGCCAGAACCGCTTGCGGCCCTCGGTGCGCGCGACCGCGGGGAAACCGCTGTCCGGGGTGTTGCTCCACTCGCTGACCCGGGGCTTGCTCGTGCCGAACTCGGACACGATCTGCGCGGTGTCCACGAGCCGGTCGGCGGAAGACATCGGGTCCCCTTGGAAGAGTCAGCGCGGCGGAGCCGGCACTCGGACGAGTGCGACATGTTCGATAATGCCAAAGAAGGCGGTTTGCTGTCCAGCCTGACGCCAAATCCGCCTACAGCACTTCCTCGCCCAGCAGGCACACACCGAAGCGCGCCGCACGCTCCTCCAGCTCCGTATAGGCCATGGCGGCCGGCGCCGCGTCCCAGGTCACGAACGCGAGAGCGGAGAGCGCCTCGTCGCGCGTCATCCCCTCCTCCCACGCGGCGCCCGCAGCGGAGCACCGCTCGGTGAGTTCGGCGTCGGACAGGCTCGAGGTCTCCCGGTCAACACCGGCCCGGACATCGGCGACGCCCTCGCACCAGGCCCGGTGGCCCGCAGACAGCAAGTCGCGCAGCGTGTCCGGGTCGCTCACGCTCTGGGCCTGGGCGGCGAGATCGAGCAGCAGGGCTGTGGGGTTCATCTCCATGGTCATCTCCTCATCCACTGTGGGCCGCCTGCCGCGCCGCGGGCTTCGGCTGGCGCGGCAGACGGTGGTCATCAGCTGTGAACGGTGCAGCCGTCGCACAGGGCGCGGCCGCCGTGACGAGCCAGTTCGGGTTCCTTGCGGGGCTCCTTCTGCAGCGCCGTCCGTACCTGCTTCGTGAGGGCGGTGAACTCCGGACCGTCGTCCGGGCAGACGACGCCGGGGTCGGGCGCCCCGCACTGCTCGGCGTGCCGGATCAGGTCGGCGATGCGCCAGTCCGCGCGGAAGCTGTCGCCCCGCGCCCGCTCGACCTCGGCGTACAGGTCGGCCAGCCGCGGCCGCCGGCCGATGGAGAGCAGTACGTCGCGCTTGGAGGCAAAGACGCACAGCGAGCAGGAGCATCGGGAGGTACCGGACCAGTCGCCGGCACCGGGCACGGAGTCGTACGTCCAGGAGTACGGAACCGGCGCGTCGACGTGCCACTCCTTGACGGCGGCGGTTGACCAGTCCTTGACGGGCAGCCACTCGTCCACCACCCGCGCCCCGTTGACCTGCACCGTACGGAAAGCCGGGCGCTTCTTGCGGTCGGGGCCCTCATCGCTGCGCAAGCCCATGACCTTTAAGATCCGCACCGGCCGGCCGAGCTCGCGCTTGAGGCGGTCGACGATCGGCGTCCAGGCGGCGGAGACCACGCTCTCCTTGGCGCTCTTGCGGCAGTACGGACTGCCCATGCGCGGGAAGCGCCCGTACGCCGCGATCTCGGTGAGCAGACTGTGCGGCATCCGGATCCCGTCCGGGCCCGGCATCGTGCGGGTGACCTCCAGGTGCCGGTCGGCGGGCACCCCGAACGCGGCGCTCTGCAGGGCGGCGAGCTCGGACACCCCCGGGTAGCGGATGCCGTCGAACACGACGGACGGCCACTCCAGGACTCCCAGGCTGGAGTGGTACGAGATCACCCGGTCGGCCACGCCGGCGGTGCGGGCGGCTTCCATGAACACGGCCATCATGACCGCGCTGTCCTTTCCGCCGGACAGCTGCGGGGCGAGTAGATCGTACGAGGTCAGGTCGGGCGTGGTGGACGAGCTGGTGGGACGCGAAGGCATGTCAACTCCAGTGAGACGAGAGCAGTCGGGTTGGAACTCAGGGGGCGGACGGTGCCGCCGTAGATCAGGCGGGCGATGGTTCGGGGTCGGGCTGCTTGGGATAAGGCCGACGCGCGGGGAGGCCGAGCTCGATCTCCTCCCGCTCGCGGCGGGTCCGGCCGAGCCGGAACACGAATCTGTGCGCGCCGCGGTGGCGTACGTTGCGGGCCCCGACCGCGGCCAGCGCCTCGCGCAGCCAGAGGGCGGGGTCGCAGCCGGGCCGCGGCCGCGGTGCTCCGAGCGCGATGAGCTGGGCGGCGGCGTACTGGTGACCCTGCTCCCGGCGGCGGATCTTCTGCGCGGCCCGGGCGTGGAAGACGGTTCCGTCCGGCAGGAGCTTCACCGTGCGGGCGGTTGCCCGGCCGGCGTACACGGCGTTGGTCGCGGCGTAGATCGTCCCGACGTGCCCGGGCATCACCAGGACGCCGGAGGCGGTGCGGCGCGGGACAGGGTCGGCGAACGAGACGACCCCGCGGACACCGCCGGCGAGCAGCGCCTCGAAGCACCGGGCGAGAAACCACGATTCGGTGTTGCCGGGGCACTCATCCAGCAGGACGAACCGGGAGCACTCCAACGACTCCGTGTAGGGGACCAGGTGCGGCAGGGGGTTGGTGAGGACGGCCGTGCTGACCGGCACCCCGAACACGGCCACGCCGCACAGCCGCCGCTTGCTGCCGGAGACGTCGTACAGGCCGAACTGCACCTTCACCGCCGGGTACGACCGCGAATAGTGGTGCGCGAGCACAAACTCCTCGCCCGGCCCCTTCTCGGCGATGACGTCCACGCGGTAGGTGCGGGCGTCGAATCCGCCGTCCCGCATGTGCCGCCAGGAGTGCGCACCCTGGCGCCACCGCTGGCACCAGGGCGACGTGGGCGGAATCTCCGGCAGGTCCTCGAACGGGAGCGTCTCCTGGACAGGGAACGTCATGGCGTCTCACCGCCGGTGGACTCCTCCGGCGCAACGGCGCCGGAGAAGAGGGAGAGTTGCCCGTCCGGTGCGGACACGGGCGCGGACGACAGGCAAGGCGCCGTCGACCGGTGGGCGGTCGGCGCCGCCTGCTCGGGGGCGGCGCCGACGGTGGCCTCGTCTGCTTCGGCGTCCGGTTCGTGCGTGCACGGGCAGATCCAGCGGCAGGGCTGCTGGTCGGGCCTGTAGAAGATCACGGCGACGACGAAGCCGCGGCGGTCCGTCATGGTGCCGGCGTGCTCGTCGACGCGGGGGCCGTCTGAGCTGATGCACTGGTCGTGGTGGCCGGTGCGGCAGGAGTGGCAGAGGCCGGCCTCGCACGAGCACCACCGGTGGAAGCCGTGGGGGTAGGCGTTGTCGATCTTGCGCAGTCCTTTGGTCCAGGCATTCTCGCGGACCCATGCGCTCTCCTCCTCGGTCATGGGGGAGGCCACGGTGGAGGGGACGGGGTCGAGGATGCCCATGATCGATGCGCCCACGTAGCGCAGCCAGGTCGTCGTCATGTGTCGTCTCCGAACAGGGTTGGGGTCGTGTGGAGTTCGTTCATCCAGGCCAGGAGGCGGGGCAGGTTGGTGTCGGGGCCGAAGGCGAGGTAGGTGCCGTCGGCGCTGGTACAGCCGAAGGCCTGTGCGATGCGCAGCCGCCGGCGGGAGTTGACGCGGCCCATGTGGACGGCCAGGCCGCGCTCGCGGGCCTCAAGGGCGAGGCGGTGGGCGGCCGGTGAGGTCTTCCACTCGGTGGAGCCCGCCAGGAACAGCACGTCGATCAAGTCCCAGGGGATGAGGCCGTGTTCGCTGCCGTCCTGGGCGGCGAAGGCGGCCGGGATGCCCAGGGAGCGGATCGGCTCAAGCCAGGGCAGCGACTGGGTCAGGGTCGCCGCGGCGTCCATCGGGACGTCGGGGGCGACGGCCCACAGGCAGCGATCTCGTCCGTAGCGGTCGACCGTCGCCTTCAGCCAGGCGAACCAGGCCTTCTCACCGGGCCAGCCCTTGCCGAACTTCCCGTTGTCGCAGGCGTACAGGCAGCCGGGCGGGATCACGTTGCCCTGGGCCGGGGTCGTCATGCAGGCCAGCAGTCCGGCCCGCATGGCGGCCCGTACGTCATTCCCGGACGGTGTGGCCAGGTACAGCACGGCGCGAAAGACGAGACGGATCAGGGAGTAAGGCCGGGCGAGCGCGCACGACGGGTCCTTCCGGAAGGGGGTGGGGTGTTCAGGCGAGCGGGAGCTGGGCGGTGGAGCCGGTGACCAGGGCGTCCCATGCCTGCTCGAAGTTCGGGTCCTGTTTGTTGATCACGCGGGCCGGGGCGGTCGCGAAGAGTTCCTCGGCCATCGGCAATGTCTTCGTGCGGGGGCGGGTCCAGGAACGCGCGCGCCCGTACTGCGGGTCGCGTTCGACGTCGATGCCGTGACGTCCGCCCACGGTGACCAGCCGCTGTGCCATCTGCTCGGGGCGTCCGATGTCGACGCGCTCGGTGGATCGCTTCACCGGGCGCCGTTCGCCGGTGCCGGACAACAGGAACAGGCGGCGGACGTGGTAGAGCGCCCACGGCATGTCGAGCTCACGCTCGAACGCGTCCAGGCAGGCCCGGTCCCGCGGCTGGGAGGGGTCGAACATCTCCAGGAGGGTCCTGCGGCCGTAGAGCTTCGCGTTCGGGTTGAGGCTCATCGCCGTGTACTCCAGGCGCAGCACCTCGCCCGCGATCTCCGGGTGCGTGCGCATGCGCTCCAGGTGGGCGGGCAGGGCGCCCATGGAGACCGGGAAGCAACAGAAAGTGCAGTAGCTCTTGGGCCAGTGCACCCCGAACCGCTTCAGGAGGTAGTCCTCCACCTGCTGCCGGCCCCAGCCCCAGTCGATGAGCGGATACACCCCGGTCCGGCCGGGGAGTTTCGACGCGGTCTCGTCACGGAGGCAGCGCCCGGCTTCATTGGCGTTGAAGCCCATGACCTGCCGGAACGGGCGGTGGCCGCCGAAGACCCGGGCGAGCCACCAGTCACCGACGTCGCCCTTCGCCCACAGACTGCACTTGCGGGTGCCGGCCTGCTGGGGCACCGTGCCGACGGACTCCAGGTCGTCCCACAGCGTCCACGGTCCGCGGGTGAAGAGCTGCTCGGGGTGGCGGGAGTCGTCCAGGACCGTGAAGCCGTCGGACTTCAGGTGCCCGTTGCGGGCCAGCTGGACGAGGCGCACGCCGTGTTCGCGCAGCAGCGGCAGCATGAACTCCTCGACCAGGAGCCGGGTTTCCGGCCACTCGCTACCTGTGGCCATATAGAGGACGGCGGTGCGCTCCAGGTCGATGCCGTGCGCGTCGGGGTCGGTGAGCATCTGGGCGAGGTAGGCGGTGGAGTCGGCGCCGAGGCCCCAGTTGATGACGGTGTCCAGGTCGTCGGTAGTGCTCAGGCCGGGCAGCGACAGCGTGTACGCGGTGCGGGGCATGGCCTCCGTCACTCCTTCCGGGGTCCGGGGGGCCCCCGGGGGGGGGGGGGCGCGCGGGGGGGGGGGGGGGGCGCGCCGGGGGGGGGGCCCCGCGGGCCGCGGGGGGGGGGGGCGCGCCGCCGCCGGCGCGGGGCGCGGG
>NZ_JBSHAF010000025.1:0-18183 GCF_053611365.1 Streptomyces sp. NPDC054813 | reverse complement strand
GGGTGGGTGTCTGGGCTACCCCCCCACCCCCTGACCAGCTCTCGGCCCGGGCTGGGCCTCGTCGCGGGGGGGGGGGCCGCCACCCCTCAAGCCCTCGGGGCCCCGCGCCGCGGGTGGCCGCGCCGCCAGGGAAGGTCGGTTGGGCAGGTCAGCGCAGGGCGGCGAGCGCGTGCGCGGGGTCGGGGACGAGGACGGCGCGCTGCTCGGCGAGCAGGCGGACGTTGCCGTCGGCGCGCACGTCGCCGGTGGGGGGCGGGACGAGCACGGGCCGGTTCAGGTCGGCGGCGACCTCGGCGGTGTGCATCGCCGCCTCGGCGTGGTCCAGGGCCTCGACGAGAACCACCGCCCGCACCAGCGCGGCGAGCAGTGCGGCGCTGGCCCGGAGCGTTGCTCCGCTGGCCGGGGTGCCGGGCGGGAACAGGCTGACCACCGCGCCGCCGCTGGCGGGGATGGAGCTCAGCAGCTGGGCGTGGTCGTGCGGGTGGGCGCGGTCCAGGCCGCGGGGCAGGACGGCGAGCGTCGGGCGCCCGGCCTGGGTGGCAGCCCTGTGGGCTGCTGAGTCGACGCCGTACGCGAGCGTGGCGGTGACCGTGTGCCCGGCCTCGGCGACGGCGGTGGCGAAGGCCTTCGTGCGGGTGAGGGCCTCGGCGGTGGCGGCCCGGTTGCCGGTCACGGCCACGGCCCGGGCGGTCAGCTGGGGCAGCTGCTCGTGTCCGCGCACCCACAGACCGAGCGGGCGGTCGGGGCCGAGGTCGGCCAGGGCGGCGGGCCACGCGTCGTCCGACGGGATGACGAACTGGCACGTCAGCTGGGCGTTGGCGAGTTCCTCGCGCGGCTTGTACTGGGCCAGGCGGCCGCTGGCGTCGTGGTCGACGCCGTATTGCCAGACCTCCTGGGCAGGGTGATGGGCGAGATGGGCGGCGACCTGGTGGGGCGGGAAGTGGGCGGCGAGCGCGGCGCGGGCGGCTCGCTCGGACAGGGCGGGGCTGGGCACGGTGTACCTCCGTGAACGGCGGCGGCCGGCAGGCATGCCGGTGCCGTGATGGGCGGTGCGGGATCGTGTGGCGTGGTCAGCGGCCGGTGCGGCTGGGTGCGGTGACCGCGTCCCAGGAGCGGCGCGGCGGCGACTGCCACCAGTCGTCAGCTGGTGCGGCGGCGGGAGCTGCGGCCGGACGGGGTTCAGCGCGGGGCGCAGGCTCGGGGGCCGCACGCGGTGCCGGGGCGGGCGCGCGTCCGGCGAGGACGGCGGGCAGGGTGTCGTCGATGTAGGCGACGTGGTGGGCGAGGTCCACGCCGATCTGGGCGGAGTCGAGGTGGAGCAGGTTGTCGCGCAGGGCCAGGTTCCCGGTGGCGATCACGTGCACGGCGTCGGTGAGGCACTCGGCGGCGTGCCGGGCCAGCGGTCCGGTGACGGTGCAGATGACCGGGACCGGCTCGCCGTCGCGCCACTGCCCTCGGGTGCGGTCGTACTCGCGCGGCACCTGCATCACGGTGAACCGGGCGGCGGGTGTGCCGTGTTCGGTGTGGCGCAGTTGCACGGTCCCGTACACGCGGCCGCGGATGACAGCGGTGGTCTCTCCGCTCATAGAGGTACTCCTTGATGCGACGAACGGTCTGGCGGTGCCCGGGGGCCACCCAAGCAAGTTCCATAATACCTATAACTAGGGGCGGGTGTCATCCCCCTTTTCTCACCGTGGAGACACCCGCCCCGTAGAGGCCGGCTTGGGCCTACTCGTGCTCCGCCTCAACTCCTGCGGCAGGCTGGGGGATTCGGCAGGGCCCGGGTCCCTCGCAGCAGGTTGCCGCAGCCGGGTTGTCCCACTGGCAGGTCGGGCAGCGCCACAGGAGGCCGGCGGCCAGAGCCGCGGCGAGGATGGGCTCCTTCTGTATCCGTACGGCGTCGGCCGCGCTCAGTAGCGCGTCCAGCAGCGGCGGCCTGGGGGCGCCTTCTGCATTGCTGTCGTCGAGCACGATCGTGTCCTCGACCTTGACCCGCAGCGGCACCGTGTCGTCGGGCCTCACGAGGTGGTCCGGGGCGCTGTCGAGGTGGACGGACACCCGGACGGCGCCGACCTGGGGGTCGAGGTAGGCGAAGACCAGGACGCCGTCGACCTCCAGACAGGGAAGACCGCCGTGGATTCCGGCGTGGAAGACGGCGGCACGGTTGGCGCGCTCGCAGTCGAGGGCATCGGGGAACTGGAAGGCGAGCGGCACGATCCGTGGCCGGCCCCGCCCGCCGATGGTGTCGGCGTACAGCGAGTAGCCCTCGTCCGGGCGGTTGTCGCGGTCGGGCCCGTAGTAGAGGTCCACGGCCGTACGGTCGTCGGTGGGCGGAGTGTCGGGGACGTCGTCGTCGCCCAGGAGGTTGTCCCAGCTTCCGCGCACGTGCCGGGCGAGCTCGGCCAGCGCGGAGCCCTCGTCGGTGAACAGTTCGATGCCGTCTTCGTGCCGGTCCCAGCGGCGCAGCACCCAGGCCTGTCCCGGCGGGCGCGGCGGAATGCGCGCGACGGCTGGTGCCGAGGCGGTGAAGTCGAACTGCTCCAGCCAGTCGCTGAGGAGGTCGACGACGTCCGCGCCGGGCCACTCGTCCGTGCGCTCCTCCAGATCGGTCAACTGCCTGTGCAGCGCGATGACGGCCTTGCCGACGGGGGTGCTCCGGTCGACGGGGGTCTTCGGCTCGGGGGTGGTCACGGTGGTTCCTCTCTGGTCGGTGGGGGCGGGGCCCGGCATACCTGCGTCGGGCTCAGAATTCGCCGAGAATGCGCAGGCTGACGTGCCAGCGGTGGGGGCCGGCCTGCTGCTCGGCGGTGGCGGTCGCCCGGCGGAGGTCGTCCTCGTAGCTGTGGTTGATCCACGCCAGGACGCGCAATTCCGCCTCGGCCGGGCTGGAGGCGTCGATCGCGAACAGGGTCGTGGCGGAGGGCCACCCCTCGTCCGGCCGCTCGAAGACCGTCTCGCTGACGCGCTGGGCGTGCCAGGCGGTCTCCGGGTCGTCGGGAACGGGCGGCAGGGTCACGGGGTACGCGGTGGGCATGCAACTTCCCTTCGGGGGTGCGCAGATGGGGGCGGCGTACCGGGCCGGGCCCGGTACGTACGGGCTAGGGCTGCTCCAGTCCCAGGGCGGCGCGCAGCAGGTCGAGCAGGGCGGCGTGGTCGGCGGGCAGGACGGCCTCACGCAGGACGCGCTTGCGCAGGACGGGCACGTCCAGGCTGATCCCGACCGGGACGTCGGGCGCGTCCTGGCGGAACACCACCTGGTAGTGCCGGGCAGCGATCATCCATGCCTCGTACCGGTCGGCGGGCCGTCCGCTACGGGCGGTGTGCCCCTCGTCCGGCGTCAGCTCGGGGCACGGGCACGACGGGTCGGAGCAGGGGCGGGCCGCGGGATGGGAGGCGAGCACGGGGCGGGAGCGGTAGTGGGTGGCGGTGCCGTTGAGCATCGGGCAGTTCGCCGCGGTGTAGGGCTGGCACTCCGGGTGGAGCGCAGGCTCGGGAGAGTAGCCCTGCTGCTGGTCGGCAGGGCGGACGATGACGAAGAACCGCTCTTCAAGGGGCTGGGAGCAGATCTGGCACAGGCGCTGGAGGAAGGCGCGCCGGGCACGGTCGGCGTCGAGGCTGCCGAATACTGCGTGCCCGTTGTGGATCAGGGAGACCCACGGCACGACCAGTCCGCCGGCCAGCGGCCGGGCGAGGCAGCGCACGGGGATCGCGCGGCTCATGGAAGTCACGCTCCCTTCACGGGAGTTGCGGGTGAGGACGGAATGGCCGGGCCGGGGGCAGCACTCGGCGCGCTGCCCCCGAATCTCCGGGGCGATCTAGGAGTCGGCCGGGGTGTCAGTGAGCTCGATGCAGGAGGCCGGGACCTTCGCGAGCCGGTAGCGCTTCTCGTCCTTGGCGATGCGGAACCGGGTGCCGTTGTTCGGGTCCCGGCGCAGCCGCTCGGTGGAGGCCTCATCCAGCAGGAAGTCGAAGCGGGTGCCCGTGCGGTTGGGCTGCTGGACGGTGCCGGTCAGCAGGCGAAGACAGGCCGGGCGGATCGTGGCGGTGATCCGCCCCGTGCGGCCGGGCGTGATGACCGGGCGCTGGTCGGCGTCCAGCTGGAGCAGCCGGTCCGTGGCTGCCTCCTGGACGACGGCCACGGACACGACGTCGGGCAGTTCGCGGATGAAGGCGCGGACCTCGGCAAGGGTGGGCATGGGAGTATCCCCTCTCCTGTTGCGTGGGATGGGCCGGGCATCTGTCACGCCCGGCGGGAACCAGTGCCTGAAGGCGGGCCGGGGGCGGGCACCGGCTGATGCGGTGCACGGCGGTCAGCCGAGCGGGTAGAGCACCAGGGCGGCGCGGGCGTTGGCCGGGATCTTCTCGAACAGCTCGCGAAGCTCGGCGTCTGCCGCGAGCTCGCTTTCCAGCGGGTAGACCTCGCCGGTCAGGTCGTAGACGGGGGAGTAGCGGCCGTGCGCGTACGTGCTGAACGGCGAGTAGAGGTTGCCCTCGGTGTCACGGGAAAGCACGACCAGGGTTTCGCCCGGCAGGCTGGCCCATTCGTTGCCGACGAGCTGGCGCAGCACGTCGAGGGTGAGCGGCTGGTCTCCCTGGTCTTCCCCGTCTTCCGGCGGCGTGGGCTCGGCAGGGCCCAAGTTGGGCATGGCGGACTCCATAGGGGTTTGATCGAGTGTGATCCGGGGGCCGGGCACCGTCGGTGCCCGGCCGCGTCGTGCGTGTCAGGCCTGGCGGGAAGGTCAGGCGGTGGGCTCGCCTTCGGCGTCGTCGCCCCGGTGTGCGGCGACGGCCTGCTCCTCGACCTCGGACAGCCGGTAGCTGCCCTTGTCGTCCTGGCCGAGCTTCTCCAGGAGCAGCAGGTAGGCAGCCTGCTGGGGGGTGGGGTCCTCCCACAGGAAGCGGACCTGCATGCGGGCGTCGTTCCAGCCCTTCGGCTCGCGCATGTCGCGCTCGAAGGCGGCGGCGACGTGCGCGAACAGCACATGCGCCGTGCGGGCCTTGGACAGGGTGACCAGATCCGACAGCCGTACCCGCTCGAACGGGCTCTCGGGCAGCTTCACGCCCAGGAAGCTGGCCACGTCCTCGGCCTCCTGCCGCTGCGCCCACTTGCCGTAGAAGGGGGGCAGGTCCAGCAGCACCCCGAGGGCGAACCGCCAGGCGTCCTCCGGCAGGGCCTTGCTGCTGCGCACCAGCCGGGTGACGAACTCCTTGCGGGGCCCGGCGGCGGCCTTCCACGCCCGGTTGCACGCGGTGGTGCGGGCCCGCTCGGCGGCCTTCTCCTCGTCCTCGGCCGTCTTGGTTGGCTTCGGCTTCGGGCGCACCTTGTGGCCGTACTCGGCCGGGTCGGCGCAGTACCAGATCGGCTGGTGCTCGTCGTCGAGCCGGGCGCTGTGGCCGGGGCAGCCCTTGTGGTTGTCCTCGTCCAGCGGCCTGCCCAGCGGCGTGGTCAGCTCCGACAGCGGGTGAGCGGTGTCCTTCTCCCCGTAGGCCAGTTGCGTGGGCAGCATGGGGATGTCCGCCTTCTCCAGTGCCGCGACGGCCTCCTTGCGGGCGGTGCGGTCGTCCTGTTCGGCCTTGAGTAGCGCGAGTTCCTGGTCCCAGTGGCCGCGCCCTCCGCCCTCCTCCGCCTCGTCGCGGGCCAGCGCCCGCAGCAGGCGGTCTTGCGCGCGGGGCACGTCCTCGACCTCGGCGAGCTGGGCGATCTGTTCCAGGTCCATGCCCCCGGCAGAGGCGCGGCGCAGGGTGGCGTCGTCGAGCTGCTGGGCGCGGCCAAGCCGCTTGCCGGTGCCGCGCTTGAGGCCCAGGGCACGCGCGGCCTGCTTCTGCTCGACCTCGTCCATCCCGATCAGCGAGAGCTCGGCGGCCTTCAGGGTGTCCTTGGGGGACATGCCCTGGCGCTGGTGGTTCTCGATCAGAGACAGGAACCGCGTCCAGGCGTCCCGGCCGACCAGGTCGGCGCGCACATACGCCTTGATCTGCCGCTTCTCGTGGCCTTCCGCCTCGGCGGTGGCGTTGGCGATCTGCGCGGCCTGGGTGCGCCGCCAGCCTTTGAATGCGCCGTACGTGCCGTCCGGGCGGGGGCGGACGCTGACCGGGTCCTGGACACCGACGGCCTTGACGGAGTTGATCAGGTCGGCGTCGGGCTCGGTGTCGTGTTCGCGGGCGTTGCATTCGTCGCGCGCGATCGTGTCCGGGTCGAGCAGGACGGCGGTCAGGCTCGCCTCGTCGGCGTCGACCGGGGCGGACTCGGCGGTCTGGTCGGCGGAGTCGGGCTTGGTGGCTGTGGCCATGTCTGGCCTCCTCGTGCTGGGTTGACGGACTTTCAGCGGTGCCGGGAGGGAGCCACCCTCTCGACATGTTCCATAATACTGCATTCCTGGGGTGGGGCAACTGAATTTCTCAGCGCTGCCTCACCGCCAAAAGTGCAGTTCACATGGCCTTGCGGCGCTGTGCCGCGTGCACGGAGCAGGCGTACACAGCACGCCTTCCGCCCCAGATGCGGGGGAAAGAGGTCACCTGCTCGGTGCAGGGCAGGCCGCAGTCGACGCACCTGCGGTCGTCATCAGCCGCGGGGGCCGGCGCGGGCGGCGGGGACAGTGCGGATCGGGGCATGGCGGAGCCTCTCTCGTCTTCGGGACTGTGGGAGTGCCGTACGCGCTCTGCGCGGGCGGGTGGCGGCGGTTACGCGGGTTCGCCGCTGGTGGCTTCGCGGCGGTGCTGCTCGGCGAGCGCGCGAGCACCCAGCTGCGATTCGACCGTCACTCTCCAGCCGCAGGAGCAGGACGCGACGGTGGAGCCGTCGTACATCTGGCCGCCCTTGCGTTCGCGCCCCAGCCCGGCGGAATCGCTTCGGTCGAACGGCCGGTGCCATCCGGACGGCTGGCCGGTGCGGGTCAGGTGGCGGGCCTCGGGGGCGCACAGCAGACGCAGGCCTGCGTCTGCCACGGCGGCCACCTTCCAGGAGTCCCACTCGGAGCCCTCCAGTTGGCCGGCCAGCTCCGCGCCGGTGGTGCTGCCCAGCTCGATCCGGCCGTCCGGCCAGACTCGTGCGGACGCGCCGGGCATGCTCCAGCCGACCGAGCCGTCCAACTGCCGGGGGGTGCCGTTGCGGTGGTCCGGTGTCATCCGCGCGAGCAGCCGGACCGAGGACATGGCGGCGGACGGGTGCCGATGGTCGGCCGTTACCGGTGCGGCCTGGGCGATGGCGGCCAGCCAGGCCGGGGCGAGCGGGTACGCCTCGGGGTGCAGGGTCAGCAGCGCGGCGCGGTCCTGTCCGTTGCGGGAGTGCACGGCGGCCCGTACGAAGTCCGAGGAGCGGGCGTACCTGCGCACGGACACCGGGCCGTGCCCGGTGGTGAACCGGGCCTGCTGGCGGTCGGCGAGCGTGGACAGGTCGGCGGTGTCCAGCGGGGTGTCAGCCTGGGGCACGGCGGTGGTCCTTTCGTGTGCGGGATCTCCCGGAACGCGGGTCAGCGGTGGGGGCACCGGTCGGCGAAGTGCCAGGTGAAGGTGCGTCCTGAGGTCATCCCGTGGCTGGGGCAGCCGGGGGACAGGACGGAGCCGCCGCAGCGCAGGAGCGTGCAGATGCAGCGCGGGTCGGCGTCCAGGTGGGCGTGTACGTCGGGTTCGGGGTGGGGGAACACCGGGGCCTCCTTCGCCTCGGGCGGGCAGGGAAGGACGGTGCTCAGTCCTGGACAGGGCCCTTCGCCTGGTTCTCGGCCCGCCACTGCGACAGCTGGCGGGCGCACGCCGCACTGTCGGCGAGGCAGTCATCAGCCGTGTCGGGGGAGGGGTGGCGCACCACGTCGATCGCTTCGCCCTCCGGGTCGTACAGGCGGGCCGTCCACCCTCCGCTGCCCCTGCGGCTGCCGTGGTCCTCCGGCGCGTGCTCGGCGGAGCCCTCGTCGTCGATCTGGATCCTCCAGTCTTCGACCAGGGGGACGAGTACGGCGGTGTTGCCGGGGCCGGGGGCGCTGGTGAGGCTGCACCCCTGGAACGCGGCCAGTTCCAGCGCACGGATGAGGATCTTGCCCGCGCAGGCGGGGATGTCGCGGGCGGCCACCGGTGCTGCGTCGAGTCGCTCGCGCAGGGCGGTGACCAGCTCCAGCGCGGCCGTGGTTCCGGCCGACAGCCGTACGCCGCTGGAGCCGTCCGTGAGTCCGGCGTGCAGCTCGGCGAGGACGGCGGGGGCCGTGGGAGCTCCGGGCAGGTGATCGACGATGTTGGTGTGGAGCAGGAAGAGTCGTGCTGCCCAGTGCCTGGCGGAGCTCTCCGGGGTGCTGTCGGGGAACTGCTCACAGGTCAGGTCGTACGCCCGCGTGATGCCGTCGCGGGTGAGGGTCCGCAGGGTGCGGGCGGCGGCGATGATGCGCGCTGGGTCGGCGAGCGGGAAGAGGTCGCGCTGGTCGGTGGCGTGGGCCTCGTAGAGGACTCCGTCCCACAACACGGCCAGTTCTACGGCGCGTTCGGCCCGGTGGGCGAGCCGTGCCAGCCGCCGGGGGTCGCTCTGGGTACCCCGGGTGAGGGCGGCGCCGGCCTCGCGCTGGAGCGTGTAGGCGTGCTGGGCATGGGTGGTGAGCAGCCCGGCCGCGTTGTGCAGGTCCACGGGGAGTCTCCTCGCTCGCTTCGATCTGACATGTTCCATAATACGTTATACGAGGGGTGGGGCAACTGAATTTCTCAGCGCTGCCCCACCGTGGGCGGCGCAGGTCAGGGCGGCAGATACCGGGCCGCGTGCAGGGAACCGGCGCGCTCAGGCGTCGCGCCGGTCCTGCTCGCTCGCGGCGGTTCCGCCCAGCTGCGCCTTCTCCTCCGCCAGCAGCACCCGCATCTCCTCGGCGCTCACGCGGCCGGTGACCTTGTCGTACGGGAGCTTCCCGTTCCAGGAGTACTGGCGGTTGGCTTTCGACACGACCGGCCCGGCCTCGGGCCCGCCCGGCACGGTGACCGTCTTCTTGTTGACCCGCAGGACCTCCAGCAGGCGGCTGCCGGAGCGCACGAAGTCACCCGGCTCGAAGTCGTCCGGCCCCCACAGCTTCACGCCCTCGGCCTCGGCCTGATCGATGACCCGCTCCCATACGCCGATCTCGTCGCACAGGTCGGCATGGTCGGCGTCGAGCCGGATAAGGGCCGCGACCAGGGCCTCAACGGTGAGCTTGCCCGCCTCCGCGCCCTCGACCGTCCGGGCCTGCTGGCGCTCGACTCGGCGCCGGTCGGCCTGTAGGCGCTCCAGGCGGCGCAGCGTCACCCCCGGGTTCTTTCTGTGCTGTTCGTAGTGCTCGGCCGTGACCGCGCGGTCCGCGCAGCGGTCGGCCTCCGCCTGCTCCTGGACGGACTGGCCGAACAGGCGGTGCGCGCGCTCCAGGTCGCGCATGTGGCGGTTGGCCGAGTAGTGGTCGACCTTCACCGGCTCGCCCGCGTACCCGCGCGTGATCTCGCGCCCGCGCTCCCATTTCGCGTCCGACGACGTCTGGTAGAGCTCGGCCCGGGCCTCGAAGTGCTCGGCGCGTCCGGCCGCCCGGTCGGTGCGGTCCTTCTCGGCCTCGGCGAAGGCCCGGCGCTGGGTCTCGTCGATCTCGACGGTCACCTGGTGGCCGGCCTCCCGTAGGGCGTCGGCCGCCTGGCCGATCAGGTACAGGTCGGCGCGGCGGTCGCGGGAGCCGCGCAGGTAGATCCCGATCGAGGTAGAGGCCCGGAAGCGGAACGGCCGGAGCAGCTCGTACGCGCCGTCGCCCTTCACTGAACCGGACAGCAGGGTGCCCTCAGCGCGGGTGTGGGTGATGGTCAGGGGGGCCTTCGCCGGACGCCCCTGCGCTTCGAGGTCGGCGACCAGTTCGGCCGACGGATACAGGACGGCGCTCCAGCAGGTCGGATCGGTGCAGGTGTACCAGGTGCCGGTGAAGCGCTGTGCGGGGGACTGGTCGCCGGTGTGCAGCGTCATGGGGCCGTGCTGGCGGCACTCGGGGGTGCTGGTCGCGTCGGTCACGTAGGTGCCCTCTCTCGGTGCGGGTGTGGTGGCGGGGGAGGGGTGCAGCCCTCCCGCGGCGCGTTCGGCCCGGTGGGCGGCGCGGCTGCGGTGCAGTCCACGGGGACTGCCCTGCCCCTTCATGTTCCATAATACCTACATCATGGGGTGGGGCAACCGATTTTCATGGGGCTGCCCCACCCCGAAACGGGCAGATCAGGGCCTGGTCGGCGGGTCGTTGTACGTGACCTGGATGCCGTCCAGCATGACGGCCACCGTCCGGCCGGTCCTGGCCAGGAGCCGAGCGTAGGCCTCCAAGTCCTCGTCGTAGCGCTCGACTTCGCGTTCAGGTGCCTCGAAGCGGGCACCGGGCCGGATCGCCCCCCAGGGCTCCAGCAGCCGAGCCACCTTGGCCCTGCCCGGCTCCGCGCTGGGGTAGATGTGGAATCCCGGCGTCTGCGTGTAGTCGACGTCGGTCAGGCCGTAGGGCATGTGCCCGGCGGTGGCCAACTCCACGGCCAGCGCCCGCAACTGCTCGACCTCGATCAGGTCTGCCGACAGTCCCGGCAGGTCCATGGACGCGACGGCGGCGCGCCGGGCGGCGTCCTCCTCGCCGTTCGCGCTCTCGGCGATCCCCTGGGCCCACTCCCGGTCGTCGTACGTGCGCAGGCAGGCGCCGGTGAACTCGTCGACCAGGTCCCATCCTTCGCGCCCGGCGGCAGGGGCGATCCGGAACCGGGTGTCGGAGGGCTCGGCTGGGGGCTCGGCGAAGAACACGTTGCCGCTGCCGTGCGGCTCCGTCGTCGCCAGTCCGGCCCGGCGCAGGGCGTCGGCCATGAACGGTGCTACGGCGCGGGAGGGGCCGTCGAGCGTGTGCCACCAGGCGACGGCGCACCGGGCGGTCAGCCCCAGTGGGCGGCGTACCGGCTGCTCGGAGATCGCCACCCCGCCACGGGGGCGGTCGAGGAATCCGGCAAGGGCGGATTCGGCACGCTGGAACGTGGCCACCTGGGGGGCGGTGCGCTCGCGCAGCTCGGCCAGGGCGGCGGTGTGCGCGGGCAGCAGCCGCTGACGGATGTGGTCGGCCGTGTGCCGCGCCGTGGCCTTGGCCTGGCTCTCGCTGGGGCGCGGGCGGGGCAGGGCGGTGACCGTGATCGCCTTGACCTCGATGCCGTGCGCGGTCGCCTGCTCGGGCAGAACCGCGGTGACGGTGATCCGGGTCCGGGGGCGGTTGGGGGTGAATTCCAGGGCGCGGCCGTCGGCGTAGACGACACGCACCCGGCCGGTGTCGCCGTCCTTCTCGGTGCGGTCGGCGCCGAGCTGCTCGGCAACCGCGCGTGCGAGGGACTCAAGGCCGGCGGGGGTGGACAGTTCCATGAGGGGTCTCCTTCGGGAAAGGTGGGCGGGGGACTCGGGGCGGTGCGCCTACGGCGCAGGGGGCTTGGCCTCGCGCTGGGCGGCGTGGCGCTCGGCGTCGGCGCGGGCGTCCTCGGCGGTGTATCCGGTGTCGCACCAGGCGTGGCAGAGCTGTCCGGGCGGGGCGTTGCAGGTCTCGCACCGCTCCTCGAAGTCCTCGGGCCCAAACGGCGGCGGGCTGCTCATGCCGGGACGTCCTTGATGTGCTCCGCCACCAGGCGGGCGGACAGGACCGGGGCCCTCGTCATCAGTGCCGCGCAGCTGGCCTGCCAGATCTGCCCCGGACTGGACGGGGAGATCTGGAAGTTGGTGGCCGGGCTGACCTGCCACGTGCGGCCGTGCGGGTCGGTCACGGTGTAGGTGAGGTACTGCGGGTCGTCCTGGCGGCCGTTGTCGCTCCAGCTAAGGCCGGCGGCGGTGAGGGCGCGGCCGAGCTGGGCGCAGCGTTCCGGGGTGGCGTGCGCGAACGTTGCCACGGGTTGTCTCTCCTCGTGATCAGGGGCGGGGGCCGGGGCGGCCTGGCGGTAGGCCACCCCGGGGAGCTGCCGCTATCGGCCTACGGGCGGGTGAGCTCGCGGTGGATGCGCTCGCTGGTCTCGCTCGCCTCTCGGCGGGCCTGATCGGCCGCTGCCTCCGGGCTGGCGGCGTAGACGATCTCGACGCTGCCGAACGCGTCTTCGGCGTCCACGGTGTGCTGCTCGCACAGGTCGGACAGTTCGCCCGGATCGGTGGGGGCCTCCTCGACGTGCCAGATGTCGACGTTGCCGCCGCCCTTCCACTGACCGACCACGAAGTACGGGCGGTCCTGGCTCTCCGGCGGGGCGGTGGGCCGGGACAGTTCCTCGTACTCCGACCGGAAGAGCGTCAGACGGCGGCTCTCTTCCGAGGCTGCGCGCGTGCTGATCTCGGCCCACTTCGGCAGGTACTCGGCGCGGTGGGCCAGGCTCTCGCGGTCCGGTGCCAGTAGGAGTGCGAGCACCGGGTGCGGACGGGCGGTGAACCAGCGGGCCAGCGTCCACCAGGCGGCCAGACTGCGGGCGGCCTGGACCCGGTGGGTCTCGGCCTCGTCCAGCCAGCGGGCCTGCGCCCGTTCGGCGTGCGAGATCATCGCGTCCAGCCACTTCAGCAGCTGCGGGGCGTCGTGGCGGCGGGCCGCGTGCTGGAGGCTGGGGAAGTCGCTGCGCGCGGCGTAGTGGCCGGCGCATGCGCGCAGGATGGCGGTCAGCGTCTGGCTGGCCTGCGGGGGAGCGGGCCGGTCGTCGGTGTCGGTCAGATCGCGTTCCAGCCATCCCCAGGGCACGTCGGCGGAGTGGGCGAGCACCCGGACCGTGTTGCCCTGGTAGGCGCGGCCACGGATGCGTACCAGCGGCTCGGCGGGGAGCTCGCGCGCGCTGACGGATCCGAGACTGGCGCGGACGGCGTCGAAGCGGTCCCATCGGGCGGGGCTGCTGGTCGCGGTCACGTGGACAGTTCCCTTGGCGGCACCGGTGAGGGTGTAGAGCACGCTGCCGGTGGCATCCGCCTCGGACGGAACGGCACGGACGGTGCCGGACGGGGTCGCAATGGTGATCACAGGGTGTCTCCTCACAGGGCGTACGGGAATGGGGAGTTGGCGGGCGACCCGGCCCCCGCCGGGGCCGGGCGGGGGCCTCAGCCGGTGACGGACGGGTCCGGCAGGAACGGGGCGGGGTACGCGCGGGCGACGGGCGCCGAGCTGCCCCCGCACGGCCGTACGGCGGCCTGCACCGCGGCGGTCCTCATGCCGTGCAGCCGTCCGCGCTCGATCCGCCACCCGCACACGATCGGGCCCGAGGCCTGCTCGGTCTGCACGACCAGGGTGGCCAGGACCGTGCAGCTGCCTTCCAGGGCGGCCGTCACAGCGGCCTCGATGGTGACGAACTCGTCCGGGTCGGCATCCAGGTGCCATGCGGGGGCGGTCGTGACCGTGACGGTGGCGCTGGCCAGGGCGTACCGGCCGTCGACGTCCACCGCGGCGTAGTGCAGGCGGTGACGTCCGGTCCCCAGGGCGGTGAAGAGCTGGGCGAATGCGAGGTGCGCGCGGTCGCGGGCGGCGGTGATCGCTTCGTCTCCGGGGTAGGGCAGGCTGCGGCGGTCGGCGCGGGCGGGCTGGTCGGGGTACGGGCTCGTCACGGTGACTCCAGCGGGGCGACGGGTTGGGGGCCGGCTGCGCGCGGCGGGCGGGGGTGCCCGCACGCCGTGGCGCGCGGGCACTGGTCAGATGACGGGGCGGCGGCGGCCCAACTCGTCCAGGCGGCGGATGTCGGGCGCGGGCTCGTGGAAGTGGCACCAGGTGCGCCCCATGAAGTCCTCGGCGGTGTAGAAGTGCACCGTCCGGGCCTGGTCGCTTCCGCCTGCCGTGGTGTACGCGGCGGCGTACCAGTAGCCGTTGATGTTGAACGGAACGGCGTCTGCGGGCCACTCGTGCGGGATCGGGGTCAGGTGCGCTCGGCGGGCGTGGTGCAAACGGCGGTCTGTGGTGAGGTCGACCGCCATGAAGTGGTCCCGCTCCATCGGGTGCTGCTCGCCGAACTCGTCGTCCTGCTCCCAGCAGGCGTCGCAGTGTCCGAACCACGTGCACGGCAGGAGGTACAGGGGGCGGTCGTGCATCTCGGTGATGCTGCCGTGGTAGGTGACGCGGCTCCCGATGAACAACCTGGGCGCGGGGGCGGTCTCAGACATGGGCGGCCTGCCATGCCTTCGCGTTCCACTCGCGAGTCAGTTCGTCGGCGTACGCGACGTCGCGCGCGGCCTCGGCGTCCAGCGCGGCCACCACCAGGACGCTGCCCCGGATCTGGTCCGCGCGGCGCTGGGCGGCGGCGGCCTGCTCCTGGCGCTCGGCCTCCTCCTCCGGCACGCGCCGCACGAGGAAGATCCGGTCGTCGCTGGTGAAGATCACGAGGTAGCGGCGGAAGTCCTCGATACGCGAGGGGCGGGCTGGGCCGGTGGTGGTGTCGGCCAGCGTGGCGCGGGCCGAGTCCAGCAGTTTCGCCACTTCCTCGGTCGCCTTCACGCCCGTGTCCCGCTGGTGCTGGTTGCGGCCGTAGTAGACGCGGGCCTTGTCGCGGACGGGGGCGAACTCCACCGGGGCGTAGATGCTGATCATCCGGCGGGCGTAGGCGTCGCGCTGGTCCCGCTCGGCCTGGGCGGCGCGCGCGGTGTCGGTCACTTTGCCCTGCGTCCAGCTCAGCGCGATAGCGGCGCACGACGTGCCGTAGTACACGACGTCTTCGGCGGTGCCGTCCTCGTTCCCGTCGGCGTCCAGCGGCATGAGCGCGACGGTGCGCTTGAGTCCGCGGCGGCCGCAGCAACCGCACGTGTCGTAGTCGTCGACGATGCCTTTGATCGTCCACTTCGGGATGGGCATGGATGGCCTTCCGTGGGGCGGTGGGTGTCGAGCTGCTGGGCGTCCGCCGGCGCGGCCTGGGCGCAGGAAGCGGCGGACGTGTTCTTGGCGCGCGGGCTGCTCCGCAGACGCGACGCGCTGCCACTACGCGGCAGGGGCCGGCGGGCAGCGCTCCGCGCTCCTGATGCGGGGTTGAGCGCTCCGCGCTCGGGGGCGGGTGCGGCCACTGCTGGCCGGTGGGGCCGGGTGGGCACCCCCGTGGGGGAGTTGGGGTGCCCACCCGGCGGTCAGGGGGTCAGACCGTGGTGAGGGCGAATGCCTTCTCCATCAGGTCGTTCGCCGCTCCGCTGATGACCCGCTCGGCGCGGGCGTCCGCCTTCTCGGCGTCGGTCTTGCCCCGGGTCGGGGCGACGTGGTTGGCGTACTCGGTGAGCGCGTTGTATCCGGCCCACCGCGTGCCCCGGATACCGGCCTGGGTGTCGGCGTGCTCGAACAGGTTCGAGATCGCTCCCCACCGCTGGCGCTGGTTGGTCTTGGCGCGGGCGTGGTCGCTGTCCTTGACCGGCCACAGCTCGTCCACCACCGACTTCAGCTCGCTGAGCGTCATCTCGGCTTCGATCATGCGCTGTGCGGCCTGCTCGAACTCCTCGGCGTACTTGAACGTCAGACCGAGGGCGGAACGGGCCTGCGCGATACGGGCCTTGGCTCCGGCGGTGTGCCGGACCACGAACGAGGAGCGTGCCCCGTGGATGGCGGCGCGCATGGTGTTGGCGCACACGACCCGGACCGGTGTCACGACGATGCGGAACGCGCTGCCTCCGTCGTGGCTGTTGAATGCCGCGATGTACAGATCAACGTCGTCGTTCCCGCCGATCGTGAGACCCTGCGGCATCTTCATGGTGAGGAACACCTGGCGGCCGTCCTTGAGCGATCCGGCGGTCTCGAAGTGCGCGCCGGACTCGTCGGCCAGCAGGTTGAGGAACTCGGCGTGTTCTTCGTTCTGAACGGGGTGGTAGTCGCTGCCGACCACTCCGAGGGTCTGCGTGCGGCCGGTCTTGGGGTGTGTGCGTGCGGTCGCGAAGTGCTGCGGGACCTCCAGCGGCGCGACTCCGTCGGGCGTGATCTCGGTCGCGGTGAGGGGGAGGAGTCGCACGTTCCAGCCGGACAGAGACGCGATGCGCATGGCCTCCTCGGCGGTCATCGCGCCGTCGGTGACGGTTCCGAGCTTGTGCCAGGCGCTTGTGTTGGCGGACGCGAAAGCGGCGGTGCCGTCGGTGAACTGCTCGATCTCGTGAGCCACTTGGGGCTTCCCTTCTGATGACGAACTTTCGGCGTGTCCGGTAGGGGGCCAACCCTTCCGAACTGGTTCCATAATACCTAACCCTGGGGGTGGGGCAACCGATTAAATCTCCGGTGCGCCCCACCCCCGGGGCGGCCTGCTGACCTGCGGCTACGACTGCGGCGGCTTGTACCGGGTCAGGTCATTCTTCCTGCTCGGCAAGGGCGGTAACGCCGTAGTAGAGGTACTCCGGCACGTGGAACACGTTGGTCTCGACCGGGTAGTACTGCGGGCGCTCGGTGACCATACGGAACATCCGCCACCCGTCGGCCGCGTCAGTCTCCGACCACTCCAGAACCTTGCCGAAGCCTGCGAGCGTGTCACCGACTGCGAGGTACTTGACCTGTGCGCGGTAGCGCATGGTTCCGGTCCGGTCGCGGCCCTCTTGCTTGACCACATGGGCGCGGGGGTGGGTCGTGAGCTGCTGGGCGATCCTCTGACTCATGATCAGTTCCTTTCCGTGGGGGCTTACCGCTGCCAGTGCTGCGGCAGTGCCGTGACGCTCCACGTGTGGACTCCGGTCAGTGCGGTGACGAAGGCGCCGTTCCTGTACTCGCTGAGGCGGTAGAGCGTGGACTCTCGTCCTCGGCGGTCCAGTTCGCGCTCAATGCGCGTCACCCAGTAGCGGCCGTGGCAGCACTCCTGCGACCCGTGGTAGCTGACCAACTGCCCGATGCTGGGGCCGCTGTCCGCGTGTAGGGCGGCGGACAGGTTGGCCAGGGCCGTACCGAACGTGTGGGGCGGCAACGGCACGTCGGCCAGCGCGGGCCCGGTGTGCCCGGTCCGTACGCCGGAGATCCATCCCACCTCGAACAGGGGCCGGGTCAACTCGCGCACGTCGTGCGGGAAACCGGTGTTCTCGGGGAGCTGTTCCAGTGCTGCCCGGAAAGCGGCCTCCATCTGCTCTCGCTCTGCCTCGGTCGCCGGAACGGCGCGGTGGGCGGGCTCAATGCTCGTCATGCTCACGTGACTTTCCCTTCGGTTGGTGTAGGTGCTGGGGCTGTCCGGGGGGCCCGGTAAACCGGGCCCCCCGGAATTGCCTCCTACTTCAGTCCGCGCGTCCGCAGAAATTCACTGATGCGGAATGCGATGGCTCGCACCGAAAGGGATGCTCCTCGGAATGTTCCGAGAATGCGGGGCCCGGTGTCGCTGTCGTGGATGATGTGGAACTCAAATCCCTGGGCGACCGGCAGAAGGATTCGGATGGGACCGGCCGTGGTCTCGAACCGAATTGACGTGGTGTTGTCGTCCTGGTTGTGCTCGATGACGGCGTCCCGGAGGAGTTCCGGGCGCGGGAGGAAATTGGCGATCCGGCGGGCCTTTGCGGCCTGAGGGGTCGTGATCTCGTCCGTACTGGGAGCCACCTTGCCTCCGCTGATGACGATTTCCACGCTTACGCCTTTCTGTTGACGAACGTTCGGCGGTGCCGGTTAGGGGGCCACCCCTTCCGACATGTTCCATAATACAGCACTCCTGATCTGTTGCACCACCTCACGCGCAATCTCCTGCGCTATCTCCTGCGTCATCCCCTGCCCTCGACCAGCGGCCGGCCTTTCCAACACTCCAGGTCAGAGGGGCTCTTACGCGTGGTCGGGGGAGCTGACATCCCCTCTGCTGCCGCTCTCCCTGCCCGAATGAGAGAAAGGTGGGGGCGGGCTAGGGCGGCGCGGCGGCCTCGGGGATCGGGGCCGGGGGTTTCAGGTTGCGCGTCGGCGGGGCCTCCGCGCTCGGGCGCTGGCGCGCCCGGACCGCACAGCGGTCTGCCGGAGGCAGCCCAACCCCCCCACCTCTGAACGGGCGATCGGGCCCCGGAGGGGCCCTATTGCCCTCCTCTCGTATTCCGTGATTTACTTTTCTCCACGGAATACAATTCAAGTCCCCTCGGTTTTAAGGGGATCGGAGATTCCCCCCGAACCTGACTCCGGGAAAGGGCGCATGACGGACCCTCAACCCAATCCCCAACTCAAACCCGAACTCTCCGCCCCACAATCAAAATCAGCACCCGGATTTGTGCCGGAGGCACAAACCCTCTCCGCCTGTCTTTTCGTGCCGGAGGCACGCAGGGTTATGGAATGGCCGGAGGCCAATTCCTGTCTCTTA
>NZ_JBSHAF010000024.1:77953-172622 GCF_053611365.1 Streptomyces sp. NPDC054813 | reverse complement strand
GCACCTCGCCGGCACGCAGCAACCACGCCGACGGTAGCCCAGGCACCGGTCACGTGATGTGCTCGTCAGTCAGGAAGAGTCACCACATGAGACATCCTCCAAAGCTGGAGTACCAAGCAGACGCACGCATCGAGCCGGACAAGAGTCACCAGCCCATATCAGGACCTGGCGTCGATCTTCCCCCTCGACGGTGAACGGTTTCGCGTGCTACGACTGCACGAACCACAAGGCTCCGGGCGGGAACGAATTGGCGGATCCTACACCGCCGAGGAAGCCGTCGAAATCGCTGCCGCACACCTACCAGCGGGTTGGGGCCCCGCCATGGACGGCACGCCTGACACCCCCGCCGACGCTGTGCCCTGCTCGGTACAACAGCGGGCGATCAGTGACTTCCAGGTCCCGGACTGGGCAGCGGTACTTGTCCCGGCTGTAACTGCGATCGCCCGGCGCCATGTCCGGATCAGAGGCATGGCCGCGCCAAAGACGGTGTACCGGAGCGCCGTCGCGCTGTGATACTGCTCCGATGATCAACATTCCCACAGCCGCGCTGGACTCGTTGCAGGGGCTTGCCTTCGGCGACGCCTTCGGTGACCGCTGGTTCGGCATCCTGCGCCGGGACGGTTCGGCAGCCTTGGAGGCGCGGACGCTGCCCCCGGAGCCGCTGTGGCAGTGGAGTGACGACACCGTCCAGGCGCTTGTACTCGTCCGCGAACTCGCCGAGGGGGGCGGCACCGTAGACCAGGACCGCCTCGCCCTGGCCCTCGCGACGGCCTACGCCGAGGACACCCACCGCGGCTACGGAGCCTCCATGCATGACGTGCTCCGTCGGATCGGCGCGGGCGAGCCCTGGCGGGAGGTGGTCGCCGGACAGTTCGGCGGCCAGGGCTCCTGGGGCAACGGCGCGGCCATGCGCGCCGCCCCGCTCGGCGCCTGGCACGCCGCCGACCTCGACGTCGTCGCCGAACAGGCCGCCTCCCAGGGCGCGGTCTCTCACCACCACCCGGAGGCGATCACCGCGGCAGTGGCGGTCGCCCTCGCCGCAGCGCTGGCAACACGCAGCCGGGGCGGGCCTGCCCCCGCACGCCCGGACTTCCTTCAGGCAGTCGCCGAACGACTCCCCGACAGCGACGTCCGGTCGGGAGTGCGGATCGCGGCCCGGATGCCGGAGCACACCTCGGTCCGGCACGCCGCGGAGGTCCTGGGCTCCGGCTACAGGATGTCCGGACCTGACACCGTCCCCTACGCCCTGTGGTGCGCGGCGGGGCACCTCGACGACCTGCACGAGGGCCTGTGGCTCACGGTCGCCGGGCGCGGCGACATCGACACCACCTGCGCCATCGCGGGCGGGGTGATCGCCGCCCGCACAGGCGTCACTGCCCTCCCCCCTGCCTGGCACGCAGCTCGTGAACCGCTGCCACCAATCGTGTCGGAGCAAGAACCTCTATCGGGATGAGTTCAAGCGTCTCCAGCAGATCAGTGCGCAGCCGAGGATGAGGAAGGCTCCTCCTCACCCTCGGCTGCGCACGGGCTGACGGCACCTGGTACGTCCACGCGGCCGCCCGCAACGGACGCGCCACCGGTGACCGGAGGCGCCGGGAACCGCTTCCGGCACGGGTCGCCGGCGCCGACCGCTCGCTCAGCGGCGGATGGTCGCGGCGTTGCGGTGGTCGCCGCGTTGCCGTCCCCAGGTGGGCTGGTCGACCAAGCGGTTGTGGTTGTTGCGGAGGGTCGCGGTGTCGGCGTTGGTGTTCCGCACGTAGGTGCGGCGGTCCAGGTAGCCATCGCTGGCGCTGGCACGGCCCTCGCCGGTGTGGTCTGGTGATGTCCACCCATTCCTCGCTCAGGGAACGGTTGGAGCGGTCGTCGCGTCCTGGGGTGTCTCAATACGTGAAGTCAAGCAGTAGCCGTCGTTTCTCATGGCGCGTCTGAGCACGCACGCTGGAGGGAAACGAGGGCCGCGCCGACGGAGTCGCCAGGGAACAGCTGCAAGACGGTGGCCCTGTTCGGCGTCGTGATCACGTAGCGCCGCGTCTGGTAGGAGAGATCTCCCCAGCTTTCCCGGACATGGGCGCGCATCAGGACCTGGCCGCATCGCGTGCAGACGATCCAGGGGACGAGGACGAGACCGGCCAGGTCCTGTTCGGCCCCACCCATTGCCTCGGGGACGATGCTTCCGTCGCCTCCGACCAGTTTCAGGGGGCCCGGTTCGCCTTCATCACGGCACTGCAGGATCCGGGATGTGAGGGCCTCCCGCTCACCCCAGGTCTCCGCGAGGACGGACATCTGGGCCCTGACCGTCTCACTGATCGGCACCTGATGGCCAAGGATGCCGGAGACAAGCAGGCCAAGTCCCGCCTCCTGCTCTCCGATGTCCCAGCAGTCTTTGACTTCCTGGGCTTCGGCCGCCGGCAGCAAAGCGGCAAGCCGGTTCCAGATGACGGCGTCGTCGGTCATCTGGCAGACGGTACGTCCCTAGCACCGCTAGACAATCGAGCGCCAGCAGAGCTAGCGTTGCCTCATCATCTAGCACCGCTAGATCCTGGGAGGGTCATCATGCTCAACGCACTCGAGGTCTTCACCACCGTGGTCGTCGGCCTGATGGTGGGGGTGGAGTTCTCCGTCGCCTTCGTCATCAACCCGATCCTCGACGCCCTCCCCGAGGACAGTGGCCAACTCGGCCGCGCCCACGGGGGCCGGATGCTGGGCGCCTTGATGCCGTTCTGGTACATCGGCTCGCTCGTCCTCGTCGCGGTCTGGGCCATCGCCGGATGGCACCACCCCGGCGCCGGCCTCGTCGTCACCGCCGGCGCTTTGCTGATCCTCAGCGTGATCATGTCGCTCCTGCTGCTCGTCCCGATCAACAACCGGGGGAAGACGTGGACCCCCCAGAACCGGCCCGAGGACTGGAAGGAGCAGATGAACCGCTGGGACCGCTTCCACTACGTCCGCGTCGCCGTCATCATCGCCGCCTTCGCCCTGTTGGTCGCCGCCCTCGTCTGAGCCCGCGGGCCGACGCCGCGCCGGTGGCGCGCAATCCCCACTCCCCGGGCGGCAGCGGGCCACCGCAATCCCGACATCCGGGAATGCAGCTGCCGCCGAGAGCCACAACTGCGATCCCGACAAGCTATGGCCCTCGATGAACTGCGCAGCTCTTGGCTCTGGTTCGGGTGAGATCTTTGATCCAGATCACCGAGGCACGCAGGTGAAGCCCGGCGAGCGTCTCGTCAGGCAGGCCGTTCGGGGATCCTCGGAAGAACCTTCCCAGCGATGCCGAGGAGAACGCTGTCGTCCGGGAGGGCTCCGGACGTACTCCACACCGTGATGTCGCAGTAGCCGCCCCGGTCATGACGGTCCAGGGCCACGGACAGCGTCCTGGCCAGGGGGCCCTGTTCGACCGGACCGCCGGATCCGCCACTCCCGAGATTGATCTCGAACTTCATGGTGTGATCTGAGGAGAAGACCGCGGGTCGGCCGAGAACCGTAAGGGTCTTGATGTCCCGCTCATCCCCGAACTTCATGAGCTTCACGTACTGGGCAGTCGGCAGCTCGTTGTAAGTGGCCGAGACATTCACGGTGTACGTGTCGAACGTGACCTCGGCCTCCGGTTGGGCGACTTTCCCATCCGTCAGAGGAGCCGTGTCGCTGGTGCCGGAAGCAGCGGTCGCGGTCTCTCCGGGCGTTCCAAGGAGCTCGGCCAGGTCTGGCCGGTTGAGCGCCTTGCACAGCTCTTCACCCGTCACAGGCTGGGGCGTCTGCTTGTAGGCCTTCGGCAGCTCCTCGTGTTCCCCGCCCGAACACGAAGCGGGCTGCGGAGTGCTTTCGCCGGACGGCATCACGCGCGGAACCACCCACAGCGCGGCCCCCAGTGCCCCGAACACAGCCACGGCCGCCACGGCCTGGCCCCATGCATTGTGGTCCTTGTCCTGGATGTCCGGGGCGGGACGCGGCCCGGTTCCGGCCTGAACCTGGGGGACGGCACCGACCGCCGCCCAGTCAGCGGAAGTTGCCGGACCCGGCTTCCGGCGTGCGCGCAGGGCCCGGACCACCGCGAAGACGCGTATTGCGGTGAACACGAGGAACACCACGCCGAGACCGGCCGCGACCCCATCGTGATCACGGACAGCGAGACACATGATGCGTACGCCGAGAATGGACCCGACCGTGATGAGCAAGGGCTCACGGACCCAGAACGGCAGAAGACGGAGGAGGAAACCGAGCACCCGGCGATCTCATCAGAACAAGATCAGACACGCCGTGGTGGAAGCCACAATTCCGGGCACGTAAAGGGCCTGCCGAACCAAGAGACAGCGAGCCGACGATCCTCAGATCCCTTTCGTGCCGACGGCCGGCGCAGCTGCTTGCGGCCAGGCCCTCGACTTCGGCATCCCACTCGTCCCGCCCACGATGAACATCTCCGCATTCTTCCAGCGATCGTTCGTCCAGGGCGGAGCCCTGTGGGGGCATACCGTTCGGCGCGCACTAGAGATCTTCAACGGCTGAAGTCAGTACCATCTGGACATCGCTGACGCTCCCTTCAGTGGGCCGGTATGCGTGGCGTGCAGCGGGACTTGGGGCGCCGGACTGTTCCCGCGGTAGCAATGGGCCCCACTCCCCGGGTGTCAGTGGCGGCACGTACGGTCTGCGCATGACTGATCAGTGGTGGGCGGGCGTGCGCCAGCGGGTCGAGGAGGCTGGTGCAGGCCATGCGGCCGACAAGGTTTTCGGCGCACTGAGGCACAAGTGGGTCGTGGAGGATCCGCTCACCCAAGGCGAGCTTGCCGAACTCGAGGCTCAGACAGGCGTGCAACTGCCGGAGGAATACCGGGCCTTCCTGCTCCACGTGGGCGCGGGCGGCGCCGGCCCCGCGTACGGCCTGTTCCCGGTTCGGCGCGTGCAGGGCCGTTGGCGTTGGGAGGGCGACGGCGCGGACCTGGCTGACCTGGCGAGGCTTGCCGAGCCGTTTCCTGACCAGGGTCCGGATCCGGAGCTACTCGACGAGGTTCTTGCCCAACGTCCCGAAGAAGAGGACTTCGACGACATCGAGGATTTCGACGACGCCATCGAAGCGTGGGACGACCGGTGGGAGGTCGTCATGTTCGCCCCGGAGCGCACTGCCGGCGCGATCGTGATCTCCCACCTGGGCTGCGCCCAAAGAGAGTGGCTGATCATCAACGGCAGCCACCGCGGCACGATCTGGTCCGATTGCCGGGTAGACGACGTCGACCTCGCCCCGCTCCTCGACGACGACGGTATGCCGGTGACGTTCGCCCGCTGGTACATCGACTGGCTGGAGAAAGCCGAGCTCACAGCCCTGCCGTAGGCCATCTCCCTGTGCTGCTGAGCGTTGTAGTCGGCCGAACGGGCCGACAACAACGCTCAATCACAGCTGGAAGTCGAGCCCGGTCCTGACGATGAAAGCCTGGATGAGGCGGGGGCGGTACTGCATCCGTTTGAGTCGCGGCTTCACCAGCACGGTGAGCTGATCGAGGCTGTCTTTGGTGAGGTTGGCCAGAGATCCCTCCAGGTGCGACCACACGCCGTCGTCGGGGTTGAGCTCGGGAACGTACGGCGGCAACTGCTGGAGGTCTTTAACTGTGCGGGTTACTTCGGGTCGTGACGGGATGGTGTGCCGCCGGGTGGTGGTAGGCCGTGAGGGTCTGCGCAGCGGGTCTGGCATGGACGAGCACCGTAGGGGTTCGACATAACCGATCGACACGCTGATCTTGATCGGATTGGCTGGGTGGCATGCCAGAGCTGCGAACCGGTCGTCTTCTGCTCCGCCGGTGGCGGGAGTCCGACCTCGAACCGTGGGCGGCTATGAACGCCGATCCTGAAGTCCGAGAACACCTGGGGGAACTGCTGACGCGGGAGCAGAGCGATGCCGCGGTGGCACTCATGCAGGCCGACTTCGACGAGCGCGGTTTTGGGTGGTGGGCGCTCGAAGCACGGGAGACTGGTGAGTTCATCGGCCGTGCCGGCTTGGACGAGGTGGGCGAGGACATGCCGTTCACGGGGGTGGATATCGGTTGGCGCTTGATGCGTTCGGCGTGGGGGCACGGTTACGCCACGGAGGCTGCCCTGGCCTGTCTGGCTTTCGGTTTCGAGGCTCTCGGGCTGCGGGAGGTGGTGGCGTCGACGACCGTCCACAACCTCCGTTCCCAGGCAGTGATGCGCCGGATCGGCATGACCCGGGATCCGGCCGACGACTTCGAGGATCCAAGCGTGCCCGAGGGGCCGCTTCGCCAGTGTGTGCTGTACCGGATTGCCCGCAGGGATGCCCACGGCCTGCAACACACGGCGGGGCCGCTCGCCGAGGCCGCGGCGGCCGGGGTCCTCGGCGAGCCGGCGCGCCCGCTGACGACTGGTGACAGCTGTTGTGGGCCGCGCTGTGCCGAAGGTTGAGGTATCCCGACGGCGGTGGGCTGCCGGCTGAGGGACAGGCTCGGCGTGAGCAAGTCCGGTTCGCAGCCGTCGTTCTGATCGAGGCCGTGAAGTGACCGGGAGGTGGCCCGACGGTTCAAGGGGTCGGCGGGGTCCAGTCGACGGGGAGGCCGGACTGGGCGAGGACCGCGCCCAGGCTGTAGAAGTCCTGGTCGGCGGCGATCCGGCGACCATCCGTGTTGAGCAGGGTCGCCAGCGGCACGGCGAACGGCTTGGGCGCGCCCTTGATGTGGCCGGCGTAGACGCCCTCGAGGGTGATGTGGCGGCCGTCCCGGTGGGCGGCGCGCACGGTGACGTGAACGTTCTCGATGAGGCTGTCGGTGCGGGCCTTCCAACCGGCGATCTCCTGACGGCCGTGGAACGTGACGCCTATGCCCTGGTCGGTGTAGGTGCCGTCGGCGGTGAACAGGGAGCCGAGCGCATCGGGGTCGGTGCCGTTCCAGGCGGCGGACCAGTCGGTGACGACCCTGGGCAGGTGCCGACCGGCAGGCTGCGCGGCGAAGGCGGTGGTACCGAGAGCAGCCGTGGTGACCGTGGCGCCGATCAGAGTGACTACAGCGCGGGTGGAACGGAAGTTCATCATGGCGGTCCTCCTGGTGATGGTCCGTGAGATGGCGGGAAGTGCGGTTTTCGCCGGGTACCGAAGCCGTTGCGGGGTTCGGCGGCGGCGCAGAGCTTGGGCAATCCCCGGACTCCGCAGGTCGGAGCTGAGGTGGTTGCCCGCACCCCCCTAAGGGGTTGTCGCGTTCGTTAGAAGTTCTAACACGAATAGGGAGTGATAGGCAATCGTGTTCGCTAGAGCCTCTAACTGGAGGTGCCCGAACGGGGCTAGGAGCCGCGAGCAACCCGGATGCCGACTGGAGGTGAGCCCGCCATCTGCACCAGGGAGCTTGACGCCGGTCTTCGAACAAAACGCACTTTGAGCCCCGCATTTGCAGCATCCAGGCCCGTACGCGGGTGCACCCGGTGGCCCTGGGGCAGTCAGTCGCCGTCGGTGAGGCAGCGACGGCTCGAGGTGCTGCCTATCGTCGCGCGCATCGGCAGTGACGCGCCGAGGTAGCCCCACCGCACGAACGTGACATCGCGGTCCGGTGCCAGTACCGCTGTGGCCTGGTAGATGACGCCTCGGTGATTGTCGCCGGTGAGACAGAAAGGGCCGGGGTCCTCGACGACAACGGCGAGCGAGGAGTAGCACTGCCTGGGCAGCTCCGGCTCAACCACCACTCGATCGGCGCACCCTTCCAGCCGGCCCACCGCCCGCGCGGAGACGTAGTCCGCCCCGAGCGCGGCGGAGTTGCCGGTCTTGTCGTCGCAGGACCCGCAAGTGATGGAGTACGCGCTCTGGCGGCTGCGGCCGAGGCGGTAGCGGTCGCCCGAGATCCACCCGAAGACCCTGATGGCCGGACTGCCCCGGTGAACCACCACCACCGCGTCCGGGGACGGTCTGGCGTTCCCGTCCGCGAGATCCGCCGCACTGAGGAGGTGGGCCAGAGTGCCGCCCTTCGACCCGATCCTCGCTGCCGCCCCGTCATTGGCAGCCCGATACATTCCGCGTGAACGAGTAGCGCCTCCAGGGGGCAGGCGAAGCGCGCAAATGGACTGGAGTGACGACATATCGACTGAAGACGCGTCTTCACAGCACGGCCAGATCCGTCCGACAAAGCGGAGCCAGCTCAGCGGGAACCTTCGGCCGGTTGCCGGACACGTATAGAGCATGGAACTGAACGATGCTGGTCCCGCCGTACCGGTCGGAGGGATATCTGACCGAGAGCTGTGGGCGAGGGCCGTCGACGGCGACCGGGAGGCGTTCGGTCGGATGTTCGACCGTCACGGGAAGACCGTCTACAACCACCTGTTCCGGCGCACGGCCGACTGGTCCGAAGCCGAAGACCTCACGTCGACCGTGTTCTTGCACGCCTGGCGTCGGCGATCGGAGACGGTGCTGGACCGCGACTCGGCCTTGCCGTGGCTGCTGGGCATCGCAGACCGCCTGCTGTCGAACACCAGGCGGCGGCTGAGGCGGGGCGAGGCGTTGCTGCGCAGGCTCGTCCCGCATGACGAGCCGGTGGGCGACCACGCGGAGCGCGTCGCCGGCCTGGTCGACGACGAGCGTCGCATGTCGGAAATCCACCGGGCGTTGGCTCGGCTGCCGCGCCACGAACGCGACGTCGTCGAGCTCTGCGTGTGGTCGGGCCTGGATCAGCAGGCGGCTGCGGCAGCGCTGGGAGTGGCGGTCGGAACCGTGAAGTCCAGACTGCACCGGGCGCGGCGGAGGCTGGGGGCCGACCTCGTTGACGGAGCTGCGGCTCCAGCGTCATTCAGTTCGAACAATCCCGTCAACGCGGAAGAGGTCGCACGATGAATCACACGCCGGGCATTCCTGCGGCTCCTTCCGATCGTGATCTGCCGAACCACCGGCGGACCCGAGAGGAGCTACTGATGAAGATCGGCCCAGAGAACAACCGTGATTCGCTGCGACGCAGGTGGGGGGTGCCGCTAGGCGTCGCCACCGGCGTTGCGGCGATGAGCGTCGCAGTCGTGGCCGTCTTCAGCGGGATAGGGGATGCCAAGCCGCTTCTCGCCGACCCCGCCGGAAACCCGACGAGCGCCGCCGCGTCACCGAGTCCGAACACAACGCACGGCTCCACGTCGGCCGGAGCCGGCTCGGCGTCGTCCTCGCCTCGCGCGAGTTCCGCCCCGGACGCATTCTCCATCACCAGCGGGACGACGACCCCGATCGACGCCGGGACCGTCGCGAAGATCCTGGCCTCCTGCCTGGGCTCGGATGCAGCGCGATTCCACGCGGTGGTCGCGGTCCGCGCACCCATCGCCTCGCAGGACTGGGACGGCGTGGTCATAGCCGTCGACTCAGCCGATCAGTACGTGCAATGCGAGTCAAAGGGCGACAAGGGCAACAGTCAGGACTCCCCGCCCACGTTCATCAACAATCGCCTGTGGGGCACCGGTCACATGATCGAGTACTTCGACTCCACCCTGGCGCCCGCCGGCAAGGGGCGGTACCTCATGCTGGGCGCCGGGCACTACACATCCGACATTGCCAAGATCACCATCAGCTACGGCGACAACCCGAAGCAGTACCCGGCGGTCATGGCAGGCGGCGCGTTCGTCTACGCGGCGGCTGTCTCCACCGACGACCCCAGCCCGCACTATGCGGGTCCCAACCCCTACGTCCATGCCTACAACGCATCCGGCGCGGAGATTTACAACCAGAAGGCGGACCCGCAGTTCACCGACAAGCAGTAAGTCGGCCTCTCGACTGACCTCAGTGCTGCCCCGGCAATCTGCCGGGGCAGCACTGAATGGCGTTCATCGTGAAAGCTGCTGGCCAAGTGGGCTGGTTTGCGTGGGCTTCGGAAAACTCGGGCTGGTCACGGGCGGAACACTCTCGTGAAGATCGTCGGTCAGGTAAGCGGGCGACTTCGCGGTTCGTCAGGTCCAGCAGGGCCCGCACCAGCGCGGCGCCCACTTCGGGTCGGTACGCACCTTCCCGAGCACGCGCCGGTTCTTCAGGCGCGCGAAGCCGTGCTCGACCGGTGCCCGGACCGCGGCCAGCGCCTTGTCGGACAGTTTCTGGCCGCGGGTCAGGGGCCGGTTCCGGGCGGCCTTGTAGCCGGTGATCACCGCCGGGTCGGCGTCCGGACCGCTGTCGTCGGGGCCGACGAAGCCGAGGTCTGCGATCGCGCCGAGGCCGGCCGCACGGAGGCGGGCGGCGAGTCTGTCGTGCCGGCAGGCGATGATCTCCGAGTCACGGCGCAGCACCACCCGCCGCGCCACCTGCGCTTTCACCGGAGCCGCCGCGACGGCAGCCTCCACCTCGATGCGGTCCTGCTCGGCCAGACGGTGCAGCACCCGCTCGGCGATCACCAACTCCTCGCCGCATCAGGCAGGGTTCGCCCTGTCCGCGAGGACCTGGGTGAGCAGCCGGATCGGTAGGGTCGGGGCCGGGCGCGCGATGCGCCAGGACGTCGTGCAGAACGGGGCGGGCAGTATTGACCGTGGATGTCGCTGTGGTGAGCGGGCTCGTATATGGAGCCGGTGGACAGCGTTTGGACGTGTATCGGCCTGCCACTGCATCGGCGGCTTCGCCGGTCGTGCTGCTCTGGCACGCAAGAGGTCCCGAAGAGCGGGACGTTCTCGCGCCGCTCGCCCGCGCCGCGGCTTCGTTGGGTGTCGTGTGCTTCGTCCCGGACTGGCGGCCGGACGCCGACGACAGCGGTCGAACCCACCTACGCGAGTCCGCCATGTTCGTCCAGCAGAACGCAGCCGAATTCGGCGGGGACACCGGACGGATCGCGCTCGCCGGCTGGTCCCTGGGGAGCAAGGCCGCGATGGCTGCCGCCGTGAACCCCTGCGCACTCGACGGCTGGAGACCCCGTGCCGTCGTCGGCATCGCCGGCGGTTACACCCGACCGGAACCGCTGACGGGCCGCGCCCCGATCGACGAACTGACAAGGGCCGAGGAATCGCTGTCGGCCATCCCTGTCTGGCTGATCCACGGATTTGCTGATCCGGTCGTGGACGTCCAACAGTCACGCCAACTCCATGCGGCTCTTCAGCACCGGGGCTGGCCGACCTCGCTCGACGAGCCCGACACCGACCACGCCGGTGTGATCATGACCGAGTACGACCCCGAGTCCCGCCGCTGCAGACCCAGCCACGCCGACCACGCCGTACGGGCTGGAAGCCAGACAGCCCACCTCCTCGCCCGCGCCGCCAATTTCGCACCTCGCGCCTGCTAAACGGTCCGCAGTTGTTCGCACTCGACACCACCGACTCGGATATCGACTACTGGTGTCAGACTCCTGACCTGTGCCAGGAAGCCAGAAACGCAACCACCGGCAGGCCACCTCATTGTGTTGGCGGTTCTTGGTGAGGCAGGGCCTTCACGTTGACACACCCGAGCTCGGTCGGCTGACGAACAGCGTCGTAAGTCAACGGGGCGACGACGGCCATTGACCGCGGGACAGGTCGTGATCGAGCAGCCGATCGCTGACATCGCCGTCGTAGAAGAGGTCCGAGCCGAACTCGTCACCGAAGTGCTTCGCCAGCAAGGACGAGAACAGCAGGGCGGCTGACTGCGGCCGGTGGTTCATGACGAGCTGACTGGTCTCGCCCGCCTCGTTGAAGTACACGACGACGAAGTTGTAGATCTCGATTCCGCCCGGGCGGTAGATCTCGCTACCACGGATGGTGGAGCGGTAGTCCTCCAGGAAGAGCTCGCCGCGCTTGCCGAAGAAGCGGAAGTCCTGGAAGGCGTAGTTGCTTCGCGCGAATCCCAGCAGCTTCCCTACCTTTTCCTTGCCGAGAACTTCACCGTTGGCAAAGTTGCCCTGCAGGATGACGTCGTCGGCGAGATTGTCGAGCCACTCCGGGTAGTAGTCCAGGTGGGGCGCCTGGTTCCTCGACCCACCAGTGGGCTTGTTCGGTGTGGTCATGGCGGTTGTCTCCTCGTTCCTGGATTGATTCGGAATGCTTCCGAGTTCGGGACGCCTGGACGTCCCTTGGCATTCACCACTACGGCACGCCTTAGGTAAATTTCAGCTCCCCTTGTCCGAACGAGAAATTCGCGTTCGACACCGTAATCAGTGGCATGAAGACGTCGTCGGGGACGATATCGAGCGCCTCGGCGACCAGTCCGTTGATCGTGACGGACACGTTTCCTCGACGGCCGGCACAGCACTTCGCGCTCTTACCAGCGAAGCATTCTCCCAGCTTCCGGGTAATTACCGCGTCGCTTTGTCGGGAAGCCTGTCCGAACAGGGGAGTAGCAGCACGGGCCTCCCATGATGAGTCAGTTCCTGCTTGGAGCAGTTCCTCCGATAAACAGGATCGTTGACCGCAACGGTCGCTGTCCAACGAAAGTCGGTGACTGGACTGATCTCGCCGAGAGATAAATCGGGGGCCCTGGAGGACACTGGGAGCGTGGAACTGCGCCAACTCGAACACTTCGTCACCGTCGCCGAGGAAGCGAACTTCACCCGTGCCGCCGCACGGCTGCACGTCGTCCAGTCCGCGGTCTCCGCCACGATCAAGAACCTCGAGCGGGAACTGGGCACACCGCTGCTGGAACGGACCACCAAGCGCGTCCAGCTCACTGATGCCGGTGCTGCCCTGCTCCCGCGCGCCCTTGCCGCTCTCGACGCTGCCCGGGAAGCCGTCGACGCGGTGGCCGAGGTCCGCGGAGGGCTGCGCGGCACCCTGCGGCTGGGCACGATGACCACGGTCGGGCTGATCGATTTTCCCGCGCTCCTCGGTGAGTTCCATCGGCGTCATCCCGGCGTGCTCCTGCAGACCAGCGCCGCCGCCTCCGGCTCCCAGGGCCTGGTCGACGCCCTCCTCGAACGGCGGCTCGACCTCGCCTTCGTCTCCCTGCCCGGACCGGCCCCGACAGGCGTCACGCTGACCGACCTCGCCACCTCGGTGCTCGACCTCGTCGTGCCGGCCGACCATCCGCTCGCGAATCGCCGCACCGTGCCGATCGCCGAACTGGCCGGCCTGGACTTCGTCGATTTCCCCGTGAGCTACGGCATCCGGACGGTCGCCGATCAGGCCTTCGCCGCCGCCTCCGTGCCCCGTCGCGTCGCCCTCGAGATCACCGACCTCCCCACCGGCGTGGCCTACGTCCGCAACGGTCTGGGCGTGGCGCTACTGCCACGGCCCGCCCTCGCCAAAGCCGAGGACGTCGCCACGTTGACCGTCGACGACGTCAACCTGGACTGGCCGTTCTCCCTGGCCGCTCCCTCCGAGCGCACGTCCAGCGCCGCAGCACGCGCTCTGATCGCGATAGCCCACGAATTCCTCATCTGGCGGGGCTGACCATTACCTCGGAGCTTTCAGAGAGCACTCAACGGAATCGAGCACCGGTACCTGCGGGCGCCGCAGACGCACCACCGTCTCCGGCCGGCTGGCGCCGCCCGCCCCGGACCGCAGCATGAACCCCGTGTCCACACTCCGGAGGCCTCAGAGGCGCCTGTCACGCGGGGCTGCCCTATTCCGCCAGTCGGCTGCCGGTGTCGTGCGACCCCGCTCGCTCAGCCGTGGGCGACGCAGACGCTGAACGCCCAGGTCACCAAATGCCGCTATCGCGTACGCAGTTCGGACGGCAAGTTGAACGCAGCGAGCTTCGGCGCGGCGGAAGTCGTCGTCGGCCTGTCCGTCCACCGCGTAGGCGGCCCGTTGCACTGCGCCGGTCGTTGCGGCGCTCCGGCACCCGTGAGGTCCTGTTCGGCTGCAACCGGGAGACCTGTAGGGGGTGGCTGAGCCGAGAGAACCCGGCCCGGTGGTCCTGATCCCAGCACGGGGCCGCCGCCAGGAGATCGAACGCCGTACACGCGATCCCCGCTTCGCCCCGCGAGACACCCTCCGCTTCACCCGTCCCGAGGAGGCCGCAGCCTGACTCGCCGACCTCTGCCGTCCCGTCGGACGCAGTCCTCTGCTCAGCGCAGGCCCGCTTCCTCGCCCGGTCCGCCGGGCTCGGACCGCTGCGGTCTCGGACCGGGCAGGACCCGCCGCCCGGGGTCGGCGCCGCCGGGGCAGCCCGGCCCCGCCGTCAGCACCAGCACCTCGTCCTCGGCGTGCCACACACGCCGTTCGGACTTGCCCGGAGACAGCCGGACGGCTCCGTACCGGCGGGCCGCCCGCGGAATGTGCGCGTGATAGCCGATCGCGCACTCGCCGCGTTCCAGTGCCGCCGCGACCACCGTGGCGAACGCGGCCTCGCAACCCGGCAGTACGTAGTGGTCGGCCGTGCGCAGGGCGAGCGCTCCGCCGCGCACCGTGAAGATCTCCTCGAACACGGCGGCGAGTTCGGGGGCGTGCGCGATCTGGGCCATGACCAGGGCGGTGAGTTCCCCCCGGAGGACGACGTCGGAGGCGTGGCCGAGCGGGGCGACCGTGCCACTGCGGCGGTCGTGAATCTCCGCCACCACCGGCAGCACCCGGCCCGTTTGTTCCTCCCACGCCCGCAGAGTCAACAGCGCCAGCAGGGTCGGGGCGTCGGAGCCCTCGGGAGCGGTCCCGTGGTCCGTGCCGAGGGCGATCACGCTGTCGTATGCGGACAGTTCGAGGCCGTGCAAGGCCTCGGGGGCGGCGAGGTCGCGGGTGTGGTGCGTGACGGCGAGCGCCGGCGTGCCGGCGTCGGGGCCGGGGGGTACCTGCCGCGCGAGGGCGAGTTCGAGGTCGGTACCCGGGTCCGTGACGACGTCGAGCGACGAGCCCGGACGGACGGTTCGGCACAGGGCGTCCACGATCATCGGTGCGCGGCGGTTCCAGCCCAACAGCAGGAGCCGGGAGGGCGGTTCGGGCACGGGCCCGGGCGGTGCGACTGCCATCGTGTCGACCGGTGCCCAGCGGTCAAGGAGCGGGGCGGCCCGGTCGTCGTGGGCGACGGTGACGAGCCGGTCGCCCGGTTCCACAACCGTTCGGGGCGCCGGGGTGAGCAGGGGCCGGCCGTCCCGCCGCAGCAGCCCGACGGCGCAGGACGTGTCGAGGCGGAGGGCGACCTCCTCGAAGGAGAGTCCGACCGCCTCCGGGGCGTCGGTCACATGGAACTCGGCCCCGGAGAAGTCGAGGAGGTCACGCAGGACCGACGGCATCCCCGGGCGCCGCGCGGACTGGACGAGCAACCGTGCGGCGGTCCGGTCGGTTTCGAGGACCGTGCCACGCGGCCCGGCGGCCAGCCGCGCGGCGGGCAGATAGCGGCCGTCGTGCACCACCGCCACCACCCGCGGCCCGGACCCGTCGGCCAGCAGGGTGCGCAGCGCCAGCAGGGTTCGTACGGTCGTCAGGTCGCCGGCGGCGTCCTCGGCGGGCAGTACCACCACCGCCCTGGCCGCGGCCGGTGTGACCAGTGCCAGGTCCTCGGGGTCGGTGAGCGTGCCGCTGCGGCAGACCAGCCGGACGCCCTCGGTGACGCCCAGAGCGGCCGTGAGTGCCGTCCGCGTCTGGGCCGGGTCCCGGTCGGCGAGCACGGTGATCACCTGCCGTCCGCCGCCGGCCCGTCCGGCGATCAGTTCGCGGATCACGGTGACGATCTGGTCGTTCCAGCCGATGACCACGTCGTGGTCGCGCTCCAGCACCCGGGAGCGGCCGCGGCGCAGCTCGGTGAGCTGTTCGCCGAGGCCCGTGGTGACGACTCCGACGACGGTCGACACGCACAACAGGGCGATCAGGCCGAGCAGGACGGACAGCAGCATCCGCGCCGGCGCGCCCGTCACCGCGCCGAGCCGCAGTGTCTCCGCGCTGGTGCGCCACACCTGGGCGAGGCGGCCCGAGAAGGAGTGCGGCGCGTCGGGATCGGTCCACACCAGCAGGGTGCTGACGGGGACGACGACGGCCAGGCAGCTGACGGCGAGCCAGCCGAGCAGGGTCCCCGTGCTGCGGGCGAGTGTCCTGTCGAACAGGTAACGCGCCCGGTGCCGTAACGGAGTCCGCTCCTGCCCTCGGTCCACATCAGCCTCCTGATCTCCGCGCACGCCTCCGGGAGTCGAAGCGTGCCGGGCCAGGACACCGCGACACGCCGTCCGACCGGGACTTTCACACTTTCGGGCAGCGTCGGGCGGCTCAAACCCGGGCGGGGTGGCCGGGTTTCCCCGACCGTGCCGGGCAGGGTCTCCGCGCCGGCTCAGTGCGGGAGTGTGCCCGGGCGGCCGGGGGTGTGCCGGGGAGGGCTGCGCGGCGAGCAGCAGCCGGCCGTTCGCCCCCGCACGGACGGCGTCCGGTCCAAGAGCGGGGCGACGACGCGTACTTGTCCCACCGTCGATTCCCGCTAGCGTAGGGGCGCCAGGCCAGCAGGTCCCGCCCCTCCCCCACCACAGGAGGCTCCGTGCCCATCCGTCCTCGCCGGCTCGTCGTCCCCGCTCTGCTCACGGCGGCCGCTCTCGCCGTGGCGGCTCCGGCCGCCCAGGCCAGCGGCACCAAGATGACCCAGTCGGCCGCGGCCGCGAAACTCTCCGCCGCGGGCATCACCTGGAGCTCCAGCGGCAACTGCACCACTCGCTCCAACTCGACGTGCACGTCGTTCGACCAGATCAACTCCGGCACGGTCGACGCCATGATCACGCTGAAGCGGGCCAGCGGCTGTGCCGTCAACATCACCGGCGGCACGGAGGTCGGCCACGCCTCCGGCACCTACAGCCACTACAACGGCTACAAGGTCGATCTGGCGCACAACTCCTGTCTCGACGGCTATGTGCACAACAGCTTCACCTACATCGGCTACCGCGGCGACGGCTACCCCCAGTGGCAGGCCGCCTCGGGCAACCTCTACTGCGACGAGGGCAACCACTGGGACGTCACGGTCTACTGAGTCCCGCGGCGGGGCTCACGCGCGACGCGGCGTGGAGCCGGCGTGGCAGCCGTCGATGATGCACAGGAGGCGGTCGACGTCCTCCGGCTCGGCCAGCCGGCCCAGCTCCAGCCAGGAACCGTCGTGGAAGCGGAGCCGGAACGTGACGAGGATCCCTACGGAGACCGATAGGTGGCCCCGCGGCCTTGGGTCTGCCGGGAGGGGCTTCGAGGGCCGTCATGAGCACAGCTTCTCAGCTGCTTCTCCCTGGGCGGCCGCATCAACCTTACGGTGACGGTCGCCTCGCCACCGAAGCCGACGATCTCCACCTCGTCACCCTTGCGAACCCGCCCTCGCTCGATCCGGCCGGCCAGCATGACCACCCTGCCCTGGTCCCGGCAGAAGACATCCTCGACATGCATCAGGAACGGCTTGCCCGCTGCATCCATCAGGACTCCCTCCCGACTCCCTCCCAACGACCAGCCACAATCGGGCTGCCGAGGCTAACAGTGATCACTGGCCGTGCGGCCCGTCTGGACAACCGACCGCTCACTTCCGTACTGCGGGGAAGGAGAGCCTGTCGGAATTGCACCAGTGGTGCGAGGTCAGCCTGGTGTGGGCCGCCAGGAGACTTCGGCGGCCTGAGCGGTGGGGTGGGTGGGGAAGACCTGCTCCAGGCCGACGATGCGGAAGATCCGGCTGACGCGGTCGGGGACCGCGGCCAGCGCGATGGCCGCGTCGGCTGCCAGGGCGTGGTTGCGCGCGGCGATCAGCACGGTGATGCCACTGGAGTCGCAGAACGTGATGCCCGAGAGGTCGAGGACGAGTTGCTGGCCTGGCCGAAGATCGAGTCCGGGCAAGGCGGAGCGGACTTCGGGTGCGGTGTGGTGGTCCAGGTCTCCGGCGAGTTCGATCACCGCTCCGGCGGCGGTGGCGCGGGTGTGGAGGCTCAGATGAGGAGTCACTGCTGCTCCTCACTGGCGGGTCGGGGCACATGGACGGCCAGGACGGCGGCGTCATCGTCGATGCCGGTGCCGAAGGTGTCGAGCAGGTCGCGGACCGCGCCGATCGTGTCCGACGCGGTGGTAGGGGCCAGGTCGCGGCAGAAGTCGAGCAGGGCGTCGTCGCCGTAGCGGTCCTCGCCGCCGGTGGAGGTGTGTGCTTCGGTCAGGCCGTCGGTGTGCAGCAGCAGGGTGTCGCCGGGCGCGAGGTGGACGGTAGTGGTGGCGATGTGGGCGTCCGGCAGGACGCCGATGAGCTGCCCGCCGGGGGTGTGCAGGAAGTCGGCACTGCCGTCCGCGCGCATCAGCAGGGCCGGGGGATGTCCGCCGCTGGCCAGGGTGACACGGAACCCGCCCCGGTCGTGATCGGGGGTGAGCAGGCCGAAGGCGACGGTGCAGAACCGGGGGTCGTCGCCGTTGTACTCGTGGTTCAGCACCGTGTTGAGGTTGGCCAGGACGCCGGCCGGGTCGGGGTCGTACACGGCGGCAGCGCGCAGGGTGTAGCGGGCCAGGGAGGTGACGGCCGCGGCAGCGGCGCCCTTGCCGCACACGTCGCCCAGGAACAGCCCCCAGGTACCGGTGGCCAGGGGGAACAGGTCGTAGAAGTCGCCGCCGACCTCGTCGGCAGAGGCGATGTGGTAGGAGGCGGACACGTCGAGACCGGGCACGTTCGCCAGCGCCGGCGGCAGCAGGGTCTTCTGCAGGGTGGTGTTCAGGAGCTTGAGGCGGTCGCGTTCCTGGTCGGCCTCGTTGCGGGCGCGCAGCAGTTCGGTCTCGTAGGCGCGGCGCTCGCGGGCGTCGAAGACGGTGGTGCGGATCACCAGCGGCTGTCCGTCGCTGCTCGTTTTCACCATCGAGGTGACCATGACCGGCAGGCGGGAGCCGTCGGCGGTTTTCAGCTCCAGGGCGATGCCTCTGATCTCGCCCTGCATCTGCAGCAGAGGGGCGAAGTGGGTCTCGTGGTAGAGCCGGCCGCCGACGGTCAGCAGGTCGGAGAAATGCTTGGCGCCCACCAGGTCGTCGCGCTCGTAGCCGAGCCAGTCCAGCAGCGTGGCGTTGACCTTGGCGATCCGTCCGTCCAGCAGGGTGGACAGGTAGCCGCACGGCGCGTGCTCGTAGAGGTCCTCGGCGCTGTCCTCCAGCAGGGAGGAGAACTGCGCATCCTGGTCCGCCAGTTCCCGGTCCTTGCCCGGTCTTCTGCGTTCCTCGTGGTCTTGGTCGCCGGTCTTGCACATCATCCGGTGGCTCCCGCGAACGCGGCGATCGCCGCGGCGGTCTCTTCGGGCGCGGCCAGCTGAGGGCAGTGTCCTGTCGCGTTCAGCGTGACCAGCTTGCTGCCCCGTATCCGCGCGTGCAGGAACGCGCCCACCTCCGGCGGGGCGATCGCATCACGGGAACACTGTGCGATCAGCGTGGGCACCCGCACCGATGCGAGATCGGCGCGGTTGTCGGACAGGAACGTCACCCGCGCGAAGACCCGGGCGATAGCGGGGTCGGTACGGCAGAAGCTGTTGGTCAGCTCCTCACCCAGCTCCGGCCGCTCCGGGTTGCCCATGATCACCGGGGCCATGGCACCCGACCATCCCAGGTAGTTCGCGTCCAGGGACTCCAGCAGCTCGTCGATGTCCTCGGCGCTGAACCCGCCCCGGTACCCGGTGTCCGGGTCGTCGATGAAACAGGGCGAGGGGGCGAGCAGTACCAGCCCGGCAAACGCCTCGGGCTCCCTCGCGGCAGCCAGCACGCCCATCATCGCGCTCACCGAATGCCCCACGAACGTGACGGGGCCCAGCGCCAGCTCCCGGCACAGTTCCAGCACGTCGTCGGCGTACCCGTCCAGCGACTCATAGCGTTCCCGGCTCCACGCCGACAGCTGGGAGTTCCCCGAGCCCACATGATCGAAGAGGACCACGGTGAAGTCGCGCTCCAGCGCGGGCACCACCAGACGCCACATGTTCTGGTCGCACCCGAATCCGTGCGCCAGCGTCACCACCGGCCCACCAGCTCGCCCGGTGACCGTCACATGGTTCCTGCTCCGCACGTCCATACGGCCCATGCTCCCAGACCCCGCTCCGGCCCTCCGCGCGATCATGCGTCTCGCATGCGAATCGTTCTCGGAGCAAGAGTCGGCCTCGCCCGCAGATCGATTCCTCCAGAGCCGAGCGGGTGAGCAAAAGGACCCATGCGGTATGTGTCGCGGGGAGGGGACTCCTCGCCGAGCGCACCACGGCCACCATCGCGGCCCGGAAGAGCATGAACGGCCGGCAGAGCGGCGACCCCGCCGAACTCGCCCGCGCCCTGCTGACGGATGACGAACACCGACCGGGACAAGCCGCTGCCGCGGTTCGTCGCCGGCGCGGACGCCATCGAGGGCGTCGAGGCCAAGGCCAGGGAACTGCCGGCACAGGCCGAGGTATCCCGCGAACTCGGTGCCGATCCGGCCTACGACGACACCGGCGCCTGAGCGGCGCTCAACGCCCCGGCCCACCACCCACCGGAGGTGGAGGCCGCCGCGAGGTGTGGCCGCGCCGGCTGACCCGCTGTCCGGGGAACGGCGGCCGGCGTCCGCAGCCGGCGGACCTGGGAGGCACGGTCCACCAGCCGGTGGTGCGGGTGACTGTTCTCCACTGTGGCCTGGGGCAGGGCGCCTGCAAGCGCCTGGCGCCTGTGCAACTGGGAGCCCTGGCCGCCCGCGCGCTCACCTTCTTCGGCATCACGTCCTGGCAGGCGGCGGCCGCATCGGCCGGCCCGAGGACGCACCACGACTCAAGCGGCCCGAGCCCGGATGTCCGGGCCGCACGCCCACCGCCGCGGTCCACGCCGCGTACCGCGGTTGAGCCGGCCGCGGCCTACGGACGCGCGGGAGAGGCGTCGCGGGAGCCGGCGGCATAGCAGTGGACGGTCACGGTCTGCCGCGGGCTCCACCGCTGCTCCACCGTGACCAGCCGCTCCCAGCCCAGCCGCTCGTACAGGGCCGTGGCGGCCGTGTCGGAGGCCACCACGTCCAGCACCGGGTGCAGGCCGCGCTGCCGGGCCTCCCGTTCGGCCCGGCCGATCAGCAGTGCCCCGATCCCGTGCCCCCGTGCTCCCGGAGCGACGAAGAGCCGGCTCACTACGGCGGCCCGTTCCGGCCCCGTGCCGTTCCGGTCGCCCCAGAGCGCCGGGGCCAGGTCTCCCGATCCGCTCGGGGACAGCCCGATGTGGCCCACCACGCGGCCGTCGAGCTCGGCGACCCAGGCCCCCAGCGCAGCGGCCTCCGCTATCCACTCGGCGGGCCGCTCGGGCCAGTTCACCGGATAGCCGTCATCCCGGTGAACCTCGGCGAGGACGCGGGCGCAGTCCGCGAGATCGCCCTCGGCCCTGGGCCGGAGCAGGGGCTCCTGTTGCTCACTGTGTAGTCGGTGGTCTCTCATGGTCACTCCCGCGGGCCTGCGTGGCCGCCCGTGGTCGTGTCGACGGCGGCGACCACGTCGATCTCGACGCGTACGCCCCCCACTTTGACCGAAGGCGACGGATGGCTCTTAGTGGTGCCGTTGGGGTGCACCCAGCGCGACAGATGTGTCGCGGGCGTGGGGCCCACCGAGGTAACGATCACTCCGCTGATCTGGGGTTTTTGCGCTGGTTGGCATTGAAGCGCGCCTTCTTCTGACGATTCCCGCACGTGTTCATGTCACACCATTTGCGGGTGCGGCTTTGGCTGGTGTCGAAGAAGGCGGCTTGGCAGGTTGGCGATGCGCACAAGGCCAGTTTTCCGTCTCGTTCGCCTGCGATGATGCTGATCGCGTCGGCGGCGATCACGCTGAGGGCATCTTCCAGGCAGGAAGCCGAGCTGAGCCGCCATCGCCGCTTACCCTCGGGCGTCAGGACAGCCGCGGCCCGACCCTGAGCGCTGCAGTCGTTGATGACTTGGACAGCAGACGCAGGGAGAGCGTCCTGGATCGCGACCGCTGTCGCGGCGGCGTGAATCGACTCCCTGAGTTCCCGAGCGAGTTCGAGCTGGGCGGTGGTGCAGGAGTCCACGGCGAGGCCGCTCACTGCCAGCCAGTCGATGAGGCGGTGTGGCGTGGGGATGCGCTCCACAGCGTTGCCATGACGCTCCGACAGAGTCCCCGTGAAGCTGGTCGCCAGCACGTTGCCGAGGCGGAAGTCAGGGAACCCGGCAGACATGGAACCACCTTAGCAGGTTGCCGCGTGACTTCGAGAGCTGCTAGAACCTTCTTAGCCGGTTCGCGATAGATCGTAGCCGGTTCCACGATGGTCAGGAGGTCTCATGCCCCGTCCAACCAGCGACGTGCAAGCATTTGAAGCCCACGCAACTGACGCTGACCTCGACGATCTGCGCGCGCGACTGGCCGCGGCGCGACTACCGGAGGCTGAGACGGTCTATCGCACCGCGCCCGGCCCTCGCCGATGGGAACAGGGCGTTCCTCTCGCCGACCTGGTCGATGTCGTGAACTACTGGCGCACCAGGTACAACTGGCGGTCGTTCGAAGAGCGCCTCAACCGAATCGGCCAGTTCCGCACGACCATTGATGACCTGGGAATCCACTTCCTGCACCGCCGATCCGCGCGCGCAGATGCCACTCCTCTGATCTTGACGCACGGCTGGCCAGGCAGCATTGCCGAGTTCATCGATGTAGTGGACGAGCTGGCAGATCCGAAAGTTGCCGATGCGCCAGCGTTCCACGTCGTGGTCCCGTCGCTACCAGGCTTTGGTTACAGCGACAAGCCGGCCACCACCGGGTGGGGAACCGAAAAGATCGCGGCCGCATGGGTGGAACTGATGGGAAGGCTCGGCTACAGCAAGTTCGCAGCCCACGGCGGCGACTGGGGAGGTAATATCACCACGGTTCTCGGCGGCAGGTTCCCGGCGCACGTTCTCGGCATCCACACAACGTTCGCGGAGGCACCGCCGGGGTTGACAACGGACGGGCTGACGGCGGTCGAGCGCAAGTGGACCGAGGAAACCCGCGATTTCTGGCGCCACCGCGCGGCGTACGCGAAGCAGCAGGCGACCCGACCGCAGACCATCGGCTACTCGCTCGTCGACTCACCGGTCGGGCTTCTTGCCTGGATCCTTGACAAGTTCGCCGAGTGGACGGACACCGAAGACAGCCCGTTCGAGACGATTTCCAGAGACAGAGTTCTTGACGACGTCACCCTGTATTGGCTGACGCGGACCGGCGCATCGTCCGCCCGCATCTACTACGAAAGCCACAACTCGCTGGACCCCGAACTTCGGGTCGACGTCCCGTCAGCAATCAGTATGTATCCCCGCGACATCGAGAAGTGTCCGCGCCCCTGGGCACAGGAGCGGTACCGACAGATCGTCCGATGGAGGTCGCCCGAAATCGGGGGACATTTCCCGTCGCTGGAGGTTCCCGAGTATTTCGTCAAAGATCTGCAAGAGGGCCTCGCGGCAGTGCTGGCCGCTAATCGGTGAACGCGGCTGGGTGCCGGCACTCGATCACCGCCTGATCCGGTTCAAGGCGTTGCCCGACGGCCTCCAGACCGAGTTCATCGAGACGCAGAACGTGGGCAGACAGGGCGCGGCGAAGACGGCCTTTCGTGGGCAGACGCCGGTGCGGGCGGGAATTGGCTGCTCGACGGGCGTTCAAGCGTAGGCGTCCTCGACGGCGACTCGTCGCACTGTGCGCAGCGTCGACCGGAGGCTGTCCAGATCGGTTGAGCCCAGGGCGAGACGGATCGCCTGCGGTGTGTGGAGCGAGGTGGTGAACGGCTCTGCCGTGGATACCGAGATGTGCTGACGCGCGAGGGTGGCGGTGAGGCGATCGGCGCGTGCGTCGTCGGGCAGCGGCAGCCAGGTGAAGTAGGACGAGGGGTGGCTGATGAGCGGCAGTCCTGCCAGCTCTTGTCCGGCGAGTGCTTGGCGGCCCTTGGCGTCCTCTCGCTTCTGTGCCTCCAAGTGGTCCACCGTGCCGTCGTCGAGCCAGCGGCAGGCGATCGCGGTGGTGAGGGCCGGGGTGTTCCAGGTGGTCGCCCGAATCGCGCGTTCGAGCGACGGCACCGCGGAAGGCGGGGCGACGACGAAGCCGACCCGGAGGCCGGTGGCGACGCTCTTGGACAGTCCCGAGACGTAGACGGTGATGTCCGGCGCGGTTGCGGCCAGCGGCGGTGGAGGGTCCTCGACCAGGTAGGCGTAGGAGGCGTCTTCGATGATGAGGGGACCGTGCTGTCGTGCGATCTTGATCAGGCGGGTTCGGTCGGTTGCCGGCATGACCCAGCCCAGCGGGTTGTGCAAGGTGGGCATGGTGTAGATCGCGCGCACAGGGCGGGTCGCGCACAGCTTCTCGAGGGCGTCGAGGTTCGGTCCGTCGGCGGTTACGGGTACGGGTTCCAGGTCCAGATGGAAGGCATGGGCGAGCACCTTGAAACCCGGGTAGGTGAGTGCGTCGACCGCGACGACGTCGCCGGCGTTGAGCGCGGCCATGACGGTGATGGCCAGGCCGTGCTGCGCACCGTTGGCGATGAGGATCCGGTCCGCGTCGGTGGTGATTCCCCGACGCCTCAGGTGCCGTGCGATCGAGGCTCTGTCCTGGGGGCGCCCTCGATGCGGTTGGTAGCGCAGCAGCGAGTCGATATCACCGGAGGTGGCCACCTCTCGCAGAGCCTGCCGAAGGAGATCGGCCTGCCCGGGCAGCGACGGATAGTTGAAGTTGAGGTCGACCGCATCCGTCGCGACGACCTGCTGATCGATGCCGTGGCCGGCGGGAACCGCGATGTCACGCACGAACGTACCGCGGCCCTGTTCGCGGCTCACCAAGCCCATCGTCTCCAACTCGGCGTACACCCGGGTCGCGGTCACCACGGCGATGCCCTCACGGGCGGCGAGCGCGCGGTGCGTCGGCAGCCGTACGCCCGCGGCGAGCCGGCCGGTCCGGATGCCGGATGCGAGCGTGTCGACCAGTGCCTTGTAGCGCGAGGCTGCCATGCACCGGATTGTACGCATGACAATTCTTTGACTGTCCTGTTCGCGGCTCCCTACCGTCAAGACCCACTCACCGGAAAGGACAGCCGCCGTGCACATCGCCATCCTCACCTTCGAGGGCTACAACGAGCTCGACTCCCTGGTCGCACTCGGTGTGCTCAACCGCATCAAGAGCGACGACTGGCGCGTCACCATCGCCACCCCCAGCCCCAAGGTGACGTCGATGAACGGGGTGGTCATCGAGCAGATGTCCACTCTTGAGGAGGCGTGCGCCGCCGACGCCGTCATCGTCGGAAGTGGCATCGCCACCCGCGAGGTCGTCGAGGACCCGGCGATCATGAACATCCTGCGCAGCCTGGACCCCTCACGCCAGCTCATCGCGGCGCAGTGCTCCGGCGCTCTCGTACTGGCCAGGCTCGGCCTGCTCGACGACATCCCCGCCTGCACCGACCTGATCACCAAGCCCTGGGTCGTCGCCGCCGGCGTCGAGGTACTCAACCAGCCCTTCTACGCCAGGGACAACATCGCCACCGCCGGGGGCTGCCTGGCCTCGCACTACCTCGCCGCCTGGGTCATCGCCCGCCTCGCGGGCAAGGAGGCCGCCGACGGTGCGCTGCGCTATGTCGCCCCGGTGGGCGAGAAGGAGGAATACATGGAGCGCGCCTGGGGCAACATCAGTCCCTACCTGCCTGCTCCCGCGCCGGCGCTCGTCTGAACACCAGGCGCAAGCGGCGACCGGCCGGAAAGCTCCCTCGGGAGCCTGGCCGGTCGTTCACGGCCCGACACCCACCGGACCCTTGGACAGGGAGGTCTCGAAGCGATGCACGACGCGGGGAAAGACGCGACGTACGGCGGTGCGCAACCGGCACCGAGTGACCACCGACCGGGCATGAATCGCGACGAGGTGACGGCTGCGATCGTCTCCAGCAGACTTGCCAAGGGCCTCACGTGGCAGCAGCTGGCCGACGCAATCGGCCGGCCGCTGGTGTGGACCACCGCGGCATTGCTCGGGCAACACCCACTCCCACTGGACAGCGCACGTCAGGTCGCCGAGCTGCTCGAGCTGCCCGCAGAAGCCGTACCGGTGCTCGCCGCCGTTCCGTATCGCGGCGGCCTTCCCACCGCGGTACCGACCGACCCGACGATCTACCGCCTCTATGAGGCTCTGCAGGTCTATGGCCCGGCCTTGAAAGAGCTGATCCACGAGCAGTTCGGCGACGGGATCATGAGCGCGATCAACTTCAAGCTGGACATCGGGCGCGCGATCCACGACGGGGCCGAGCATGTCGTCATCACCCTCGACGGGAAGTTTCTGCCCTACAACTGGCCCAGTGACTGAGGTCTTCCAGTGTGGCCACCGATCGGATGACAGGGCCGTGGCCACAAGGCGCAAGGTTTCCGTGCCGTTGAGCGAGGTGTTCGAGGCCTCGGCCCATCGGTGCGGGGGCCTTGTCGGTTCCGCAACCTGCCGTGCTCGGCCTGCCGCATGCCCTGGTCGAGTGGGTCACCGGGCTCGCCCTCACCCGCGAGGGTGACGGGCGGCGCAAGCTCCCGACGACCAGGCGCGAGCGGTCCTGCGTCGCCGCCGTCCGCCACGCCCCCTTCTCGCTGAGGTCACGCGCACCGCGGGAGACCAAAGGCGTTCACCTGAAGGGTGCCTGACGCCGGATACACCGGCCGACACCTCGGGGATGGTCGCAGATGCCGGACTGGTGCCGCCGCTCCGATCGCGATACGGCGCAGATCGCCTTCCGCCCAGCCCACTCGCCGACCCGCGCCGCCGGCGCCACGGGATCCGCTATGCCGTTGCCTGGTCGTACGGTGCGGCCGCCGCCGTCCGTGACACCCCCGCGGTAGCGGTGAAGAGCGCATGGACGGCCGCCTGCACCTGATCGGCGACCACCTCGAGGCTGGAGGTGTCGAGTTTGCCGTCGAGGTGCAGGAACGCCAGGCCGTGGACGAGAGCCCACACCGTGATCGACAGTGCGTCGGGATCGGCGCCGGGGAAGGCGCCGCGGACGATACCGCGGACGTATTCCGAGACGGCGGCGGCCGCGCTGACCCGCTCCTCGCTGTTCGGGTCGCAGGGCTCCGCGAACATCACCCGGAACAGCGCCGGGCGCTCCAGCGCGAAACGGACGTAGGCGACGGCGACCGCCGCGAGCCCGTCGGGAGTCGTGGGCGAGGGATGCGCCGCGGCCAGGTACTCGGCGAGTTCGCGATAGCCCTGCGCGGCGACAGCGGAGACGAGCGCGTCACGGTCCGCGTAGTGGCGGTAGGGAGCCGTCGCCGACACGCCGGCCCGCCGCGCCACCGCCCGCAGGGACAGCCCGGCACTGCCGTCCTCCTCCAGCAGTTCCCGCGCGGCGCGCAGACAGGCGGCCCGCAGATCACCGTGGTGATACGAACTGCTTGCTTGCGGCATAGCTCACACTCCTTCATGTTTACGGCGCTTACATCATTGCCCTAATGTGAACGCCGCATACATCGTAAGCGATCGAGATCGAGAGGAGAACTCGGATGACCAGCAAGCTGTTCTCGCCCTTGTCCCTGCGCTCCGGGCAGGTACTGAACAACCGGATCGCGAAGGCGGCCATGGAGGAGAACATGGCCGGAAACGGCCAGCTCCCGGGCAAGGAGCTGTTCGGGCTGTACCGGCGCTGGGCCGCCGGTGGCACCGGACTCCTGATCACCGGCAACGTCATGGTCCACGCCGAGGCGCTGACCGGCCCCGCCGGTGTGGTCCTCGACGAGGCGGCGCCGCTCGAGCCGTTCATCGAGTGGGCCAAGGCCGGCAAGGCCGGCGGCGGGGCGATCTGGATGCAGATCAACCACCCCGGCCGCCAGATCGGATCCGACATGCCCGGCGTCGTCTGGGGTCCCTCCGCGGTCGCCGTCGACCTGGGCAAGCACAGCGGACGTTTCGGCCGCCCCGTCGCCATGACGCCCGAGCAGATCCAGGCCACCGTGACCCGGTACGCCGTCACGGCCCAGCGCGCCGAGCAGGCGGGCTTCGACGGCGTCGAAGTCCACGCCGCGCACGGCTACCTGCTGTCGCAGTTCCTTTCCCCCCTGGTCAACAAGCGCACCGACCAGTGGGGCGGATCGCTGGAGAACCGGGCCCGGATGCTGCTGGACATCGTCCGCGCCGTGCGCGCAGCCGTCTCCCCGTCCTTCGCGGTCGCGGTGAAGCTCAACTCCGCCGACTTCCAGCGTGGCGGCTTCGACGCCGACGACGCACGTCAGGTGATCGAGATGCTCGCACCGCTCGGCGTCGACCTGGTCGAACTGTCCGGCGGCAGCTACGAGAGCCCCGCGATGTCGGGCCGGCCCGCCGACACGCGCACTCAGGCCCGCGAGGCGTACTTCCTCGATCTGGCGAAGGACCTGGTCAGGACGAGCCCGCTGCCTCTGATGCTCACCGGTGGCATCACCCGGCACGCCACCGCCGAGAAGGTCCTCGACAGCGGCGTGGAGATCATCGGAATGGGCACGGCCCTCGCCGTCACCCCGGACCTGCCCGACCGCTGGCGCCAGGGACACGAGGCCGACGCGCAGCTTCGGCCGGTGGCCTGGTCCGACAAGGCGCTCGCCTCGGCTGCCGGCATGGCGCAGGTCCGCCACCAGCTGCGCCGCATCGCCCGCGGAAGCCGCCCCACACCCCGCACCCACCCGGCGTTCGCCCTCGTCTCCGAGCAGCGCAGGCAGCGACGGGCCCTGCGCCGCTACCGTGCCTGGCTGTCCGCGTCACAGGACGCCGCGTAGGCATGCGAGGGGGAGGACCCCGGGTGCCCATTGCTTCCCGAGACCACCTCGAGCCCTTCCGGTCCGGGGCCATGCTGCCCGGCACCGGGTCCCGGCCGTGGCCGAGCCGATGCCGGGACTCGTCCGGTTTCGGGGCTCGCGCGGTGCGTCCGAGCCGCTTGGTACGGGCGACGCACGCGTCGACGAACCGGGCAGGGATCGACTCGGCCACGAACAGTCGCCCGATAGGGACGTAGAGCTGGCCGGCCGGGATCGCGCGTGACACGGTCTGCTGTCGCCGTCGCCCACTGCGCGGCAAGAGCCACCCGGAGGGCGAGGCGAGGGCGGTCGCAGCGTGGGCCACCGTGACGTCGACGACGGCCAGGCCGGGCTCTTGCACGCGAACTCCGTTGATCCGGTGCCCGTAGGGCACTACGCCAGGCGGCGGGCAGGGTTGCGCTGACGCGGCAGCATCACCCGACCGAGTGGCGACTGCCCCGGCTCCGTTCCCGCGCCAGGACCCCATGACGTGCTGCAGTTCACACCCCCGGACGGCGTCAACGGAGGAACAGACAAGGCGAGTTCGCTGTTCTTGTGTGCGTGGCTGCGGAGGGGACAGTGTCCCCGGGCCTCACCTACAGCCCATGGGGACGATCGTCCGGCTGAAGCCCCATGGAGCTCCCGCCGAGAGGCGACCGCCCTCCGCACGCCACCACGCACGGCCCCGGCTGGTCTCCCCCGTCCAGCCGGGGCTTTCCCCTGTACGGACCTCGCACCCACGCCCCAGTTGCCACCGGACGGGCGTCACCGTGACCGGCGCGTTGGGACAGCGACGCAGCGTTTCGGTGAGCGTGGCCCTCACGGCGGGGTCGACAGCCAGCCGGTAACGGGGCTTGTCAGCAACCCAGTCGGTGGCCGTACGGGCAGGCGCAGCCGGCCGAGGGCGGCATCCAGGCGCTGGAGTCCTGGTCCCCTTGGAAAACTGGAGTCTTGGTCCCCTTGGAAAACTGGAGTCTTGGTCCCCTTGGAAAAGGGGACGTGGTGGCGAATACGCAGTGAGTGGTCGCGACTCCAGCGGTGACCGGATCGGTCCGCACCCGGACCCGATGAGGCCTGTCGCCACTCCGGCTCCGCCGGTCAGGCTTGGGAGCATGACACGAGCACTGATCGTCATCGACGTCCAGGAATCCTTCCGCGCCCGCCCGCTGTGGGAGACCATCTCCAACCCGAAGATCGCCGACCAGGTGGACCGACTGGTCCGGCTCGCCCGCCAGGCCGGCGACCTGGTGGTGTGGGTACTGCATTCCGAGCCGGGCAGCGGAGATGTCTTCGACCCCGCCCTCGGCCATGTCCGGCTGATGGAGGAGCTGCAGCGCCGGGACACGGAACCACTGATCCACAAAACCTCGCACAACGCATTCACCACCACCAACCTGCAACAACTCCTCACCGAGCACGGCATCCACGAGCTCACCGTCTGCGGCATCCGAACCGAGCAGTGCGTGGAGACCACCACTCGCGTCGCGAGCGACTTCGGCTACCGGGTCACCTTCGTCATCGACGCCACCGCGACCAACCCCATCCCGCACCGTGACGCTCCCGCCGACCAGAGCGTCGCCGAACTGCTGTCGGACCCCCGCACCCTGAGCGCCGAGGAGATCATCAGGCGCACCGAGTACGCCCTTGCCGGACGCTTCGCCACCATCGCCACTGTCGGTCAACTGGAGGCTTCGGCCGGACCTCGGGCATGATGACCGGATCGTGAGCCACATCGCCTTCCTCCTGGTGCCCGGACTCCATCTGCTGGACCTGGCGGGTCCGGCACAGGTCTTTTCCACGGCCGCCGACTTCGGGCAGCCCTACACGCTCAGCTACATCGCCGAGCAGCCGCTGGTCCCCACCGCTCAGGGCCTGCCCTTGGCGGCCGGGCTCGACTGGCCCGAGCTCGGCCCCGAGGACATGATCCTGGTGCCCGGCTGGCGGGCGCCCGCCCTGGCCGGAAGCCCCGCCATCGGCGCGGCCTCCCTGCAGTCTCTGCGGGACCACCACGCCAGGGGCGGCACCGTTGCCAGCGTCTGCGCCGGAGCCGAGGCGCTCGGCCGGGCCGGCCTGCTCGACGGCCGCCGCTGCACCACCCACCACGATGTGCAGGACGAGCTCGCACGCCGCTACCCGAGGACGACGGTCATCCGCGATGTTCTGTACACCGCCGACGACCGGGTGGTCACCTCGGCCGGCATCGCCAGCGGCATCGACCTGGCCCTGCACCTGATCGCCACCCGGCACGGCCCTGCCCTCGCCGCACAGGTGGCCCGGGACATGGTCGTCTACGCACGGCGCAACGGCCATGACCCGCAAGCCAGCGCCATGCTCAGGTACCGGTCCCACCTCGACGACACCGTCCACCATGCCCAGGACCTGCTCGACGCCCGCTTCGACCAACCCCTGCCCCTGTCCGCCCTGGCCTCGACCGTGGGAGTGAGCGAACGTACCCTCACCCGCCTCTTCACCCGCGCCACCGGTGGCCTCACCCCACTGCGCTACCAGCAGACCCTCCGTCTCGAGCGCGCCGAGCACCTCATCACCCGCGGCACCACGGTCGACGCCGCCGCCCGCGCGGTCGGCTTCGAGGACCCCCGCATGCTGCGTCGCCTGCGCGCACGCGAGCACTGACCAGCAGCAGCGCACGCCACAACGGAAAGCCAACCACTCTTGGCGGCGGGGGCTGGACTTTGCAGGTCCATGGCGGTGGGCGTCGATGTCATGTCGCCCATCGGCGCGCAGGGCTGCCGCGTCGGTCGGTTACGAGCCGGTCCTTGTCCCGATGCCGTGGGCGAGGAGGCTCTCGGCGGTCTCCGCGACGGTGTCCTCGATGGGACGCGCTCGCCACCCGAGAAGCTGCTCCGCCTTGGTGCCTGTGGCGTCGAGATCCCGGCCGAGCTGGTGCCTGAGCAGTCGCAGTTCGGGGTTCACGATGCCCAGTGCGCGTGCGAGCCACACGGGCAGTTCACGGGTCGGGGCCTTCGCGGCGCGCTCACCCAGGCGGTCGTGCAGAATGCGTGCGATGTCGACGACGCGCAGGCTGTGCCCGGCGATTGCCAGGAAGCGTTCGCCGGCGGCTGCCGGATCACTCATCGCGCGCAGGTGCAGATCCGCGACGTCGCGCACGTCGACGAAGCCCATCCCGAAGGGAGGGCACGCAGGAACCTGTCCCTCGAGCATTCTGCGGACCAGACGCAGGGAGGGCGGGTCGTCCAGGCCGAGCAGTGGTCCAAGGACCCCCACGGGATGAACCGCTGCCAGTTCCAGACCACCGCCTTCGTCTTGGACGAACTGCCAGGCGGCGCGCTCGGCGAGTGTCTTGGACCGCTGGTAGGGCGGGATATCGCTGTCGACGTTGGTCCAGTCCTCCTCGGTGAACGGGGTCGAGCGTGGGGGGTGCCCGATCCCGATGGCACCGAAGGCGCTCGTCAGGACGACCCGGCGCACACGGGCGGCGCGGGCGGCGCGCAGCACCCGCAAGACGCCCTCTCGTGCCGGGACCACCAATTCGTCGTCGTTCGCCGGCGTATGGCGCAGGGTCGGCGAGGCGACGTGGAGGACGAAGTCGCAGTCGGCGACGGCGGCGTCCCAGCCGTCGGGCTGTTCGAGGTCGGCGCGCACGACTGTGAGACGGTCGTCGTCGAACGGTGTGGCCGCGTGCAGCCAGGACCGCAGTGCCGGCTCGCGCCGCAGGTCGCGGACCGTGGTGCGTACGGTGTGTCCGGCGTTGAGCAGGGCCTGGATGCACCAGCTCCCGATGAATCCTGTTCCTCCGGTGACCAGTACTTGTGTCATCTGTCTCTCCTCAGCTCTCGACTCGTGCAGTCAGGGGTGCCGGCGGGTGCGTCGCACGATGCCGCTGGGCAGCGGCCACGCTGCTTCCGAGGAGGGCGTGGCCGATCATGATCAGGTAGATCACGGCGCGCTCGAACAGGCCGATGTTCCACATCCAGCCGGTGAACACGTCGGTCATGAAGAGGGGGAACGCGATCAGTCCTGCGGTGCCGAGAGTGATGCTCGGTCTGTGCCGGACCGGTCAGGCCGAGGTGGCTGACCCCGTTGTGCAGGGCGAGTACGGCGGGTCCTGCCATACGGCGGCGGTGACGAACTCGGCGACCCGGGACCCGAGCGGGCCGAGAAGCATGAGGAGGGCTCCGGCGCGGGCAGCGGCGCCGGAGCGGACGACGGGGTTCATGCGAGAGCCATTCCGGGAACGCGCTTGCGGATGGCCTCCATCTCGGCTTCGTCCGAGACACCCTGCCAGTCGTACCGGGGGGTGTACGGGGCCTCCAGCGCACGCACTTCGTCGTCGGTGAGCTCGATGTCGAGGGAGGCCACGGCCTCGTCGATCTGCCGGATCGAGCCGGCGCCGACCAGCGGCGCGGTGACGACCGGCTGGCGGCGCAGCCAGGCGAGCGCGACCTGAGCGCGGCTGACGCCGTGGGCGTCCGCGACCTGTCCGACCGCGTCGATGATCGCGCGGTTGGACGCCTCCTGCTCGGTCGAGTAGAGGGTGTCCGCGTATGCTCCGTCCGTCTCGGCGCGCACCGTCGAACGGGCGTCGTCCCAGGCGCGGGCGAGGCGGCCGCGGGCCAACGGCGACCAGATGATCGTGCCGACACCCTCGTCCAGGCAGAGCGGGATCATCTCCCGCTCCTCCTCGCGGGCGAGCAGGTTGTAGTGGTCCTGCATGGACACGAACCGAGCCCAGCCGTTCCGCCTCTGCAGGTGCAGAGCCTTCGCGAACTCCCACGCGTGCATGGACGAGGCACCGAGGTAGCGGACCTTGCCGGCCTTCACGAGGTCGCTGAGCGCCTCGAGCGTCTCCTCCCACGGGGTGGCGTGGTCGTTGCGGTGGATCTGGTAGAGGTCGATGTAGTCCGTGCCGAGGCGGCGCAGGGAGTGGTCGACCTCGGTCATGATCGCCTTGCGCGACAGGCCGCGGCCGTTCGGTCCCAGACGCATCGGATGGCGCAGCTTCGTGGCGATCACCACGGCATCGCGGTCGGCGAAGTCCTTGAGTGCGCGGCCGAGTATCTCCTCGCTGGAACCGTTGGAGTACATGTTCGCGGTGTCGAAGAAGTTGATCCCCGCCTCCAACGCCTGCTTGATGAGCGGACGCGCATCCTCCTCGCCCTTCGACCAGACGGGGTGTCCCCGGTCGGGTTCGCCGTAGGTCATCGCGCCGATCGCGATCGGGGACACGTCGAGGCCGGTCATGCCGAGCTTGATGTAACGCATGATGCTCCTTAAAGTATCCGGAGAGCTCTCCGGATAACGTAGTGGAGAACTCTCCACTTAGCAAGGAGGGGTCTCATGGTCCGTTCGGACGCCCGTGAGAACAGGGCGCGCATCCTCGCCGCCGCACGCGAAGCGTTCGCGGCGGACGGCAGCACGTCGATGAACCAGATCGCCCAGCGCGCGGGAGTCGGCGCGGGCACCCTGTACCGCAACTTCCCCACACGAGAGTCGCTGGTCCTGGCCGTCTACCAGGACGAGGTGGCACGCATCATCGGTACCGTGCCCGACCTGCTGGCCCAGATGCCGCCACTGGAAGCGCTCCGCCACTGGACGACCGACCTCGTCGAGGCCATGCGCAGAAAGCACGGCCTCGGCGACGCCCTCAGCCCGGGCGCGCACCAGGCGATCACCGAGCAGAGCTACGGGCCGGTCATCGCCGCGATCACCGAACTCCTCGACGCCGGCAAGAATGACGAAAGCATCCGCGTAGACGCCGACCCCGGCGACTTCCTCCAACTCACCGGCGCCCTGTGGCGCGCCGCCTCCAGCCCTGAGGACCGGGCACCCCACATGCTCGCGCTCATCATCGACGGACTCCGCACGCACCGGTAGACGCCGCGCACGAGACAGGGCCTGTCAAATGAACGATTTACAGTCCCGTTCGCGCTGGTGACCGGCGCGCCATTCGGCCAGGAGACCGGTGGCGCCGTCGTCGAGCCGGTCTTCATGCGCAGGTTCCTGAACCCTCTGCGGACTCGGGCGTGTGGAAGTCTGTTCGGCTCGGCCGGCTTCTCCCACGAGCAGCTTCTCCACGACCAGGCGGATGACGGTGCCCTCGATGAGAGGCAGTGGTCCGTCGTGGCCGATCCAGGCCGCCCGCCGGGTCAGCCGCGGGTGCAGCCGATCCCATGCCTGCGCGGTCGCGTGCCCGTGGAGACGGGTGTCGGTGACGGTCGCGGCATGCTCGGTGCCTCAGGTCGTGGGACCGCCGAAGACGAACTCTGCGCCGTGCTCGGGCGATCGGCGACCCTTGGGGTCGTGGATCCGCGGCGGTGTCGGCCGTCGCATCTCGCGGTCGGAGCGAAGCCGACCGAGGATCTCGACCGGCAGCCCGCGCAGTGGGTGGGCCATGCACGGGGCGTCGAAGCCTACGTCGAAAGCGACCAGGATGTCGCGGTCGCCGAAGTGCCACCGGCCCATCTCGATCAGATCGACGACCACCCGGCGGACCGGGGCGGCGGCGGTGACCTCGGCAACGTCGAGGGCCGGGCCGAGACGCCCGGCGTCCAGCAGTTGACACCAAGACGTCCGGCCCGATTCCAGTGCCGAGACGAACAAGTACGGCCAACCGGGCACGAAATGGTTCGGAGGACCCTCCGCTGCGGCCGTAGACATGGCAGAACAGGCACTCCGCACTGGAGGGAGCGCCGGGGCGGAGCCAGTTGCTGACATCGACCGCGAGGACCGGGTGGCCGTCGGCGGCCTGCGGCATGGGCAGGCCGGCCAGCGTCTGCCGCAGCCGGGGCACGTCGACGTGGCTTGGCGTGGCTGACCGGAGGGAACCCGGCTGCCACTCCGATCGTCGGCGTCAGCTGTTGCGACGGTTCGCAGGCCGGAGGAGGCGTTGTTTCCCGGCAGGGTGGAGGTGGTGAGGCGGACCTGTCCGATCCGGACACCCTGGCGGGCTTACTGAACGGTGTCAGCAAGAAGTTCCTGTACGCGGACCCGAAGGGCATCGACGGGTTCGTCGTTGCCGCCGAGGCGTCCGGCTCACCTCATCGCCGTGCTGCCCGCGAGCGGGGGGGGGAGGACGGCCCTCACGGAAGGGGCCCGTCACATCGGGAGGGAGAAGAGACGCACTGGCTCTGAAGGCCAGTGCGCGTTCTCATGCAGGGGCGTCACCATCGTCCGCAGCTCCATGGTCACCAGACGGTTTTCGGGTTGTTCGACAAGTACCTCTTTGTCGAGGGGGTGCCATCCGAGGCGCTGGTACAGCGGCACGAGGGGAGGCCGGCAGAACAGGAGCGCGTTCTGAGGGCCCATCGTGCGAGCGTGGTCAAGTGCCGCTGTGACCACACGCCGGGCCAACCCCTGGCCCTGCATGTCGGGTGCCACGGCCACTCCGCCGACGCCCACCACCTCTGTCTCGACGTCGCCGATCGCCACAGGCAGCCGTAGGAGGCCGGCGTGTGCCACAAGCCGGTCGCCGTGTCTGATACCGAAGTGCTCTTTTTTCGGCAGCCAGGTCAAACCGGCCGCGGCAACGCCGAAGGGATCACCGCCGTCGCCGAGGATCTCGTCCTGGTCTCGCTTCGTGTACCGAGGGAGCCGCACTACAGCCGGTGACACAGAGGATTGATTCTCAGGCATCCCCATATGATGATCTCTCCCCCGAGGACTGGCCAACTGACCGATCAGCCGTTCAACGGGAGAGGGTCGGGGCGAGGTCAGCCGCCGGCGTTTTGTGCCGCGGCCCGGGCTCGGGCGATGGCGTGGCTGTTCCTTCTCCTCCCGCGCCGTCAGGACCTGGAACAGCAGCTCGGCGCCTCTGCGGTCCAACTCCATGCACCCCAGCTCATCGATGCACGAACGATCGACACGGCCGTAGCGTGCGACGGTCTTGGTCAGGACCTTCTCGTCCGCGGCCTCGACCAGCTCGTTGACGAGCTTGGTCGCGGGCGTGCAGCGGACCCGGCAGCCCTGCCATCGCCGCTTCGGTGCCCAGCACGATCAGCGACTCCGGTTGGCCAGCCTGCTGTCGGACTCTGCGGGGCCTACGCTCGCGTGAAGCCGTGGCTCCGCTCCACTTTCGCCACATGCAGCGTGTAGCTCTGGTACCACTCGGCTTGCCCACGCTTTTGCGCGGCGCGGTGCTCGGCGTTGGTCCGCCACTCGGTGAGGGCGTCGGCGTCGCGGAAGTACCCCACGGTGATGCCCAGCCCGCCAGGGGTCTGTGCGTGGTCCATCCCCAGGAACCCCGGGACGTCCTTCACCAGGTCTTCCATGCGTGCGTTGGTCTCGCTGTAGCCGCTCTGGTCCTGGCTTCGCACCGTGGTGAAGACAGCCACGTAGTAGGGGGGTTCATAGGCCTCGACAGGCGTGACAGGCGCTTCGGAATGATCGCTCATGGCGCCACCGTAGGGCGGGATACGCCCAGCGATCCAGCGTCTTTCCTGAACGGGATACATAAGGGATCGAGCTCTTGACCGAAGCCGTCGCAGGTGCCGGAACGTGGATCGGTGCTGGGTCAGGGGTCAGGCAAACAGGTAGCCCGATGATCCGCGCCTGACTTCCAGGTCGGCGGGACCACATTCAGTGTCTCCGTGCTGATCGCGTACAGCGTGCCGGTGCGCGAGTTGACGTAGACCCTGCCTTCGTGGATGAGCGGTGCGCCGGCGGGGCTGGGGACGGCCACGCGGGTGAGGAGATCGGTGGTGGCCGCGTCGAGGACGCAAAGGACGTCGGCCGTGAAGTAGATGCGGCCGTCGGCGGCGGAGACGTGCAGGCCGTTGTACCAGCCGTTGCGCGCGCGATGTGCACGGCCTGGCACGCCGACAGCGGTGGCGCGTCCCTGTCGGCGACCAACTCCGCCGACCCCTTGGGGAGTTCGGCGGCCGTGGGCCGGTCGGCGAGGGGCGGCCTGCCCAACCGGGAGGGTCAGGACGAAACAATCAGGACGCCCGTGGGACTTGCGCGGATTATGGGGATGTTTTGTAAAGTACGCGACTACCCCGTGGCGTGTGTCCGGGTGTCCGTCATGGGGGGATCGTCGCGTGAGCCAGTACCAGCCCGGGCCGTGGGCCGTTCGTCCACCTGAGCCTGTCCGCATGCCTGACATCCGCCCGCTGCACAAGCGCAAGCGCGTGTGGGTCGGCGGTTTCACGCTGCTCGCGGTCGGTGCCGCGTTCGCTGGTGGTACATCCAGCGCGGCCAGTCCCGCGCCGCGCCCTACGGTCACCGTCACCGCGACCGCCACGAAGTCGGCAGCGCCGGCCCCGACGGTCACCATGACGAAGTCGGCGGCGCCGGCTCCCACGGTCACGGTGACCAAGACGGCCAAGCCGGCGTCGGTGGCCACGCACAAGTCGAGTTCCGGCTCCTCGGGTGGCGGCAGTGGTGGCTCGTCCTCGGGTGGCTCGTCATCGGGAGGCTCGTCGAGTTCCGGCGGCACGGGGGATGCGTCAGGAGCTACCGCCTTGTGCAACGACGGCACCTACAGCTACGCCGCTCATCACCAGGGAGCGTGTTCCCATCACGGCGGTGTCGCCGTCTTCTACAGGTAGCGGGCGCCTCGCGGCTGCGGCCGCTTTCGGGCGAACGGCACAGCCCCGGGGTAGACCCGTCGGCTCGCCAGGCCTCATGGGTGCTGCCGACCAGAGCGCGGCCGAGTCATGCGGGGCGGCCGCCGGGGTGCCATCCGGCAGTGGAGTGGTCACGGCGCGGGCAGTGTGCCTTGTGTGTGGAAGGCAGGAACGGAGAGGAACCATGGCTTTCGGCTTTCGTGTGGGCGTGCCGGGGATGAGTGTGCGGGTCTCGACCCGGGGTGTACGCACCTCCGTGGGGCCCCGCGCCGCGCGCATCAGCATGGGCAGCGGCGGAACGCGACTCTCTTCGGGAGTGGGCCCGCTCTATGCCTCCGGTTCCCTGGGCGGAGGGCGCCGCCGTACGGGTACGGCCCGCTCACGGGCCGTCGCCCCGTCCGCAGCGCAGCTGGAGCGTGCCCGTCGGCAGGCCGAGCGGGCCCAGCAGGAGGCGGAACGGGACGCGGCGATCGCCCAGTTGCAGGAACTGCGGCAGCAGACGACCAGTGTCCACCTGCAGTCCTTCACGCCGGCCCGGCCGCCGGTGGTGCCCGGACCTCAGCAGCTGAGCCTGGCCTGGGCCCTGGCAGAGGCCCAGGCCCATCACCTTGCGGGGCTGGGGGTCTTCGCCCGCGCCGAGCGGGCCGCGGCCAAGCGGAGGGCCGAGGAAGACGCCCCGGCCTACCTCGCGGCCGAGGAGGCGCGCCTGCACGCCGTCCACAGCGAGTTGACCGCCGAGGCCGGTCAGTGGTGGCAGGCCTTGGCCGGCAACGACGAGGAGACCGTGTGCGAGGCGGTCAACTACGCCTTCTCCGACAACGCCGCCGCGGGCTGCGCGGTGGGCGTCGACGGGGCTGTCCTGTCTGTGGTGATGCGGCAGCAGGACATCGACTCGCTGCCCGCTCAGATGCCGGGAGTCACCCCCGGCGGACGCCCCACTCTCAAGACCCTGAGCAAGCGGGACCGCACCATGTGGTGGCTCACCTCGATGGGGTCGAACGTCGTTGCCACGCTGAAGGAAGCGTTCGCTGTCGCGCCGGGGATCACCGCCGTCGACCTGGCCGTGCTCACGCGCCTGCCGGACAGCCAGCGTCTGGGGTTCGTGGCCTACGGCCGCTGGACGCGCCAGGCCATCGAAGCCGGCCCTTGGCGGGAGACGGCCGACTCGCTGCGGTTCCTCGACATCGGCCAGGACGTCGCCTGCTCGGTCACCACTACCGCTTCCGGGAATCTGTCCAGCGCCATCAAGCCCCTGGACACCAGCCGGCTGCCCGGCCTGCAGAACCTTCTCGACCACGCCCAGGACGACGCCGGATCCGGCGAGGGATCCCTGGCCGGCCTCGATGGGGACCTGCGCGCCAACGTCCCTGACGCCTACGCGGCTCCCCTGCCGGACCGCTACCGGATCCGCCCCTTCGCCGAGTGGAAAGCCCAGGCCGCCCCTCCGACGCCGCCGCCCACTCCCCCGGCGCCGACCCACGCTCCTGCCCTGCCGAGCCGCGCCCCCGCGACCGCGCTCACGCCGGGACAGAACCTGATGCTGCCAGAGGAGGCCTGGCAAGGGCTGCTCATCGCCTTCAGCTTCGCCGGCGCCGGCGCCGACCTCACCCTCTTCCTGACCGGGACCAACGGCCAGGTCACCTGTGACGAGGACTTCGTCTTCTACAACCAGCCCGCTGCCGCACAGGGCGCGGCCCGCCTGCTGGGCAAGCAGCCCGAAGGCCCGCACGTCGTCGAACGCGCGGCCCTTCACCTCGCCGCCCTGCCCGCGCACGTCGAGCGCGTCACGGTCGCCATCAACATGGACGTCGACACCGGTACCACCTGCGGCGCCCTCAGCCACTCAGCCCTCTACATGGACTGTGCCACCGGGGCCGCCTGGACCTTCCAACCGCCCCGCGACCCCGAGGTCCGCGCCATGGCCATCGCCGAGTTCTACCGGCACACCGCCAACGGCCGGCAGGTCTGGAAACTCCGCGCCATCGGTCAAGGCTGGGCCGACGGCCTCGACGGACTCGCCCGGGCCTACGGCGTCAACGTCACATAGCCAGTCAGCAGAGCAGGAAGCGACCCGTGCCACAACAGGTGGGAACGCCGCGCCGGATGGAGAGAGGGGATATCCCTGTTGAACCACCCTCGGCAACGACCGGTCTGGCCCTTCGTGCTGATCGGGTCGGTACTCGGCCTGGCGTTCCTCGCCGCTGCCGGCACATGGGTGTACGGCGTCTACAGCATGTCCGATCCGGCGACGACCATCCTGGCGGGCGTGCGGATCGACGGCTCGCGCATCTCGGTCAAGATGCCGACCTGCCCCACGGACACGGTGGGAACGGTCGAGGTCTACGACAGCGACTCCGAAAAGCTGCTGTGGCGGGCAAGCGGCCCGAAGACCCCGGAAGGAAAGCGGGGCGTGGTCACCTTGTGGAACGCGGACGATTTCCTGAAAGCGTCTTCAGGAACACAGCCGAAGGCCCTGCCGGCGAACCTCGACATCTCCGTCACGTTCGCCGGAACCGAGGACGGCACCGGGGATGTCTTCAACGTCCACAAGGTCCAGGCAGCGCACGTTGCCGACGGACAGTACTGGACCCGCAGTGGCGCCAGAACCGCCGCACAGATCGACGCCCAACTCGGCTGCCGCTGGGACGGAACCGCGCGTGTCTGGGATCTGTCGAGCGGTCTGCGGGGCGAGCTCACAGGTCACAGGCGCGGGCTTCGTACCGTGAGCACGGCGGTCATCGACGGGCGGCCGTCCGCGATCAGTTGCAGTGACGACGGCACAGCACGGGTGTGGAACCTGCTCGACGGATCAGCGCCGCAGGTTCTGCAGCAGGGGAACACACCCGTCACCTGCGCGGCGAGCTACCGGCGGCCCGAGGGGACCTTCGTGGTCTGCACTGTCGGCGGCCGGCCGCACTGCCTGAACCGGCAGCCACGATCACACGGCCAGGCTGTGGGATCTGGCGTGGGGCACCCAGGCCGGAGTCTTCCGCGGGCACACCTCCACGGTGTCGGCGGTCGCTCTCAGGGACGGGACGGTCGCCACCACCGGGTGAGACAGGACGCTCAGGCTCTGGAGTCTGACCTCCACTGAACAGCTAGACATGTACACGTTCACAGGCATCGTGGACGCCGTCACCTTCGGCGACGACGGTTCGCTGGTCGTCGGGGTGGGCTGGGAGGTCGCCATCGTCGAACACCAGTCACTGCCCCGCAGGTGAACATGCCGGCGGCCGGCTGCCCGCGTCCGAGCTGTCCGGCCTGCGCCGGGACGAGGTGCTGTAGGGCCCTGTCCTCGACGAGGCCGAGATGTGCGTCCGCGGCTCGTCCCCGGGCGGCCGGGCGTTCGCCGCCACAACGGAACAGGGGCGCGCCGAACCGCGGCACAGGGCCCCTCAACAGGGAACGCCTCTTCCCGGGCGCCGGGATAGGGTGCAGCCGTGGAACGGATCCTGGTGGTGGGCGTGACCGGCGCGGGCAAATCCACCCTCGCCCGAAACCTGAGCAGCCACTTGGGCCTGCCCTACCACGAAATGGACGCCCTGTACTTCAACGGCCCTGGCTGGGCCACCAACAGCAAGCTGGCCGAGGACGTCTCGGAGCTCACTGCCGGACCTCGCTGGATCATCGACTCCCTCGGATATCCCGAAGTCCGTGACCTGCTGTGGGACCGCGCCGACACCGTGATCTGGCTCGACTACCCCAAACACGTCGTCATGCCCCGCGTTCTGCGCCGGTCCCTGCGCCGTACCGTCACCCGCGAGGTCCTCTTCGGCGGCAACAGGGAGACCTGGACGGGCTGGCTGAGCCGCGAGCACCCGGCCTGGTGGGCCTGGACGCAGCACAGAGCCCGCCACCGTGAAATCGAGCGCCGTCTCCGTGACCCCCGCTTCGGCCCGCTCCACACGGTCCACCTGCGCCGCCCCCATCACACGACGGCCTGGCTGACGACCCTCTGACCCGGCAGACCGGACACCCGGCCGCCCATCACCGACGGATCGACCGTCCGGTCTCGAGAGGACAGGGGGCTGTGCCGGGGCGCCGTCGAGCGCTTCTCCCGTGCTGCCCGGCCCGTCGCGACGGCCTTGCCGGGCCACGCAGGACGCGCGGTTGAACCGAACACCAACTCACCATTTCCGCAAGGGAGTTGCGATACTCTCGCGCTGACCGACATCAGTCACACACGGCCCACATGTCACGCGAGAGACCGGGATTCCCATGTCCGACCCCTATCTCAGCCGGTCCATCGCGCTCGCCTACGCGGCGGCCGGTATGGAACCCCCGCCTCCGACCCCGCTCCGGAAGAACGACCCCGTACGGGTCGGGCCGTACGCGCTCGTGTCGGTGCTCGGCAGTGGCGGGATGGGGCGGGTCTATCTGGGCCGGGACACCGTCGGGGGAACCGGCCTGGCCGCCGTGAAGGTGGTGCGGCCCGAGTACGCGGAGGATCCCCGGTTCCGGAAGCGCTTCGAGCGCGAGGTCGGCGCGTTGGACCGGGTCCAGGGGGCGCACATCGTACGGCTGCTGGACAGCGGCTGCGACGAGGACCTGGTGTGGGTCGCCACCGAGTACGTCCCCGGGCCCACGCTCGCCGAGCTCGTCGAGGACCGCGGGCCGATCGGTGCGACGGCCGCGTGGCGGCTGCTGGCCGACCTGGGGCGCGCGGTCGAGGCCATCTGGCGCGCGGGCATAGTCCACCGTGACCTCAAGCCGTCCAACGTGATCCTGGCAGCCGACGGTGCCCGCGTCATCGACTTCGGCGTCGTCCAGGCCACCGACGGCACCTCGATCACCGCCACGGGCCAGAACGTGGGCACCCCCGCCTACATGTCCCCCGAGCAGGTCAGAGGGAAAGAGGTGACCGCCGCCTCCGACGTCTTCGCGCTGGCCTCGGCCCTCGCCTACGCCGTCACGGGACAGGCGCCGTTCGGCGAGGGCACGGGCGTCGACGTCCTGCACCGGGTGGCCTTCGAGCCGCCGCGGGAGGAGGTCCTCGACAAGGTGACGGCGGTCGATGCGGAACTGGGCGTGTTCATCCGCACCTGTCTGGACAAGGATCCCGAAGGGCGTCCATCGCCGGAGACGGTGTTCCGGACCGCCATCGGGCACCAGTTGCCCGCCCCGGTCGGGCGGCCACCCCGGCCCGCGCCGAAGAGAGCGAAGAGCGCGCCCTTGCGTGATCAGCGATCCGGCGCTGCCCCTGCCTCCCCGCCGCCCGCGGACCCGCCCGTCGGCTCTGTCGCGTCCGGTGCCTCCCCGCATGGGCGGCGAAACCTGGTGGTGGGCGCCGCGACAGCGGGTGTCGTGGTCGCCGCGGCCGTCTCCGTGGCGCTGTTACGGCAGGGCGACGACCGAGCCGCCGCGTCGGCGGGTTCCGGGCCCGCAACGTCGGTGACCGTGACGTACACCCCGGCCTCGACGCCCGGCAGTTCGCACAGCACGCCCGCGCCCCCCTCGTCGAAGACCGGCCAGGCGGCGAAGGAGTCGCCGAGTACCGTCGTCACGGAGGACTCCGTCACCCAAGGACAGGGCTCGGGGACACCGGATCTCCGCGCCGCCACCTGCCCCACCGAGATCGCCTTGGGGGCCTCCGGCGACTGCGTCAAGGCCCTGCAACTCCTTCTCTCCGGTCACGGCCTGCATGTGACGGCCGACGGCAGGTTCGGCAGTGGGACCCTCGCAGCGGTCAGGGCCTTCCAGACCGAGGCGGGGCTCACCGTCGACGGAAAGGCCGACGCGCAGACCAAGAAACTTCTGTACGACCTGCCCCGTGGGCCGGTCCGGAGCGGCTCGCTCACCGTGACCGAGAGCGTCAACGCCGTCTCGGTCGCCCGATGTCTCGACACCCGCGGCGTGCATGTCCAGGTGTGGGGGTGCAAGGGCACGGCGGGTCAGAAATGGGCGCTGTATCGGCTGGCCGGCCGGAACACCCAGTACCGCGTGGTCAATCAGGGCACCCATCTCTGCCTGGACGCCGACGGCGGCACGACCGGCCAGAACGGTCAGAAGGTCCGGGCGCGGAGCTGCGACGGACTCGGCGCCCAGACGTGGCGCCTCGGCGGCGGAACGCTGGTCAGCGTGCCGGACGGATTCTGCCTGGACGCGGAGGCCTCCACCTCCGGGCAGGACGGTCAGGAGGTCCAGGGCTTCGGTTGTGCGGGCAGCAGCAACCAGGTGTGGAACTGGTCCTGACCTACCGTCGCCCTTCTGTCGGGAAACGGTCATGGCACCGCACGAAGCCGTGCGGTCTCGTGGCGGAGCGCCTCCACGGTGGCCGTCACCTCGGGAGAGCGGTCGCGGGCCGTGACGGCGACCGTGGCCCGGCCGAGCCAGGCGGGGTCGTCGACGCGGACGGTGCGGACGCCGGTGGGGACCGCCGCGGCGGCGAGTTCGGGCAGTACGGCGATGCCGAGACCGGCGGCGACCAGACCCAGGCGAGTGGGCCATTCACGGGCGGCGTAGGCGATCCGTGGGTGGCCCATGACGGCCACACCAGCGGCTCACAGTCCGGTGCCCGTTGCCGCCCCGGGCCCGTCCACCGGAGTGGACGGGCCCGGGGTGGGGCGCTGTGTGCGTCACTTCACGCGGATCGTCACCGTGACGGTCTTGAGCACGGCCGGCAGCTTGGTGGTGTCGACCTTCAGGATCTCGCCGTTGTCCGTCTGACCCGTCGGCGGCAGCACCTTCTGGTGGACGGTCCACTTCCCGTCGGGGTCGACGGCGAGGGTGTCGATGCCGAAGTCGTCGTCGTTGGACAGGTACAGCGTCTTGCCGGCGTCCGTGGTGGCGACGCCCTCGACCTTGTCGTGCGCGAAGAACTTCCCGCTGGGGTCGAGCTGGCTCACCAGCGTCCCGACGTTGAGGTACGGCTGCTTCTGCGCGACCTGGACGCCGGCACCGGTGAGCGCCGTGAGCGCGGCGTTGGTGCCGACCTTGCCGACGAACGCCTCGGGCGACTTGCCGCCGATCGTCAGCCCGCTGACGTCGGTCGCGCCGTTGATGTCGACCTCGTAGAGGGACTTCTGGGCGAACGGCTCGAAGTTGCCGTCCCGTTCGTCGATGACGAACTTCGTGTCGGACAGCGCCGTGATCTCGCTGTTGGCGTCACCCGTGGTGGCCGGGTCGTCCAGCAGGTACAGGTACTGCTTGGTCTGGAACGTGCGCAGGTCGATCGTGACGATGCGGGTGGGCGAGAGGTTGGACGCCTTGGTGCTGCCCAGATCCGGCTGCTGCAGCGCGGCCTGCATGACGCCCACCAGCGTCGAGCCGTCCGGCGTGACCGTCAGGCCCTCCATGCCCTTGTTCTTCAGGCGGTTGGCCAGCTCGGCCGGCAGGTAGCCGACGATCTTGTGGTACTGGTTGTCCTGGCTGTCCTTGTACGGGGTCAGCCGGCCCAGCTCGTAGCCGTTCGCGTCGAAGTGTGTGACGTACGGACCGTACTCGTCCGAGACCCAGAACGTGCCGTCGGGCAGCGCCACCAGGCCCTCGGAGTCGTAGCCGTAGGGATCCCGGGCGACGGGCGTGGGAGTGCCGCCGTTGGCGTTCGTCGCGGCGACGTCGTCGATCACCTCGCTCGTGTCGTGCGGCGGGCGGCCGCTGTACTGCACGCCGCCAAGGCTCTTCGGCCCCTTCAGGGTGACCTTCCTGACCAGCTCGGCCTTGCCCTTGACGAGCTTGAACTCGCCGATCTGCGGCGTGAAGTCGGTGAGCATCTCGGACTTGTTGCCGTCCGGGGCGTCGGCGTTGGGGCCGCGGTCGGTGAGGCCGTAGAAGTAGCCCGACCTGCCCGGCACCGGGGCGAGCGAGGAGCCGTAGCCCTCGCCGGAGATCCGGGTGGTGGTGCCGCCCGGGCCGGCGACCGTCGCGAGCGAGGGCAGCGGGGCGCCGTTCGGCTGGGTGTCCTTGAACAGCTGTACGGCGTCGGTCGCCGTGTACGTGAAGGTGTCGGTGCCCTTGAAGCCGGAGCTCGGTGTGTACGTGAACGTGCCGTCCGCGTTGACCGTCGCCGTGCCGTGGGACGGGTCGGTGTGCCGCACGACGGCGGTCGCGCCGGAGTCGTTGCGCAGCACGTTGCCCGTCACCGTCTCGTGGCCGGAGAAGGAGTCGGCGGCCGCGTCGAAGTCGTGCGTCGGGGCGGACAGCCAGCCGTGGGCCTGGGCCACGACGGTGCCGGTGCCCGCCACGGCGACGGTGACAGCGATCGCTATGCCGATCCGGGTGCGCTTGCGCAAGCGAGGTCTTGAGGTCATGCCCATGAACTTGTAGGTCAGTGATGAACTCTGAGTCGTCTTTGGGTGAACCGTCAGTTCAAAACGGGCCTGTTTTCGTTCTTGGGTTTCAGTGCGTCAGAGGGTCGCCGTCGTCTGCTCCCCCGAGGCGCTGCCCGCGAGCCACTGGTCCCATCCCAGGTTGAAGTCGGCGTAGCCGTTGTCGGCCGGGGCCTTGGCGCGGGGCGAGCCGGTGATGGTCACGGGGTCGCCCTGCTTGACCTGGCCGTAGAACCACTTGGCGTCCGACATGGACAGGTGGACGCAGCCGTGCGAGCCGCGGGCGCTGCCGCTGCCCGGGTTCGGGTCGCCGGTCGAGTAGTGCACGTAGGTGCCCGACTGGGTCAGGTGGACGTCCCAGGGCAGTGTCAGGTCGTAGTAGTTGGGGCTGCCCTTGTCGCAGCTGATGCCGACGCTGCAGGAGGTCATGTGGACCTTCTCCTGCTTGTCGATGACGGCCATCGTGCCGTTCCACGTCGGATACTCGGCGCTGCCGGCGTTGATCGACAGGGTGCGTACGGTCTGGCCGTTCCGGGTCACCTTCATGGTGTGGTTGGTCACCGAGACGTCCGCGCGTACATCGTCGCCGATCTTGAAGGTGTGCGTGTAACCGTGCACGCCGTAGCGTCCGTTGCCGTTGCTGACGCCCTTCATGTCGGCGTCGATCTTCACCGTCGTACCCGAGGGCCAGTACGTCTTCGGGCGCCAGTCGGCGCGCCTGTCGCCCATCCAGTGCCAGGCGCCGGCCACCGGCTGTGAGGCGCTCACCTTCATGTGCTTCTCCACCGTGGCCCGGGCCTTGGCCGCCACCGGGTTCGTGAAGATCACCGAGATCGGCATGGCCACACCGACCGTGGTTCCCGTCTGCGGGGTGATCGTGTCCAGCAGCATCGGTGGGCCCGCGGGCTTCGTCGGCGTGGGCGAGGCACTCGCACTCGGCTTCACCGACGCCTTCGCGTCGTCACCGCTCGCCTTGTCACTGCCGCCCCCGCCACAGGCGCTCGCACCCACCACCATCACGCCCGTGACGAGTGCGATCCCTATGCCGCCCTTGCGCCGCCTCACGGTCTGCCCCACTCTCTCGTTCTTCGGCCCTTACGGGCCCGACCCCCGACTAATTGTCAGACAGTCAGGGCATGGCCCACGGTTGCCCCTCTCGCGTAAAGCATGCCCCAAGATTCGGTGCGCACCGCAGGAGGTGCGGGTCGGGCGGGAGGTCATCAGCGCCCACGCCCGGCACGACACCGCGGACGCGGCGGCTCCGGACGGCTCACCGGTTCATTTCGAATAACGTTATCGCGCATGCAATCCAGTGGCCCCGGCACCGCTCCGCATGCGCCAGGGGGCCCGGACGGCGCCGTCACCCTGGACGTCAGGCGCGTACCTCACCGGAGCCTCGGACCTTCAAGGTGACCGGGACGATCACGGACTGCACCGGGCGGCCGGGGTCGGCGATGCGGGCGCGGAGCAGTTCGACGGCTGTCCGGCCGATCTCGGAGGTCTGCTGGGCGATGACGGTGAGGGCGGGTTGCAGGAGGTCGGCGAGGGGGACTTCGTCGAAGCCGACGAGGGCCAGGCCGGAGGCTGCCTTGGGGCCGAGGTGCCGTAGGACCGTGAGCGTGGTGTCCATGTTGCCGGTGACCAGGGCGGTTGCCGGGTCCGGGCCGTGCAGTGCCGTGTCCAGGGCGGCGGCCACCCGTTCCGGGGTGATCTCGCCGGGGTGCACCAGGCCTTCGACCGCCTCGCCGTGGGCGCGCAGGGCCGCGCGGAAGGCAGCGGCACGCTCCCGGCCGGAGAAGACGCGTTCGCTGTCACCGATGTAGGCGATGCGGCGGTGGCCGTGCTGGTGGAGGTGGTGGAAGGCCATGCCGATGCCGGAGGCGTTGTCGGACATGACGCAGTCCACGGAGATCCCGCTCATCGGGCGGTCCATGGCCACCAGCGGCACGCCCGCGTCCAACTCGGGCTGGAGGTAGGCGTGGTTCTCGCCGAACGGTTCGACGATGATGCCGTCGAGGCGCTGCCGGCACATGGAGATCAGGACGTCGCGTTCCCTGGCCTCGTCGAAGTCCGTGGAGGCGGCGAAGAGTGTCAGGCCCGCGTCCCGGGCCGTTCGCTCGATCGCGGCCAGTTCGGGGTTGACCTCGGCGATCCGGCGGACGGCGGCGCCGATCGTTCCGGTGACGCCGGTGCGCAGTTGGCGGGCCCGGTCGTCCGGGCGGTAGTTCAGCGCGGCGATCGCGGCCTCGACCTTGACGACGTACTCGGGCCCCACCGTGGGGTCGTTGTTGACCACCCGTGAGACGGTGCGCAGGGCCACCCCGGCCTCGCGCGCGACGTCGACCATCGTCGGGCGCTTGGGCCGTCCCCCGCTGTCACGCCGTGCTCGCGTCATCCGGCAACTCCTCCTCGAAACATCGGACCGATATCAGACCGACCCTTGACACATTCCCGCAACGCGCTCCTATCCTCGGGATAACGTTATCTCGAAGGATGACGCGGCGTCGACCCTGTCCCGTCCGCCACCGTCCATCGGGCCGCATCGTCCCTTCAGGAGACTTCCATGAGGCGCAAACGTCCGACCGTTGTCTGCCTTGCCGCAGCGCTCGCCCTCACCGGATGCTCTGCCGCGTCGACCGGAAGCGGGAAGGGCGGCAGCACCCTGACCTACCTCACCTTCGAGACCCCCAGCCTGACCGCGACCTTCTGGGACACCTCGATCGCGGGCGCCGAGAAGAAGGTCCCGGGCGTCACGGTGAAGAAGATCGTCGCGCCGAGCACGGACCGGGACGCGTACGCCAAGCAGTTGCAGGCCTCCGGGCAGTTCCCGGATCTGCTCCAGTCGATCACCCCGTCGACGTTCGCGACGGCCGGGCTGCTCAAGCCGTACGACCAGAAGTGGGTGGACGCCAACTTCCTGCTGCCCCAGGGCAACGCCTACAAGGGCAAGGTCTACATCCCGCCGACCAACTCGCAGATCATCCCCGAGGTCTTCTACAACAAGAAGCTGTTCGCCAAGGCCCACATCGCCGCGCCTCCGAAGACGTGGTCCGAGTTCATGGGCGCCTGCGCCAAGCTCAAGGCCGCCGGTGTCACCCCGGTCGAGCTGGGCGGCGGCGATCCGTTCTCGGCGTCGATGCCACTGGTCGGCATCCTCTCCGCCGACGTGCTGGGCAAGAACCCGAACTGGCTGAAGGAACGCTACGCGGGCAAGGTCAAGTTCACGGACGCCAACGTCAAGGCGGCCGTGGGCAAGTACCGGACGATGGTCAAGAACGGTTACTTCGAGGACGGCGCCCTGGGCGTCAAGTACGCCGACTCCATCACGAACTTCACGTCCGGCAAGGCCGCGATGTACATGATGGGCAGCTGGTTCCTCGGTGCGGTGCCCAAGGACCACGCCGACGACTTCGGTGCCTTCCTCACCCCGACCGAGGACGGGTCGCTCGTGGTGCCGTTCTCGGTGGGCGGCTCCATGGCGATCAGCGCCAGGACACCGGCCCCGGCCAAGGCGACCGCGTTCGCCGAGGCCTGGTCGCTGGACCCCGCCAACTACAAGGCGCTGATCGAGGGTGACGGCGCGTTCCCGATGCTCAGGGGCAAGACCCTCGACGACTACGGCGTCGATGTCACCAAGGTCTTCAAGGACTCCTACTCCTACGTCACTCAACAGAACACGAAGGTCTCGGCGTTCGGCTGGGCCACCAACGACGACTCCATGCCCTCCGGGCTCAACAACGCCTTCTACGCGGCCAGTCAGGCGCTTTTCTCGTCCGACGACGTCGACGGGCAGCTGGCCAAGCTGGACACCGCCTGGGACTCGGCGACCAAGTAAGCCACGTCACCGGCCCCGGCCGTACCGGCTCCGGCGCCGCAGATCTCCTCCGAGGGAAGAGCCATGACCACCCGAGTCCCACCACGCCGAGGCGACCCCGCGCTGACCTCGATCGCGCTGGTCGCGCTGGGCCTGTACGCCCTGTTCATCGTCGTTCCCGTCGTCATGAGCGCCTGGAAGAGCCTCACCAACGAGAACCCGCTGCTGGCGCGGGCCGACTTCGTCGGCCTCTCCAACTACACGGAGATGGCGCACGACAGCGCCCTGGCCGGAAGTCTCGGCTTCACCCTCCTGCTGGCCGGCGCGGTGACGATCGCGGCCAACGCCGCCGGCATCGGATTCGCGATGCTGCTCAACAGGACGTCGCTGAGCTTCCGGATGATGCGCACCGTAGCGTTTCTGCCGCAGGTGCTGTCCGGCGTCATCGTCGGTTACGTCTGGCGCTACATCCTGGCCCGGGACGGCATCCTCGACAACGTCCTGGTCTCGCTGGGCATCATCGACAAGCCGATCACCTGGCTGGGCAGTCCACACCTGGCCGTGCTGTCCGTGGGCATCGTCGCGGCCTGGGTGCTGACGGGGTTCACCACCGTCGTCCACCTGGCCGCGCTCCAGTCGATCCCCGTCGAGCTGTACCAGGCCGCGATGGTCGACGGAGCCGGCCGCTGGCAGCGGTTCCGCCGGATCACGTTCCCGATGCTGGCCCCGGGGACCACCATCAGCGTCACCATCTCGCTGATCACGATGCTGAAGCTCTACGACATCATCGCGGTGCTCACCTCCGGAGGCCCGGCCAACTCCACGCAGTCCACCGCCCTCTACATCATCCAGCTCGCCTTCACGGACGACCGCTACGGCTACGCCTCGGCCGTCGCGATGCTCCTGCTAGTCGTCTCGATCGTGATCGCGCTGTCCGTGACGGCGCTGCTGCGCCGCCGGGAGGTGGACCTGTGAGCACCTCGACATCGCACCGGCCGACGGCCCAGGGGCGAACAGTGACACCGCGGGCAGTACCGGCGCCGCGCCCGAGCCGCCGTCCCTGGGCCACGCGGGGACACCTCGGGGCAGCCGGTCTGCTCACGCTGGCCTTCGTCAGTCCCGTCTATCTCACGATCGTCAACGCCTTCAAGACGCAGGACCAGATCGTCCGCGATCCGACGGCTCCCCCCGCTCCGCCGACCACGCACAACCTGACCGACGCCCTCGCCCGGCCCGACCGGATCGTCCAGATCGGGCTGACCAACTCCGCGGTCACCGTGGTCGTCTCGGTCCTGCTGATCATCCCGCTGGGCGCGGCCCTGAGCTTCTGGCTGTCCCGCCGCTCGGCCCGGCTGCGCAGAGTCGTCCTGGCGGGCTTCGCGGCCGGCCTGATGATCCCGCCCGCGGTGATCCTGCTGCCCACCATCCGCATCCTGACCTTCCTGCACCTGGACCACACCTATCCGGGGCTCGTCCTGGCCAACGTCGGCGGCGGCTACCTGTCGTTCGCGGTGTTCGTCTACTCCGGCTTCCTGCGGTCGGTCCCCGGCGAGATCATCGAGGCCGCGACCGTGGACGGCGCCGGGAGCCTGCGGGTCTGGTGGACGATCGTCATGCCGCTGCTGCGCCCGGCCACCGCGACCGTCACGATCTTCCTTTCCCTGTGGATCTGGAACGACTTCATGAACCCGCAGTTCATCCTCGGCCCGCTGCACGGCCAGACGATCACCACCGGGCTGTACCTGTCGGTCAGTCAGTTCTCCACCGACTACGCCCAGTTGTTCGGCGTGATGATCCTGGCAGCGGTCATTCCCGTCGCCGGCTACCTCGCGCTGCAGAAGCAGTTCATCGCCGGACTGACCTCGGGAGCCACCAAGTGACCACGAACACCGTCGCCCCGGCCGTGGGCATCGGCAGGACCGGCGTCCCGGACCTGGACGACGTCGCCGGGCACTGGGTCGGCGTGGACGAGATCGCGCACCTGCCCTCCCTGCGCAACCAGCAGGGCCAGGCGCACGTCAACCACGACCTGACCTCCCTGTCCTGGCTGGCCGCCGCACCGTTCACCTTCGGCTACCACACCGGTGAACTGCGCGTGGACGGCCGGGTCCCGGCCACGCAGCGGTTCCTGTGGAAACCATGGGGCGTGCTGCGCGAACACCGCCGCCCCGGCGGTCTGATGCTGACCACCGACACCCGGATGGCGCTGTCCCGGGACCTGCTCCTGTGGCGGATCACGGTCACCAACGAGAGCAACCGAACGCGAGCGGTCGAGCTGGCCCAGGACCTCTTCGCGATGGTCGCCCACTCCGAGGTCGGCTACGGCTGGCTGTACGACGGCCCGTGGAACCACGGCATGCACCACGACTTCATGGCGCTGGAACGCATCCGGGCCACCACGGGCGGAGGCGAGCCGCACTACCTGCTGTCCCCCGCACCGCGACGCCTGCGCCTCGGCAGGCCCCGCGTTCCGGGGATCCAACGCGACGAGGAGCACGGCCCCATGCTCCTGGACGACGCGCTGCCGGCTCACGTCAGCGACGACAAGGAGCCGGAGCCGCGGGTCGGCGTCGCCGGGGCAGTGCGCGGGCTCCGGGTGGCGGGGGTCGACGGCGAGGTGATCCCGCGGGTCGCCGACGAGCCGATCGCGCTGACACCCGACGGCGAGACGGCTCTGGAACCCTTCGCGCTCTCCCCCGGCCTGACGATCGACTTCGCGCTACGGCTCGATACGGCGGAACAGTCCGGGACGGTTCTCACACACGGCAACCACCCCGACTCGCTGCAGATCGGTGTCGAGGACGGCCGGCTGTGGCTCGGCATCACCGGGGAACGGGAGTCCACCGACACCGAACTCACCGTCGGGGACTGGCACGACGTCCACCTGGGTGTCGAAGCCGACCGCGTCGTGCTGCGTCTCGCGGGCTCGGAGATCGCCCGCACCCGGCACTGGACCGAGTCGCGCCGCTGGGTGTCCCGCATCGAGGACGGTACGGTCGCCTTCGCGGACTCCCGCTCGCCGGCACACGCCGTCTACGCCTTCGCCGAGCCGCCCGGCGAGCTGCGGGCCGAGGGGGCCGGCGGGCGGGCGAGCTGGACCTGCCGGATCGAGCCCGGCCGCAGCGTGGAGATCTCGATCGCCTGCGCGTACGGCACCGACGCCGACGCCGTCTCGGCCCGGGCCCGCACCGCCGCCGAGGACTTCGAGTCGACGACGCGTGCCGGGGAGGACGGCTGGCGGCGGCTGTGGGCGAGCATGTTCACCCCGGGCAACGCCGAGTTCTCCGGACACCTGCCGACCTTCACCACCGAGGACGCGGGACTCGCGCGCACCTACTACATGGGGGCCCTGCAGGCGTTGTACCTGCGCAACACTCGCATCCGGCCCGGCGAGCCGGTGTTCCTCACCGGCGGCCCCCGGCTCGGGCCGACCACCACTTATTTCTGGGACCACTGCGAGTGGAGCCGCCTGTACGCCCTGCTGGAGCCGGCCGGACTGCGCTCCTGGCTGCTGCGGGTTCTGGCCGGCCCCTACCGTGACTCCTTCGGTGTCGAGAACCTCGGCGGCGGGCCCCTGGGCAATGCCTACAGCTCCACCGACTACGCCCTGTTCCGGCTCGTCGAGCACTATGTCTGCGTCACCGGCGACCTCGCCCTCCTCGACGAGACGACCGGCGGGGCGACGGTCCTCGCTCACCTGGAGCGGCTCGGGCTCGGGTGGCTCGAGCGACGGAACCCGGCCACCGGGGGCGTGCTCGCCGACTTCGGTGACGATCCATGGCAGTTGCTGGAGTGTGTGCCCACCTACACCGGTGTCGTCGCCTCCTTCAACGGCGCCTACGTCGCCTCGACGCGCTCGTTGGCCGGACTGTACCGGCGGCTCGGCCGCGACGAGGATGCCGACCGTACGGAGGCCGACGCCGGTCAACTGGCCGACGCACTCATGGACTTGTACGCCGGATCGGGCCGCTGGCGAATACTGCGCCCGGACGGGACCGACACGATCGGGCACTGCCTGGACTTCGGCCTGGTCGCGGCGTCCCTCCACCGCGACCTCCCGGAGGGGACACGGCAGGAGATGGCCGACTTCGTCACCGGCCGTCTGCTGGCGGGCGGCTGGATGCGGGCGCTCAGCGCCGACGATCCGATCGCCGCCGCCTCCGACCGTCCCGACCACGGCGCGGCCGGCGCCTTCGCCGCGTGGCCCGGCGTCACCGCACACGGTCTGGCCCGCCTCGGTCACCGTGACCGGGCGATGGCTCTCCTGCGCGGCCTGTCCTCCGCCGCCTCGGGCGGTCTGTGGGGCCAGGCCATGGAGATCGTCACCGGTCCGGACGGGCGGCACCGGGCCCGGGTGGCCGAGCGCGGCACCGCCACCCGCGACAACATCGCGGGCGCGGCCGGAGCGGAGGCGGTGCTCTCGGCCCTGTTCGACGTCAATCCGACGTTCGCGACCGGCGGGCGGGCCCCAGCCCTGCTGCCCGCCACCTTGTCCGTCGAGGGCGTCGGGACGCTCACGCATCTCGGTCCGCTCGCTTGACGGACCCGAACCGCACTTACAGAGAGGCTGACATCGTCATGCCGTCAGTTCGTGGCTACGAAGCCGACCCCTGCCACCGCGTCACGGGCGAGGTCGGTGCCGGATACCGGGACGCGGTCGCCGGGCTCGCTCCCGGGCAGGTCCTCGCCGTCGACGGCCCGGTGGCCGTCGACTGGGAGACGGTCACGAGCGGTATCCGCGACGCGCTGGCCGTCCGCGACATCACCGCGAAGCAGATCGACACGCGCGAGCACTTCGCCCCCTGGCAGGACATCCTCGGCCTCACCGCGTCCGCGGAGCTGGCGGACGACCCGGACTTCGCCCCGCTGTCGCGGGCCGGGCTCGCCGAGTTCTTCACCGGGCTGCCGCGGCCCGAGGCCCCTGCCGACACCGTCACGCTCGTCTTCGGACCGGGGGCGGCCCTGGTGTCGTACGACCGGCTCTGGTACGCGGATCTGCCGAAGCGGTACGCCGAGGCCGGGATCACCGGCGGGACCGGGCGCAATCTAGGGCAGCCGGCCGGTACCGGAGCGGGCACCACGCGGCGGCTGTTCTACATCGACTGGCCCGTCCTTGACCGGCACCGCGACAGCCTCGTCGGCGGCGTCGACCTGTGGCTGGACACCCAGGACCCGCAGGCTCCGGCCTGGCTGGAGGGCCATGCCCTGCGCGAGGCTCTCGCCGACCTGGCCGGACGTCCCTTCCGTACTCGCCCCACCTTCAACACCACCTCCTGGGGCGGCCATTGGGCCCAGGAGCAGCTCGGCTTCAACCGCGAGGCGGCCAACACCGCGCTCGGCTACGACCTCATCGCGCCGGAGAGCGGAATCCTCGTCGGCACGCCGGACGGCCCCCGGGTCGAGGTCCCGCTGCAGGCGCTGGTCGCGGTGCATCCCGAGGAGATCCTCGGAGCGGGCGTGCACGCGGCGTTCGGCACCTCGTTCCCGATCCGCTTCGACTATCTGGACACCGTCGGCGGCGGCAACCTCTCCGTCCACTGCCATCCTCAGTCGGACTACATGCGGCGGGTCTTCGGGTGGCCGTACACCCAGCACGAGACCTACTACATGATGCTCGGCGGACCCCGCCGTCAGGTCTTCCTCGGCCTGCGCGAGGACGCCGACCTCGCCGCCTTCCGGCGCGAGGCGGACCGGGCGGTCCACGACGGCGTGCCGTTCGACATCGAACGCCACGTGCAGACCTTCCCCGCCGACCGGCACCAGCTCTTCCTCATCCCGGCCGGCACCCCGCACGGCAGCGGCGAGGGCAATGTCGTCCTGGAGATCAGCGCGACGCCGTATCTGTACAGCCTTCGCCTCTACGACTGGCTGCGCAGGGACGGCGAAGGGAAGCAGCGGCCGGTCCACGTGGGCCACGCCTTCGAGAACCTCGACCCCGCCCGGTCGGGGGTTGCCGTGGCGCGGGACCTGGTCCAGAAGCCACGGACCCTGCGTTCGGGCGATGGCTGGCGCGAGGAGGTCATCGGCCGGCTCCCGGAGATGTTCTTCGAGGTCCGGCGCCTCGAACTGGCCCCGGACGCCGTCGTGGACGACGACACGGACCACCGCTTCCACGTCGTCAACGTCGTGGCGGGCGACGGGATCCTGCTGGAGACGGGCAGCGGGCACGGCTTCGAACTCGCCTACGCCGAGACGCTGACCGTGCCCGCCTCGGTCGGCGCCTACCGCGTGCGGGCCCTCGGCACGGAACAGGTGCGCTACGTGAAGGCGCTGGTGCGATGAGCCCCGGCGGCGGGAGCGTCGTCTCGGTGCTGGAGGTCGGCGGTACGCACGTGACCGCGGCGCGTGTGGACATCGGGACGCGTAGTCTCCGGGCCGGCCGATCGTTCCGTGAGCCGTTGGACGGTCACGGCAGTGCCGAGGAGATACTGTCCGCCCTCGTCCGCTGTGCGGCCCGTCTCTCCGGCCGGAGCACGGTCCCGTGGGCGGTGGCGCTGCCCGGTCCCTTCGACTACGAGCGTGGGATCGGCCGGTACGAAGGGGTCGGGAAGTTCGACGCCCTGCGGGGGTTCGATCTCCGGGGCGCCCTGACCGCGTCGCTGCCCGGCGCCACCACCGTCAGCTTCTGGAACGACGCGGACGCGTTCGTGCTCGGTGAGTGGTGGGCCGGGGTCGCGCGCGGGCACCGCTCGGTCGCGGGGATCACTCTCGGCACCGGTGTGGGCTCCTGCTTCCTGCGCGACGGGCGCATCCTGCGGCACGGGCCCGGGGTCCCGCCCGGGGGCCGGGTCCACACCTTGCGGTACGCGGACAAGCCGGTCGAGGAGACGGTGTCCAGACGTGCCCTGCGGGGAGCCTATGCGCGGGCCACCGGCGCGTCGCCACCGGACGTCCAGGAGATCGCCCGGCGAGCACGGCAGGGGGATCGTACGGCGGCCGGCGTGTTCGACGCGGCCTTCACCGCCCTGGGACGCGTGCTGGGGCCGCTGCTCGTGGCCTTCGAGCCGACGGTTCTCGTGGTCGGGGGTGCCATCGCGGGGGCCTGGGATCTCGTGGCCGAACCGCTGCGTGCGGGGCTCACCGAGGCCGATCCGGCCCGTAACCGACGCATCGTCATCACCCCGGCGCACCAGCCGGATCGGGCCCCGCTGCTCGGCGCGGCCTATCTGGCCGCGGCCCGCGGTGACCAACGCGGCCGTACCGCGCCGCTCTGAAACGCCCGCTCGGAAACGCCCGCTCTGAGACGCCCGCTACGAGACGCCCGCTCAGGACGAGCGGGATCCCGGATCAAAGATGAGCAGAAAGGTCACACCGCAGTGGCATCCTCACTTCGTCACCGGCGACGCATCAGCACCCTGCTGGCCGCGGCCCTGGTGGCCGTCAGCCTGACAACCGTCCAAGGCGGCACGTCCGCCGCAGCCACCGTACGGACCATCGGCGATCCCACCGCGGCCCAGGCGCTGCGCACTGTGGCGCGGTTCCAGGGCGAGTGGGACTCCCCACCCACCACCCTGACGAACGGCGAGACCGTCGACGCCCCGCTGATGGGCAACGGCGACGTCGGCGTCGCGGTCGGCGGCTCCATCGACGACCAGACCTTCTACCTCGGCAAGAACGACTTCTTCTCCACCGCGACCAACGGCAGCGAGCCGCTGGGCCGGATCGTGCTCGCCGTCCCGGGGCTGGCCGGCGCCGACCACCACGTCGTACAGAACATCGCCCAGGCCCAGGTCGAGGGCACCTACACGCTCGGCGACCAGACACTCTCGTCCAGGAGCTGGGTCGCGGCCACCCAGAACCTCTTCGTCACCACGCTGCGGCTGTCCGGCTCGCGCGCGCAGGACGCGACCGTCACCGTGCAGGACGGCCTCGGAAGGACTCCGGCGACTTCCGGCAACGACGGTGTACTTGACGCCGATGTGCAGGCCGGCACCACCGACGCGCCGGGCAACCCCCACGCTCGTATCGCGACGAGCGTGCGCGGCACGGCCGTGAGACCGTCGGGCGACCGGATCAGCCTCACCCTCAGGCCCGGCGTGACCTACACCCTCGCGGCGGCGATACAGAGCAGCCACGACACGCCTCGCTACCGGTCCGTCGCCCACTCGGCGGCCGCCACGCTGACCGACGGCTCGCTGGCGAAGCTGTACGCGGCCCACGAGTCCTGGTGGCGTGCGTACTGGTCCCGGTCGTTCGTGCAGATCCCCGACCAGGCCGTGGAGAAGAGCTGGTACGGCTCGCTCTACCTGCTCGGCTCGGTCTCACGCGCCGGGAAGTACGCCCCGGGCCTGTGGGGCAACTGGACCACCGGGGCCATGAACTGGTACGGCGACTATCACGCCAACTACAACTACGAAGCGGCGTTCTACCCGACCCTGTCCACCAACCACGTGGCCCAGATGGGCAATTACGACGACCCGATCCTGGACTGGATACCGAGAGGCAAGGCGAAGGCGGCGGCGGCCGGTTACCAGGGCTTGCTCTACCCCGTCGGCATCTCACCCAACGGCACCAGCGCCGCCGACGACCTGTACAACCAGAAGTCCGACGCCGTGAACTTCGCCAGCGACATGGTCATGAAGTACGAGTACACCCGCAGCGCCGCCTACGCGCGCAAGGTCCTCCCCTACCTCCGGCAGGTCGGGCTGTTCTGGCAGGACTACCTGACCTGGGACGCGGCCACGGGCACATACGTCATCGAGAACGACGCTCCGCAGGAGGGCGGCGTCTACCCGCAGACCAACAGCATCCTCTCCCTCGGACTGGTGCACCTGCTGTTCCAGGGGCTGATCGACATGAGCAAGGACCTGCACACCAACGACTCGCTCGTCCGCACCTGGCGGCAGATCGACAGCCACCTCGCGCCGCTGCCCACGATGGAGCGCAACGGCCAGACCGTCTTCCGGCAGACCTCCGAAGGGTCCGGCTGGGTCAGCGACGGCAACGACGTGGCCGTGCAGGCCGTCTACCCCGGCCTGCAAGTGGGCTTGAACAGCTCCGCCGACCTGCTGCGGACCGCGCGCGACACCGTCACGCAGCTGAACAACTGGCACAGCGACAACTCCCCGGCCACCCTGTACGCGGCCGCGGCGATGGTCGGCTACAACCCCAGCACGCTGATGGAGGAGTTGCACGCCGAGGCCACCGCCTACTCGTACCCGAACATGGCCGTGCACCACTACGGCGGCGGCGTCGAGAACCTCAACGTCACCACCTCGGGGCTCGACGAGATGCTGCTGCAGTCCTTCCAGCACGACATCAAGGTCTTCCCGAACTGGCCCGCCGACTCGAACGCCAAGTTCGGCGGCCTGCTCGCCTATGGCAACGTCCTGGTCTCCAGCAGCATCCGCGACAACGCCGTCGAATACCTCCGGATGACCAGCCGGTCGGGCGGCAGTCTCACCTTCACCAACCCCTGGCCCGGCAAGGCCATGGAGTACTACGCGGACGGTGTCCACAAGGGAACTCTCTCGGGCACCACGATCAAGCTGCACACCGGCGTCGGCGAGACCATCGACCTGGCCCCGGCCGGAACCAGCCGGGCCACCATCCGGCACGAGCTGTCCCAGCCGGCCAAGGCCGCGACGACCGGTTCGCTCACCACGGGCTTCGAGACCGGACAGACCCGGCCGACCTGGACCGACACCGTCGACAACGTCGACACCAAGGGCGACGGCAACTACGGCATCACCGGCCTGTGCTGCGGTCTCACGGGGCCCCAGGCAGCGATACGCACCGGCGAACAGGCCCACACCGGCGACTCCTCACTGATGTACTCGGGCTACGCCAACGGCGGTTCCTACGACCACGCCTACATGCAGGTCTACGGCTTCAACGGCGCGCCGCTCACCGTCCGCGGCGACACGACCCTCAGTTACTGGATCTTCCCGCAGTCCGGCGCCACCGCCCCGTGGGTGTCCGCCGGATCCGACGACAGCACCTGCGTCGCCGTCGACCTGGTCTTCACCGACGGCAGTGATCTGCGGGACTCGGGCGCCACCGACCAGTCCGGCAACGGCGTCCATCCGGGCGACCAGTGCGGGCACCTCGCGCTCGACCGGTGGAACCACGTCACCGTGAACCTCGGCGCGGTCAGGGCGGGTCAGGCAATCAGCAAGATCCTCGTCGGTTACGACCGCCCGGGCGCGACGGGGGGCTATCGCGGATACATCGACGACCTGAGCATCGGCTGACACGGGAATCCGGCCGGTCAGCGGCCTCGGGGAAGGCGACGAGACAGTGGAGTGGGGCGCCCGGGCCGGCGGAACGGGCGTCCGGCTCGCGCGCCCGTTCGGTCTCGGCGCGCCCTATGTAACTAACTGGATGGGAACCCTCGTGCAGTTAATTGACATGCGTATATTATCGCGCCGCGAACGGACAGGCCGAAGGCTCTGCACCCTGCCGAGCCCGTTGCCCGCCGTCCGTGACGCGCCGACCGCTCCTGGGGCACCACCGCGCACCGGCCGCCGCCGACGGCACCAGATGAGGAGGCACGCGGGGTGTCCGAACCCAGTGACCCGGGCCGGTTCGGCATCAGCCGACGCCCCTAAGAGGTAGCGCCCGACGCCGAACTCGTCGACCTCATCCGGGGTCGGGCCGCAGGCGCGGCGCCGGCGGCGGAGGTCTTCGGCCGCCGCCACTTCCCCGCTCTCCTCGCCTACGCCCGGCTGTGCGGCCGGCAGCCGGCCGTGGCATCCGATTTGGCCGGCCACGCCCTGACGCTCGCGCTCTCGGAGATACGCCGCGGCGTCCAGCCCCCGGGACCCTGGCGTCACCGGTTGCTGATGCTGGTTCAGCAGTTGGCCGTGACCTGGGCCTCGGACAGCAGACGTGACCGGCTCGCCCCCGGATTCCTCGCCTGCCTCGCCGCCATGGGTGCGCCGGACTCCCGGCGGCGACTGCCCGTCGGCGCACGGCCCCAGGACGGCACCATGCTCGACGCCTTCCACAGCCTGCCGGAACGAACCCAGATCCTGCTGTGGCACGCCGTACTGGAGGCAGAACCCGATGCCGCGGCCGCCTCCCTGCTGAGCACCGAGACGGACGCGATCGGCGTCCTGAAGCTGTCGGCCCAACAGGCCATGCACGGGACGTACTTGCGCACGCACCTGCGACGCAACGGCGACCAGACCTGCGCTCGCTTCCAGCGCCTGATCGAGGCAACCGCCAATCCGGGCGGCCTTCGGCGCAGCCTCGATCTCGAACAGCACATGGACACCTGCGCCTGCTGCACCGTGGCCGTCTCCCAGCTCTTCCACCTCATACAGGATCCCCGGGGCGCGCTGGCGGAGGGTCTGCTGGGATGGGGCAGTTCCGGTTACCTCGCCGACGCGCCGCACACGGAGCGCATCCAGGTGCCGGTGCTGCGGTCCAGGCCCACCGACCGCGCCGACCACCTGTTCCCCGCACCCTCCGGACCCCGTGCCGGGCAGACCCCGACGCCCGGACGGCACCGCGGCCGGCACCCGCGTCGCACCACCGCCGTTGCCGCGATGACGGTCGTCGCCGTCGCCGTCGTGGCCGCCGTCACCGCCGCGGCACTGATGTCGGACGGCCGGGTAGCACACCATCCGGCTTCCCCGACCACACGGCCACCCCTCACCTTGCCCGCCAGTCCGTTCTCCCCTCCCGCGGCCACCCGTACATCCCCGCCCGCGCACGCCGGGGCGGCCGGCGACTCCTCCAGCACCAAGTCCGCAAGGCCGCGCCCGTCCTCCCCCTCACCGACGCCCGCCGCCCACGCGGACGACGACGTGAATCTCGCACTGCACCGCTCGGCGACAGCAGGCAGCTTCACCCAGACGTACGCCCCGTCCAACGCGGTCGACGCAGACACCACGAGCTACTGGGAGAGTGCCGACAACGCCCTCCCGCAGTGGTTCGAAGTGGATCTCGGCCACCCCGCCGACGTCCGCAGGCTCGTCATGCATCTCCCGCCGCTCGCCGACTGGAACACTCGCCGCCAGACGATCGCCGTCGAAGCCGGCACGGACGGCCACCACTGGTACACGGTGGTGTCGCCTGCCTCCTACACCTTCGCCGCCCCGACGGGGAACTCGGTGACGGCAGTACTGCCCGCACACACCCGAGCCCGATACCTGAAGCTGACCTTCACGAGCAACACCGGCTGGCCGGCGGCGCAGTTGTCCGAACTGGAGGTCTTCCGCTCCTGAGTACACCGGCGGCGGGGCCTCCGATCGAGGCTCCGTCCGTCTCCCTGGCAGGCCGTCGTTCGAGTTGTCCGGGGCCCGGTCAGCCGCCGGCGGGGGCGTCCCCGCGGAACGCTCCGGCCACTACGGGGACCAGCTGCCGTTCGATCTGTTCGGCGGGCATGGCGGCCAGTTCGGCACCGATGGGTGCCAGGGCGAGCCAGTTCAGCAGGCCGGCCGCGCAGCGCGTACGGAAGATCAGCTCCTCCTCGCCGACTCCGGGAAGGTTCGCCGTCAGCACCCGGAGGGCCTCCCGGCGGCTCTGGTCGAACTTGCCGTTCAGCCGCTCCCAGGCCTGGGGCGGATCGATGCCGACGCGCGCCACGGTCCGCATCACGGCCAGGTCCTGTCCACCGGCCGCCAGCGCACGCATCATCGGCCGGGCGAACGCTGTCGCCACCTCCTGGAGCGTGGCAGTGGAGGCGAGCGCACCGAGTTCCCGGAGCTGCGCGTCGAGATACTGCTCCAGCGCGTGCTCTATCGCCGATTCGCACAGTGCCTTCAGCGACCCGAAGTGATAACTCACCGCGGCGACGTTGGCTCCGGCTCGATCGGTGATCTCGCGGAGGGTCACGCCCTCCTGGCCTCGTTGCGAGAGCAACTCCAGGGCGGCCGTCTGCAGGCCGTCCCGCGTGCGCTGACCCGCCTCTCGGCGCAGATCCGCCTTTTCCGCCCTTGTCATGCCATGCATTCAAGCAGACGCTTGACTACATCGTCAACAGTTCCAGCTGACGCCCGGCTCGCCACACCGGACCACTGCCGCGGACCCTGCCCGACCGGCCACAACACGACAGCACGCACGTCCCCCTCGGCCGCGCGACCGGAGAATTCAAACAGTGGCTTGACAGCCTGCTTCCTCCAACCATAAAGTCAAGCGAGCGTTTGAATTACTAAAAGCGCGAGAGACCCCGTGGTGACGAAGCCCGGATCCTGAGAACTGGCCTGGAGGAACACGACATGAAGTTGCTCAGCCGCACATCGATCACCGCCGCGACCGCGGTAGCCGTCCTGGGTGGCCTTTCCATCGCCGCCGCGCCGACACAGGCCGCAAGCCCCGTCCACGGCAGTGCGGCCGTCCACAGCAGCGCGGCGGTGCCGGACCTGACACCTCGCCGGCTGGCGAAGCTGCCGCTCACGAACCGCCACCTGACCAAGCACGAGAGGCACAATCTCGCGGTCGTCCTGCGCGACTACCACGTGGCGGAGGGCAGCAGCATGGACGTCAAGACGTTCGTCGACAGCTTCGCCGAGGACGGCGTCTTCAACGACATGGTTCCCGGCGTGGCCTACCGGGGCCAGGCACTCGGCAACGTCCTGCCCTACATGGCCAACCTCTTCCCCGACGTTCACCGTGACCTCAAGCGCATCACCGTGAACGGAGACGTGATCAGCATCGAACTGTCCATCCAGGGCACGTTCGAGGGACCGCTGCAGTCACCGGCGGGCACCGTCAAGCCGAACGGCGCGAAGATCGACGCGCCGACCGCCGACTTCTGGTACCTGCACAACGGCAAGGTCGAGAAGTTCGACTGCTTCGTCGGGTACTCGACCATGTACCAGCAGATGGGCGTGAACTTCGACTGGGCCTCGGCGGTCAACAACCACTGAGCAGTCACAGATCGTCTCGGAGAACCCCGGCATCGCGTCCGTCGTGCTCGACGTCACCGACCCGGTCTCCGTCCACGACGCCACCGCGCAGCTGCTGCACCGCTTCCCCGACCTCAACGTCTTGGTGACGATGGCCGGCATCATGCTGCCGGAGGATCTTCACGGCGGTGACTTCCTCGACACGGCGGAGGCGACAGTGGCGACCAACCTCCTCGGCCCCATCCGTCTCGTGGCCGCTCTGACCGAACACCTCGCCACCCGGCCGCAGGCAACGATCATGAAAGTCTCCTCCGGGCTGGCGTTCGTCCCCCTGCCGATCACCCCGACCTACAACGCCACCAAGGCCGCCCTCCACTCCTTCACCGAGAGCCTGCGCGTCCAGCTGGCGGACACGCGCATCGACGTCCTGGAACTGGTGCCCCCGGCGGTGCGCACCGCCTTGATGGGACAGGAGGACTCGGAGACCGCCATGCCCCTCGACGCCTATCTCGATGAGGTCATGAGCGTCCTCGGCTCCAGCGGGCAACCGGACGAGATCCTCGTCAAGGCGGTAGAACCGGTGCGATTCGCCGAGGCCCGCGGTGAGTACACCGACATGCTGCGCATGCTGTCCGCCCGCTGAGGGATCCGCTCGGGCGAACCTCGGCCGGGTCTCGCCCCGACCTGGCCGAGACGACGTTAACTTGATTGCGCAACCAACCACAGAGGAGTACACCGGCATGACGACCCGGCTCGGAATCGGTCTCCCGCAGAATCGGCAGTACGACCTCGGCAAGGACGTGCCCGACGTGGCACGCGCCGCCGAGGACATCGGATACGACAGCCTCTGGGTGTACGAACGGGCCCTGTTCCCGGAACCCCAGACCCAGCCCCTGTACGGCGTTCCGGGCCTGCCCTGGCCCGACGCCTACCGGGGCGTGGCCGAACCGCTGGTCACCCTGACGCTCGCGGCGGCGGCCACCGAGCGGGTCGAGCTGGGCACCGCCGTGCTGGTGGCGCCGCTGCACATCCCCTTCCAGCTGGCCAAGTCCCTGGCGACGCTGGACGCGGCGAGCGGTGGCCGGGTGGTCGCGGGCCTCGGCAGTGGCTGGTCCCTCGACGAGTACGCGGCCGCCGGAGTGCGCCCGTTCGAGGAGCGCGGCAAGGTCATGGACGAGGTGTTCGAGGTGTGCCGGGCGGTGTGGGGCCCGGACCCGGTGGTCTACGAGGACGGCCGGATCACGAGGATCGCTTCGGCCGTGGTCGGGCCGAAGCCGGCCCGGCCGATCCCGATCCTGGTGCCGGCCAACACCCCGCGGGCGATGCGCCGGCTCGTCGACCACGCCGACGGCTGGCTGCCGTACGCCGACGGTCCCGAGCAGGTGGCCGCCCAGTGGCGCCAGTTGCAGGATCTCGCCGCCGAGCGGGGCCGCACCCGGCCGCTGCGGACGGTGGTGCGCGTGAACCCGGACTACACCGCCAAACGCCACGAGGGGCCGGACCGCCGGCCCTTCCAGGGTGACGTCGAGCAGATCGTCACCGATCTGATGGCGTACGCCGAGATCGGTCTCGACGAGTTCCTGGTCGACGTCTCGTGGGCCGCACGGGACGCGCAGGAACTCAAGGACGTGGCCGCCGAGGTGTACTCGACGGCGCGTGCGGCAGGTTTCTGACCGGCTCGCCGGGCCAGCGCGCGGGCGACGGCGTGGCGCAGGGGGCCGAGGCCGCTGGTGCTGATGACGAACTCCTCGGCGGGACAGCGCAGGCCGCAGGGTTCCGTCGGCCTTGGCGGATGGGTCATCGGTCGGGTCTCAGGTTGGTTGCCGGTCGGCCCGGCACCGCGGCTCCGGGAGCGTCGGTTCGGGGTGAACCGGGTGTCGACGCCGGTGTCGTGACCGGGGTGCGCCGTCGGGTTCGCGCTGAGACCAGGGCGGACAGGGCGAGCGCGGAGGACGCCGACACGACGCCGGCGAGGACGAGGCTGGATCGGGCACCGAGGGCGTCCGACACCAGGCCGACCAGCGGGGCGCCGACGGGAGTGCCGCCGAGGAGGACGACGTAGTAGACGGCAAGGACACGGCCCCGCAGGCGTGGGTCGGCATGAAGCTGGGTCAGCGTGTTGGCCGTGGTGGTCACGGTCACCGCGGCGAAACCGGTGGGGACCAGCAGGGCCATGAACGTGCCGTAGCCCGGCATCAGGCCCAGTCCGGCTTCCAGCGCACCGAAGACGACCGTGGTGGTGATCAGTCGTCGCAGGGTGGGCGGCTTGCCGCGGCTCGCCCCGTGGATCCCGCCGATGAGGCTGCCCAGGGCGTAGGCGGCGGAGAGACAGCCGAAGGCGGCGGCACCGGAGTGGAAGACCGTGACGGCCACGAGCGAGATGGTGACCTGGAAGTTCAGGCCGAAGGTGCCGACGAAGGCGATGACGCACATCGGCAGCAGCAGCTCCGGGGTGGCGGCGATGTCCCGGAAGGCGTCGGCCAGCTGAGTACGGGCAGGTGGGGACGGGCTGTTGCCGCCCGGGCCGTCCGTACGGATGGTGATCAGGCCGTAGAGGACGGCCAGGTAGGAGACGGCGTTCACGAGGAAGACGAGGCCCGTGCCGAAAGCGGCGACGGTCAGGCCCGCGAGGGCGGGGCCGAGGATGCGGGCGGCGTTGAACTGGGCGGAGTTCAGGCTGACCGCGGTGGCCACGCGCGCGCGGTCGACGAGTTCGCAGATGTACGCGTTGCGGGCGGGGCTGTCCAAGGCGGTGGCGGTACCGAGGGCGAAGGCCAGCGCGTACACGGACAGCAGGTTGACCGCTCCGGTGACCGTCAGCAGCCCGAGCAGGAGCGACTGCGCTCCCATGGCGGCCTGCGTCAGGAGCAGGAGCCGCCGCTTGGGGAACCGGTCGGCGAGGACGCCTCCGGTCAGTCCGAACAGGGTCTGGGGCAGGAACTGCAGTGCGGTGACGATGCCCACCGCGCTGCCGCTGTTGCCGGAGAGGTGGAGGACGAGCAGGTCCTGGGCGGCGCGCTGCATCCAGGTGCCGATGTTGGAGGTCAGCTGCCCGAGCAGGAAGCGGCGGAAGTTCCGGACGGCGAGTGGGGCGAGCACCGCGCTCATGGCATCTGACGGGCAGGGCCGGCCGGGGCGGGTGCCCCCACATCGTCGATGTGATGGAAGGTCGGGTGGGGGTGCATCAGGAAGGCGTGGTGGGAGATGTTCCAGGCGTAGGCGCCGGCCATGGCGAAGGCGACTCGGTCGCCGACCCGCAGTCGGTCCACCATGACTCCGCGTGCCAGGACGTCCTTGGGCGTGCACAGCTGTCCGACCAGTGTCACCGGCTCGTCGTGGGCTTCCGGGCGGTTCCAGGACGGGAGCCACTCGTCCTCAGGGATCACCTCGAAGGGCTGGTCGTGCTGTTTCGCGGCCGGGGTGCGCAGATGGTGGGTGCCCCCGCGCAGCACGGCGAACGCCTGCCCACGGCTGAACTTGATGTCCAGGACCCGGGTGACGTACCAGCCGCAGTACGCGGTGATCGAGCGGCCGGGCTCGATGCGCAGTGTGAGGTGAGGGTGGCGGGCCAGCAGGGGGCGTAGGCCCGCACCGAACGCGGGCCAGTCGAACACCTGGTGCGGAGCCGCGTAGTCGACGCCCATTCCCCCGCCGACGTTGACCTCGGCCAGGTCGACTCCGCGTTCGCGCGACCACCCTTCGGCCCAGTTCAGGACCTGGCCGACAAGAGCCAGTTGGGCCCGGGCCCGGAGTCCGCTGGCGAGGTGGAAGTGGAGGCCGTGCAGCCGGACGCGCGGGTCGGACGCGATCACCTCCAGACAGCGGTCCAGCTGCGCGGGGTCCATGCCGAAGGGGCCGGGGAGCCCGCCCATGGCGAGGGCGACCCGGCCGACGCCGACGGGCAGGTTGACGCGGAGCAGGACCTCGGCGAGTCCGTCGCCCAGCACGGTGGTGACCAGCCGAAGTTCGTGTTCGCTCTCGATGTGCAGGCGCTCCACTCCGGAGTTCAGCGCACAGGTCAGCTCCGTCTCCGTTTTGCCGGGGCCTCCGAAGGCGATCGGCGCGTCGGGGACGAGTGAGCGGACGTGGCTCAGCTCACCGCCGGAGGCCACCTCGAACCCGTCGACGTTTCCGGCCAGCGTCCGCAGGATCCGGGGGTCGGAGTTGGCCTTGGCCGCGTACAGCAGCTCTACGCGTTCCGGAAGGGCGGCCCGGATGGCCTGTACGTGCTCGCGCAGGCCCGGCAGGTCGTAGACGTAGGCGGGCAGGTCGTCGTCGGTCATGGTGCCGACGAGGTCGAGGAGGGCGGGCCTCACCGGATCGCCTCGCGGGGGAAGTCCGCGCCGAGCGGGCTGGGCAGCGGGACGTAGGTGGCGTGCCGGTCGGCCTTGCGGGCCCAGCGCAGGAGGAGGTTGGCCTTCGCGGGCAGCGGCACGCCGGACAGCAGGGCACGCAGGCGTGGCGGTTCGCCGGCGGTGCGGGCGTAGGCGCCGAGGTGGTCGCGGACCAGGCCCCAGAGGGCGGGTTCCAGCGTCGGATCGAGGTCGGCCAGGGCTCCCAGTACTTCGGCGGTGTGGTTGACCAGGAGGCAGTAGGCGACCCGGTTCCAGCCGCGTTCGGCATCGTAGGCGAGGGGTTCCCGGACCTCGTCCGGCAGTTCGGCGAGGGCGTGCCGGTGGTGCCCGGGCAGAAGCTTGGTGCCCTCCAGGTCACGGAAGAACATCTGCGCCGGTGTGCCGTCCGCACGCACACCGACGACGACGTTCTGCAGGTGGGGTTCCAGTACGACGCCGTGCTCGAAGTAGGCGGCCAGCACCGGTGGCAGCAGGAGCCGTAGATACGTGTCCCACCAGGCGAGGATGGATCCGTCGCCGCGTGCGAGCAGGTGGGAGACGTGGGCCGGACCGGTGGGGTACTCGTCCGCCACGGCGGCGGCGAGCAGGGGTGTCACCCCGGGGAGAAGGTGCTGGCGCAGGCCGGAGCGGACGATGACGCCGAGACCTTCGAGGAGGTCGAGATCGCCGTCGAGGGTGCGGTAGCCGGGCTCGGCCAGGAGCGCGCAGCCCGGGTGGCGCTCGGACAGGTCGGCGAAGACGGGCTGGAGCAGCCGGTTGAGGGCGACAGCGCCGGCCAGTTCGTACCGTGCGTGCCTGCGGACGCAGTTGGTGAGGCGGACGTTCAGACTGAACTTCAGAAAGACGTCGCCGTCCGGGTGGTAGAGGGTACGCACCGATGCGGTCGGCACCAACTCCGGCCCGCTCACGCCGGTGTCGACGACATCGCCGGCGGCCACTGCCGCGCGCAGTCGGGCGTTGCCCTGGAGCAGCCGGTACTGCCAGGGGTGCACCGGCAGGGTCGCGAACTCCGGGTCGGTCGTCGGGTGCAGCGCGTCCATCTCACCCAACTCGCCCTCCTCACAGATGCGATGGCGGCGCACCGCCAGGTAGCGCAGGCAAAAACGCGCACCGGTCTCCGGGCCGTACGCCAGCCAGTCCGCCGGGTCGCCGGTGCGGGCCTTCGGAGTGGGGTGGAAGCGATGGCCGAACACCAGGGACTGCTCCGACGCCACGTACGGGTCGGCCTGCGGCGCGCCGGCGGCCCGCCGCTCCAGCGCGGTCCGGATCGTCTCCCGGCTGTCCGCCACCTGGCTCAGGAACTCCTCGTTGGCGACCCCTGTGCGCAGTTCCAGTTCTTCCTCGATGAAGCCGGCCAGCTCCCTCCAGTCCACCGTCACCCAGGTGCCGTCGGCGAGCCGCTGCACCGGACCCTGGAAGCGGTGGGCTCCGATCAGAGAGGTCCGTCGTAGTCGGGCACGCAACAGGAGGTTCCGGCGTGGCAGACGGAGCAGCAGGTGGCCGTCGGCGACGGTCACCTGGTGTTCGGGGGCGGAGACCTCGCGCATCAGGCAGTTGAGCAGTGTGTGGGCGGTGGCTGCGTCGGCCGTCCGGATCGGTTCGCCGGCCGAGGCGGTGACGGTCGGGGTGGCGAACCTGGTGTGGGGGGCAGTACCGGTGGTCATGGGGTCGCTCCAGGGGACAACGGTCGGTGGGGAGAAATCAGCGGCACAGGGCCAGCGGGTTGGGCAGGTAGGTCCACTGCGCCCTGCCCGGGTTGCCGGAGAGGCGCATGGCGACGGTCGCCTTCAGCGGCATCGTGTCGCCGAAGAAGGCCGCGGCGTCCTCGTGGTCCGGCAGGTCGGCGTACACCCGGCGGCCCGCCTCGGCCACCGCACCCCACAACGCCCGGGGATCGGCCCCCCGCGTCCGGGTGAGGACGTCGACGAGCTCGCTGAAGACACCGCTGACCAGGCCGCCGAACAGTTTGGTGTGCAGCGCGTCCGTGTCGTCGCCCGCGCGGGTGCCGAGCAGTGGTGGCAGCGTGAAGCCGCACCGGGCCAGGCGCCGGGGGCTCACACGTACGCCGTCGAGATCCCGGTAGAGCACCCGTACCGGCCGCCCGTTCCGGAGCACGACCAGGGTGTTCTGGCCGTGGGCTTCCAACGCCACGCCCAGGGACAGCAGGGTCAGCGCGGGCGGCAGGACGAGTCCGGCGAGGTCCGCGAGCCAGCGCACCGGATCTCCCGAGATCAGCGTGGCTCCTGTCGCGTGGACGGCGGTGAGCGGCACCGCGATCTCGCCGGGGTCCAGGCAGCACTCGGTGGACTCCCGGATCATCGCCGACAGGCTCGCCGAGGGCTGCCCGTCCACCCGTACCGCGCCGCCGCCCAGCTCATGCAGGATGCGCAGGCTGCCGCCGTACCCGGACTTGTCCAGGAGGGCGGAGACCAGATCGGACAGCGCCGGTCCGTCGGCGACCTCGGCCGGGGAAATGGTGCGCCGGTAGTTGGTGACCTGCACGTCGAGAGCGGTCTTGATGTGGCAACCCGGCAGGACGTCCAGCGGTGCCAGCGTGCGCAGCGACAGCAACGGCCGGGCCGGGATCGTCTCCTCGGCGACGGCCAGGCCGGGATGGCGGGTGAGCACGTGGTCGCGCTGCCAGGGATGCAGCGGGAGCAGGATCGTGTCGCCGTCCCGCAGCTGCCGTGGCCAGATGCCGGCCCCCTGCCAGTGCTCGGCCGGGACCCGGAGCAGCGCCAGTCGGACGACCGGGTGGTGCTCGGGAGCGTAGGCGAGCACGTCGGCGATGGACATGCCGGTCCGTGTCCGGCAGCAGGGATGCTGTGGGTGTCCCTCGACAACCGCCTGCTCGGCGTCCGCCGAGTCGTTCGGTGGGGCGGTCGGGTATGCGTTCGCGGCCCTGGCCAGGGCCAGGTTGACCACACTGTTGTCGAGTTCGGTCGCCAGTCGTTCCGCCGCGCGGGTACGCAGGCCGAGCTGTGCCAGGAGTTTCGCCGGCTCGCTGATCGTCCCCTCGGGTCCGGACACGGTGAAGTCCGCGGGTACCTCGGCGAACGGCCGCGCACAGGACCGGGCCGCCGCCAGTGAGCCGCCCCGCCGCAGATCGAGCACGAGACTGTCGGACTTCCGGCGATGCCCGGTCAGACCGGGCACGGGTTCTCGTGAGAGCGCGCCCCACAGGCGGCCGAGCACGGTGGCCCGGGCTCCCGGGAGCGCGGCCGTGAACGAGTCCACCAGGTCCGGCCGGATACGGCGCAGTTCATCAAGGGGCATGAGGTGTCCCGGGTGCTCAAGGGGGGGGTGCTGGTCACGCGGTGCTCGAGTGGCACCCGACGTGCAACCGACGCTACGGGACGACGATCAAGCACATTGCCAGAGCAAATACAGCGGTGATCCCGGAATCGTTCGAGGAGCCGCTGTGATGTGCTCTGCTCCGGCCGACGACGTGACGGACCGGCCGACCGGCGCGGACTGACGCTGGATCAGTTTTCGACTGCGGTCCGCTCGGCCGCGTCCGGCCATGGCCGTCAACTCGGCTGCCTCGGGGAAGGCTTGCCCGCCGCGGGACCTGAGCCGAAATCTGGCGGTGTTCGAAGGTCCTGGGTCTTTGCTTGATCGGGCTGTCCACGTCCTGGCTGTCGCCTGCGCGACGTCCTTCGGCGGCTGCGCCGTCCGTGGTGGACCCGGTCGCCCGCGAAGAGAGGGATCACCGGCTCGGGGGAGGTTCCGGCGTTTGCGCCACGTGCTGCGGCGGAAGTCTGTGAGCCTTCCGGCATGCGTGTATTGCTGATCGAGGACGACGACCGGGTGGCCGGACCACTGATGGAGGGGCTGCACCGCTTCGGGTTCACGGTGGAACACGCCGGAAACGGCACCGACGGCCTCGCCGCACCCGAGGCCGCGATGGTGCTGCTGGACCTGGGGCTGCCCGACATGGACGGCCTCGACGTCTGCCGTGCGCTCCGGGCCCGCTCGGCGGTGCCGATCATCATGATCACTGCCAGGGACGACGAAGTGGACCGGGTACTCGGCCTGGAGCTGGGCGCGGACGACTACGTCTCGAAACCGTTCGGCGTACGGGAACTCGTCGCCCGGATCCGTGCCGTCACCCGCCGGACCGGACTCGCGGGGCTGGAGAGGGGCCACGACGAACGGAGGCCGTCGGCGGATCCGGCCCGGCCCGGGGTGCCCCACGTCCAGCGGATCGGCCCGCTGACCATCGACCGCCGCACCCGGCAGGTGCATCTGAACGGGTCGCCGGTCGCCCTGGCCCCCAAGGAGTTCGACCTGCTCACCTGCCTCGCGGAAGACCCCGGGGCCGTCTGCTCCCGCCGGCAGATCCTCGACACGGCGTGGGAGCCGAACTACTTCGGCCCCACCAAGACCCTGGACGTCCATATCGCCGCGCTGCGCCGCAAACTCGCTGACTCCGGCTGGATCGAGAACATCCGCGGAATCGGATTCCGTCTGGTGCCGCCGTCTGCGGCCGACGCCGCGTCCGCCGCGTCCGCCGCGTCCGCAACAGCGGCGGTGCGTGGTGGAGGGCCCCGGTGACGCGTCGTATCCTGCTCAGCCATCTGAGCCTCATACTGCTCGTCCTGCTCGCGCTCGAAGTGCCGTTCGGTGTCTTCTACGCCCGCAGCGAGCTGTCCCGCTTCTCCCGTACGGCGCAGCAGGGGGCGATGACGCTGGCCGCGGTCTGTGAAGAGCGGATGGAGCACGGCCTGGCGGCCGATCTCCCCGGCCTGGCCCGCGCCTACGGGCGGCGAACCGGCAGCCGCGTCCTCGTCGCCGACCGGAAGGGGGTCGTCCTCACCGACACCGCCGAGGCCCTGGTCGGCAGCGACCTGTCCGCGGAGCCGGACATCTCCGGCGCACTGCGCGACAGCCCCGTCGTCGGTACCCGGGACGACCCGTCCGCACAGGGCGACGTCCTCTTCGTCACCGTGCCGGGCGGCTCCGGCGCCGCCGTCCCCTGCGTGGTGCGGACCGAGTACCGGCTGGGCCCGCTCCAGGCGAAGGTCCATGCCACCTGGCTGGCGCTGGCCGTCGTCGGGCTGGGCGTGCTGGCCGCCGTCACCCTGATCGGCTTCGTCCTCGCCCGCTCGATCACGCGCCCGGTCAGGGCCCTGGAACACGCCACCGCTCAACTCGCCGAGGGCCGGCTCACCGATCCACCCGCCACCGACCACGGTCCGCCGGAGCTACGACGGCTGGCCGCGTCGTTCACGACGACCGCGACCCGGCTGCAGCACGTGCTCCGGGCTCAGCAGGCGTTCGCCTCCGAGGTGTCCCACCAACTGCGTACCCCTCTCACCGCACTGCGGCTGCGCCTGGAGAACTTCGAGCCGCACCTCGCCCCCTGCGCCCAGGACAGCCTGGACACGGCGCTGGCGGAGATGGAGCGGCTCAGCCGTATGGTGCAGGGGCTGCTGGCCCTCGCCAGGCTGGAGAACTCCGCGACCCGGCCGGAGGCGGTCGTTCTCGACGCCGTGGTCGCCGAGCGCGCGGCGGTCTGGACGGCCTTCGCCGACGAACAGCACGTCGGCATCGTCGTCTCCGGAGCCACGGCCGTCCGGGTGTGGGCGGTGCCGGGAGCCCTGGAGCAGATCATCGACAACCTGCTGTCCAACGCGCTGCGCGCGTCCCCACCGGGAACCGCGATCACGCTGGACGTCGTCACCGCCCCCGGGGAAGGCGGCCGTACCTCGCCCATCGCCGAGCTGCATGTGATCGACGAAGGGCCCGGTATGACCGAGACCGAACGGCACAGAGCCTTCGACCGGTTCTGGAGAGCCCCCGATGCCGACCACGACGGCACCGGTCTCGGTCTGCCGATGGTGCGCCAGCTCACCCGCGCCGGCGGTGGTGAAGTCACCCTGGAGCCGGCCGGCGGCGGTGGGCTCGACGCCGTGGTCCGTCTCCGGCTCGCCGAGCAGCCCACGCACCAGGACCGCCTGGGCACCCACGCGGACGTCGACTCCGCGGGGGGACGCCCGCGGCACCACGGCACCCACGGCGTGGTGTCAGCGGCCTTGGCCGGCCGGGCCCGACCGGTGGACCCGGCTGGGCATCGCACGTTCCCCGATGCCGGCGGGAGGCGGGAAAGCGGCCGGAGTGAGTGAATACCTCCTACTAGTCGTAGGAGGTATGCTCCGGGCTTGCAACCGCGAACTCCTACAACTTGCAGTTTCGCCTCCCCTCCCATCCGCGGGAAGAAGATTCACCCTGTCGAGGGCAATGCGCCCGGTGGCCTGACGGCCGTCAGGCCATCGGGAACGTTCCGGGACCCTCCATCGTCTAGAGTTCAAAAATCGTCTACATGCCTGTAGTCACCTCCAGGAAGGCCCAGGCCCCATGACCACATCGCTGCACCTCGCCTCGCAGCTGGCCGTCAATGTGCTGGACGCCCGATCGCTGCTGGCCGCCTTCGGCGTGCTGGGCGTGGGCGTGGTGATGTTCGCCGAGACGGGGCTGCTGGTCGGCTTCTTCCTCCCCGGGGACTCGCTGCTGTTCACGGCGGGGTTGCTGTGCACGGGCACGGCCGACCAGGGCATCCACCTCTCGCTGGGGCCCTTGCTGATCGCGGCGGCCCTCGGAGCGCTGGCCGGAGCCCAGTGCGGGTATCTGCTCGGCAGGCGGGCGGGCGGGGCACTGCTCGCGCGCAGCCGCTCGAAGCGCCTGCACGAGGGAGCGCAGCGGGCCGAGGAGCTGCTGGAGCGGTACGGACACGCGAAGGCGGTCGTACTGGCCCGCTTCGTGCCGGTGGTACGGACGGTCCTCAATCCGATGGCGGGCGCGCTGGGTGTGCCGGTCCGGACGTTCACGGTGTGGCAGGTGATCGGCGGCCTGGTGTGGAGCCTCGGCCTCACGCTCGCCGGCTACGCACTGGGGTCCTCGATCCCGAACGTCGACCGCTACCTGCTGCCGTTGGTCGCGCTGATCGTGGTCTTGTCCCTGCTGCCCCTGCTGGCCGAGGTCCTCCGCTCCCGCCGGACCGCCAGGGCACGCGAGGAGCGCGGATGAGCCAGGCCTGCGAGGGGTCCGCGGCATAGCCGCCGGCGCGCTCAGGGGGCTGGGTCCACCGCTCGTCGCGCCGTGAACCAATCGCCCGTCACCGGCAGGAACCGCCGTGTGGCCGAGGAACCGCTGGAAGATCATGCACCACAAGATTCTGATCATCGAGGACGATCACGCTCTGCGCGATGTGCTGCGGCGTGGCCTGTCCGAGGAGGGCTACGACCCCGTCCTCGCCGTCGACGGCTCGACCGCTCTGCGGCTGGCCACCGACGATGTCGCGGCGGCCGTCCTGGACATCGGACTCCCCGACGCGGACGGCCGGGACGTGTGCCAGGCGATGCGCGCCAACGGCTTCCTCGCTCCCGTGATCTTCCTGACCGCCCGGCACCAGCTCGCCGACCGGCTGTCCGGGTTCTCCGCCGGCGGAGACGACTACCTCCCCAAGCCCTTTCACCTCGCCGAGCTCACCGCACGGCTCGGAGCCGCCCTCAGGCGAGCCGCGCCGACCTCGACGGCCACGGCAGGGGACCTCGTCCTGGACGCGGTGGGGCACAGCGTCACCGTGCACGGCGTCCGCGTCGCCCTCACCCCGACGGAGTTCCGGCTGCTCGCCGGGCTCGTCGCTGCGGCCGGCGCCACCGTGTCCCGTCGGGAGCTGACCAGAGCGGCCTGGCCCCAGGGCGCGCACGTGAGCGACAACACCCTGGACCAGTACCTGACCCGGCTGCGGCGCAAGCTCCGCGAGGCCGGCAGCACGCTGACGATCGGCACGGCACGCGGGATCGGACACCACCTGTCATGAGACCCTGCCGCGTCCTGCGCCGACTCGCGCCAAGCACTCTGCGCGGACGCCTGTCCCTTGTCGCACTGACCACCGCCGCCCTTTTGATGACCGTCCTGACCGTGGCGTTCAACGTCGTGATGAGCCGACATCTCCAGCATCAGGCGGACGACGAACTGCGCAACCGGGCCGCCGCCGTGGCCACGACCGTCGACACCAGCGGCCACCGGGTACGCGTCCTGGAGACCGTGAACGACGGTCTCCTCGACGCCAACGTGTGGATCTACACCGGCACGCGACTGCTCGAAAAGCCCCCGTCGACGCCGGCCGGCAGCCCGCTGGCCCGGACCGCCGGCCGGTTGGCCGCACGGCGCGGGCCGGCGTGTACGACCGCGCACCCCTACGACGACCAGCCCGTCCGCCTGTGCTCCCGGCCGCTGGCCGGCCGCCACGTCAGCGCCACGGTCGTCACCGCCCTGGGCCTCGGCCCCTATCGCAGTTCGGCCGACACCCTGTTGCTGGCGTCACTGGTCCTGGACGCCGTGATGCTCGCGTGCACCTACCTGCTCACGCGGCTGGCCGTCGGCCGGGCACTGCGCCCGGTGCGGACGATGACCGACCAGGCCACCCAGTGGAGCGCCGTGGCCTCCGACGACCGCTTCGGCGCCGACGCGCACCCGGCGGAACTGGCCCGCCTGGGTACGTCGCTGGACGCGCTCCTGGACCGCATCCGCACCGTGCTGCGCCACGAACGGCAGCTCACCGGTGAGTTGTCCCACGAACTGCGCACGCCGCTCACCCGGATCGTCGTCGAACTCGACTGGTGGCGGGCCCGTCCGCGCTCGGAGGCCGAGACTCGTGCCACCCACGAGGTGATCGCCGAGGCCGCCCAGTCCATGCGCGCCATCTGCGACACGCTCCTGACCGAAGCCCGCGAGAACGCGCTGAACCCGTCCGCGGCCCCCGAAACGACCGACGTCCTCGCCGTCCTGGACCGCGTGGTCCAGCTCCTCGACACACCGGACGCCGTCACGGCCACCGTCGCGCCCGGGGGTCCGGATCTGGCGGCCGGGGTTGCCCCCGCCCTCCTCGAACGCATCGTCAGCCCCCTGCTCGCCAACGCCGCCCGCTACGCGCACTCCGATGTGACCGTCGCCGCACGGCGCGTGCCCGGCGCCGTCCGGATCGACGTGGTCGACGACGGCCCCGGCGTACCGGACGCGTTCGTGGGCGACCTGTTCCAGCCCGGCCGGCGCGCCGACCACGGCGACGGCCACGACGGCGCGGGCCTCGGCCTGCCGCTGGCGCGACGCCTGGCCCGCACCATCGGCGGCGACGTGTCCTACGACCCCGCCCACACCTCCGGCGCCAGGTTCACGGTCAGCCTGCCGACCGCCTGACCGGTTCCTCGGCCACGCCGCCGCGGGTCAGGCCGCCCGTTCCTCCGGCCGCCCGGCGATGGCCAACGCGAACAGGACCGCCAGGCACTCATCAGCACCGAACGCGTCCTGACCGCCCCGGCGCCCGCTCAGCCGGCGCCGGGGCGGGCCAGTCCGAGGTCATAGGCGAAGATCACGGCCTGGATGCGGTCGCGGGCACCTATCTTGGCCAGGACACGGCCTACATGGGTCTTCACGGTCGACTCGGACACGACGAAGCGGGCGGCGATCTCGCCGTTGGTCCAGCCCTTGCCGATGGCGACGAGGATCTCCCGCTCGCGCTCGGTGAGGGCACTCAGTCGCGCGTCCGCACCGGCGTCGGCGTGGCGGGCGGGCACGTGCTCGGCGTACTCGTCCAGGAGGCGACGGGTGAGCGCGGGTGCGATGACGGCGTCGCCGACGGCGACGGCGCGGATGCCGGCGAGGAGTTCCTCGGGGCGTGCGTCCTTGAGGAGAAAGCCGCTGGCACCGGCCCTCAGCGCGGCATGAACGTATTCGTCGAGGCCGAACGTGGTCAGCACGAGGACGCGCGAGCGGCCACCGGCGGCGGTGATCCGGCGGGTCGCCTCGATGCCGTCCATTCCGGGCATCCGTACGTCCATCAGAACGACGTCGGGGCTCAGTTCGGCGGTCTTGCGGACGGCCTCGGCACCATGCGCGGCCTCGCCGACCACGTCCGTCTCGGGGATGGAGTCGAGCAGGACCCGGAAGCCGTAGCGCTGCAGCGGCTGGTCGTCCACGATCAGGACCGTGGTCATCGGCCGCCTGCCCGGGGTGCCAGGTCGAGGGTGGCCTCCACCGTCCATCCGCCGCCGCTCGCGGGTCCGGCGCTGACGGTCCCTCCGTAGAGCGCCGCTCTCTCTCGCATGCCCACCAGGCCGTGTCCTTCCTCGTTCCGGGGCCGGGAGTCTACGGCCGGGCCGTCGTCCCGGACGCGGACCACCAGCCGGGTGTCCTCGGCCACGACCGACAGTTTCACCCGGGTGCCGGCTCCGGCGTGCTTCAGGGTGTTCGTGAGGGCTTCCTGGACTATGCGGTACACGGTCAGCTGCATCCCGCCGTCCAGGGCGTCCATGTCACCGACGGTCCGGTAGACGACGTCCAGGCCGGCGCCGCGCACACCGTCGCACAGCGCCTCGATGTCCGTGAGGCCGGGCTGCGGGCTGAGTTCGGGCGCCTCGGCGGGGCCGTCCGGTGCCTCCCGCAGCACGCCGAGCACGCGTCTCAGCTCGCCGAGGGCGGTCCGGCCGGTTTCGCCGATGAGGTGCAGGGCCTCCTTGCCGCGTTCGGGAGCCGTGTCCGTGGCGTACGCCCCGGCATCGGCGAGGGTGATGATGACGGCCAGGTTGTGGCCGACGATGTCGTGCATCTCGCGGGCCACCCGGGCGCGCTCGGTGGCGGCCGCGAGTCTGCTGCGCTGGTCGCGTTCCCGCTCCAGACGCGCCGCGCGCTCCCGCAGTCCCGCGAGCTGGGCCCGGCGCATCCTGATCATCAGGCCGAGCGCGAGGGCCCCGGTCGCCGTGCTGAGCAGGAAGAACAGCGCGTCCCACACCGACACCGCCGCCGACACGCGCACCGCGACCAGCACCATCCCCGCCACCATGATCGCGCAGGCCCACGGCAGCTGCCGTAGCCGCCCGTGCAGGGCCAGGCTGTACAGGGCGACGAACAGGGCGACGTCCGCGCGCAGGGCGGCACCCAGCGACCACTGGAGGACGAACACGGCGGCCACGGCGGCGAAGGCCGTCATGGGCCGGCGCCGCCGCCACAGGAGCGGCAGGACCAGGCCCGCCTGCACCAGCAGCATGGCCGCCGGCGGCAGCCGGGTGAACGCGACACGGAACCGGTGGGGACCGTCGCCGTCCCCGGCACCCCCGTGCAGCAGGTCCGGCAGGCAGAACATGAGGAAGACCAGGACCACCACCGTGGTGTCCAGCACCCAGGGATGGTCGCGGTCGGCGTGGCGCAGCCGCTGGCCGGCCCGGGCAAGCCGGGCGGCCAGCGGTCCCATACCGCCGATGTCGCCGGCGGACGTGGCTGTCGTCAACGTGGTCACCTGCCCATGGTGCGGGCCGTCAGACGTCGCTGCGCACCAGCCGGTACGCCGCTCCCGCCAGGGCGAGCGCCGTCCAGCCGAGGAAGACCAGCAGTCCAGCGGTGGGAGACAGGGTGGTGCTGTCGTGGGTCAGGGCGAACATCGACTCGCCCGCGTTGCTCGGCAGGTAGGGGCTGATGTTGTCCTGCCAGGAGCTGGGCAGCAGGGAGATCAGCCCCGGGATCAGCATCAGTGTGGCGACCAGTACCGAGATGCCGCCGGCCACCGACCGCAGCAGTGCGCCCAGGGCGGTGCCGATCACCCCGACCAGGCCGAGGTAGAGTCCGGCGCCCAGCAGGCTGCGTACGACGCCCGCGTGCGTCAGGCTCATCGCGGCGGGCGTGCCGGAGACGATGGAGCTGCCGAACCCGAAGGCGACGAACGCGCCGAGGGTGCCGACGATCAGCGCGACGAGCCCGAACACGGCCGCCTTGGACCACAGCACGGGCAGCCGGCGCGGTACGGCCGCCATGGTGGAGCGGATCATGCCGGTGGAGTACTCCCCCGCCGTGACCAGCACGCCGAGCACGCCGAGGGCGAGCTGGGCGAAGTTGGTGCCGAACAGGGACAGACGCACCGCCGTGGACTGCGCGAAGTCCCGGTCCAGGTGGCCGGAGCCGTAGCCGGACTTGTAGCGGCTCGCGGCGATCAGCCCGAAGGCGACGAGGAACACCAGGCCGAGGCCGAGGGTGATCCACGTCGAGCGCAGCGACCACAGTTTGGCCCACTCCGAGGCCAGCACGCGCCGTCCGGTCACCCGGTAGGCGGGGCGGGAAGGAGTGGCCGGGGGCGTCTCGACGGGCGCGGTGAGGGTGCTCATGCCGCCCTCCCGTCGGCCGCGGGGGTCTCGATGCCGGCCGTGGAACCCTGGTACTCCACGGCATCCCTGGTCAGGTTCATGAACGCCTCTTCCAATGACACCGTCCGCGCGGACAGTTCGAACAGCGCGATCCCGTGCTCGGCCGCCTTGAGGCCGACCTCGCGGGCGCTCAGCCCGGACACCTGGAGCTCCTCGGAGCCGGCCCGGCCCGTGATGTCGACTCCGGGACCGGCCAGCACCTCCCGCAGCCGTGCCGGGTCCTGTGTGGCCACCTTCACCGTGTCGCCGCCCGCGTCGCGAACGAGGTCCCGCACGGTGGTGTCGGCCAGCAGCCGGCCGCGGCCCACGATGATGAGATGGTCCGCCACCAGGGCCATCTCGCTCATCAGGTGGGAGGACACGAACACCGTGCGGCCCTCCTCGGCGAGTGCCTTGAGCAGGTTGCGGATCCAGAGCACGCCCTCCGGGTCCAGCCCGTTGACCGGCTCGTCCAGCATGACCGTCTGCGGATCGCCCAGCAGGGCCGCGGCGATGCCGAGCCGCTGGCCCATGCCGAGCGAGAAGGCACCGGCCCGGTTCTTCGCCACGCTGCCCAGTCCCGCGAGGTCGATGACCTCGTCGACCCGGCGGGCGGGAATCCCGTGCGTCAGCGCGAGCGCCCGCAGGTGGTTGTGGGCGGAGCGGCCCGGGTGGATCGACTTGGCTTCCAGGAGGGCGCCGACCTCCTGGAGGGGTGCGTGGTGCCGGGCGTACTGCCGGCCGTTGACCCGCACGGTCCCGCTCGTCGGTGCGTCGAGCCCGACGATCATGCGCATGGTCGTGGACTTTCCCGCACCGTTGGGCCCCAGGAAGCCGGTCACCGTGCCCGGCTCGACGGTGAAGTCCAGCCGGTCCACGGCCGTCTTCTCGCCGTACCTCTTGGTCAGCTGCTGTGCCTCGATCATGCGCGTCTCTTCCTGTCGGACACCGGCGCCCGTCCGTTGCCCCTGACGCCTCACCCACCACGCTAGGGTCCGAAACACGCCGATTCGGTGGTACCGGGGACTGATCCGGGTGCGTCGGGTCGTACCGCGGTACTACGTGCCGCCGCTTGCGAGTGCGCTGTTCAGGATGCGTTCAGGCGGGGAGTGCCATCGTGCGGATCATGACCGCAGAGCACCTCGTCGACGACCGTCCCCTCACCCCCGTTCGCCGGATGGCGAACAAGGTGCCGGAGGTGACCGTCTACTTCTGGATCATCAAGGTGCTGACCACCGGCATGGGCGAGACGGCGTCGGACCTCCTGGCCCACCTGTTCGGCCCGGTACCGGCGGTCGCGCTCGGCGGTCTGGCCCTGGTGGCCTCCCTGGCCGTCCAGTTCACTCTGCGCAGATATGTCGCCTGGGCCTACTGGACCGCCGTCGTCATGGTCAGCGTGTTCGGCACCATGGCCGCCGATGTCCTGCACGTCGGCCTGGGCGTGCCGTACGCCGTGTCGACCCCGGCCTTCCTCGTCGTACTGACCGCGGTCTTCGTGCTCTGGTACGCGAGCGAAGGGACGCTGTCCATCCATGGCATCCGCACCCGCCGGCGCGAGGTGTTCTACTGGGCCGCCGTTCTCGCCACCTTCGCCCTCGGCACAGCGGCAGGCGACCTCACCGCCACCACCGGCTTCGGCTACCTGGGGTCGGCCGTCCTCTTCGCGGCCGCCATCTGCGTCCCCGCCCTGGCCCACCGCTTCGGCACCCTGAACGCGGTGACCGCCTTCTGGACGGCGTACGTCATCACCCGGCCCCTCGGTGCCTCCCTCGCCGACTGGATGGCGGTCGGCCACACCCGCGGCGGCCTCGGCCTGGGACTGGCACCGGTCACCCTGGCATGGACGGTCGCCATCGTCGTGTTCGTGGGCTACCTCGCCCTGTCACAGCGCGACACCCGCACCCGCACCACGGCCTGAACAGCGGGACGCGGGGACCGGCCCGGCGGACGATGCCCGCCGGGCACGGGGACACGACGTCAGCGCCGGTGGCGTCGACGGCTCATCCGGAGCGCCGGGTCGTACGGCCGGCTCCGTCACCGCGGCCGCGGCCGGTGACCTGGCCCGCGATCATCACGGCGAGGCCGGCCAGGAAGATCACGCTTCCGATCAGCGTGCCCGACTGACTGACACCAGGAGTGTCGATCACCAGTCCGAAAACCAGCTGCCAGCACAGCGCGAAGGCCAGGACGAGCTGGCCCCAGCCGTAGATGCGCGGAGCGCGGACACGGCGTCGGTTCATGGGGAGCACCCAGCCGCGGGTGACCGCCGCGATACCGGAGGCGGCGATGAGCGCCGCCACCAGCAGGAGCGGAACGGCTATGTACAGCTTCATGGTCTCTCCCCCGGTGCGTCCGCGAGATTGTGGCACTTGCCGCGACGCGCGTCCATGACTCAGCGGTGCCGGGCGGGTGGGGTCGGACCTGGGCGGGACGGTGGTCCCCGGGAGCCGTTGGGGCTTCGGGGCCGCGGGTGCGGCAGTAGCGGTAGCCGAGTGCACGCGTGGCGGCCACGCATGTCCTCGCGGCCGGAAAAGCGGCCGCGAAGGAGCCGAGGTCAGTCCGGTGTCTCTTCGCGGGGCTCCTCCTCGCTCGGCAGGCCCTCCGGACGGCGGCCGCGCGGCTGCTGGGGCTCGGGGCGGACGGAGCCGGGCGGGACCTGCCGGTCCACCGGCTCATCGACGGTCACGGTCAGCGGCTCCCCGAAATGGAGCACGGTCAGCGGTTCTCCCTCCACCAGCTGGTAGCGCGCACGGGTCCGCCCGATGTCGACCTTCAGCCGCTGCCCGCGTGTCCGCACCGTGAAGGCCACCCTGGACAGCGCTTCGGGCAGACGCGGTGCGAACCCGAGCAAGTCCGGCTTCCCGTCGTCGTCAAGGTGTCGCCGCAGGCCGCCGAAGCCGCCGACCAGGGCGAGCCAGGTCCCGGCGAGGGAGGCGATGTGGAGACCGTCACGGGTGTTGTGCTCCAGGTCCTCGAGGTCCATCAGCGCGGCCTCGGCGAGGTAGGCGTAGGCCAGTCGCAGATGCCCGGTCTCGGCTGCGAGCACCGCCTGGCAGCACGCCGACAGAGAGGAGTCACGGACGGTCAGCGCCTCGTAGTAGGCGAAGTTGCGTACCTTCTCCTCGTCGGTGAAGGCGTACGTGCACTCCAGCATCGCCAGTACCAGGTCGGCCTGCTTCACCACTTGCTTGCGGTACAGGTCGAAGTAGGGGTAGTGCAGGAGGAGCGGGTAGTTCTCGGGTGGGGTGGCGTCGAAGTCCCAGTGCTGGAAGTTGGTGAATCCGGCCGACTGCTCGTGCACGCCGAGGGTGTCGTTGTAGGGCACCGCCATACGGGCCGCGGCCTCGCGCCAACTGGCGGTCTCCTCTTCGTCGACACCGAGTTCCTCGGCCCGGTCCGGATAGCGCGTGGCCACGTCCGCGGCGGCCCGCAGGTTCTGGCGGGCCATCAGGTTGGTGTACAGGTTGTCCCGCGCGATCGCGCTGTACTCGTCGGGTCCGGTGACGCCGTCGATGTGGAAGACACCGTCGGCGTCGTGGTGACCGAGGCGACGCCACAGCCGGGCGGTCTCGACGAGGATGTCGAGGCCCTCGTTCCGCTCGAACTCCTCGTCTCCGGTGACCATGACGTATCGGGCGGCGGCCATGGCGATGTCCGCGTTGATGTGGAAGGCAGCCGTCCCGGCCGGCCAGTAGGCGGACGACTCCGAACCGTCGATCGTCCGCCAGGGGAACATGGCCCCCGCCAGGTTCAGCTCTCGGGCGCGTTCCCGCGCCGCCGGCAGCATGCGGTGCCGCCATCGCAGCGCCGACGCGGCGGCCTCCGGGGCGGTGAAGGTCAGTACCGGCAACACGTAGGACTCGGTGTCCCAGAAGGAGTGCCCGTCATACCCGGTGCCGGTCAGCCCCTTCGCGGGAATCGCCCGGTTCTCGCCCCGGGCGGCCGCCTGGAGCACGTGGAAGAGCCCGAACCGTACCGCCTGCTGGATCTGCGCGTCGCCCTCCACCTCCACATCGGCTCCGGCCCAGAACCGGTCCAGGTAGGCCCGCTGCCCGGCCACCAGCCCGTCCCAACCGGTGTTGACCGCGGCCGCCACCGCTCCGTCCACCTGGTCGTGCACGGCCGGCAGCGAACGCTCCGCGGACCAGCCGTAGGCCACGAACTTGAACAGCCGCAGCGGCTGCCCGGGCGCCAGGTCCGCCGTCACCGTCAGTCGACTGACGTCAGGCTCGCTCTGTGCCGTCCAGCGGGTGCCCTCGGGACCCTCGACCAGATGGTCCGCCGCCGCTCCCACCCGTAGCGCACTGCGGTCGGTGCAGTGCAGCAGCCGCAGCCGGGTGTCCTGGGCGAAGCTCTCTTCCGACGTCAACGGGGACTCGATCGCCGCGGCGACCCGCGGATCGCCCTGCAGGCGGGGCAGTTGTTCGTTCGCGACGAGTTCGGACTGTACGGCCACCGTGACCGGTCCGTCGATCGGCTCGACCTCGTACACGACCGCGGCCACCGCCCGTTGGGTGAAGGACACCAGCCGCCGTGAGGTGATGCGGACCGTACGGCCGCCGGGAGACATCCACCGTGCGGTGCGGCTGAGCACACCGGTACGGAAGTCCAGAACCCGCTCGTGCTCCAGCAGCCGGCCGTAGCGCAGATCGCACGGGTGATCGTCCACCAGCAGCCGGATGATCTTGCCGTCGGTGATGTTGATCATCGTCTGGCCGGACTCGGGATACCCGTAGCCGGCCTCCGCGTAGGGCAGCGGATGCCGCTCGAACACTCCGTTGAGATAAGCACCGGGCAGCCCGTGGGGCTCCCCCTCGTCGAGGTTTCCCCGCCAGCCGATGTGCCCGTTGGACAGAGCGAACACCGACTCGCTCTGGGCGAGCAGGTCCAGGTTCAGCTCGTTCTCACGCAGGCACCAGGGCTCCACCGTGAAACTGGGATGAGTGATCACCGCGACTCCAGGATCTCGAACAGCGTGTCCCGGCCAGCCGCACGTACCTTCACGGTCCGGGAGAGCACGGCGTCGAGGCTAGGTGGTGCCCACGGCCGGCGCTCCGCACGCACCGCCCGGCACGCCGGAAGGCACCCGCTCGGTGGAGGCACGCACGGCGGCCACGGCGCCGGCCGCCGCGTCGGTGCACGTGGCGAGCTACGAGACGGACTGCGGCACGCGCACGGCCAGTTGGTGCGGGCACTGGCGGCAGGCCACGGGGATGTCCGACGCTGCGCACGGCCGCCGGCCGCGACCAGAGCGACGAGGCAAGGCGGCTCGTCGAGCGCTGACACCGACTGCCTGTCCCGGCCTTCGTACCGCTCAAATGCCTCTTCGGTCGCAGCACATGGTCGGGCGGAGGCCGCCCGCACGGCCGAGGAACAGCGCGGCCGGGGACCGAGTCTCGCGCGGACCGCAGGCTCAGTCCCCGGCGATCCGGATGACCGTCCTGCCGGGGACGCGTCGCTCGGGGGCGAAGGCCGCGGCCGCCTCGGTCAGCGGGCGGATCGCGCCGACCCGCACCTGGAGGCGTCCGTCCCGGAGCCGCTGCGCCAGGTCCGCGAGGCGTACCCGGTCGGGTTCCACGACGAAGAACAACGCCCGGCCGTCCTCGGGCCGGACCGTTGGCGGCTGGGCGATGGAGACGAGCGTGCCACCCGCCCGTACCAGCGCGGCGGAACGATCGAGGACGTCACCGCCGATCACGTCGAACACCACGTCGACCTCACCGGCGTCCGCCGGCCGGCCGGCGTCGAGGTCCAGGAACGCGTGCGCGCCGAGCGCGAGGACGGTGTCCCGGTCGGCGGACCGGCCGGTGCCGATCACGCGGGTTCCGGCCTCCCGCGCGAGCTGCACCGCGAGCGAGCCGACGCTCCCCGCGGCGCCGTGGATCAGGACGGTCTGGCCGGTCACGATCCGCGCGTGGTCGAACAGGCCCTGCCAGGCCGTCAGACCGGAGATCGGCAGCGCGGCCGCCACCGTGTGGTCGACATCCGCGGGCAGCGGGGCCAGGTTACGGGCCTCCACGGCGACGTACTCGGACAGCGAGCCATCGCGGGCCCAGTCGGTCAGCCCGAAGACGCGCTGGCCGACCGTGAGACCGGTGGTTCCGTATCCGAGTTCCGCCACGACACCCGAGACCTCGTGCCCGGGTACGCTCGGCGTGCGGTCGCGGCCGACGCGATCGGTCCATGTTCCGGGCCAGGCGAGCTCTCCCCGGGTGAATCCCGCGGCATGCACCCGCACGATGACGTCGTTCTCTGCGGCGTGGGGATACGGCAGGTCGGTGAGGGTCAGCCCGCTGACTCCGGCGTCGCGGTCGGTGACGGTGACGGCTTGCATGGGCGTTCCTCCTGTCTGCTCCGTGGGCGGGCCTGAGCATCAGATGGTGGACGCCTGGTCGCTGTCCCGGTGGGCGCCCCACCCGTGCCAGCGCTCGACCTCGATCCAGGCGCTGACACGCGTGCGGACACGGTCGCGATACGGCTTGCCCGTGTAGTGGGTGGCGATGCGGTCGATGTCGGCCAGCCCCTCGTCCTCGGCCATCCCGACGACCCGGCCGACGAGGCTGACGTGGGTGTACCAGTCGTCGCCGTCGAGGACGGTGAGCGTCACGCGCGGGTCGCGGCGCAGGTGCTTCAGGCGCACACGGCCCTCGTCCAGACTGATCAGGACACGGCCGTCCTCCCACATGTACCAGGTGGGCGTGGACACCGGGGTGCCGTCCGAGCGCAGGGTGGCCATGACGGCCGGGTTGGGGCGACGCAGGAGTTCCTGGGCCTCGGGCGGCAGCGGCGGCTTGGACATCAGGGTGCCTCCTCAGGCGGTCCGCTCGCGGTGAGCTTGTCGGTCAAGACGTCAACTTCCCGGGTTCTGCTGCGCGGTGCGAACGCCGAAGCCCGGGGGCACCCGGGACACGGACTACCTGGAGGCCGGTCGTACGAGGCCGTCCAGCCATGCCTGGTGCCCGTTGAGCATCGGGTTCGGCCACTGCCGGGCCGACTCCGCGGCCGGCTGCCCGATCTGGGTCTCCTGGGTCAGGATGCGCACCCGGTCGCCCGGCAGGTCCTCGACCAGCCGGGCGTGTATCACGAAAAGAATCCTCGCCATGTGCTGTCTCCGTGCTCCTGGCTGCATCTTCGCCACTCGGGTGGCTTGCCGCCACTCGGTGACCCCCACGACGTTGGGCGGCGGCACCATCCGGTCACCCGACTGCCGCGGGAGGGGGAGCTCACGCCGTACGCGCATGAACTCGCGGAGCAGATCGCGGCACCGCTCGACGCGCCGGCCGGTCTGGAGGACACCCTCCTCCCGGAAACCGGAGGGGGAGGCGCGGGTCCCGGCGACGACCGCGTCCCCGGATATGGCGACGAGGTGGGCGCCACCCGGTCCGCCCGCCCCGGCATCCGCAGGACGAGCTTCACCGGCTCTCCCACGACCTGGAGGACTGGCCCCGGGTGAAGGCGGTGCTCAGCCACGCCGGCTGAGCCCGCGGCGGCCGAGGACGGGACCGGGCGGCGGATGCCGCCCGCCCGGCTCAGCGCCGTGTGCCGAGCACGTGGCGGACGGCTCCTGCCGGTTCAGAATCCGATGGCTTCGCGGAGCAGCAGGACGGTGCCGCGTCCGGCCTGGTGTTCCGCGTTGAGGATGAGGAGCCGGTTGACGGCGCTCGGCCATCCGTAGGCTTCCCGGGTGCGGGCGCTCTCCAGCGGGAGGCAGTGGTCCTCGACGCGCCGCAGCGCCGTGTCCAGGTCGGGTACCACCTTCTGTGCCCCGACGATCCAGATCGCGCGGCCCGCGCCGCCGGCGTAGCCGGGCAGCTGGCTCCCGCTGCCCGAGGCGACCACGAGGGAGCCGGTTTCGGTGAGCGCGGCGACGCTGCCCACGATGACGTCGGGACCGGCGAGCAGCCGCCGGATGTCGTCGGCGCCGGTGACGCGGTCCATGGCCAGGACGCGTGGCTTGATGGCCCGGTACCGTCCGCCCGCGTTGATGTCCTCGTCGATGCCGGACAGCCGGAGGGTCTCGCTGGCCGCGGTGAACACGCCGGCGCCCTCCGGAATCAGATCCTTGACGCGGGTGCGCGCGGCGGCGGCGTCGTCGAGGATCTCCACGGTGAAGCCGCGCGCGGTCAGCGCCGCGGCCGCCCGTTCCAGGCGCTGCTCGGGCGCCGGGTCGGCGAACTGTGTTGCCGGTATGGGGGTGGTCATGGTGTCTCCGGGCTTCCTGTTCGCTGGATGATGTGTTCGTCTCATCGGTTCGACACCACAACCCGGCGGAATGTGAGGCGGCGGACGGGCCTGACATTCCGGTGCGCTGTCCTGTCGGACCGATGAGGGCAGCTGCGACCGAGGGAGCCGTCGGCACCATGACCACCCGATCCGGGCAAGGACACGGACAGGCCGACCCGGGCCTGGACGCGATCATGAGCGAGCGGCGACAGCTGATGAACATCGCCTACCGGCTCCTGGGCTCCCTGGCCGAGGCCGAGGACGCCGTCCAGGAGACCTACACCCGCTGGTACGCGCTGTCCCCGGAGCAGCGGGACGCCATCGAGTCCCCCGGCGCCTGGCTGACGACGGTCGCCGGCCGCATCTGCCTCAACGTGCTCGGCTCCGCCCGGGTCCGGCGAGAGACCTACGTGGGCGAGTGGATCCCCGAGCCGCTGCCCGAACGTGCGGAGTGGACCACCGGGCGGCCCGGCGGCACCACCGCCGACCCGGCCGAACGGGTCACCCTGGACGAGTCGGTCAGCCTGGCCTTCCTGGTCGTGCTCGAATCGATGACCCCGGCCGAACGGGTCGCGTTCGTCCTCCACGACGTCTTCTGCCACTCCTTCGCCGAGGTGGCCGAGATCGTGGGACGTACCCCGGCGGCATGCCGCCAGCTGGCCTCCTCGGCCCGCCGCCGGGTCCGGGCCGCGCGGCCTTCCGCGACTCCGGCGGCCGAACGCGCCGGAGTCGTCCGGGACTTCAGGCGGGCATGGGAGGCCCAGGACATCGACGCGCTCATCGGCCTGCTCGACCCCGCCGCCACGGCGACCGCCGACGGCGGCGGACTCGCCGCGACCTTCCTGCACCCCATCGAGGGCGGCGAGCAGATCGCCCACGCCTGGCTGGAGATCGCCCGTCGCAGGCCCGGCACCATGGCGTTCCTGGAGCGTACGGTCAGCGGTCAGCCCGGCCTGGTGGCCGTGCAGGAAGGCGTCGTCATGACGGTGTTCGCGTTCGACGTCGTGGGCGACCGGATCACGCACATCTGGGTCGTGCGCAACCCCGAGAAACTCCGCCACTGGACGACGACAGGCTGACTCCGCGCCTCCTCGCCGCCGGTCCGTTCACCGCCGCCCGGCGGCGGAACCGGCGCCGGACGCGAGATCTCCAGATGGCTTCCGGGCGGCACGCGCGTCCCGGCCGGTGGGAGCTGCTCACCGGCCGCGCAGGGCCGCGCTGATGGTCCTTCCCGTCTGCTGCACCACGCCCACGAGCCGGTCCAGGGTGTGCGCGGGATCGGTCACCACGCTCAGGGACGCCGTCGGCGCGCCGTGCGGGCCGCGCACCGGCACGGCCACACAGCACAACACGCCGGCCGCCACGTCCTCCCGGTCGGAGGCGACACCCCGGCCCCGGATCACCTCGGCCTCCCGGCGCACGGTGCGGTGCGGTGGGCCTGCGGCTCGTACGAGTGGTCCGCCCGACTACGCCGGCGCAGCGCGCCCGGCCCGGGCCACGCCCCAGCACAGTCCCTGACCTCGCTCGTCCGGGCTACGGATGCGCCTGCCACCAGCGGTCCGCCTCGGCACGAGCCAATTCGGCGTCGTACCGATTCGCATCGAAGTGGAGCTCCGGCGGAGGGTGGGGCACGGGGCTGTTCGCCACCCGTGGCACCTCCCAGTCCGACCACTGCACGATGTCCCCGAACCGCTGGACGACCACGGTCAGGAAGCCGCAGCAGTCACCGGTGCAGTCCGGCTCCCCCAGCTCCAGGCGGCGTGCCTCCGCGGACGCCCGGAACGGGCTGGGGCGGCCGGCCGGCAGCGCGTCGACCGCGTACGGTCCGCGTCCGCCCGCGCCGACCGCCCCCTCGACCACGTCCGCGCCGTTGACCCGGAACCGCACCTGCGCGGCAAACCGGGGCCCGGGCGGCAACACCGCGATCTCCAGACGATCGAACATCCGACCACCCTATCCACACCTGCGGCGACGGCATCCCCGCATCGAGGGGGCATGGGCAGGCCCGGGTCTCTTCTCAGGGAGGGCGGCAGGACGCGCCGTACGGGCCGCGTCCCGGTCGCGGCGCGTCGAAGAGGCGACGGTCACTTCTTGTTTCAGGATGCTCTCCGTCCTGGCCCGCATGTCGGCGAAGACGCTGTCGTCCTGCTGCCCGCCGAAGTAGGCCTCGAACTGCGGCTCGATCGCGCCCTGCAGCTCCGCGCCGTTGTCGAAGTCCGGAGAGGTAGAACTCCTTGTTCTTGAGCATGTCGGTGAAGACCGTGAGGTCGACGCACTGCTCGGTCGGCCGGCCGAAGCCGTAGGTCTCGGTGTGCGCCGTGGTACGACCGTCCCGCCGCACGCTGGTTCGAAGCCCTGCCCCTCGGCGACGGCCGCCTCGACGAACGCTTCCCGGGCCGGGGCCTCGCCTTCGACGCGTTGAGGGAACGAAGCCGAGTCAACACCGTCAACACCCGCATCCGGCGGATCTACGCCAAGCTCGGCGCCGGGGACCGGTCCGGGGCGGTGCATCGCGGCCGAGAGCTGCGGCTGCTGTCGAACGGCCCTGGCTGACCGCCGAACCTGACCGCCGAACCTGACGGCTGGGCCGGACGGTCGGGCCTGACGGTCGGGCGATCACCGGATTCCGGTGAGGCGGGTTCACCTGACCGCCCACGACCATGAGCGCATGGGTGATGACCCCGTCCTGTACGAGATCCGGCTCGCCGGTCACCTCGGTCCCACCCTGCTGACCGCGTTCCCGGCATTCATGCCGGAGCAGCAGGGCGCCGAAACAGTCCTCACCGGACTGCTGCCGGACACCGCGGCACTCTTCGGTGTCCTGTCCCAGATCGAATCCCTCGGCCTCGAACTCCTCGAAGTCCGCAAGGTCCGGACCCCGCTCGTCCACAGCCTTCCGGACCGGCCGGGGACGGGCCACCCGGGTGCGCGGCCGAACCGCCCCCTACCGAAGGGAGATGCTCCGTGAGCGCCGAACAACGAGCGAACCTCGACGCGGTCCTGCGGCAGTCGGCCTTCCCCGCCGACGCGGATGTCAACGAGCAGCGGCGCCTGCTTCGCGCGTTGACGTCGGCACAGCCGCTGCCCGCCGAGGTGACCGTGACCCCGGTCGAACTGGGGGGTGTCCCCGCGGCCGAGATCACGATCGACGGAGTCGAGCCCCGGCACGTCGTCGTGTACTTCCATGGCGGCGTCTACGTCCTGGGGGATGCCTTCAGCGCGGCCGGCCTGGCCTCGCAGGTCGGCCGGAGGACCGGCGCGAGGGTCTTCTCCGTCGACTACCGGCTCGCCCCCGAGCATCCGTATCCGGCGGCGGTGGACGACTCCCTGGCCGTCTACCAGGCTCTGCTGCGCGACGGCACCGCCCCGTCGCACATCGTCTTCGCGGGCGAGTCAGCCGGCGCCGGGCTGGCCGTCGCGACCCTGGTCAACGCCCGCGATCACGGGCTGCCCCTGCCGGCCGCGGCCTACCTCATGTCGCCGTATGCCGACCTCACCCTGGCCGGGACGACCATGGAGACCAAGCGTGCGCTCGACCCGCTGCTCAGCCGGGAGCTCCTGGAGCCCCGGGTCGCCGACTACACGGTGGGGCACGACGCCGCCGCCGGCCTGATCAGCCCCGTCTTCGCGGACCTGTCCGGCCTGCCGCCCCTGATCATCCAGGCCGGAACCCACGAGGTCCTCCTCGACGACGCCGTGCGCCTCGCCGGGCAGGCCGCCACCGCGGATGTCGAGGTCACCCTGGACATCACCCCGGGAGTGCCGCACGTCTTCCAGTCCTTCGGTCCGCTGCTCGACGAAGCGGAGGCCGCGCTGGACCGGGCCGGCCTGTTCCTGTCCGCACGGCTCACACCCACTGACCACGTCACCGGGTAGCGGGAGCCGAACCCCTCACCGCCGTTCACATAGTTGAACATCATGCACATGGGTGTACATGGTCCGAGCCTGCATGCCACACTCCTTCAACTTCTGTGCACCACAGTCCAGTTGGAGAGGCAGGCAGTCATGTCCATCTCCCGGCGGGCCGTGCTGGCCACGGCCGGCGGCGCCGCGGCCGCCTACGCCAGCGCACCTCTGCCCGCGCATGCCGAGGCCGGGCACGTGCCGGCGGCCACCACGCAGGTCCTCAGGGCCGCCGCCGACTACGCGGTCGAGAAGGTCCGCGCCGTCGCACCCGGTGTCAGCGGCTTCCCCGTCGTGACCAAGTTCGAGAAGTGGACCTACTCCCAGAACGGCGACTGGGTCGGCGGGTTCTGGCCCGGCACCCTGTGGATGTGCTGGCTCCACACCGACGACGACCGGTTCCGCACCCTCGCCCTCGACTCCGCCCGCAAGCTCGCCCCCCGCCGCACCGACACCACCACCCACGACCTCGGCTTCCTCTTCACCCCCTCCTGGGTCACCGCCTGGCGGCTGACCGGAGACGACCAGTGGCGCACCGGCGCCATCCAGGCGGCCGACTCGCTCAGCCGGCGCTACAACCCGCGCGGCCGGTTCCTGCGTGCCTGGGGCGCGCTGGACGACCCCGCCAACGCCGGGCGCATCATCATGGACACGATGATGAACCTCGACCTGCTCGTCTTCGCCACGCAGCAGACAGGCGACACCGCCTATCTCGACATAGCCGTCGCCCACGCCGAGACCGCCCAGCGCCTCTTCCCGCGGGCCGACGGTTCCACCCCGCACGTCTGGGACCTCGACCCGGCCACCGGCGCCCCCATCGGCCCGAACACCGTCCAGGGCTACAGCCCCACCTCCTGCTGGTCCCGCGGACAGGCCTGGGGGATCTACGGATTCACCACCCTCTACCGCCGTACCGCCGACCGCCGGTTCCTCACCACGGCGACGCGTCTCGCCGACTACGCCATCGGCGTGCTCACCCCCGACCACGTGCCCGTCTGGGACTACCGGGCACCCCAGCACCCCCACGACATCAAGGACGCGTCCGCCGGAGCCATCATGGCCTGCGGGCTCCTCGACCTCGCCGCCGCGACCGGTCACGAGAAGTACCGCGGCGTCGCCCTGCGGCTGCTGACCGCGCTCGCACAGACCTGCCTGACCAGGGCCTCCACCCGGGCGGACGCCGTCGTCGCCCGCTGCACCCGCAACCGGCCCGCCGAGGACGGCATCGAGGTCTCCCTCCCCTACGCCGACTACTACCTCCTCGAAGGCATCCACCGGGTCCTCCACCCCCAGGCCCTCGACCGCGCCATCGACCTCACCATGCCCTGACCGCGACGGCGCGCGGCCGCGGCGACAGCGGGCGCCGCGTTCGGCCGCCGAGCCGGCACCGGTCGGCCTCCCGCAGTTCAGTGGCAGTTACATGGACCGCCGTCCCTCGCGCCGACCGGTGGTGAGATGATCACACCATGGGGACGGAAGAACTCGTTCGGCGCCGGACGCGCCGAGCCGTCACGCCGGCAGCCGGCGTCCCAGACCACCGAGTGGACCTTCCGCGCCCCGAAAGGGGAAGTACCGTGTCCGTGTTCCAGCGCATCCTCGTCGCCGTCGATCCCAGCCCCGCCCGCCGCTCCGCCGTACGGCTGGCCGGCGAGCTGGCGCAGCTCGCGAACGCCGAGGTCCGCGTCGTACACGTCATCGCCTCCGCCGCCTCCGTCGCGGCGATCGTCCCGCTGGAGGAGGACACCGAGGCCCAGGCCGTTCTCGACGACGCGCTCGCCGCCCTCCGGGACCAGGGCGTCAAGGCCGAGGGAACGCTTCTGAGGGGGCTCACCACCCAGGTCGCCGCCGCCATCTCGGAGACCGCCGAGGAGTTCGGCGCCGACCTCATCGTGCTGAGCCCGCACCACCGCAGCGCCGCGCAGGCGCTGTTCGACCCGCGGGTCAGCGATGCCGTCGCGCACCACACTCACACCGCGATCCTGCTCGCCCCGGAGAGCCAGGACCAGGGCTGACCTGATGCGGGCCCCGGGGGGGGGGCCCCCGCGGGGGGCCCCCCCCGCGCCGCGGGCGGCGGGCGCGCGCGGGGGACGGCCCCCCCCCGCCCCACACAACG
>NZ_JBSHAF010000024.1:47845-77943 GCF_053611365.1 Streptomyces sp. NPDC054813 | reverse complement strand
TCACCAGCGCCCCTGCGTCGCGCGCCCGCGCCCCCAGCCCAACTCGCAGGGCCGTGGGCCCCCGCCCGCCGGCCGCCGGCCGCCCGCCCCCCGCGCCGCGCCCCCGGGGGCTCCCGCATGCGGGGCCTCGGCGCAAGCGCCGTCTCCTAGCGTCGGCGCCAGGGCAGCGCCTCCTGCTCGTCGCTGTCGGCGTCCATGCGCTGGAGCGCGGTGTTGATCGCCTCGCCGATCGCGGCGAACTGGGTCACCTGCTCGGGGGTCAGGGCGTCGAAGACGGCTCGGCGCACCGCCTCCACGTGGCCGGGGGCCGCGCGCTCCAGGAGGCGCATGCCCTCCTCGGTGAGGACGGCGAACTGGTTGCGGCGGTTGCCGGGGTCCTCTCGGCGGTCGACATAGCCGGACTCCTGGAGGCGGGTCACGGCGTGGGTGAGCCGGCTCCGGGTGATCTTCAGGCGTTCGGCCAGCTCGGACATGGTCAGGCTGTGATCGTTGACCGAGGACAGGTGGACGAGCAGGGTGTAGTCGGCGTGGGTCATGCCCGCGTCGCGCCGCAGCTGGCGGTTGAGGTGGTCGGACAGGTGGGTGGAGAACTGGACGTAGGCGAGCCACGCCCGTCGTTCCTCGGGGTCAAGCCAGCGTGGCGTCGTGGTCATGCGCGCACTGTAACCATTTACGTTTGAATGTTCAAACTACCGCGCCTCCGCCCGGACTCGTGTTTCCGGTGTCGTGGTCGGGCTCTCGTAGATGTCACGGAGCGGGGCGCGGGAAACCCGTCGGCGGACGAGTTCCCGCGCCTGGCGGCGGGCCGCGGGTGTCAGGCGCCGACGTACTCCGCGAGGTGCTCGGCGGTGAGGGTCTTGTGGGCGGCGACGAGGTCGGCCGGGGTGCCCTCGAAGACGATCCGGCCGCCGTCGTGGCCGGCGCCGGGGCCGAGGTCGATGATCCAGTCGGCGTGGGCCATGACCGCCTGGTGGTGCTCCACGACGATGACGGACTTGCCGGCGTCGACCAGCCGGTCGAGCAGGCCGAGGAGTTGCTCGACGTCGGCGAGGTGCAGGCCCGCGGTCGGCTCGTCGAGGACGTAGACGCCACCCTTGTCGGCCATGTGCGTGGCCAGCTTGAGGCGCTGGCGCTCGCCGCCGGACAGGGTGGTGAGCGGCTGGCCGATGGTGAGGTAGCCGAGGCCGACGTCCTGGAGCCGCTGGGCGATCCGCTGGGCGGCCGGGACGTTCGCCTCGTCCGCCGCGAAGAACACCACGGCCTCGTTCACCGACAGGGCCAGCACCTCGCTGATGTCGCGGCCGTGGAGTGCGTAGTCGAGCACCGACCTCTCGAACCGCTTCCCCTCGCAGTCCTCACAGGTGGTGGCCACGCCGGCCATCATCGCCAGGTCGGTGTAGATGACGCCGGCGCCGTTGCAGGTCGGGCAGGCGCCCTCGGAGTTGGGGCTGAACAGGGCCGGCTTGACGCCGTTCTCCTTGGCGAAGGCCTTGCGGATCGGTTCGAGAAGCCCGGTGTACGTCGCCGGGTTGCTGCGCCGGGAACCACGGATGGCGCCCTGATCGACGGAGATCACCCCGGCGCCGGCCGGGATCGAGCCGTGCACGAGGGAGCTCTTGCCGGACCCGGCGACGCCGGTGACGACGGTCAGGACCCCGAGCGGGACGTCGACGTCGACGCCCTGGAGGTTGTGGGTGCTCGCGCCGCGGATCTCCAGCGCGCCGGTGGGCTTGCGGACCTTCTCCTTCAGGGTGGCCCGGTCGTCGATGTGGCGGCCGGTGATGGTGCCGGCCTTGCGGAGGCCTTCGACGGTGCCCTCGAAGCAGACGGTGCCGCCGCCCGCTCCGGCGCCGGGGCCGAGGTCGACGACATGGTCGGCGATCGCGATGACCTCGGGCTTGTGCTCGACGACGAGGACGGTGTTGCCCTTGTCGCGCAGTTGCAGCAGCAGGCCGTTCATACGCCGGATGTCGTGCGGGTGCAGGCCGGTGGTGGGCTCGTCGAAGACGTAGGTGGCGTCGGTGAGCGAGGAGCCGAGGTGGCGGATCATCTTGGTGCGCTGCGCCTCGCCGCCGGACAGGGTGCCCGTCGGCCGGTCCAGCGAGAGATAGCCGAGGCCGATCTCCACGAAGGACTCCAGGGTGTCGCGGAGCGTCGTGAGGAGCGGTGCCACCGACGGCTCGTCGAGGCCCTTGACCCATGCGGCCAGGTCGCTGATCTGCATCGCGCAGGCGTCGGCGATGCTGATCCCGGCGATCTTCGAGGAGCGGGCGCCCTCGCTCAGGCGGGTGCCGTCGCAGTCGGGGCAGGTGGCGAAGGTGACCGCCTGCTCCACGAACTCGCGGATGTGCGGCTGCATCGACTCCTTGTCCTTGGAGAGCATCGACTTCTGGATGCGCGGGATCAGACCTTCGTAGGTCATGTTGATGCCCGCGATCTTCATCCGGGTCGGCTCGCGGTACAGGAAGTCGTGCAGTTCCTTCTTGGTGAACTTCCTGACCGGCTTGTCCGGGTCGAAGAAGCCGGACTCGGTGTAGAGGCGGGAGTTCCAGCCGCCGCCCTTGTAGCCGGGGACGGTGATCGCGCCCTCGTTGAGGGACTTGGTGTCGTCGTAGAGCTGGCCGAGGTCGAGGTCGGTGACGGCGCCGCGGCCCTCGCAGCGCGGGCACATGCCGCCGGTGATGCTGAAGCTGCGGCGCTCCTTGACCTGCTGTCCGGCGCGTTCGACGGTGACGGCGCCCGCTCCGCTGATGGAGGCGATGTTGAAGGAGAACGCCTTGGCCGAGCCGATGTGCGGCTTGCCGAGCCGGCTGAAGAGGATCCGCAGCAGTGCGTTGGCGTCGGTGGCGGTGCCGACGGTGGAGCGGGGGTCGCCGCCCATCCGCTGCTGGTCGACGATGATCGCGGTGGTCAGTCCGTCGAGGACGTCGACCTCGGGGCGGGCAAGGTTGGGCATGAAGCCCTGGACGAAGGCGGGATAGGTCTCGTTGATCAGCCGCTGCGACTCGGCGGCGATGGTGTCGAACACCAGCGAGCTCTTGCCCGAGCCGGAGACTCCGGTGAAGACCGTCAGTCGGCGCTTCGGGATCTCGATGCTGACGTCCTTGAGGTTGTTCTCTCTCGCGCCGTGCACACGGATCAGGTCGTGGCTGTCCGCCACGTGCGGCGTGGACGCCTGCGTCTCGGTCTTTCCGGCCATGCTCAAACCCGTCTCCATCCGCTGCGCGGGGCCTCCGTCGACGGCCGCCACGCTAGCCGGGGTGGAACACTAGCGCTTCTCCATTACTGACCGGTCCCACCGCACGCCCGGCCGCGGGCGGCGGGGGCCGGGTGCCGGCGCGGGCTCCACCTCCCGGGTCCCGCTCCCGGGTGGGCCTGGCGATCCCGCCGTACCGCACGGGCATCGGCAAGGCCCTGTCGACGGCCCTCCCCGAGGACGAGGTCGGGGGGATCCTGGCGCGGGCGGGCGCGCCGGCCGTGACCCCGCGGACCATCGACGACCCGGAGAAACCGCTGCGCCACCTGAAGGAGGTGGCGCGCCGCGGCTGTGCGATCGGCAACGCGGAGAACGTGCCGGCCACACGGTGCGTCGGGGCGACCGTGTACGACTACCGGGACACCCCGACCGGCGACATCAGCAGTTCGTCGACGGCGATGGCGATGGCGATGGCCTCCGGGCCGGACGAGTAGCGGGTCCGGGTGCTCGCGCCGCTCGTCGGCGCCACCCGCGAGATCTCCGGGCCCTCGCCCACCGCTGCCCCTGCCACCGGCCGCCTGTCCCGCCGGGCCCGGCTGCGAAGATTTTGCGTTCTCGCGGGACGCCCATGAACCGGCCCCGAGCTGCACGGAGTCCGCATTGTCCGCCCCTACGGCCCACAGGTAACGGCGAGTTCACCGGGCTCCCCTTCCTCGGCGGTCTACGCGCGTGGTGTCATGCGCACGCTCACCCACCCCCCACGTGAGCGTCAACTCGACTAGGAGTCACGCATGCTGTCGAAGCTTCTCGGTCGCGCGGGTGTCGCCCTGGCGGCCAGCGCGGCCGTGGTCGCCGCCGCGGTCCCCGCGAACGCCGCGAGCTACACCGCGTTCGCCTTCTCGCTCAGCAGCAGCGAGCCCACGATCTACGACTTCATCAACTCGGCCACCAGCTCGCTCGACATGACGATGTACGAGCTGGAGGACACCACGGCCGTCGACGACCTCATAGCCCTGAAGAACAAGGGCGTCACCGTGCGGGTGGTCCTGGACCGGGCGCACCAGAGCGCCAACAGCTCCGCGTACAGCGCCCTGACCAAGGCGGGCGTGGGGGTGGTGTGGTCGCCGTCCAGTTTCGTCTACACGCACCAGAAGACCATCACGGTGAACGCCACCAAGTCGCTGGTCCTGACCGGCAACCTGACCTCGCAGTACTACTCGACCGGCCGGGACTACGGGGTGTTCACCGACGACACCCGCGATGTCGCCGCGATCGAGAAGGTGTTCGCCGCCGACTACGCCGGCACCTCGGTCACCCCCACCGACGGCGACCACCTGCTCTGGTCCCCCACCGACTCCCGGAGCCGGCTGCTGTCCGTGATCAACGCGGCCACCAAGACGCTCGACGTCGAGGAACTGGAGTTCAGCGACAGCACGGTGGTCAACGCGATCGTGGCCCGGGCCGAGGCGGGCGTGAAGGTGCGGATCGTTCTGGAGACCCCGGGCGACTACTCCAGCGAGGTCTCCGAGATCGAGGACGCCGGCGGCACGGTCGTCGGCTACTCCGACCCCAACGGCTTCTACATCCACGCCAAGGCCATGGTCGCCGACTACGGCCTGTCCACCCAGGAAGTGGAGGCCGGCTCCATGAACATCAGCAGCAACTCCCTGTCCAACAACCGGGAGCTGGGCATCATCCTGACCGGCACGGGGGTGGCCCAGTCGGTGGCCACGACCGTCGAGACCACGTTCAACAGCGACTACACGGGCGGCACGGCCGCATAGCGGAGCGGGCCTCCGGCCTCACCCCGGCGACGCCTGCGCGCGGGCCGGGGTGGGGCTCGGCCACGCGGGCAGGCCGCAGGGGCGTCCTGGCGTCAGCGGGGCTCGGCGAGGGTCCCGCGGACGACGAGGCGCGGGGTGAGGACGACCTCGTGCGGCTCGATGCGGTCCTCGTCCAGTCGTTCGACGCGTTCGACGGGGGGCGGCCACCGCGCGCCGGGTCCGTGCCTCGGCGGCCGCCCTCTGGCGGAAGGCGCGGGCCGAGGACAGTCACCGTCCGGCGCGGTGGCGAGTCTCGGCATGCCGGACAGCCGGCGTGGCGCGCCGGACCCGACGGCGACCCGGTCGTCACCCGGCTGCGCCTGGTCAGCGAGTGAGTGGGCATCATCCGCACCGATCCCCGGCTACCCGTCCGGCATCTGCCGCCCGACTGGCCGGCCCGCCGGGCGGAGACCACGTTCCACCGGGTCGCCGCCGAGACCGAGGCTCCGGCCCGCCGGATGGCCGCCGATCTTCGGGACACCACGTCCCTGTGACCCCGGTGCCCCGTCCCGCCCGGTCGACTGCCCCGCGGCTCGCCCGGAATCCCCTGGTCAGCACGGATCACCGCCGATCTATGCTTCTTGGAGCAGGAGGCTCGCCGGACCGCCGAAGGAGAGGGTGCCCGGGTACGGCGACGCCGTCCGTCCGGCATCCGCACCGTGTCCGTCTCTCCCGAGGAAGCCCCGTTGAACTTCTGGTCGATCTATGAGCATGGCTTCGCGCGGGTCGCCGCGTGCACCGGCCACACCGTCATCGCCGACCCGCGCGCCAACGCCGAAGCGGTCCTGCGCCAGGCCCACAGCTGCGCCGAGGACGGGGTCGCCGTGGCCGTCTTCCCCGAGCTCGGCCTGACCGGTTACTCGATCGAGGACCTGCTCCTCCAGGACGTGGTGCTCGACCAGGTCGAGGAGGCCCTCGCGACGGTGGCGGCCGGTTCGGCCGGGCTGCTCCCGGTCCTCGTCGTCGGCGCCCCGCTGCGCCACCGCAACCGGATCTACAACTGCGCGGTGTTCGTGCACCGCGGCCGGATCCTCGGTGTGGCGCCCAAGTCCTACCCGCCGAACTACCGGGAGTTCTACGAGCGCCGGCAGATCGCCTCGGGCGACGACGAGCGGGGCGGCACCATCCGGATCGGCGGCGAGTCCGTGCCGTTCGGGGTGGACCTGTTGTTCGACGCGGAGGACGTCCCCGGTCTGGTGCTGCACGCCGAGATCTGCGAGGACATGTGGGTGCCCGTGCCGCCGAGCGCGGAGGCCGCGCTGGCCGGCGCGACCGTGCTGGTGAACCTCTCGGGCAGCCCGATCACGGTCGGCCGTGCGGAGGACCGCAAGCTGCTGTGCCGCTCGGCGTCGCAGCGCTGCCTGGCCGCGTACGTCTACGCGGCGGCCGGACTGGGTGAGTCCTCGACGGACCTGTCCTGGGACGGCCAGACCATGATCTACGAGAACGGCGCACTGCTCGCCGAGACGGACCGGTTCCCGCTGGACGACCAGTACGCGGTGGCCGACGTGGACCTGGACCTGTTGCGCCAGGAGCGGGCCCGGATGGGCTCGTTCGACGACAACCGCCGTACGCACGCGACACGCACCGGCGGCTTCCGGACCGTCCCCTTCCGGCTCGACCCGCCGACCGCCGACCTGGACCTGCGCCGCCGGGTCGAACGTTTCCCCTTCGTCCCCGCCGACCCCGAGCGGCTCGCCCTGGACTGCTACGAGGCGTACAACATCCAGGTCGCGGCGCTCCAGCAGCGGCTGGCGGCGATCGGCGGCCCGAAGGTGGTCATCGGGGTGTCCGGCGGCCTCGACTCCACCCACGCGCTGATCGTCGCCGCCCGGGCGATGGACCGTGCGGGCCGCCCGCGCAGCGACATCCTGGGCTTCACCCTGCCGGGCTTCGCCACCGGCGACCACACCAAGGGCAACGCCCACAAGCTGATGAGCTCGCTCGGCGTGACCGCGGCCGAACTGGACATCACGCCGACCGCGCGCCTCATGCTCAAGGAGATGGGCCACCCGTTCGCGGCCGACGAGCCGGTGTACGACATCACCTTCGAGAACGTCCAGGCCGGGCTGCGCACCGACTACCTCTTCCGGCTCGCCAACCAGCGCGGCGGCATCGTGCTGGGCACCGGTGACCTCTCCGAGCTGGCGCTCGGCTGGTGCACCTACGGCGTCGGCGACCAGATGAGCCACTACAACGTCAACTCCGGTGTGCCGAAGACGCTGATCCAGCATCTGATCCGCTGGGTGATCAGCAGCGAGCAGTTCGACCCGGAGACGGGTGAGACCCTTGCCGCGATCCTCGACACGGAGATCAGCCCCGAACTGGTGCCGGGCGAGGAGCTGCAGTCCACCGAGTCCAAGATCGGCCCGTACGCGCTGCACGACTTCACCCTGTACCAGGTGCTGCGGCACGGGTTCCGGCCGTCGAAGATCGCCTTCCTGGCCTGGCACGCCTGGCACGACCGGGAAGCGGGCGCCTGGCCGCCCGGCTTCCCCGAGTCCGACCGCAAGGCGTACGACCTGGCCGAGATCCGGCACTGGCTCGACTACTTCTGCCGGCGCTTCTTCGCCTTCGCCCAGTTCAAGCGCTCGGCCATGCCGAACGGCCCGAAGGTCTCGGCGGGCGGCTCCCTGTCTCCGCGCGGCGACTGGCGCGCCCCGTCGGACAGTTCGGCCAAGGCCTGGCTGCACGACCTGGCACGCGTCCCGGAGGCATAGCCTTCCTGCCCGCGATTTGATGTCCGCCCTGTGGCCACGCTAAGGTCGATCTTGCGCGCGGCACTCCAAATCCGGGTAACGCGCAGTGCGTTGGTGGTCCAAGGAAAGACGCCCCACTTCCTGTGGGGAGATGCAGGTGCAAGGCCTGCCCGGCGCTCCGTCCGAAGAGCCCCGCCCTCGATTCGTCGGGGGCGGGGCTCTTCGCATGTACGGCTTTCGGCGGCGGCCGTACGCACTCTGACGGGCGAACCTCCCGCCGACACCCGGAAGGAGCCCTGGGGCAGGGCAAAGCACCTGGTCAGAGAGGACTCGTCGGGACGGCGGGCAGGTCGTGGGCCGGAGCACCGGTTGCGGCGCCCCGCACGGCTTTCCAGGGTGGGCGCAAGGACAGCAGTGTCGAAAGGAACCCCATGCGCGCCCTAGTCTCCCGCGGCCTCCTCGTCTCCCCCCTGGTCTGTGCCGCCCTGGTCTTCGGCCCGGCCGCCGCCACCGCTGCCGCCGCCGACGCCGGCCGTGCAGCCTCGGGAACCGGTGTCGCACACACGGTTCCATGGCCCGGTACCGATGTCGCCACGCTGCTGGACCGCATCGAAGCGATGGACACGACGCGGTACGACCGCGCCCTGGCCCCGCTCCTGGACACGCTGCCGAACCTCGCCACGGCGGACGGCACCGGCCTGGACCCGGCCCGGGCCGCCGCCTACGCGAAGGAAGTACGGGAATGGAGCGCCGCCCTCCAGGAGCGGCTGCGGCGGCTGGACGCCGCCGGCACCGACCGCTCGGCCCGGGCGGCCGACCCCGTCTCGGACCTGCTGAACGCTGTCCAGGCCGCCGTCAGCAGCCTGCTCGCCTCGCTGACCTCGCTCGATCTCGGCGGAGTGGTGAGCGCCGTCACCGGGCTGCTCGGACCCATCCTCGCCGCGGTCACCGGCCTGCTCGGCGCCGTGCCCGCGCTGCCGTCGCTGCCCGCCCCCGCGTCGACGACCGTCGCACCGTGAACACCTGACCCGGACTGACCGCGATCCGCCGCGGCGCCCGTGTTCCAGGGCGCCGCGGCGGCGAGTCCGTTCGGCGCCGGGCGGGCGGGTCAGTTCCCGTTCCAGCCCGGGACCGTCTGCAACACCTGCTCCGCGACCCGTTCGAGAGCCGTGTCGTCGGGCAGCACGTCGTCCTGCCGCCAGATCGCGACCTCGAACGTGCCCTTGCCGTCGTCCTTCGCGTGCTTCGAGACCAGGAGGCAGCGCGCCGTGCCGCCGGGCCCGGTGGTCGCCTTCCCGCCGCCGAGGTTGAAGCCGATGGAGATGGTCGGGCTGGAGTAGAGGACGGCCGGGTGCCCCGAAACGGTCGTCTTGCGTGCACCACCCATCAGGTCGCCCACCTCGGCGACGGACAGATCGTCGTAGGACGCCGACAGCTTCACGGAGTACGTCTTCAGGGTCACCGTGGCGTCGGGCGAGGGGATCTTGGTGCCCCCGGCGAGCGTGATCCAGTCACCGCTGCCGCCGGCGGTCTCGGCCTGTTCCTGCGGTGTCCCCAACAGGGCCGGAAGGTCCGGGCGGTTGAGCGCCTTGCACAGCCGTGCGCCCGAGACATAGCGGGCCGGCAGCCGGTCGGTCGACTTCGAGCAGGCCGCCGGTGCGCTGCTCGCGTCCTGCGGGTGGACGAACGCCTTCTGAGCCCACAGCACGCCGACCACACCCAGGAACACGGCCACCGCCGCGATCGCCTGGACCGCCGGTCTGCCTTCCTTTTCGGGCTCACTGAAACCTTCGGTCATGTCCCCCACCCCCACTGTGCGTCCCCTGTGCGCCCTGGAGCCTAACCGAGCTTCACGGTACTGATGTTCACGGGGATGCCACGGGCCGCTCAGCCCTTCTCGGTGGCTGCGGCTTCCCCCGGCGGTGTTTGATGGCGGCAGCACGCACCGGGCCGGAGAAGCAGAGGTGGACGCGGTGGCCGACGAGCGGGTCGTCGAGGCGGGTGGGAGCGCACTGGTGGTGCGTCGCGCACCGCGGGACCGGCCGCGCGCGGCGGTGCTCGTCCTGCACGGCGGCCAGGAGAAGGGGATCCGGCCGGCGCGCCCGTGGCAGCCGGCGGCTCTGCGCATGCGCCCCTTCGTGAGCGCCGCCTCGTCGGTCTCCTCGCCCCGCGACGTGCTGGTCGGCCAGGTGCGTTACCGGTACCGCGGCTGGAACGACGCCGCCGATCCGCTCCAGGACACCCTGCGCGCCCTCGACGAGCTGCGCGGCCGGGCCGGGGACGTGTCCGTGGTGCTGGTCGGCCACTCGATGGGCGGCCGGGCCGCACTGCGGGCGGCGGCCGACCCCGCGGTGCGCGGTGTGCTCGCGCTGGCACCCTGGTGCCCGCCCGGCGACCCCGTGGGCGGCCTCACCGGAACGCGCATCGTCGTCCTGCACGGCGACCGTGACCGGGTCACCGAGCCCGCCGAGTCGGCCGCGTATGTGCGGCAGGCCCGCGAGGCCGGTGGGCAGGCCGGAATGGTGCTGCTCAGGGGCGGGGATCACGCGATGCTCCGCCGCAGCCACGACTGGCACCGGGCCTCGGCCGCCGCCATCCGCCGGCTGCTGCGTCCCGAACGTGATCTGGAAGGCTGGACGGCCGAGGCCTGCGGGGCCGAGGAGCCGCTTCTCCGTTGACGCGCGCCCTGATAAATTGCGGCGCCCCCACGCGGCATCCACTCCGAGGACGGCTGATGTCGATCACGAAGTTCGTCAAGCTTGTCACGTACCTGACAGCAACGCTCATGGTTCTCGCCCTGTCCGGCACCACCCCCGCGACCGCCGCACCGCGGTCGGCCACCACGGCACCGGCCGCATCCGCCACCGGCACCTGGCAGCCACCCTTGTCCACCCGGGGCCGCTACATCGTCGACGCCGCCGGGAACCGCTTCCGCCTGAAGGCCGCCAACTGGGACGGCGCCCAGGGGTCCTGGACCGGAAGCGGCAGCATCGCCGACCCTGCCGACCACCACGCCGGCCAGGACTCCTACGGCATCCCCCTGGGCCTGGACCGCGCCTCCCTCCCCCAGCTCCTGTCGGACTTCCAGACGCTCGGCATCAACAGCATCCGGCTGCCGTTCTCGAACGAGATGATCCACACGACGACCCCGGTACCGGACGCGGCGGTCACCGCCAATCCGCAGCTGCGCGGAAAGACTCCCCTGGAGGTCTACGACGCAGTCGTGGCCGCCCTGACCGGCGCGGGCTTCGCCGTCTTCCTCAACAACCACACCAACACCTCCCGTTGGTGCTGCGGCATCGACGGCAACGAGCGGTGGAACAGCAGCCAGTCGACCCAGCAGTGGGCCGACGACTGGGTCTTCATGGCCCGGCGCTACGCGGCCAACTCCCGTGTCGTGGGCGCCGACCTCTACAACGAGGTACGCCGTGACGTCCTCAACGACCCCAACTGGGGCCTGGGCGACGACCACGACTGGTACGCGGCCGCCCAGCTCGCCGCCGACCGCATCCTCACCGAGGCCGACCCGAACCTGCTCATCGTCATCGAGGGCATCAACTGGACCGGGCTGCCGGTGGACGGCTTGCCGCACGACCGCCCCACCCTCACCCCCGTCCGCACCCTCTCCCACACCCTGGTGGACGCCCACAAGCTGGTGTACTCCGCCCACTTCTACGGCTACACCGGCCCCCGGCACAGCGGCGCCACCGGTATCGGCGAGACCAGCGACCCCCGCTACCAGGACCTGACCCGCGACGAGCTGTACCAGGTCCTCGCCGACCAGGCCTTCTTCGTCACCACCGAGGGCAAGCACTACACCGCGCCCGTGTGGATCAGCGAGTTCGGCATCGGTGCCGGCGAGACGGGTACGGCCGCCCGCACCTGGTTCGGCAACATCACCGACTACTTCGCCGACCACGACACCGACTTCGCCTACTGGCCGCTGGTCGGCTGGGAGGGCCACGACGACTGGGCGCTGCTGCGCTACGACACCGCCGGGCACCGGTACGGCATCCTCGACGGGGGCGACTGGCGGGCCACGGCCTGGGACCACCTCCTGAACTCCCCCAGCCGCACGGGATACATCGCGCCGGGTACCACCTGGCGGATGCTGGCCACGGACCACGGCGACGCGGTCCAGTCCCTGCGGGTACGGGCGGCCGGCGACTGGGACTCGGGCGCCTACAAGGCGGCCTGCCCCGACGGGCTCCGGCTGATCGGCCTCGCCCACTCCGGCGGACGCGGCCTGTGCACCGACGCGACGACGGGCGATCTGCGGGCCACGGGCAACGCCCAGACGGTCGTCACGGACGAGCGGTACGTCCCGGCGGGTGGCGACTGGGCCTCCGGGTACACCAAACTCCAGTGCCCGGCGGGCCAGTTCGTGATCGGCTACAGCCGTCGCGGGGAGCGGGTGTCGGCGGTGCTGTGCGCACCCGCGCGCGCCGCTTCGAGCGCGAGCGGCCGGACGGTGTGGTTCGACCGGTCCGACAACCGCCCCGCCGACGGGGCGGGCGACGACTTCGCGTACGGCGCCTACAAGGGCCAGTGCGCCGCCGGCGAGTACATCGCGGGCGTCGCCTTCACCACCCGCACGGGCAGCACGCAGGGTCCCGCCGCCGTGCTGTGCGCGCCACTGCCGTCCTGACCCCGCCCGTCGCCGGCCCGCCGCTCCCGTCACCACCTTGGACAGGGCCCCGAAACTCCCGTCGGGGTAGGCGGTCCGGCGGCCGGTCGGCACGTAGCCGTACTCGGTGGTGAGGGACACGGTGTCGCCGACGGGTTCGGTCTACTGGGTTCGCAGCCCCGGTCCGCTCAGGGCACGCGCGCCAGTCCGCCACCCGGGACCGGCACGGCCAGGTCGTCGTGGTGCGCCGGCGAGCCGGGGCTCTCGGCGGTGGCCGTGAGGATGGACTGCTGGAGGCGGCGCAGTCGCGCCGAGGGCTCCAGGCCGAGGTCTCTGACGAGGAGGGTGCGCAGCTGCTGGTAGACCTGGAGTGCCTCGCCGCGCCGCCCAGAGCGGTAGAGGGCGAGCATGAACTGGGCGTGCAGGTTCTCGTGGGAGCGGTAGCGGCTGGTCAGGACGGTGAGTTCGGCGAGCAGTTCGCGGTGCCGGCCGAGCCGTAGGTCGGCCTCGATCCGCTGGTCCAGGGCGCACAACCGGCTCTCCTCCAGCCGCCGCGCCTCCATGGCCAGGTGGGCTCCGGTGTGGACGTCCGCGAAGGGCGGGCCGGTCCACAGGTCCAGCGCCTGGCGCAGGGTGCGGGAGGCGCCCGCGAAGTTCTCGTCGTCCATGGCCCGGCATCCCAGTTCGCGGAGCCGCTCGAACTCGCGGATGTCACTGCCGCCGCCCCCGGAGGCCAGCAGGTAGCCGCCCGGCAGGGTGGTGAGGACGTCCTTCGCGGACGGCGCGTCCGCGTCTTCGGGACCGGCGCCCTGGCGCAGGGCCGTCGCGATGTGCTCCCTGAGCTGGAGCACATAGGTCTGCAGGGTGGTGCGGGCGCTGCGCGGTGGGGCACCCGCCCAGAGTTCCTCGACGAGGGTGGGAACGGGCACCACCTGGTCGGCTCGGAGTGCCAGCAGGGCCAGCACCTGGCGGGGCTTCGGCGCCGTCGGGGCGATGGAGACCCCGTTCTCCCGCACGTTCAGTGCACCCAGCAGCCCGATGTCCACACGCGTCTCCCTGATCCTCTCACCTGACACTCCGCCAGTAGAAAACAGCACAAGCGGTCTGTCAACAGACCGCCCGCCAGCCCGCTTACGGTGGACGGCCACAGGTGGCCGCACCACCCCCGAAAACGCCGAAGTGGCTGCTCCGCGCCGCCTTTTCGACGGCCCTCGGGGCGGGACGACACCGACCGGACGGTTCGGACCGGGCTGCGAGCCGTAGCGGATCCCAGCCCGGAGAACAGCCCGAACCAAGCTATTCAGTCGGTTACTTGACCATGGATCAGCTCAGCGTCCGCGGCCACGGGAGCCGGCGGGAAGGGTCAGGAAGACGATCCCCAGCGCCAGCACCCCCAGTCCGCACCAGGAGACGCCCGGCAGGCGCTCGCCCAGGACCGCGACTCCCAGCACGGCGGCCACCGCGGGCTCGACCAGGGTCAGGGTCGTCGCGATCTGGGCGGTGGCGTGCCGCAGGCCGTATCCGAAGAGCCCGTAGCAGAGGAAGGTGGTGACCGCGCCGAGGTACAGGACGACCAGCGCGCCGCGCGCCGTCATCAGCCACGGCCCGGCGCTCCACAGCAGCACGGGCAGCACGAGCAGTGCCGCTCCCCCGAACAGCACGCCCATCACCGGGCCGGAGGCGTGGCCACGGGCGATGAGCTGTCCGCCGACGAGGGCGTAACCGGCGTACGACAGCCCCGCGAGCCCGGCCAGCAGGACGCCGACGGTGTCCACGGGGGCGCCGTCGCCGGCGAGCTCGGGCCCGAGGACGAGCACGGCGCAGCCGAGGACTGCCGCGCCGGTCGCCGACGCCCAGCGGTCGGTGGGCCGGGACTGGCGGGTGAGCCGGCCGAGGAGGCCCGCGAAGACGGGAGCGCCGCCGAGCGCGACCACGGTGGCCACGGCGACGCCGGTGCGGGCCACGGCGGGGTAGAAGGTGAGCGGATATCCGGCTACCGCGAGGGCGCCGAGGACCAGCAGCCGGCGTTCGCCGCCGGTGCAGGCCCGGGGCAGGGTGCGGGCGCCCGGTGCGGTCAGGAACAGCAGGAGGCCGCCGAGGACCAGGCTGGCGGCGCCGATGGCGGCGGCCGGCGCTCCGGCCGGGGCGAAGGAACTCGCGGTCCCGGTGGTGCCCCACAGCACGGCGGCCGTGAGGATCGGGACCGGCCCGGCGAGCACTCCGGCCCCACGGGGGCGTGGAAGCGCGCGGGTGGCACCGGTGCGGGGCCGGGAGAAGCGGGATGAGGTGTCGTTCGGCACAGTCGTGAACTTCCGTCGTCGAATACCGTCTGCGGACTGGTTTCGGAACGGGCGCACGACACAGGCCCCGGCCGGCCTCGAAGGCAGGGCCGGGAGCGTGGATTCGAGCCGTCGGCTGGTGCGCCCGTCAGGCGCGGAGCGGCGGCAGAACGACGTGCCAGTAGGTGTTCACACGGCGATGGTATCCGGGCGGTCCGGAAGGCGGTCGGCCTGTCCGCACCTCGGGACGGCTGCCGCGCATGGAGCACGGCAGGGTCGTACGGCAGCGGTCCGGGCGCCGCTGCCGCGCCCCTCGGTCGGCTGGCGGAACCCGGCGTCCGCGGCCACCGATCGAACCTGTCGGGTCCGTGATCGTCGGCAGCCCTCCGCCGCACGTCGATGACTTGGCCGGGTCCGCTTGTCGTATGATTCGACCAAGTTTTGGCCAACGTGCGTAGATATCGTTTCCCGGGTCGGCCGCGTGGGACAGACTCACCCGCGGAGGGGGGACGAGCACGGCCGAGTCACGCCGGGCGTGCCATCCCGCAGTGTCGCGTCGCCCAGGGGAGGGCGGCGAACAGACCAGCGGAGGGATCCATGACGCAGTCGCTTCCGGGGCAGCACCCTGCCCAGGAGCAAGCGTTCGCCGGGCGCGGACGGCCACCGGTCGTCGTGATCGGTGCCGGGCCGTACGGACTGTCGGTGGCCGCCCACTTACGGGCGGCGGGCGCGCCGGTCCGCGTCTTCGGCGATGTGATGGGCAGTTGGCGGCATGCCATGGCCACCGGGATGTTCCTGAAATCGACACCGGCCGCGACCGATCTGTCGGCGCCGGAGCCGGGCGGCCGGCTGGCGGACTTCCGGCGCGAGCACGGCGAGCCGGAGCTGACCGAGCTGACTCCGATCCCGTGCGACGTCTTCGTACGGTACGGGCAGTGGTTCCAGAAGCGGTACGTCGGCGGGGTGGAGCCGGCCCGGGTGACAGCCGTCGAGCGGGCCGCGTCCGGAGCCGGCTTCGTGGTCCGGGCGGACGACGGGCAGGAGACGGCGGCGTCGGCCGTCGTGGTGGCGACCGGTCTGAACGGACTCGCCCATGTCCCGGACGAGTTGCGGCACCTCGCACCCGAGGGGCCCGGCCCCCGGGCGCCGGTGTCGCACACCAGCCACCACACCGACCTGTCCGCATACGCGGGCCGGCGGGTGGCGGTCATCGGCGGTGGCCAGTCCGCGCTGGAGAGTGCCGCGCTGCTGCACGAGGCGGGCGCCGAGGCCCAGGTTCTGGTGCGTGAGCGGAAGGTGCTGTGGGGCATGCCCCCGGACCTGGCCCGGCCCTGGACACAGCGGCTGGCCAAGCCGGCCTCGCCGCTGGGCACGGGCTGGATCCTGGCCGGGGTCTGCGCCGCACCGGGCGGTGTGCGGTGGTTTCCGGCGGCGGCCCGGCTGCTGCTGTTCCGGCGGGCGCTCGGCCCCTCGGGCGGCTGGTGGCTGCGGGAGCGGGTGGTGGGTGTCGTACCGGTGCACACCTCGCGCCGGGTCACCGGTGCGGTGCTCTCCGGGGCGGCGGTGCGCCTGGATGTCGCCGGTCCCGGGGGCGTACACGAGTCCCTCACCGTCGACCATGTGCTGGCGGCCACCGGCTACCGGCTGGACCTGGACGCCCTGCCCTTCCTGTCCCCCACGGTGCGTCGCGCCGTGGCGTGCGTACCGGGTTCGAGGGCACCCGCGCTGCGGGGGACGTTCGAGTCGTCGGTGCCGGGGCTGTACTTCACGGGCTCGCTCGCGGCGCCGATGTTCGGGCCGATGATGCGGTTCGTGGCAGGCACGGAGTTCGCGGCCGTCCGGATCGCCCGGCACATCGGAACCTCCTGAACAGCGGAATTCGGTTGCGGCGGGTCCGGTGAGCCCGGTGAGCTGCTTCCATGGACGGTGCCGTGGAGCAGGTACGACGGGCGGGGGCGGGCGAGGACCGCGTGCGCGCGCGGCGACCGGCCCGGTGGCACGGGCCGGCGCTGCTCGGCGCCCTGATGCTGGCCGCCTTCACCTTCAACACCGCCGAGAACCTGCCGGTCGGCCTCCTGGAGGTGATCTCCGCGGGCCTTGGGGTGTCGCTGTCGGCGGTCGGCCTGCTGGTCACCGGTTACGGCCTGACCGTGGCCGTGGCGTCGCTGCCGCTCGCCCATGTCACGCGGGCCGTGCCCCGGCGTCACGCGCTCACCGGACTGCTGGCCGCGCTCGTCGTGTCGAGCGCGGGTGCGGCACTGGCCACCGCGTACTGGCAACTCCTCGCGGCACGGCTGCTGACCGCGCTCGCCCAGGCGCTGTTCTGGGCGGTACTGGGACCGGTCGCGGTGGGTCTGTTCGCGCCCCGGGTCCGGGGGCGGGTCGTCGGGGCACTGTCCGTCGCCGGTTCGCTCGCCCTCGTCCTCGGAGTGCCCGCCGGGACCTGGCTGGGCCGGCACGGCGACTGGCGGACGCCGGTGGCGGCGCTGACGGTGCCGGGGCTCGTCTCGCTGGTGACGATCGCGGTACTGCTGCCGACGTCGCGCCCGGAGGACGCGCCCGCGGCCTACGGAAGCCGCCCTGACACCCGCCGGTTCGTGACGGTGCTCGCGGCCGGGACGCTGTCCGCCACCGGGGCGTTCGCGGGCTACACCTACATCGTGACGTTCCTGGGTGAGGTGAGCGGGTTCTCGCCGGGCTCGGTAGGTTCCCTGCTGGTGGTCTTCGGGGTGGCGTGTCTGGCCGGTGTGGCCGTGACCGGGGCGCTTCTCGACCGCTTCCCGCAGTCCGCGCTGACCACCGCCGTGGCCGTCCAGGCGGTGGGCATGCTCGGCCTCTACTCGGCAGGCGGCCGTCCGGTGGCGGCGGTGGTGTTCCTGGTCCTGACGGGCGGTGCGCTCGGGCCGGTGTTCATGGCCGCCCAGAACGCGATGCTGCACTGTGCCCCGGGCCGCACGGACATCGCCCTCGCCGCCAACTCCGGCTTCTACAACGCCGGTATCGCGGCGGGCGCCGCGCTCGGCGGCCTGATCCTGCCGCCGGCTGGGGTACGGCCCGTCTTCCTGGCAGGCGGGCTGCTGACCGCCGGCGCCTGCACGCTGCTGCTCGGCGGCCGGCCGCTTCGCGTCGGACGGGGTGTCAGCCGACCTGGGTGAGCGGGCCCATGGGGTCGGGCGCCTGCGTGTCGTCCTCGGCGGCCGCCAGGACGGACTGGCGTATCTTGCCCAGCACGGCCGAGGGTTCCAGGCCGAAGTCGTGTACGAGGGTGGTGCGCAGACGCTGGTAGGCGGCGAGGGCCTCACCGCGGCGCCCCGAGCGGTGCAGCGCGAGCATGAGCTGGCCGCACAGGCTCTCGTGAGTGGGGTGCCGGCTGACCAGCACGGTGAGTTCGGCGATCAGCTCGCGATGCCGGCCGAGCCGCAGATCGGCCTCGATACGCCGGTCCAGCGCGCACAGCCGGCTCTCCTCCAGCCCCCTGGTCTCGGCGCGCAGGCAGTCTCCGGCAGGGACGTCGGCCAGGGCCGGACCGGTCCACAGGTCGAGCGCGGTACGCAGCAGCCGGGCGGCCTCGCGATGGTCCCCCGCGTCCATCGCCCGGTACCCGGTCCGGGTGAGCCGCTCGAACTCCCGGACGTCACTGGTGCCTTCACCGCTGTCGAGCAGATAGCCGCCGGGTACGGTGCGCAGCACCTGTTTCGGGGTGCGCCCGCCCGCGTCACCGCCCGTCGCCGCCGACGCCCCTGCGACGAGTTCACGCAGGTGCATGATGTACGTCTGCAGGGTGGGACGTGCGCTGCGCGGTGGCCGTCGCCCCCAGAGTTCCTCGGTGAGCGTCGCGACGGTCACCGCCCGGTCGGCGTGCAGGGCGAGCAGGGCGAGCACCTGACGCGGCTTGGACGCGGTCGGGGTGATGGAGACGCCCATCTCGCGCACGTCGAGCGCGCCGAGTATGCCGATGTCCACGCCGTCTCCCTGCCCGTCCGCCACTCGGGTGCTCCGAGGCGAGTCCCGGGCACCCGAGTCAAAAACGGCATGGGCGGTTTGTCAAACCGAACTCCACGGCCTTTGTCGGCTCTTGACCCGCAGTCAGGAGTCGGAGAGCGCGGCGCCCGCGAACTCGCCGCTGTGTGCCGCCAGTTGCGGAAGCACCAGTGACCAGAACTGCTCGACGTGCTGGGGCGAGATCCGGTCACGGTCGGCCGCGCCGAGCACCTCGAACCCGACCGTCGCGGCGACTATCACCGCGGCGACCCGGTCCGGTGACACCCCCTCGGCCAGCTCGCCCTGATGCTGGGCCCGCACCAGCTGTTCGCACACCCAGGTACGCCACCAGCACCCGAAGCCCGGGCCGTTCTTGCGGGAGGGATCGACGCTCAGCTTGAAGCCCGCGCGGACCACGACATCGGTGGCGACCGTGACCAGCAGTTCCCGGGTGACCGTGATCAGCAGGTGCAGTGCGGAGGCGGCCGAAGGGCGCCGGTCCGCGACCATGTGCTCGATGGTTCGCCGGGCCGCGTCCTCCACCTCGACGGCGAGGGCGTCCTTGCTGGGAAAGTGGAAGTGCAGCGCTCCGGCGCTCACTCCGGCCCGCCGGCTGATCGCGGGCAGCGAGGACAGCGCGTAGCCGTCGTCCGCGAAGATCTCGGCCGCGGCATGAACGAGGGCCTGGCGGGTTCGGGCCGCCCGGAGCTGCTTGACCATCGCGATCCCCCTGTTGATCGGGCGAATCCGGAATTGGACGGTCCGATTCCCCCTGGGCCTGCAACATTCCGATTCGAGAACCCTAGCAAACAGCACGATCGGTAGGTTTGCCAGAGTTCGGAGTGTGGGCAGAGGACCCTGATGGTCCTCCCGCATCATCGGGAGACCGTGGCCCCCCGGACAACGAACCAGGCGGATGGTTTGGTCCGAGGCGGGTCAGGCCTCGGTCGCCACCAGCGATTCCTGCCGCCTGCGCTCGACTTCCTCGACGACCCGGGCGCCCCGGTCGGGCGCGGTGTCCAGCCGGATCAGGGCCGCGGGTGTGGCTATCGCCGGCAGTACGTGGTTGTAGAGGACGGAGATACGGTCGTTGAGATCCGTCCAGTCGGAGACCACCTCGGACATGAACTGGGTCCCGATCCAGGCCCCGAGGAAGCACTCCGCGGTCTCCTGGGGCGTGACGTGCGGCAGCACCTCGCCGCGTTCCTTGGCCTCCACCAGCTTCTCGGTCACCACCTCGGTCCACGCGGGCCAGGCACTGCCGAACAGCGAACGCCCCTGCAGGTCCGCCGACAGCCGTATACCGGCGAGCAGGATGACCTCCTTGGGGATGCGGTGGGCCAGCGTCATGCCGATGTCCACCCACTCCTGGAGCTTCAGCTCGCGCGGTACCCAGTAGTCGTCGCTGATCTGGGCGTTGATCACGCCTCGCGCGAGGGCTTCCTTGGAGTCGAAGTGGAAGTACAGGGCCCCCTTGGTCACTCCGGCCCGCTCGAGGATCTCGGCGATCGTCGCCGCCGTGTATCCGCGCTCGGCGAAGACCGCGGCGGCGGCCTCGACAACAGCACGGCGGGTCCGAATCGCACGCTCCTGACGCGCCATGGGGACCCCTCCTCGGTCAAAACAAAACCGGACGTGACGTACCTTACCCCAATCGGGGGTCGGTATTTCGGCCGCACAGGGCCGATTCCCGGCCGGTCCCGCGTCGGCGCCGGGGCGTCGGCACGGGGCCCGTCGGGCAGTTCACCAGGCGGTGCGCCCACCGTCCACGGTAAGTGTGGCACCCGTGACGAAGCTCGCCCTGTCACTGCACAGCCAGGCGGCGGCCTCCGCGACCTCCTCGGGGTCGGCGGCGCGGGCCTGCGGGGCGGAGCGGTAGGCACGCGCCTCGTTCTCGGGCGACTTGGCGAACCAGTCGTCGATCATCTCGGAGCGGGTCAGGCCCGGGGCGATGGCGTTCACACGGATGTGGTGCGGGGCGTACTCGACGGCGGCGGCCTTGGTCAGTCCGATCACCGCGTGCTTGGAGGCGATGTAGGGCGCGGCCGTCGAGGAGGCGACCAGGCCGCCCACACTGCTGGTGTTGACGATCGAGCCGCCGCCGGTCTCCAGCATGGCCGTGATCTCGTGGCGCAGGCAGTTCCACACGCCCCGCACGTTGGTCTCGGTGACCCGCTCGTAGTCGGCGTCGTCGATGAGGTGCATCGGGGTCTTCGGCAGCGCGACGCCGGCGTTGTTGAAGGCGGCGTCGAGACGGCCGTAGCGGCCGACGGCGAACTCGACGGTCCGGCGCACCTCTTCTCCGTCGCGCACGTCCAGGGTGCGGTGGCTCGCCTCGGCTCCCTCGGCGCGCAGCTCGTCGGCGAGGTCGCGGAGCTTGTCCTCGCGGCGGGCGGTCAGGACGACGGTGGCTCCCTGCCGGGCGAACACCCGGGCGGCGGCCGCGCCGATACCGCTGCTGGCGCCGGTGATGAGGGCGACCCGGCCCGCCAGTGCGGCGCCTTCTGCTGCGGTCACTTGGTCACCTCGGGGGCGGTGGACAGGGAGTCGGCATCATGCCAGAAGACGTCGAGCCCGGCCTCCCGGTCGAGGGTGCGCAGACGCTGTTCGTCGATCTCGGCGAGGCTGCCGACCAGGTGCCGGACGCCGAGTTCGCGCATCAGCTCGCGCTGGAAGCCGTGCTCGAAGGTGCTGGGGTGGCCGACGAACGGCACGTCCAGCTCCTTGGCGTGACCGGCGAAGCGGGCCACGTCGTCGATGAAGAGGACCTGGTGGCGCTCGAGGCCGAAGTGGTCCTCGGCTATCTCGCGGATCCCGGGGCGGAAGTCGTTGGTGCAGATGTAGTGCGGAGCGGTGAACAGCTGCTCCCAGGCGCCGAGATGGCGGCGGAAGTGGTCCTCGTCGAGGCCGCCGTAGCAGATGACGTCCAGGCCCGCGGCGCGCAGTCGGTGCAGGAGCTCCTCGGCGCCGTCGAGGGGGTGGACGGGATGGGCGCGCAGATAGTGCTCGCGTTCGGCGAAGTAGTCGGCGATGGCGTCCTGCTCGCTCACCTCGGCGCCGGTCTCCTCCAGCAGCACCCGGGCGGCGGCGAGCCGGGACTGGGAGAAGAGCCGCTGCTCCAGCTCCCGGGTGTACGCACCGCCGTACTTGAGGACGAGGCGGTGCAGGACGGGGCTGAAGCTGTCGTTGAGCAGGACGCCGTCGATGTTGACGGCGGCGAGGCGCAGGGTGCGCAGTGGTTCCATCGGGTCTCCCTCTCGCAGGCCGTTCGAACATCATGCAGTGGCGGTCGGGGCCGGGTGCGGCCCGGGTGGGCCCGCGGGCGGCGAACTCCCCCGCAGAGATGGCCGAAAGAGACCGCTGCACAGGTTTTGACGTGGGCGAGCCGGACCCGTCACCCACCGATAACCGGCCGCCGACATCTGCCAGTTAGTCCGTTTTTCGCCGTGCCTTCGACTTGATTGAGGGCGAAAATACTTGGCCAAACCACCACTGAGCGGAGTCATGCATGGATCGAGTCCAACCACGCTTGGCGAATCCTTTACCTTGTGGCCGACCCGAGAAAACCGGTAGGTCCGTATCTTATAGGCGTCGAACAGAGCTTCAAGCCAACGAAGAGCTTTCCGACGGGGGGTTGTCGATGAGCCTGTCCACCAGCGAGATCGGAGTGGGTCTGCCCGTACTGCCCCGGCTGACCACCACGGTGCCGAAGGAGTACGTCCACCGGGCGTCCCTGGCCGAGGTCTTCCTCACCGGCTGTACCGCGCAGGACGACGGGCTGCGGTTCTCCCTCACCGGACAGTGGCCGCGCGCCCACACCTTCTTCAACAGCGCCGACGGCTCGAGCCACGACCCGCTGCAGGCCGCGGAGACGTTTCGGCAGGCCGGCATGTTCGTGACGCACGCCGAACACGGTGTACCGCTCGGGCATCACTTCGTGCTGTGGTCGCTCAGCTGTCACACCGATCTGGAGCAACTGCGCATCGGCTCCCGGCCGACCGACTTCGAGCTCGAGGTGACGTGCCCGGACACCGCCCCGCGCGGCAGGGCGTCCGCGCGCCGGATGGGCATAGGGTTCGCGCTGCGCCGGGACGGCCGGCCCGTGGCCCAAGGAGACGGGCTGTACTCCGTCGTCACGCCGTCCGTCTACGCGCGTCTGCGGGCCAGCCGGCCAGGAAAGCACGCGGCTTCAGCGGACCCGGCGGTCGCGGCCGACCCGATGCCGCCGTCCGCGGTGGGCCGCACCTCCCCCGCCGACGTGGTGCTGACCCCCACGGACGCGCCCGGCCGGTGGCTGCTCACCCCGGACCTGGCCCATCCGATCCTGTTCGACCACGACGGTGACCATCTGCCCGGCATGGTCCTGCTGGAGAGTGCTCGCCAGGCCGCCTGCGCCCGCCTGGCACCGCGTGCGCTGATACCGGCGAGCACGTCCACGACCTTCGACCGCTACGTGGAACTCGACAGCCCGTGCTGGGTGGACGTGACCGAGGTGACTCCCGGGGGCGACGGCACGGTGACCGTGCGGGTCGTCGGCCGGCAGGGCGGCGAGACCGTCTTCACCTCCACCGTGCACGGTCCCGTCGTCGGCTGAAGGCCCCGCGAAACGGCCGCTGCCGGGCCCCGGTTCGGGACCCGGCAGCGGCCGTCGAGCTGTCAGTGCCGGTGGCCACCGGCGTGGCGGTCGCCGCCGACGTGCCGGTCGCCGCCGTCACGGCGGTGGTGCAGACCCCAGGAGGCGGAGTCGACAAAGCGCCCGTGGTCGTTGCGCAGGGTGACGGAGTCGGCGTTGTGGTTCAACACGGACTGGCGGCGGTCCTGGTACAGGTCCGTCATGGTGTCCCGGCCCTGCCCGGTGTGGACCCGGACCGTGGCACGGCCGGCCAGCCGGTAGTGACGGAAGGTGTAGCTGTGACCTTCGGCGTCCGACAGCGTCCAGCCGCTCAGGTTCACGTCCCGGCGGGTGGTGTTGGTGACGTCCACCCACTCCCGGTTCAGGGCGCGGCCGGAGAAGACCGCACGGCCCTGCAGGTCGTGCTGGACGGCGCTGATGACGACCGCGTCGCGGGACGGATTCGCGGGGTGCTGGGCGGCGGCCGCGGCGGGCAGGGCCACCGCGCCCACCAGGACGGCCGCCACGGCGGTGACGGAACCGAGACGACGGGCGGTCGCGAAGACGGATTCGGACACGAGGTCCCCCTTTACGGGGTTGGCACACCCCTGCGCGGGCGGCGCGAAGCCGCGGTCCGCGAGGGGTGTGTGGTGCGGTGCGACGGCCGGGTGGCCGCGCAGTCACACATTGCAACGGGGCGGCGGGACGCGCGGGGCACACACCACGCCCATTACCGATCTATCGCTTTGCTATGACTCTCGAATGTAACGTCCATTTATCAAGTGAATGAACCGATTTGCTCCATCATGCAGCCCACAAGCCGTGCAAACACCGGGCCCACGGCCCCTCCGTGCCACCACGGGCCGCCCCGTGAACCGGGCCCGCTCACCCGAAAGTGAGTAACAGTCAGAGGCCGATCGGACCGCCGTCAGAAGATGACCTTCTGGCCGTCACGGGGAATTCCTCGATTGGTCGGCCGCGGCAGTGGTTCGGAGAAAGCGTTTGCCACTACGTTTTGGCTTGCATTTGGCATGCCCACATCCTCCCAGCGCACCCCTCCCCGTAGGAGACACCCCCATGCGCAGACTCGTTGCCTGCCTGGCGGCCGCGGTTGCCGCCCTCGGCGGGCTCACGGCGACGGCCACTCCGGCCGCGGCGGCCGGCTCGGGCACGTTCAGCGTGCTCACGTACAACGTCGCCGGGCTTCCGGAGTCGCTGTCGAGCGCATCCACACCGCGCGACACCAGCACCACCGAGATAGGCCGGCGGATCGCGCCGTACGACATCGTCAACGTCCAGGAGGACTTCAACTACCACGCGTACCTGTACTCCACGGACACCCATCCGTACCGCACCGCGACCAGCGGCGGCGCGGGTATCGGCAGCGGGCTCAACACCGTCTCCGACTACGCCTGGGACGGCGACGACTTCGAGCGCGTCGGCTGGAACTCCTGCCAGCTCGACTCGGGTGACTGCCTGACCCCCAAGGGCTTCACCTTCATGCGCGAGCGGCTCGCCGAGGGCGTCTACGTCGACTTCTACAACCTGCACACCAACGCGGGTACGAACGACGGCGACGAGGCCTCCCGGGCCGACAACCTCAGCCAGCTGACGTCGTTCATCAGCACCCACTCGGCCGGGAACGCCGTCGTGGTCATGGGTGACACCAACACCCGTTACACCCGCACCGCCGACACCATCGCGGAGTTCGCCTCCGCCAACGGGCTGACCGACGCCTGGGTCCAGCTGATCCGTGGCGGCAGTGCGCCGGCCAAGGGCAGCGACACCCTGCTCTGCGACCAGACCGGGGCCACCGTGCCCAACACCTGCGAGGTGGTCGACAAGGTCCTCTACCGCAGCAGCAAGCTGGTCACGCTGAACGCGACCTCGTACAACAACGAGCACGCCAAGTTCCTCAACGACGACGGCCTGATGCTCTCCGACCACGACCCGATCACGGTCGGCTTCTCCTGGTCGCAGAACCCGGACTTCCAGCTCAGCGACCAGTTCGGCGGTCCGCACGGCGACTACTACCAGGACCTTCCGAGTGTCCCGGCCGCCGCCCGCGCCACCAGCGTCTCGCTGCGCTCCGGCTCCCGCGTCGACCAGGTCGGCATCACCCTGGGCAACGGCACCACGCTGACCCACGGCGGCACCGGCGGCACGGCGTCCTCGCTGACCCTGGGCAGCGGCGAGTACGTGACCACGGCGTACCTGTGCGAGGGCAAGTACAACAGCACCACCCGCATCTTCTACGCCAAGTTCACCACCAACCTGGGCAACACCCTCGCCGGTGGTACGACGACCTCGGACTGCGTGACCCGCACCGCGCCGTCGGGCTGGCAGATCGCCGGCTTCCACGGCCGCTCCGGTGACGAACTCGACAAGGTCGGCTTCATCTACACCAAGCGCTGACCGCGCCCGTACGGCCGGCGAACCGTCCGCGACGTTCGCCGGCCGTACGGGGCGGGCGGGCGCGCCGACGTCGATGAGAGGGGCGCCCGGCCGGATGTGTTCGGGGCCGACGAGCCACCGTGCCCCGGTGGCTGCCACGACTATGCCGGCGGGACGGGATACTGCGGCCAGGTCGACGGTGTACCTTCCGTCGGCCTGGCCGACCTATCCGACCGTGTGGAATTCGTCATACCTCAGCAGGCCAGACTGCTCCATCGCCCCCCGATCGGCGTCGTACTCCCCGTCGGCCAGAAGGACGCGGCCAAGGCGCACAGCAGACTCGGCACGTCTGTCGGCGTCACCGTCTCTCCGTCCGCAGGTGCCGGCTGCGCTGATTTCACCCTCGTTGTGGAACGCATCCTGGTCCGCCCGGCCCCGCATCGAGTCGGAGCAAGCGACCAGTTGATCCACAGGTTCCCGCCGAGTGCTGCGAAACCTGCGAGACGCCGGCGGACCTTGAGGCCCACCACGTCCATGCGGCGGGACAGGACCCTGGTGATCTGCCGCCGTTGCCACGAGGCCATCCACGCGGAACGTCCTGGCGCACCATTCGGTACACCTTGTCGCTGCCCTCATCTCAGGGCGCGAAGTCCGGGTCCTCCAGATCCACTGTGAGCGTCCTGCCCAGGTTGTTGGTGAACGTGGCCAGAGAGCCGTCGACAGAGACCTGTTCGAAAGGGTTGGAGTCGCTGAGGAACACCAGCCACACGACGTCGTGGTCCTTGTCGAACCGGGCGAAGAACCCGTCGGCGCCCAAGGCCCCTTCGCCGCAGCCGACGTACCCGGAGCCGTCCCGCAGTGCCGCGATGCGGTCGGGGGGAGCCCCGACCTGGGTGACGTGATCCGGACTCGCCGCCAGCAACGCGTCGAGGTCGAGTGGTTCTCCGAGTTCGAACCGCGACAGTTCGTCGCCGTCCACCTGGGCGCTGCGGGCCGACCCGTCGGCGCGGTACAGACCGTCCCACGCCGGCGCCTTGCCGCTCCGCCACAGCTCGACGATGGTGGTGGGGTTCGCTGTTCTCACCTCACCTCATCCCACTCTTCTTCATGTCCGAGAGGTGCTGCGGCCGTTCCGGCAGACCCTCATACGGTACCCGGCAACTCGTCGCCGGATCGGCGGCGGACGGGTCCGGCCTGTCGACGCGTACCCGGTGGGAGGGGGCTTCGGCGCGGACCTCACGGGCCGTGTCCCGGCTCCGGTTGTCGGAGCTGGGAGTGCCGGGTTCACCAGTAGAGAACCCAGCTGTCGGCATCGCGGATTCCATGCCCTTGCAGGGTGATGCGCCGATCACCGGGACAGCGTGCGGGAATTGCGGCGATGCGATGCAAGACGGGCGTGAGCTGCACGGCCATCCGGCCGACTCGGTATTCGTGGCGCAGCGCGGCCAGGGCATCGCTCGGTGCTGGAGATCGAAATGCTGGCTGGGTCGTGGTTCGACAGCTATGCCGGCGTCCTCGAACACGTGGAAACCGGGCAGCGCCACTCTTTCGTCGTACCGGGTGGGCATGTCCAGAAGTTCAGCGAGTACTTCGGCGACTCGATCCAGAAGGTCGCCGAAGTGGTCACGGCGTATGCGGTTGTGCCGGGCGAGCCGCCCGAAGTACGTCTCCTGAGGACTGTCGGAGACCGCTACGTCGAGGTAGGTCGCCAGGCCGAGGGTGAAGTAGCCGACCCCTCGGGTGAGCCAATGAGGGCGCAGCGATTCCAGCCGTTTGCTCACGTCGACGCACCCCGACTCGTCCAGTACGTCGACATCGACGATGGGCGATTCCACCGGCTGGGGATTCATCTGTCTCCTTCGGTGAGGTGGGCGACATCGCCATGGTCCGACCCAACCTGAGCATCGGGGGCCGACTACCAGCGGCACGCCGACGCTTCGCGGCCGCTGCTGCAGGACTCCTTCGGCTGGCTGTACACGCGCCTCGCCGAACTCCTCAGCGAACATCTGCAGGCTCGCGTGGACTATCCCGAGCACCTGGGTCTGCCCGGCTTCCACGTCTGGCTGTCCGCCGCGGCGTTCACCAAGCCGATCGCACCCCTGCATTTCGATCTGCAGTACCGGTCCATCTCCTGGCCCCGCGGTGCGGACCTGACCCGGCACATCTCCTTCACCTTGTCCGTCCGGCTCCCTTCGGCGGGCGGCGGTCTGAACATCTGGGACGTGAGCCACGAGCAGTTCCGGCATGCGCTGGCGAAGGGCTGGGTCGAGTCCGTCGCCGATCTCAAGCGCTTCGACGACGAGCGGCTCACCCTTCAGGGGCACGGGGTGTGGGTGCGACGGCCGGTGGCTTCTGTACTGGTGACCGAGCGGGCCGACATACGGGGCGTGGCCCGAACCTGCGCGAAGCGCCCAACGGGTTCCGTGTGAAACGGCCGAGGGTGTTCGCTCGGGTAGGCCACGTGGGCCAGCACGCTCAGGGCTTCGGCCGAGGGAGAACCGAACGGAGCGGTGCAGGTCACCAGGGTCTCGTCGGGTCGTTCGATGGAGCGGAGGGTCTGCTGGGTGACGGCGAGGTCGCCGATCAGCGGATGGTGCAGTTCGTAGTGCGCGGTGGCGCACGCCTGCACGCGGTGGTCGGCCCACAGTGCGCTGAATTCCGCGCTTGCCATCGTCAGTCTGCCGATCAGGGCGGCAAGCGCCGGATCGCCTGGGTGGGCTCCGGCCACGAGCCGCAGATTGCCCACCACGGCGCGCGCCTTGCGGTCCCAGTCGACGTACAGTTCGCGGGTCTCCGGGTCGAGGAAGACGAGTTCGGTCATGTTGACGCGGCGCCCGGGGACGGAGACGGCGTCGCGGTCCCGGTTGCCGGCCAGCAGGGCGTGGCCCATCGGGTTCCAGGCGAGCACGTCGCTGCGCCGGCCGAGGATGAGTGCCGGTACCTGCGGCATGGCCTCGAGCAGTTCGAGCAGGGCCGGGTCGGGGTGCTCGACACTCGCGGGCCGCACGGCGCGTCGCCGACCGGCGGAGGCGGCGAGAGCGTGCAGGTGCCCACGCTCGGATGCGGTCAGGTCCAGGGCTGCCGCGATCGCGTCGAGTACCTGGGGGGAGGCGTGGCGTGACTGTCCTTGTTCGAGCCGCGCGTAGTAGGACGTGCTGACTCCCGCGAGCTGCGCCAGTTCCTCACGACGCAGGCCCGCCACGCGTCGCCGGCCGCCGTACGAGGTCAGCCCGAGGTCCTCCGGTCGGACCCGCGCTCGGCACGCTTTGAGGAACGCACCGAGCGCTCCGTCGTGATCACGATCAGCCATGCGTTCCATTCTCCGGTCTCAACGCCCTGCCAGCCGCACCCTGCCAGGGTGCGGCACGTCCAGGCTCACCCCGGCGCGGTGTGGTTACGGGCATCGGAGACCCCAAGAGTGGTCATGCGCCTTTCCACGACGATCGAAGAGGAACCATCGATGAACGAGATCACGCTCGGTGACGTCACCGTCGCCCGGGTCGAGGAGATGCACGGGCCGGTGGGCATGACGCCCGAGCAGTTCTTCCCCGGCTGGAGCGACGAGGCATGGCGGGAGAACCGCGGCTGGCTGGTGCCGGACCACCTCGGCGGCGAGGACGACATCGTGCAGGTGGCGTTCCAGACCTGGGCGCTGCGCAGCGAGGGCCGGACCATCCTGGTCGACACGGGTATCGGCAACGACAAGACCCGCCCCGCGGTCGGCGCTTGGGACCACCTGTCCCTCGGCTATCTGGAGAACCTCGCGAAGGCGGGCATCCAGCCGGACGACGTGGACCTGGTCATCAACACCCACCTGCACGTCGACCATGTCGGCTGGAACACCCGCCTTGTCGACGGGCAATGGGTGCCGACGTTCCCGAACGCCACCTACCTGATGCCCCGGCTCGACTTCGAGCACTTCGACCCGTCGAAGAACCCGAACATCGCGGGAGGGGTCAACGAGAACGCCTTCGAAGACAGCATCGAGCCGGTCCACGCTGCCGGACAGGTCCGGCTGTGGGAGGGCGAGCACATCGTGGACGGCAACCTGCGGCTGCTCGCGGCGCCCGGACACACACCGGGTGCGAGTGTCCTGGTCCTGAGCTCGGGCGGCGACAAGGCACTGCTCGCGGGCGATCTGATGCACACCCCGCTGCAGGTCGCCCACCCCGAGCACAGCAGCTGCTTCTGCGAGGACCCGACGACCGCGCGGGCTACGCGCCGGGACCTGCTCGGCTGGGCGGCGGACAACACCGCGCTGGTTCTGCCCGCTCACTTCAGCGGCCATACCGCGCTGGAGGTTGCCCGCAACGGCGGCGGGTTCGAGATCAAGAACTGGGGGCCCTTCCCCACCTACTGATCCGCTTTCCCGCCGGAAGCCGAATCCGGGCGCCCCGAGGGATGCCCCCGCCGGGGGGGGGGACACACGGAGGGGGGTTAAGTAGCTGGACCTGCCAGCTGTCCTCGAGGGGGACGGGGGCCTGACC
>NZ_JBSHAF010000024.1:0-47835 GCF_053611365.1 Streptomyces sp. NPDC054813 | reverse complement strand
CGTTGGGGGGGTTGTTTATAAACACACTCGGGGCCCCACCCCCACACCTTTTACGTCTTCCCGCCGCCCCCCCCCGCCGGGGCGCGCCCCCCCCCCCCCCCGGGGGGGGCCCCCCTCCACCGGGAGGGGCGATACGACGCGGGACCGCCCAGGTGACCTCCAGGGCGACGGGGACGTGACCGGTCGCCGCGCGGCCGACGGGGACCTACTGTCACAGGGCTGCCCGCCTGGGCGAAGACGATGGTGTGGTCGCCGTCGCGGATCAGCCCGAGCGGCTCACCGGCCTTGCGGAAGGCCTCGTGGACAAGGGCCGCGTGCTGCCTGGGGCCGACGAACTCGAAGCCGGCCCGGCCCGCCATGCCGTGGCGCAGCGCCTTGAAGGTACGACCGTCCAGGGTGACCGGGATGGAGTGGAAGAACCTGGTCTCGGCCGCCACCCATTCGCCGGGGGCAAGCGCTGTCCGTTCGCTCCACCGGACGGGCCACCGGGCGAGGCGGATTCGCCCGGTGGTCCGTGCGTTGACCACCGATGGTTTTGATTGAGCTTTGTACCACTTCGCTGGAAACCGCTTCACAGAAACACCGGTCACAGCCGATCGCTGGGTGTTAGAACTTGGCCACAGAACGTCGGGCTGTGAACGGCCCTGCGCACCCTCCCTGTTGTGAAGTGGAACGACCTTGTCCAAGTTCAGACCTCTGACCGGCAACTGGCGCGTCGCCAGACGCCTCCAGGCCATCCTGCTCATCCCGGTGCTGGTCGCTCTCGGTCTCGGCGGTGTCCGGGTGAAGAACTCGGTCGACACCCTGCGGGACGCCGACGACGCGGTGCGCGTGGCGGAGTTGGTGCAGGCGGCGAACACCTACGCCAGTGACGCGATCAACGAACGGGACGTGTCGGTCATCCCGCTGCTGGAGGGCGAGCGGAACGCAACGGCGGTGGCGGCGGCGCGCAAGGTGACCGACGCGGACGCCGGGACGTTCGACCGGGCGGTGGCCCGCGCGCCCAGGACCACGGGCCTCATCAGGCGGATCGAGCTGGTCCGGGCGGGCGAGAAGCAGTTGCCCGCGGTGCGGGCCGACGCGTTCACGGCCCGGCTGACGGGGGTGCAGACCGAGGAGAGCTATCACGCCGTCCAGCACCCGCTGATGGAGCTCTCCAACGAACTGGGTTTCGGCAGCAACAACCAGGCCAGCTTCGGACGCACCCTCTACGCCATCTCGCTGACCCAGGCGGCCGAGTCGCTGATCCGTTCCATCGGCACGCATCTGCTGGTGGAGGACCGCACCGCCCTCGCGGAGGGCGAACTGCCGATCCAGCTGGGCTCGTTCAGCTCGTACGCCTACCTGGAGCAGGTGGCGCTCCAGGAGTACGCGGGCGCCGGTACCGCGCAGGACATGACCAGGCTGCGGGCCGCCTTCGCGGACGCCGAGAAGAAGGGCGCGGAGCAGACCGCGAAGGCGGCCGAGGAGGCCAAGGCGGCCGGGCGGACGTTCGTGGCACCGCCGAAGCTGGCGAAGATGATCAGCGAGATCGCCGGCGGGAAGACGACCGAGCAGCTGGCCGCCGAGGGCATCACACCCGAGTCGTTCTTCGCCGCGTCCACCCTCGCCTTCGACGCCTGCCGGGGCATCGAGGTCCACCTCACCGACACGGCGCTCGCCGATGCCCGGAGCGTCGCCGCCGAGGCGAAGCGGAACGCGATCACCAACGGCTCGCTCGCGCTCGGCGCCGTCCTCGCCGCGCTGCTGCTCGCGGCCTGGGTGGCCCGTTCGATGAGCCGGGGCATGCGCCGGCTGAGCGCCTCGGCGATGGCGATCGCCGAGCAGCGACTGCCAGCGGTGATCAGCCAGCTGTCCCAGGCCGTGCCCGGCCAGGTGGACACCAGGGTCACGCCGATCCCGATCACCACCACCGACGAGATCGGCGAGGTGGCCCGGGCCTTCGACCACGTGCACCGGGAGGCGGTCCGGCTCGCCGCCGAACAGGCCCTGCTGCGCGGCAACATCAACACGGTCTTCACCAACCTCTCCAGCCGCAACCAGTCGCTGGTCGAGCGTCAGCTGGCCCTGATCACCGAACTGGAGGGGCGCGAGGCCGACCCCGAGCAGCTGGCGAACCTGTTCAAGCTGGACCACCTGGCCACGCGGGTGCGGCGCAACGGCGAGAACCTCCTGGTGCTCGGCGGTGAGCGGCCCACCCAGCAGTGGGACCACCCGCTCCCCCTGGTGGACGTCATCCGGGCGGCGGCCTCCGAGGTGGAGCAGTACGAGCGGATCGAGCTGTCGGGCGTCCCGGAGACCGAGATCCACGGCCGTGCCGTCACCGACCTCGTGCATCTGCTGGCCGAGCTGCTGGAGAACGCCACCGCGTTCTCCTCGCCGCGCTCGACGGTCCGGGTCACGGCGACCCGGCTGCCCGACACCCAGATCATGATCGAGATCCATGACCAGGGCATCGGCCTGATGTCCGAGGACTTCGCACTGATCAACCACAAGCTGGCGAACCCGCCGACCGCCGACGCCGGCGTCTACCAGCACATGGGCCTGTTCGTGGTGGGCAGGCTGGCCGACCGGCACGGCGTCCGCGTCCAGCTGCGGCCGGCCGCCGGGGAGTCAGGTACGACCTCGCTGGTGATGCTGCCGGGCACCGTCCTGCGGCGGGACGGCGCGCAGTCCGACGCCGACACGCTGACCCTGGCCGCGGTCAAGACGCGCGCCAGGCCCGGCCTCGACATCGAGGCGCTGCTCGCGGAGGGGTCCGCCGACCCGTTCGGCGCCCACGAGGCGTGGGGCGACGGCATCCCGGCGCCCTCCCCCGCCGCGCCGTCCGGGTCCGCCGACCCGTCCGAGGCGCCCGCCCCGGCCGCCCCGTCCGGAAGGTCTCGCCGGGCCCCCAAGCGCACCCGCCGCCCCGCCAAGGACGGCTGAGCCCCGGGAGCCGGGTCAGGGCGGTGGTGCCGGCCGCAGGGCCCGCACCACCGCCCAGACCACAGAGACGAACGGCACGGCCACGACGGCGCCGATCACCCCCGCGACGATGCTGCCCGCGATGACGGAGACGGCGACGACAAGGGGGTGCAGGCGCACCGCCCAGCTCATCACCAGGGGGTGCAGCACATGTCCCTCCAGCTGGCCGATGACGACGATCAGCACGAGGACGGCGACGGCGGTGAGCGGCCCGCGCCCGGCCAGCGCCACCACGGTGGCCACGCCCAGGGCGATCGGTGAGCCGACCAGCGGGACGAACGCGGCGAAGAACTCCAGCAGGGTCAGCGGCAGCGCGAGCGGGACCCGCAGCACCAGGAGGGCGACGCCGACGAGCACGGCGTTGACGGCGGCCACGATGATGATGCCCCGGGTGTACCCGGCGAAAGTCCGCCAGGCGGCGCGCCCGGCCCGGTCCCATGCGCTCCGGGCGCCGGCGGGCAGCAGCTCGCGGCTGGTCCAGGCCCACAGCCGTTCGCCGGAGTTGAGGAAGAAGACGGAGGCGAAGAGCGCGAGCGCGCCCCCGGCGACCACTTCGACGAGGGTTCCCAAGCCGCTGAGCGCCCTGCTGGCCAGGTTGGAGCGGTTGGCCTGGATGTAGTTCACGATCTGCTGCTGGAGATGCGACAGGGCGCCGGGGCCGAGGCGGAAGGGTGGCCGCTGGAGCCAGACCTCGATGCGGTGGATGCCGCCGCGGAACTCGTCGGCCTGTGTCGCCGACTCCTGGGCGACCGCGTTGCCCACCAGGGCCAGCAGCCCCAAGAACACACAGATGCTGCCGATCAGGCTAACCGCCACCGACAGGGGTCTGGGGAGCCATCGGCTCAGCAGGTCGGTGAACGGGCGCAGCACCGAGGTGACGACCAGGCCCAGGAACAGGGCGACGGCGATCAGCTGGAAGCGGCCCAGGACGATGAAGACGCCGTAGACGACGATGCCGAGCACAATGAGCCGCCAGGCATAGGCGGCGGCGATCCGCAGGGTGGGGACGACGATCGCGCTGACGGAGGCGGCGGCACGCGGATCCCGGGCGCGCTTGGGGATCCACACCGGGCGGGCGGACCGGGCGCCCTGCACCGCGCCCCGCGCCCGGCGCGCCGGGCCCCGCCCGGCCGCCGGCCCGCCCGCACCCGCCACCGCGCCTCCCGTTGCCTGCCTCCGTCACCTCGGGTGCGCGTAAGGGCACCTCTAGTGCACGTTAGGGGCGATTCGGGCGGCGGGCGGGGTGTGCTGGGCCAAGGGGGTCAGTGTGCCGCCGTCGTGGTGACGGCCGTACGGGCGGCTCGTTCGACCAGTTTCACGCCGTCCGGCATGGAGGCGTTGCCGTTGGAGAGGACCGCGACGAGGTAGTGGTGACGGTCGGCCGTGACGCGTCCGACGCTGTTGATGTCCCACAGGTCGGTGGTGGTGCGCATGAGCCAGCCGTTCTTCAGCGCCCACCCGGAGTCGGCGGCGGCCGAGACGCCCCAGGACTGGTCGGCGGCGATCTCGGTCATCAGGGTGCCGATACGGCTTCGGGACGCCGTGTCGAGCGGTGTGGGGCCGGAGCCGAAGACCGCGCTCAGCAGTCGTATCTGATCGCCTGCCGTGGTCCGGGTGAGCCCCCAGCGGCCCGCGACACCGGGCGTGGTCGAGGTCAGTCCCAGCCGCTTGTTCGCCGACGCCAGGCCGGGGGCGCCGCCGATGGAGTGCCACAGGGCGTTGGCCGCGTCGTTGTCGCTGTCGCGGATCATCACCTCCGCCAGGGCGCTCTCCCGCGTGGTGAGGGCGCGCCGGTGGTCACGCGCATGGAGCAGCAGCGAGGCGAGAATGTCGACCTTGACGATGCTCGCCGTGTCGTACGGCGTGTCGTCGCCGTAGACCACGGGTTCCCGGCCGCTGCCGTCCAGGTCGAGGACGGCGGCGGTCACGCGTGCCTCGGCCGGTGCCTGCACGGCCGTACGGAACGTGGAGCTGGAACCGGAGGCGGCACCGGCCGCCAGGGCCGCCGGTGCGGCGCCGGCCAGAAGGGTCACCACCGTGGCCACGACGGCGAGGGGGCGGTTGAGCATGCGGGGCCTCGGCAGTTCAGTGGGAGGGACACAGAACTGTGAACATAGACAAAACGCCCGGTCGGCGACGTGACCACCGCCACGAAAAGGGCGGTTCCGGGCAAATTGTGAGCAGAGCAACAAGGCGGCCGGAGAGGCGGGCATTCCGGGGGACGGAACACGGATTCCGTAGGCCTCATCCGGGCCTTTCCGGGGGAAGAATGTGACCAGAGTGACGGACCGACCCCTGGGAGGTGCCCATGAGCACATCGGCGGAACCGCGGGTGAGCGGTCTGGAGGTCCGGTCCATCGACTATGTGCCGCTGGACGAGCGGCACGGCAAGCTGTGGCATCTGGGTCCGCTGTGGTTCATGTCGAACGCGCAGATCGCCACCCTGGCCGTGGGGCTGATCAGCATCACGGAGGGCGGCAATCTGATCTGGTCGCTGCTTGCGATCGTCGCGGGCACCGTGATCGGCACCTTCTTCATGGCCTTCCACTCGGCGCAGGGGCCGCAACTGGGGCTGCCGCAGATGATCCAGTCGCGGCCCCAGTTCGGCTATGTCGGGGCGCTGCTGGTGTGGCTGTTCGCGTATGTGCAGTACGCGGGGTTCAACGTCTTCAACACCAGCCTGGCCGGTGAGGCGCTGAACTCCACGATCCACGGCGGCGTGAAGCTGTGGGTGATCGTGGTCACCGTGGTCGCGTTCGTCATCGCACTGGTGGGCTACGACATCATCCACAAGGCCGAGCGGTTCCTGACCTACACCTTCCTCGTCATCTTCGGGATCTTCACCGTCGGCGTCCTGGTCACGCTGCACTACCCGGCGGGCTCCTTCGACCTCGGCGCCTTCAAGTGGACGCCGTTCCTGGCTCAGTTCGGCGTGGTCGCCGGCTACCAGATCAGCTGGGCCATCTACGTCTCGGACTACTCCCGCTATCTGCCGCCGGACGTGACGGTCCGCAAGACGTTCTACTGGACGTACTTCGGTTCGGCGCTCGGCGGTATCTGGCTGATGGTGCTCGGCACCCTGCTGGCCGCCTGGGCGGGCGACAGCTTCGACACGATCCCCTCGATCAACGCCGCTGGCGACAAGGTCTTCAACGGCTTCGGCGCGATCGTGCTGCTGTTCGCCGCCCTGGGCCTGATCTCCGTCACCGCGCTGAACATGTACGGCGGTTCACTGACGCTGATCAGCGCCATCGACTCGTTCAAGCGGGTGCGGCCGACGCTCGGCGTGCGGCTGATCACGATCGGCGTGACCGCGGCGCTCTCCCTGATCGGCGCGCTGGCGGCGACCTCGAACTTCCTGACGAACTTCAACAACTTCCTGCTGCTGGTGCTCTATCTGTTCATCCCGTGGACCTCGGTCAACCTGATGGACTACTACGTGGTGCGCCGCGGCCACTACGCGATCGCCGAGATCTTCAAGCCGAACGGCATCTACGGCCGTTGGGGCTGGCAGGGGATCATCTCCTACCTGGTCGGGTTCGCGGTCATGATCCCGTTCTTCTCCGTCGGCACGCTCTTCGTCGGCCCCGCCGCCAAGGCCCTCGACGGCGCCGACATCTCGCTGTTCGTGGGGCTGCCGGTCTCGGCGCTGCTGTACTGGTGGCTGACCCGCTCGATCGACGTCGAGGCGGAGACCCGCATCGCCGAGGCGGAGGCCACGGCGCTGGAGCAGGCGGCGCACGAGCACCGGGAGCCCTTCTAGCCGGGAGGCGTCACAGCCGGCAGCTGATCTCCATGCCGTCCTCGACCGGGAAGCCGACGCTGCGGTAGCCGTTCGCCGGGTCGCGGACGTAGTCGAGGTAGGGCCGCATGCTCGCGAAGGTGGAGTCGTCGCCCACGACGAGCGTGCCGGGCGCGAGGCGCGGCTCCAGCAGCTTCAGCACGGGCAGGCAGAGGCCCTTCCAGCCGTCGAGGAGCACGAAGTCGGCTGGGGCGTCGAGGCCGGCGAGGCTGTCGCGGGCGTCTCCCTCCAGCACGGTGATCAGGTCGTCAAGAGCGGTCTCGGCGAAGGTGCGCCGCGCGGCGGCGATCTTCTCCTTGCTGAGCTCCGTGGTGACCACCCGTCCCGCGCCGTTGTCCCGCACCGCAGCGGCCAGGTAGAGCGTGGAGATCCTGTACGACATCCCGAACTCGACCACCGTGGCCGGGCGGACGGCGCGGACCAGGCTGTAGAGGAGTTCACCGCCGGCGGCCGAGATCGGCATGTGGATCTCCGCGGCGGCGTCGGCGTGTTCCTGGGGAGACATCGACTTCGACCCGGATCCCCAGTCGACCCGCTCCGCGACGGCATCGTCCTGCTCGGCCTGCGCGAACATCCGCCGCAGGGCTGGCGTCCTCGACCCGGGGGTCGGCAAGTGTGTGCGTGTGCGTCATGGGCGCTGGAGTAGACGTGACGTTGCGTCTACTCTACGGAATTTCGGTCGCCTTCCGAGGCGCACACCTTGCCGAGGGGGCGAGATGACAGCCGGTGCGGAACGACGGCATCACGGCAATCGGCACGGCCGCAGTGAAGAGGCCCGGCTGGCCGTGCTGGAGGCGGCCGACGACCTGCTCGTCGAGAAGGGCTTCGCGGGCGTCACCATGGAGGGCATCGCCGCACGGGCCGGGGTGTCCAAGCAGACCGTCTACCGCTGGTGGGGGACGAAGACCGACGTCCTGATGGACGCCTTCCTCCAGGACGCGGACGAGGATCTCACCCCGCCCGACTCCGGGGACTTCGCCGCCGACCTGCGGGACTGGCTGCGCAGGCTCGCCCGGTTTCTCGGCGAGTCCGACTCCGGCGCCGCCTTCCGGGCATTGCTCGCGCAGGCCCAGCACGATCCGGCGTTCGCGGTGGAGTTCAGGTCGCGCTGCCTGGCGCCGCAGCGCCGGCGCGACCGTGCCCTGCTGGAACGAGCCGTGGCGGCGGGCCGATTGCCCGCCGGGCTCGACCCGGAGACCGAGACGGACCAGTTGGTGGGCCCGCTCTACTACCGGGTGCTGGTGTCGACCGGGCCGGTCGGTGAGGAGTTCACCGACGCCCTTGCCGACGCGTTCCTGCTGCGGCACGACGGGCCGGCATCGGCCCGGTGAGTCATCGCCACGCTCAGTACGCGGAGTTGACGTTGTCGATCGAGCCGTAGCGGTGGGCGGCGTAGTTGGCGGCCGCGGTGATGTTGGCCACCGGGTCGGTGACGCTGTGCGCGGTGCCGTTGACGTGGTACGCGTTGAAGGTGGGGTCGATCACCTGGAGCAGGCCCTTGGAAGGGGTGCCCTTCTGTGCGTTGACGTCCCAGTTGTTCTGGGCGCCCGGGTTGCCGCCGGACTCGCGCATGATGTTGCGCTTGAGGCCGTCGTAGCTGCCCGGAATGCCCTTGGACTTCATGATCTGCAGGGACTGCTTGATCCAGCCGTCGAGGTTGCTCGAGGAGCCGGACTTGTGGCTGTCGTTACTGGAGGCCGTGACCGCGGTGGAGGTGTGCGCCTGCGTCGCTTCGGCGGCCTGCGCGGTCGTCGGCATCAGGGTGAGGGCTGCCGCCGCGGCACCGGTGGTGGCGAGGCCGGTGAGGCCGATGGTGCGGAGGCGAGCAATGCGGGTGCGAGTGGTCATGGTCATGTGAACGAATCTCCGGTGGGGACGGCGTCGGCGCCGGCCGCTGTGTGCGGCGGCGTGGGGCGGAGCCCCGTACAACCGGCGGGAGTGGGCGGACCCGGCGGGGATCCGCTCGGTCCATCGCCCGTCTCCCGGCGACGACAGCAATGGTTAGCGGTGCCCGGAGCAGGACGCAATGATGTGACGTACTACGTAACTTCGTATAAACCGGCGAAATGCACCTTTTGGTGCAGCTTGCATGGCGTTCAGGGCGTTTTCCCTCTACTACCTCCGATAGGATGTGATCTGGCTCCTATGGGTGGCGTCACGCCTCCGGGGCCCCTCAGAGGGAGAAAACCGAGCGGTCCGCCATGATCATCGAGGGGCCCGAAGGGGCTCAGAGGGGGGGCGGAGAGGGGCGCCCCCCCCAGCTCGCGTACAGCCCGCCGGGAGAGCATCGGGGGCATGTCTGCCACCCCCACACGCGCGGCGGACGCGATCCGAGTGCTGATCGTCGACGACGAACCCGAGCCGACCGAGCTGCTCTCGGTGGCGGTCACCGCGGCGGGCTGGCGGCCGTTCGTGGCGCAGGACGGGTACGGCGCGCTGCGCACCGCCCGCAGATACAGCCCGCACGCCGTCGTGCTGGACGGCATGCTGCCCGACCTGGACGGGATCCAGGTACCGCGCCGGCTGCGGTACGAGAACACCCGGCTGCCCGTGCTCATGCTGACCGCCCGGGACGCGGTGGAGTACGTGCGGGTGCACAGCCCGGTGGTCTGGGTCGAGGTCGGCTGCCAGGCGCCCGGCCCGCTGCGCGGCGCGTACGGCGGCACCCAGGGCGTCCCGACCCAGATGCACGTCCACTCCGTCATCCGCACGCCCAACGGCAACGACTACGGCAAGGAGCTGATCCGCCGGCACTGCCTGACGTCACCCCACCACCGGTAGCCCCTCCCTCAGGGGCTTCCACCGCAGGTGAACGCTCTCCCCCGCCGGGTCCGCCCGCAGCAGGGACAGGCGGGGGCGAACGGCGTCGGTGCGTGCGGTGGGCGGTTTGCGGCGCCCGGCCCCGAACTGGACCGGCCACTCGGCGGCCGGGCCCCGGTACTCCTGGTCGGCGGCCGCGTGCAGGGTCCAGTGCGGGTCGTACAGATGGGTGCGTCCCACGGCGCACAGGTCGGCGCGGCCCGCCAGCAGGATCGAGTTCACGTCGTCGTAGGAGGCGATGGCGCCGACCGCGATCACCGCCGCGCCGCTCCCGGCGGCCACCTCATGGCGGATCCGGTCGGCGAAGGGGGTCTGGTAGGAGCGGCCGTAGGCGGGGCGCTCGTCCTTGGTGACCTGGCCGGTGGAGACGTCGATGGCGGCCGCGCCGTGCGCGACGAAGGCGCGGGCGATCTCCACGGCGTCGTGCTCGGTGTTGCCGTCGGGGGCCCAGTCGGTGGCGGAGATCCGCACGGTCATCGGCCGCTCGGCGGGCCAGACTTCCCGGACCGCGTCGAAGACCTCCAAGGGATAGCGCAGCCGGTTCTCCAGCGAGCCGCCGTACCGGTCGGTGCGCCGGTTGGCGAGGGGCGAGAGGAAGGAGGAGAGCAGGTAGCCGTGGGCGCAGTGGAGTTCGAGGAGGTCGAAGCCGGCCTCGGCGCCGCGGCGGGCCGCCGCGACGAACTCGGCCGTGACGGCGTCGAGTTCGGTGCGAGTGAGCTCGCGCGGGACGGGCGATCCGGGGCCGTACGGCAGCCCGGACGGGCCCACGACCTCCCAATTGCCGTCGGGGAGTGGTTCGTCCATGCCCTCCCACATCAGGCGGGTCGAGCCCTTGCGGCCGGAGTGGCCGAGCTGGAGGCCGATGCGGGCGGTGCTGCGGTCGTGGACGAAGGAGACGATCCGCTGCCAGGAGCCGAGCTGTTCGTCGTTCCACAGGCCGGTACAGCCTGGGGTGATGCGGCCCTCGGGCGAGACGCAGACCATCTCCGTCATCACCAGACCCGCCCCGCCCATCGCCTTCGAACCCAGATGGACGAGATGGAAGTCACCGGGCACGCCGTCGACTGCGGAGTACATGTCCATCGGGGAGACGACCACCCGGTTCTTCAGCTCCAGCCGCCCGATGCGGAACGGCTGGAACATCGCGGGCGCTTCGGTGTTCAGTCCCTGCGCCGCGGCGAAGGCGGCGTCGACGCGGTCGGCGAACTCCTGGTCCCGGGTGCGCAGGTTGTCGTAGGTGATACGGCGGGAACGGGTCAGGAGGTTGAAGCAGAACTGGGTGGGTTCCTGGTCGGCGTACATGCCGATGTTCTCGAACCACTCCAGGGAGGCCTGCGCGGCCCGCTGGGTGGACTCCACCACCGGACGGCGCTCGTTCTCGTAAGCGGTCAACGCGCTTTCCGCGTCGGGGTGTTCGTGCAGGCAGGCGGCCAGGGCGAGGGCGTCCTCCATGGCCAGTTTGGTGCCGGAGCCGATGGAGAAGTGGGCGGTGTGGGCGGCGTCGCCGATGAGGACGAGGTTGCCGTGGTGCCAGTGCTGGTTGCGGACGGTGGTGAAGTTCAGCCACTTGGAGTTGTTGGCGAACACCTGGTGCCCGCCGAGTTCGTCGGCGAACAGCTCCCGGATGCGGGCCACGGCCTGCTCGTCGGAGACGCCCGGCGCGAACGCGGCGTCCTCCGTGACATCGAAGCCGGCCCGTCGCCAGACGTCCTCGTGCATCTCCACGATGAAGGTCGAGCCGGTGTCGGAGTAGGGGTAGCCATGGACCTGCACGACCCCCCACTCCGTCTCCTTGACAAAGAACTGGAAGGCCTCGAAGACCCGGTCCGTGCCCAGCCACATGTACTTGCTGCGCCGCCGGTCCAGGGAGGGGCGGAAGGCGTCCGCGTGTGCCGCCCGGACGCCCGAGTTGACGCCGTCCGCGCCGACCACGAGGTCGTGCGAGGCGCGCAGCTCGGCCACCTCGGGTGCCGGGGTCGAGAAGTGCAGGGTGACGCCCAGCTCCCGGCAGCGCTCCTGGAGGAGGTGCAGCAGTTCCTTGCGGCTCATGGCGGCGAAGCCCTGGCCGCCGACGGTGTGGCTCTCGCCCCGGTAGTGGATGTCGATGTCCGTCCAGCGGGCGAAGCGGCGGGCCATGGCCTCGGAGAACACGGTGTCGGCGTTCTCGATGCCGCCGAGTGTCTCGTCGGAGAACACCACGCCGAAGCCAAAGGTGTCGTCGGGGGCGTTGCGCTCCCACACGGTGATCTCGTGGGCGGGGTCCAGCTGCTTCAGCAGCGCCGCGAGGTAGAGCCCTCCCGGGCCACCGCCGATGATCGCGATCTTCAAGGGAGTTCCTCTCACTGCTCAGCGGTCTGTTCGGCTTCGATGATCTTGCGGAGCGCGAACCGCTGGAGTTTTCCGCTGGTGTTGCGCGGCAGGGCGTCGTGGAAGCGGACGTCACGCGGGTACTTGTAGGGCGCCAGGACCTGCTTGACGTGGTTCTGGATCTCCCTGGCCTTCGCCGGGTCCCCGGTGACGCCCTCGCGCAGGACGACGAGGGCACAGACGACCGAGCCGCGTTCGGGATCGGGGCGCGCCACGACCGCCGACTCGACGACGTCCGGGTGGGTGTCGATGGCGGCCTCCACCTCGGGGCCGCCGATGTTGTACCCGGAGGAGACGATCATGTTGTCGCTGCGGGCGTGGTAGTGGAAGTAGCCGTCCTCGTCGCGGTGGAAGATGTCGCCGGTGACGTTCCAGCCGTTGACGACGTAGTCCTGCTGGCGCTTGTCGTCGAGATAGCGGCAGCCGACCGGGCCGATGACGCCGAGCCGTCCCGGCTCGCCCGGGCCGAGCTCCTCGCCGTCGAGACCGAGGATCGTGGCGCGGTAGCCGGGCACGGGACGCCCGGTGGCGCCGGGCCGGATGTCGTCGCCCGCGGCGGAGATGAAGATGTGCAGCAGCTCGGTCGCGCCGATGCCGTCGATGACCTTCAGCCCGATGCGGTCCCGCAGTTCCTGCCAGGTGGTGAGCGGTATGTGCTCGCCCGCCGACACGCCGACCCGGACGCTGCTCAGCTGCCCTTCCTTGCCGTCGCGCACGATCGCCTTGTAGGCGGTGGGCGCGGTGGCGAGGACGGTGACCCGGTGTTTCTCGACGAGGTCGGCGAGCTGGGCCGGGGTCGCCGTCTCGGTCAGCAGGGCGCAGGCGCCGGCCCGCAGCGGGAAGACGACCAGCATGCCGAGGCCGAACGTGAAGGCGAACGGCGCGGTGCAGGCCACCAGGTCGTCCTCGCGCAGCCCCAGGAGGTGCCGGCCGAAGGTGTTGTCGATGGACAGGATGTCCCGGTGGAAATGCATCGTGATCTTGGGGACACCGGTGCTTCCGGAGGTGGGGCCGAGCAGCGCCACGTCGTCGGCGGCCGTCTCCACGTCCCTGAACTCGCCGGACTTGACGGCGCACCGGGCCACCAGGTCGTCGGGGCCGGGCCCGCCGTACTCGACCAGCGTCAGGTCGGGCAGGACGGTGCGGAGCTCGTCGGTGAAGCGGTGGTCCACCAGGGCGATGGCCGGCTTGGTGCGTTCGGCGATCGGGGTGATCTCGCGGGCGCGCAGGGCGGCCATCGTGGTGACCACCACCCCGCCGGCCTTCAGGACGGCGAGCCAGCAGGCCACCGTCCAGGGGGTGTTGGGCGCGCGCAGCAGGACACGCCCGCCGGGCACCAGGCCCAGGTCCTCGGTGAGGACCTGGGCGACCTGGTTGGCGCGGGTACGCAGTTCGCCGTACGTCCACAGCTCCCCGGTGGGGGTACGCAGGGCGGGACGGTCGGGGCCGTGGCGTTCGACAGCCCTGTCGATGAGCTCGGTGGCCGCGTTGAGGCGGGCCGGGTAGCTCAGTTCGGGCGTGCTGAACTCGATCGCGGGCCACAGTTCGGCGGGCGGGAGATGGTCCCGGGCGAAGGTGTCCAGGTGCGAGGTCGGTGAGAGCGGAACAGCCAACGTGGGGTTCCTTCCGGGAGCCCGCCGGTGGATTGCGGCGGGCGGTCAGGCGGGGCGGATCATGCCCTCCTGGACGACTGTGGCCAGGTGACGGTGGTCGCGGGTGAAGAAGCGTCCGGTGCCGAGGCCGCGGCCCGCGTCGGCGGCCACCGCTTCCTGGGCGTAGAGCAGCCAGTCGCCCATCGGTGCGGGACGGTGGAACCACATGGCGTGGTCGAGGCTCGCGGTGACCAGGCCGGGGTCGGCCCAGGCCAGGCCGAGGACCCGCAGGACGGGTTCGAGGATGGTGTAGTCGCAGACGTAGGCGAGGGCGGCGAGGTCGCGCTGGGCGTCGGCGAGACCCTCGACGGGGCGCAGCGCGTCGAACGGCCGTAGCCAGACCGCCTGGTGGGGCAGCCGCTCGCCCTCGACGGTGAGGTAGACGGGGCCGGGGACGTGGCGCATGTCGAAGCCTCGGCCGCCGCGCCAGTAGTCCTTGGACTCGGCGGTCATGGTGCCGCCGGTGCGCTCGGCGAGGTACTCGGCCGAGCTGGGCAGGGTCTCGGGGGCGGGGAGCTCCCCGGCGAACTCGGTGTGGAAGGAGCCGCCCGGCTCCCCCGCCGCGAAGTTGGCGAGGCACACGTAGAGCGCCTTGCCGTTCTGGTAGCCGCGTACCTGGCGGGTGCTGTAGCCGCGGCCGTCGCGCACCACCTCCACCTCGTAGCGGATCTCGGCGCCGATGTCGGCCGGGCGCAGGAAGTAACTGTGCATCGAGTGCAGCGACTTGCCGTCGGTCACCGAGCGCATCGCGGCCGCGGCCGCCTGGGCGACGAGGTCGCCGCCGTAGGCCTTGGGCCAGGGGCAGGGCTGGGTGGTGGCGGTGAAGGCGAGGTCGAAGTGCTCGGGCGCGGCGGGCTTGAGGGTGAGGGCCGCGGTGACGGTCGCGGAGGTCGGGGCGGCGGTCATCGGTTCAGCCAGTCGCGCAGGTCGGTGTCGGCCACGTCGGGCAGGTTCACCACGATGTTCTCCGGGGTCCGGGTGGTCATCCACACCAGCGGCTTGCTCCGGGAGAGGTTGCACTCGACGTGCGGCATGAAGGGCGGGACGAAGACCCAGTCGCCCTCCGTCATGTCGACGTAGTCCTCGAACTTCTCGCCGAAGTAGATCCGGGCCCGGCCCGAGAGGACGTATCCGCCGGTCTCGGCCTCGCCGTGGTGGTGGGTGACCGAACGGTAGCCGGGCTCGTTGCTGACCTTGCCGTACCAGAGGCGGCGCGCCGGGGTGTGCTGGGCGCTGACGCCCGACACCCGGACGGCGCCGCCCGAGTCGGCGGTGTTCACGTCCTCCTGACCGGCCCGGGTGACGACGGGCGCGACGATGCCGGTGGGCAGCCGGTACATCTCGCTGTCGCCTTCGAGTCGGTACTTGCTGAGGTCGGGCTCCATGGAACGGCTCCGTTTCCGTGGGCTTGCCGGGATCGTCGGCCTGTCGGGGTCGTCGGCGCATCGGGGGCGTCGGCCTGTCGGGTCCGGACAAGGACCGCGCCCTATCTCGTATTTTTCACGGTCGTCATTTATTGTCAATACGACCGGCCGTGCGGCCGGAGCCGGACACCACCGAACCGGAGGCCTCATGACTCCCGTCGCCGTGAACCCGCCCGAACTGCCCGCCCCGAGCGGCTACTCGCACGGAACGCTCGCGGGGAACACGCTCCACCTGGGCGGCCAGACCGCGCTCGACGCCGACATGAAGATCGTTCCGGGCGGGATCGTGGAGCAGTTCCGCCAGGCATTCGGCAATGTGCTCACCACGCTGCGGGCGGCGGGCGGCGAGCCGGCGGACCTGGTGAGTGTGACGATCTATCTCACCGACATCCCCGACTACCAGGCCCACGGCAAGGAGATCGGCAAGGTGTGGCGGGAGCTGGCGGGGCCGGTGTATCCGGCGATGGCGGGCATCGGCTGCACCGCGCTCTGGCAGCCGGAGGCGATGATCGAGATCCTCGGGGTGGCCGTGATCCCGGAGGAACGGCTGGTCAGGCCGTAGGCCTAGGCAGTGTGGATGACCGCCAGGGCGTGTTCGCGGGCGGGCGCCCGGAGCGTCCTGTCGAGTTCTTCGAAGAGCGCGCCGGCGGTCTCGCCGCGCCAGCCCTGCGGCAGCAGGGAGAGCGGCAGGCCGGGGTCGCGGTACGGGAGCCGGCGCCACTCGGTGAGCATCGGCAGATAGATCCCGAACGCCTCCTGCGGCGCGATCCCGCCCACGGCGGCGCGCTCGCGCACCGGCGCGTACCGCGCGAGGAAGTCCGCGTAGAGCGCGGTGAGCTCGTCGAGGTCCCACCACTCACGAACCTTCGCCGACAGGTCGCCGAAGGCGAAGTGGTCGCCGGTGAAGATGTCGACGTACGGGGTCAGTTCGAGGCGTTGCAGGGTGCGGCGGGTCTCGTCGGCGAGGATTCCGGGGGCCACCCACACGCCGGGGGCGGCGGTGCCGAAGCCCAGCCGGGTCAGGGCCGTGCGCAGGGCGTGCCGCTTGTCGCGCTCGGACTCGGGCACCGAGAAGACGACGACGAGCCAGCCGTCGTCGGCCGCGGCCCGGTTCCGCTCGAAGATGCGTATGTCGCCCTCCGCCAGCACCTCCAGCGCGGTGTCGGCGACCGCGTATCCGGCGGCTCCCTCGTGGCGCTCGCTCCGCAGCACCCCGCGCCGCTTCAGCCGGGAGACCGCCGAGCGGACGGCCTGCGCCTCGACGCCGAGGTCCGCCATGAGGCGTATCACCGAGGCCACGGAGAGCCAGTTGTGCTCACCGCGCGCATACAGCCCGAAGAGGGTGATGATCAGCGGGCCCAGCCGGCTGTCCCGGCCGCCCGCGCCGACGGCGGACGACGGCTCGGCCTCCGCTGTCATGTCCACCCACCTCCGGCCGCTGTCACCCTTCTGATCGCCAAGCAGCCTACCGCGCATGCCGACACGCCACCGGCGCTGTGGATGGCCGCAACCCGGCGGTGCGGACCGCCGCTCGCCACGGCTGTGGAGCACCGCGCCCGCCCGCGCGGACCGCCACACCCCGACGGGGCGGACCGCCACACCCCGCCCACGCGGACCCCCACACCCCGACGGTGCGGATCGCCGCCCCCACCCGTGCGGACCGCCGCACCCCGGCGATGCGGGCCGTCGCCCCCGCCCGTGGGGACCGCCGCTCCCCCGGTCGCGTGCCCGCCTCGCGCTGCGCGTCGGCCGTGTGCGGCACATCGTGGTGTTACGGCGCGGGAAGCTGCGTACCCACGCCTCGCCTGGGCAGAACGAGTGACCTCTGCGGGTCAAGCGCGAGAGACTGCGTGGCGCCCGTACCGGGCATCGTATTCTTCCGCGCCACCATTGCCTCAGATGCCTCTGTCGCCATCTCTGTTGGGGAGTCCGACATGACCACACCCCGGGACCTGTTCATCGTCACCGTGTACGACGCCGCAGGCCGGTCCGTCGAGCAGGGCGACCTCTCGCTGGCGCTCGCGGGAGCCGAACTGGTTGATCTCCTCGGCGCCGGGGCGGTCACCCTGGACGACGAGATCGTCGTGCCCGCTTCCCAGGGCGGGACGGGCGACCGGCTCCTCGACGAGGCGGCGGCGGCGCTGAAGCGCGAGGCGCCGTACGAGTCGGTCGAGGACTGGCTGTGGCGCCGGGGGCGTGGCCTGTCCGCCGCCTATCTCGCCGAACTGGAGGAGGACGGGACGGTCACCCGGCAGCGGCGGCGCTGGCTGCCGCTGCCGACCGGGCGGACGGCGCCCGCCGACTCGCCCGAGCATGCCCGGGCGCGTGAGCGCTGGACGTCCGGTGAACCGGTGCTCGCCGCGTTCGCGGCCGCCGTCGGCATCCAGGACGAGACGCCCAAGGACCTCGCCAGTGCCGTCTCCGACGCGACCGTGACGGTGGTCGCCGCCGTGGACGGTGCCGTCACGGAGCTGGCCGCCGTCCGGCAGCGGCGGGAGATCGAGGACGCGGCCTTCGACAACGTGTGGCGCGGCCTGTGACGGCCGCCGTGCGCGGCCGCCCGCCGATGAGGCGCCTTCTCCCCGGTTGACCCGACCGCGAACCACTTCCCGTCGAGTCCCTGGCCGTTCAGGTCACCCGGCTCTGCGGTGGAGCCGAGCACCTGGAGCGCCGAGTTGCCCGCGCCCCGGCCGGGTGCCGTGGTGGAGGAGGACAAGGAGGCCGGGACTGCCGGGGTGGTCCTGCCGGCGTCGGCCACGCCGCCGATGGCGTTGATCATCACCGCCGACGCCGGTTCGTCGGTCGCGGGCAACATCGCCCGGGCGCGGGCGAGTTCGCTGTGGCGGCCGGTGAAGGCTGCGGTCTCCGCCCGGCCGGCCGGGTCAGGTGTCGTCGAGGTAGTCCCGCAGTACCTGGGAGCGGGACGGGTGACGGAGCTTGCTCATCGTCTTGGCCTCGATCTGCCGGATGCGTTCGCGGGTCACGCCGTAGACGACGCCGATCTCCTCCAGGGTGTGGGGGCGGCCGTCGGTGAGTCCGTAACGCAGCGCGATGATGCCGGCCTCACGGGCGGTCATGCCGGTGAGCAGGCCGCGGATGGTGTCCTGGAGGAGGTGGTGGGCGACGGCCTCCCAGGGAGCGGGCGTGTCGGTGTCCTCGATGAGGTCGCCGAACTCGCCGTCGCCCTCCTCGTTGAGCGTGGCGTGCAGGGAGACGGGTTCCCTGGTGTAGGCGTCGATTTCGGCGAGCCGCGCGACCGGGATCTCGGCCTTCGCGGCAACCTCCTGCGGGGTGGGCAGGACGCCCGTGTCCTGTATCAGTTCCCTGCGTGCCCGGGCCACCCGGTTGATGATCTCCACGGTGTGGACCGGGATCCGTATGGTGCGGCTCTGGTCGGCCAGGGCGCGGGTGACCGCCTGTTTGATCCACCAGGTCGCGTACGTGGAGAACTTGAAGCCCTTGGTGTAGTCGAACTTCTCCACCGCGCGGATGAGACCGGAGTTGCCTTCCTGGATGAGGTCCAGGAAGTCCAGGCCCCGGCCGGTGAAGCGCTTGGCCACGGAGACGACCAGGCGGAGGTTGGCCTCGGTGAGGTGGGCCTTCGCCCGGTGGCCGTCCTCGGCGAGCAGGACCAGCTCCTGCCGGGGGTGCCGGTTCTCGCCCTCCGCCAGCAGCCGCTGCGCGTACAGGCCTGCCTCGACGCGCCGGGCGAGGTCGACCTCCTGCTCCGCGCTGAGCAGCTTGACCCGGGCGATGAGGCGCAGGTAGTCCTTGACGGGGTCGGTGCTGCCGCCCTCCGCCGAGAGCCGCGGTTCAGGACCGTCGGTCTCGTCGTCGAACGGGGACAGCGCCTGCGCCGTCGCGGCTTCCATGTGGGCGAGGCTCATAGGGTCTCCTCCAGCAGCGCACCGAGGTACCCGCCGGTGTGCGATCCCGGGTGGGCCGCGATCTGTTCCGGGGGGCCGGCGGCGATCACCTGTCCGCCCCGGTGGCTCCCTTCCGAGCCGATGTCGCGCGGACAGTCGGCCGTCCTGACGACGTCGAGGTGGTGCTCGGTGACAACGACCGTGTTCCCGCCGTCGACCAGTCGATGCAGGGCGGCCGGCAGGCGTTCCCCGTCGGCGGAGTGCGGACCGGCGGTGGGCTCGTCGAGCTGTCCGAGGAATTGCCACGCGTCTGCGGACAGCGATTTCATATACCTCGGCCGGCCTTCCGTGAATACGGTGTCGGACGCCCGGTTCGACTTACCCGAACCGGAAACTCCCTTGAATACGACTTGCGAGTTCTCGGGAGATTCCTCGGAGACATCGCGAAGGTTGTGTCGGCCGGCGCCTTTGACGAGGAGTCGATTGCTCACTCATTTGAGGTTACCACCGCAAAACTGCTGTAGACGGCCGCCCTGGAGCCGCTTTTTCCTGTGAGGAACATCGCGCTTGACAGGTCTTTTCGAGGTGTGTGCACACAAACCACACGAGGGTGACGACGATTTCGGTCACGGAGCCCACGTGCCACACGAGCCCCGGCGGTTCGCCCCCGTACCCTCGTTCGGTACACGCCTCACCCATCCATATGCCGGCCCAGCTGCCGAGAACGAGGGGAATCCGTATGCGGATCGCGATCCTGGACGACTATCAAGGCGTGGCCCTGGGCCTGGCCGACTGGGATTCGCTCCGGGCCGACGTGCACGTCTTCAGGGATGCCTTCGAGGACGAGGAGGCGGTCGTGGCGGCGCTCGCCGAGTACGAGGTGGTGGTCGCCATGCGGGAGCGGACGCGCTTTCCGGCCTCGACGCTCGACAGACTGCCGCACCTGAAGCTGCTCGTGACCACCGGGCCGGTCAACGCGGCGATCGATCTGGACGCCGCACGCCGGGCGGGGATCACCGTCTGCGGTACAGGCTATTTCGGATACCCGACGGTCGAACTCACCTGGGCGCTCATCCTCTCCGCGGCACGTATGGTCCCGCAGCAGGTGGACTCCGTACGCCGGGGCGGCTGGCAGGAGGGCCTGGGGACGAGCCTCAGGGGCGCCACCCTCGGGGTCCTCGGCCTCGGCCGGCTCGGGACCGCGGTCGCGGAGATCGGGCGCGCCTTCGGTATGCGGACCATCGCCTGGAGCCAGAACCTGACGCCCGCGGACGCACAGGCGAAGGGAGCGGAATACGTCTCGATGGACGAACTGTTCGCCCGCTCCGATGTGCTGAGCATCCACCTCGTCCTCAGCGAGCGCACCCGGGGCCTGGTCGGTGAGCGCGAACTGGGCCTCATGAAACCGACGGCGATCCTGGTGAACACCTCGCGCGGGCCCCTGGTGGACGAGGCGGCACTGGTCGACGCGTTGACCGGGAAGAGGATCGCGTCGGCGGCGCTGGACGTATTCGACCGGGAACCGCTGCCCGCCGGTCACCCGCTGCGCACCCTGCCGAACGCCGTGGTCACTCCCCACATCGGCTATGTCAGCCGGGATCTGTACGAGGTCTTCTACCGGGACGCGGTCGAGGACATCGCGGCCTGGAGCGCGGGCACGCCCGTGCGCACGCTGTTCTGACGCCGCGTTCCCGGCAGGACAAAAAGGCCGGCAGGCCGCGGGCTGCGGCTTGCCGGCCCCTTACGGGAGGGCGGTTCAGGACGGCAGTGTCCAGCTCTGGTTGGCGGAACCCGAGCACGACCAGATCTGCAGTCGGGTGCCGTTGGCCGAGCTGGGGCCGGTCGCGTCGAGGCACTTGCCCGACTGCGGGTTGACCAGGGAGCCGTTCGCGCCGGGCTGCCAGACCTGGGAGCCGGTGCCGTTGCAGTCGTAGAGCTGTACCTTGGCGCCGTTGGCGGTGGAAGCCCCGGTCACATCCATGCACTTGCCGAGCGAGCTGACGGTCCCGGCCGTGGAGACCGTCCAGTTCTGCGCGCTGGTGCCGTTGCAGTCGTAGAGCTGTACGGCGGTGCCGTTGGCGGTGGCGGCGCCTGCCACGTCCACGCACTTGCCGCCGTAGCCGTGGATCGGACCGGTGGCATTCGTGGGCGGGGTGACCGGACCGGACTGGCCGGACGCCCACTTGATCTCCTGGAGCAGGAGCTGGTTCTGCTGGGCGCTCCCGAACGTCGAGGACAGGGTGGTGTTGGTCGCGTAGTCCATCGCGTTGTGGCCGAAGTTGTTGTAGACCATCTTGTAGTTGCGGTTGGACCAGACGATCGGGTAGTAGCCGCTGTACCAGGTCTGGTTGGGGTCGGTGCCGATCGGGAAGGTGGACGGGGCCATCGAGGCGAGGATGTCGATGGCAGGGTTCTGCCGCAGGTCGTTCTGCCAGCTGTACCACTCGCTGACCGAGGACGTGATGGTGGCCGGGAGGTTCGCGGTCGCGGGGTGGGTGGGGTCGTCGATCTGAAGGGTCTCCGCGGTCGGACCCCAGCTGTTGCTCTTGAAGGTGCCGGTGCCGAGGAACGTGTTGTGGTACCAGGGCCAGTCGCTGGTGTTGTCGTTGTACGCCGAGACGTGGAAGCCGATGAATCCGCCGCCGCCCGCCACGTAGCTCTGGAAGGCGGACTGCTGCGACGCGGTGTGCGGGTAGTCGTCGAGGAACATGACCACCTGGTAGTTGGCGAGCGTCGCGGTGTTGAGCCGGCTCCAGTCCGTGGTCTGGGTGTAGGTGAAGCCGTTCTGGGCGCCGGCCTGCGGGAACCAGGTGCTGGCCTCGTGGTCGAAGCTGATGTGCGCCGCGTCGTATGTGCCGTCGTAGAAGGCGATCACATTGACGGGCGTGGCGGCCCGGGCGGTGTGTACGGGCGCTGCCTGGACGCCGAGCACCACGGCGACCAGGGCGAGGAGTCTCAACAGGGTGCGGGGCCAGGCTATGTCCGGGTGGGGGGTGATCATGCCAGGACCTTCCTCATACGTGAACGCCGGAAGACATACGTAGACGTGCCGCATTGAAGGCCCTGGTCCGTGGGCATGTCAATGGTTCAGACCAAACCTCGGTGAGCGTCCTGTCGGCGGGAACCGGGACGCGCGCGTCCCGGCCGGTGCGCGCTCACGCCGTGCGGAAGCGGTTGATGGCCGGCTCGTGCCGTTTCCGCAGTTCGGGGTCGGTGACGCCGAGGCCCTCTCGCGGGGCCAGGCACAACACGCCGACCTTGCCGTGGTGGTGGTTGCGGTGGACGTCGGTGACGGCCCGGCCGGTCTCGGTGAGCGGGTAGGTACGCGAGAGGGTGGGGTGGATGCGGCCCTTGACGACGAGCCGGTTGGCCTCCCAGGCCTCCCGGTAGTTGGCGAAGTGGGAGCCGATGATCCGCTTGAGGTGCATCCAGAGGTAACGGTTGTCGAACTCGTGCCGGTAGCCGGAGGTGGAGGCGCAGGTGACGATCGTGCCGCCCCTGCGGGCCACGTAGACGGAGGCGCCGAAGGTCTCCCGGCCCGGGTGCTCGAAGACGATGTCCACGTCGTCGCCGCCGGTCAGTTCACGGATGCGTTTGCCGAACCGCTTCCACTCCCGCTGGTCCTGGGACTCCTCGTCCCGCCAGAACCGGTAGTTCTCCGCGCCGCGGTCGATGATCGCCTCGACGCCCATCGCCCGGCAGATCTCCGCCTTCTGCTCGCTGGAGACCACGCAGATCGGTATCGCGCCGCCCGCCAGCGCGTACTGGGTGGCGTACGAGCCGAGACCGCCGCCCGCGCCCCAGATCAGCACGGTGTCGCCGACCTTCATGGCGGCGCCGTTGCGCGAGACGAGCTGACGGTAGGCGGTGGAGTTGACCAGGCCGGGGGCCGCGGCCTCCTCCCAGGTCAGGTGCCCGGCCTTGGGCATCAGCTGGTTGGCCTTCACCAGTGCCAGCTCGGCCAGCCCGCCGTAGTTGGTCTCGAAGCCCCAGATCCGCTGCTCCGGGTCGAGCATGGTGTCGTCGTGGCCGGCCGCGTCCTCCAGCTCGACGGACAGGCAGTGCGCGACCACCCGGTCACCGGGCTGCCAACGGCGCACCCCGGGCCCGGTGCGCAGGACCACACCGGACAGATCGGAGCCGATCACGTGGTACGGCAGGTCGTGCCGGGCGGCCGGGCCGCCGGTGCGGGCGTAGCGTTCGAGGAAGGCGAAGGTCGGCACGGGCGAGAACAGCGCGCTCCACACCGTGTTGTAGTTGACGGAGCTCGCCATGACGGCGATCAGCGCCTCGCCGGGGCCGGGCTCCGGGGTCGGTACGTCAGCGATGTGCAGGGCCTTGGCGGGTTCGCGGTCGCCGACCGGGACACCGTCGAACATGTGCTGTTCGTCCTTGCGCAGCACGGCGGCCCGGTAGGACTCCGGTACCGGCAGGGACGCGAAGTCACGTGACGGCGCGTCGGGGGACTCGATCGCGGCGGCCAGGTCGGTCATCACCACAGGCTTCCTTCGGTCTGGGGGCGTGCTCGGGGAAGGTTCGGTCAGGCGCCGTGTCCCGGGCCCGGGCCGAAGGCCGCCAGGTCCTCGGTCAGCGCCCGGACCACCCCGGCCTGCTGCTCGGCCAGGTAGAAGTGGCCTCCGGGGAAGTCACGCAGGGTGAAGGCGCCCTCGGTGTGCTCGCGCCACTCCTCGGCCTCGGCGAGGGTGACCTGCGGGTCGTCGTCGCCGACGAGCACACTGATCGGGCAGCGCAGCCGTGGCCCCGGCAGGTACCGGTAGGTCTCCACCGCCGTGTAGTCACCGCGGACGGCCGGCATGATCATCTGGATGACGTCCTCGTCGAGGAGCAGCCGCTCGTCGGTGCCGTTGAGACGGCGGATCTCGGCGACGACACCGGCGTCGTCCATCGAACGGACCCCGCGGTCGCGCACCTTGGGCGGGGCGGTGCGGCCGGACGCGACGAGCCCCAGCAGGTCGAGCGAGGAGCGCTGCTCGATCCGGCGGGCCACCTCGAACGCCACGCAGGCGCCCATGCTGTGCCCGAACAGCACCGGCCGGCGCGGCGCCAGGGACTCCAGCACGGTGAGGATCTCGTCGGCCAGTCGGTGGATCGACGTGCGAGGCGGTTCGGCGCGCCGGTCCTGGCGGCCCGGGTACTGCACGGACAGGACGTCGGCGACGGGGGCCAGCGCGTCGGCGAGCGGCCGGAAGTAGCTGGCGGAGCCGCCCGCGTGCGGGAAGCAGATCAGCGACAGGTCGGTGTTCCGGGTCGCCGGCCGGTAGCGGCGGATCCATAGTTCCGGTGCGGTCAGGGTGTCGGTCATCCCCGTAGTCTCCGTGTGCGGTGAGGCCGTCGGCGGGTGGTCGGGTGCGGGACGCCGTGCGGATGCGGTGCGTGCCCACCGGAGGCCTCCGGTGGGCATCCGCCCGGCGTTCTGCGGGTCAGCGTCCTGCGGGTCAGCCGGTGACCCGGACGGGCAGTTCGGCCAGGCCGCGCATGATGATGTTGGGTACCCGGGCCGGGCTGTCGGTGACCGGCTCCAGGTCGAGGGCGGCCAGGGCGGACACCGCGGCCTGTGCGGTGAGCCGGGCCAGCGGCGCGCCGACGCAGAAGTGGATGCCGAGGCCGAAGCCCAGGTTGCGGCCGGCGGGCCGGTCCAGCCTCAGCTCGTCGGGGTCGTCGTAGACGTCCGGGTCGTGGCTGGCGGCGCCGATCATCAGCATGACCTGCTCGCCCGGCTGGATGGTGTGCCCGGCGATCTCGGCCTCGGCCAGGGCGACCCGGGAGATCATCTGCACCGGCGTGTCGAAGCGCAGCATCTCCTCGACCGCGGCGGGCAGCTGGCCGGGGTGGGCGCGCAGCCAGTCCCGCTGGTCGGGGCGGCCCAGCAGCGCGAACATGCCGTTGCCGATCAGGTTCACGGTGGTGGCGTACCCGGCGGAGAGCAGCAGGGTGCAGGTGACCTCCAGCTCCTCCGGGGTCAGCGTGTCGCCGCCCTCCTCGACGGCGACCAGCTCGCTGATGAGGTCGGTGCCCGGCTTCGCCCGGCGCTCCTCGGCCAGCTCGCCGATGTACCGGTACAGCTCGGCGCGGGCGTTGTCGCGTTTGGCGATCTCCTCGGGCCCGAGCAGGAAGCTCGGGTCCAGGCCGCGGGCGATGTCGCCGGACAGCTCGTCGAAACGGGCCGCGTGCTCGGCCGGGACGTCCAGGAGCGCGTTCTGCATCCGCCCCGGCAGCGGATGCGCCACCGCGCTCATCAAGTCGATCGGACCGTCGCCGGCCTCGGCGCGCGCGGTCTCGATCAGCTCGCGCACGACCTGTTCGGCGGTGCTGCGCATCCGGTCCACCTGGCGGGCCGCGAACGCCTTGCCGACCAGGGCCCGGATCCGGGTGTGCTCGGGCGGGTCGGAGAAGATGAACGGCCGCACCACCGTGCCGTCGGCCTCGGTGCGGAAGTGGTCGGCGACGGTGGCGCCGTCGCCCCAGCCGAAGCGCTGGTCGCGCAGCACGGCCGAGCAGGCCTCGTGTCCGGTCACCGCCCACAGCCCCAGCGGGGTGCGGGTCACCGGGCCCTTCTCCCGGATCTGCGCGTAGATCGGGTAGGGGTCGGCCAGGAAGGCCGGGTCGAAGGGGTCGAAGGGCAGCAGCTGGGCTATGAAACCCGGGTCGAGCATCGGTGCCTCGGTCATCGCTGTCGTTCCCAACCCCGCGCGGGGACGGCCGTCACCACGCGGAAAAGAGTCTCGGTATGGAGAGGGGCAAGGGATACGCGGGAGAGGTCAGCCCGTGGCGGCCGGGGTGGCCGCGGTGAAAGTCACCGGCAGGTGGTCCAGGCTGTTGGCCACCAGGCTGGGCGTCCAGGTCAGCTTCTCGTCGGGAACGGCGAGTCGGAGATCGTCGAACCGGTCGAACAGGGTGCGCAGCGCGATCCGGGCCTTGAGCCTGGCCAGGGGGGCGCCGATGCAGAAGTGGGTGCCGTGGCCGAGCGCCAGGTGCTTGGAGGCGTCACGGTGGATGTCCAGCGTCTCCGGGTCGCTGAACTGGCCCGGGTCGTGGTTGGCCGCGGCCAGCGAGATCATCACGTGCTCGCCCGCCTTGACCTGCGCGCCGCCCAGCACCATGTCCTCCGTGGCGAAGCGGTACACCACGGTGAACACCGGGCTGGTCAGCCGCAGCAGTTCCTCGATGGCCGGGGCCAGCCCCTCGGGGTCGTCCTTGAGCTCGGCCAGCTGCTCCGGGTTGCGCAGCAGCGCGAGGATCCCGTTGGAGAGCAGGTTGATGGTGGTCTCGGCGCCGGCCAGGAGCAGCAGCATGACCGTGGAGCGGATCTCCAGGTCGGCGAGGGCGTCGCCGTCCTCGTTGGCCTGCACCAGACCGGAGATGAGGTCGGGGCCGGGGTCGGCACGGCGCTGCGCGGTCAGCTTGGTCAGGTACTCCTCGAACCAGCCGACCGAGGCGACGACCTCCTCGGGGCTGGAGGAGTTGCCGAGGCCGACGAATATGTAGGTGTTGCGCTCGAACTCCTCGACGTCGGCGAGCGGCACGCCGAGCATCTCGTAGAGCACCGTGGAGATCAGCGGCGAGATGAACGAGGCCTTCAGGTCCGCGGTGCCGGCCTCGGCGACCGCGTCGAGCAGTTCGTCGGTGATCTGCTGGATCCGCTCGCCGAGGTCGGCGACCCGGCGCGGCGTGAACGCCTTGGAGACCAGTCTGCGCAGCCGGGTGTGCTCGGGCGGGTCGGCGAGGTTCATGTGCTGGTTGAGGATGGACTTACGGCCGTCGTAGCCCACGGAGGGCCACAGCTCGGGCAGCGCGTTGTCGAAGTGCTTGCTGAGCTTGCGGTTGTTGAGTGCGGCAAGCGCGTCGTCGTAACGGGTGATCATCCAGACCGGGTTGCCGTCGGGCAGCAACAGCTGCTCCACCGGGCCGGGTTCGGGCAGCCCGGGTGCCCAGGGGCGGGGGGCCGCCGTGGCCTCGGCGTGCACGGGACAGCCGGTGGCCGGCGCGCCGTCGGGGTTGGGCATGTCATGTCCTCTCATCGTGGGGTGCTCGACTCGTGGGGTGCTCGACTCGTGGGGTGCTCGACTCGTGGGGTGCTCGGCCGTCACCGGGCAGGCTCGGCCGGGGACGCCGGGGTGGGGACCAGTGCGGCGAGCTTCGCGGCGGCGCCGGGGAACCGGTCGGCGGGGCCGGCGGCGGCCACATAACCGTCCGGGCGCAGCAGCACGTACTTCTCGGTGGGGCCGTCCAGCGGGAAGTGCGCGACCAGTTCGGGCAGTCGGTCGGCCAACTTCGCCGCCTCGGTGGCCAGTCGGGTGTCCTTGCCGCCGTAGGTGATCAGCTGGAACCGGCCGGCCAGTTCGTCGGACGGCCTGGGGATCCACCGGGGGTCCCGGGTGCCGGGGCGCGGCCGGGCGCGTTCCGTGCTGCCGAAGAGCACGTCCGGGTAGTGGCTGCGCCAGCCGGCCAGCATCGGGGCGTAGCCGCGGGCCAGTACGCCGGTGACGTCGAGCAACCGCCAGGTGAGGTTGCGGATCTGACGGGCCAGCGGACCGATCACGGCCTGCCGGGCCATCCGGCCGGTGGCCTGGAGGGTCTGCTCGATCGCGGCCCGGCGCTCGGGGTCGTAGGTGTCCAGGACCGACTCGTGCAGTCGGCCGTGCACCACGCCGGCGAGCTTCCAGGCCAGGTTGCGGGTGTCGGGGACGCCGAGGTTGAGGCCCTGGCCGCCGATCGGGCTGTGCACGTGGGCGGCGTCGCCGACGAGGAAGCAACGGCCGGAGCGCAGCGCGCCGGCCACCCGCTCGTCGCTGGCGAACAGGGTCACGGTGCGCACCTCGGTGAAGCGGAGCCCGCCGGGGCCGCGTTCGTCCAGCAGTGCCTGGGCCTGCTCGGCGGTGGCCTCGGTACCGTCCGGGACCGCGCCGGAGATACGGAACTCGCCGCCGGGCAGCGGGGCGATCAGCGCGACCCCGGTGTCGGCGAGGAAGTAGTGGATCTCCTCGGTGCTGATCCCGCCGGTGCCGCGCTCGTCGGCGATGCGTCCCTCGGCGAGCAGGAAGGTGGCCGGGAACCGGGCCCCGGAGAAGTCGATGCCCAGCTGGGCGCGGACCTGGCTGTGCAGCCCGTCCGCACCCACCACCCAGTCGGCCTCGATCTCGGTGGTGGAGCCGTCCGCGCGGCTCGCGGTGACGGTGACCGTATGCGCGTCCGGGGCGACCTTGGTGACCCGGGTGCCCCACTCGACGTCGACGCCCCGGTCGGCCAAGGCCTCCGCGAGCAGCCGGCCGGTGTGCTCCTGGGGCAGCACCAGCGGGGCGTTGGCCTCGCTGAGCGGCACGCGCACGCTGCCGCCGGAGCCCAGGTGGTAGTGGAGCGCGGCGGGCTGGACGCTGTCGCGGGCGGCCCGCTCGGCGAGCCCCAGTTCGCCGAGGACTTCCCGTACCGGCGGCCACAGCAGGATCGCCCGGGAGCCGGTGTGCGGGTGGTCGGCCGCGTCGACCACGGTGACCGCCACGCCGAGCCGGCTGAGCTGTGCGGCCATGGCCAGGCCGCACGGGCCCGCGCCGACGACCAGAACGGTGGTACGTCGTTGTGTCACTGTTTCTCCAACCACTCGTGCACCGCCTGGGCAGTACGGTCGGCATGCTCTTCGAGGACGGTGAAGTGGTCGCCGGCCAGCTCCACCACGTCGTGCGGGTATGCCCAGGAGGCGGGCGGACGGGCGAACCCGGTGAGCGGCTCGGTGGCGCGGGCCACCAGCACGGGCGTGCCGGAGTCGGCGGGTTCCCAGTCGGTGAGCAGTCGCAGATAGCCGCCCATGGCCGTGAGCCGGGCGTCGGTGACCGTGCCGTTCTCGGCCAGCTTCGCGAACATCTGCTCGAACAGGGCGGCGCCGTCGGTGGTGAGTTCGGGGCCGAAGACGAAGGTGTCGACGAGGACCAGCCCGGCGGCCGGCCGGCCCCGCGCGGCCAGTTCGGCGGCGACGCCGTCGGCCAGCAGGCCGCCGGAGGAGTAGCCGACCAGCACCACCGGCCGCTCCCCCGCCGCCGCCTCCAACTGCCGGGTGGCGGCCTCGATCGCGGCGGGCCGGTCGGCGGGCAGCGGTTCGCCGTCCAGGTAGCCGGGCAGGGCGAGTGCCGAGACCGCGCGCCGGCCGCGCAGCCCGGCGGCGAACCGGGCGTACTGGTGCGGGCCGGAGGTGGCCAGCACGGTGGGCAGACAGACCAGGAGCGGGCCCTCGTCGTGGGCGGTCAGCTCCACTGTTCCGGGCAACGGGCCGGCCTCGTCGGCGGAGCCGAAGGTGGTGCGCAACTTGGCCGCGGCGCCGAGCAGTTCGATGAACTCGCCGGTCTTCCCGGCTGCGGTCGCCGCGCGGCTCAGGCCCGTGAACATCCCGGCCTCGGGGGCGGCGGCCGGGTCCGGGCCGAGTTCGCCCCGCAGGTGCCGGGCGAGCGCCTCAGGGGTGTCGTGCTCGAACAGGGTGGCCGCGGTCAGCCGTAACCCGGTGGCCGCCGACAGCCGGTTGCGCAGCTCCAGGGTGGTCAGCGAGTCAAAGCCGTGTTCGAGGAAGCGGCGGGCCGGGTCGATCGCGGAGCCGTCGGCGAAGCCCAGGACGGCCGCGGCCTGCCCGGCGATCGCGGCCAGCAGCGCGCCGTACCGCTCGGCGGCGGGCAGGGCGGCCAGCCGGCCGGCGTCCGAGGTGTCCGGGCCGGTGGGCTCGCGCCGGCCGCGGTCGGGGGTGAAGTCGGCGATGAGCGGGCGCGGTCCGGTGAAGGTGTACGCGGCCCGGAACCGCGGCCAGTCCACGTCGGCGAGCAGCAGCCGGGTGTCCCCGGCGGTGAGCGCGGCGCCGAGCGCGGCCAGGGCACGGTGCTCGTCGAGGATCGCGATGCCCCGGCCGGCCAGCCGTTCCCGGCGGGTGGCCGCCACCCCGGTGGTGTCGGCCGGGTCGTCCCAGGGCGCCCAGGCCACCGAGAGGGCGGGCAGCCCGGCGGCGGCACGGTGTTCGGCCAGCGCGTCCAGTGCGGCGGCGGCCGCGGCGTAGCCGGCCTGGCCGACGCCACCGAAGGTGCCGGACACGGAGGAGAACAGCACGAACGCGGTGAGCGGGGTGTCACGGGTGAGGTCGTGCAGGTGCCGGGCCGCGGTGACCCCGGGGTGGGGCGCGGCGGTGCCGTCGAGGGCGGTCAGCGGCGCCTCGGCCAGCGGTACGGCGGTGTGCAGTACGGCGGTGACCTGCTGCCCGGCGAGCAGTTCGGCGACGGACTCACGGTCCGTCAGATCACAGGCCACGGCATGTACTTCGGTGCCCAGGTCGCGCAGTTCGGTGATGACGTCCGCGGCCACGGTGGCGTCCGGGTCGGCGGTCAGCAGCAGCGCGGGGGCGCCGGCGGCGGCCAGCCAGCGGGCCGTGGCCGCGCCGACGGCGGTGTCCGCGCCGGTGACCAGGGTAGTCCCGGTGGGCCGCCAGGCGGCGCCGGTCGGCACGGTCAGCGGGCTGCGTACCAGACGGCGGGCGAACAACCCGGCCGGGCGGACGGCGAGTTGTTCCTCGCCGGTCCGCCCGGACAGCGCCGCGCACCAGCGGGTCAGCGCCCGTTCGTCGGCCTGGGCGGGCAGGTCGACGATGCCGCCGGCGAGGGCGGGGTGTTCCAGGGAGACGGTCGGGGCCAGGCCCCACAGCCCGGCCCGGTCCGGGTCGCCGTCCGGCTCGGCGTCCAGGGCCACCGCTTCCGTGGTGGTGAACCACAGTGGGGCCGTCACGCCCGCTTCGACGAGGGCGCGGACCAGGGACACGGCGGCCGGCCAGGCCAACAGGGCGAGCACCCCGGCGGGTTGCGCGCCGGCCAGCGCGGTGCGCAGTGCTTCCGGGTCCGGCGGACCGGCGGCGACCTCGATCCTGATCGCCCGGGCGCCGTGCCGGGCCAGTGCGTCGGGTTCCGGACCGGTGTACCCCGGGGGCACGGCGACCAGCCAGTCCCCGGAGAGCCGGGCGCCGGCGGGGTCGGGCACCGGCCGCCAGTCCAGGGTGTGGCGCCAGGAGTCCACGACGGACTGCTCCCGCCGCTGCCGCCGCCACGCCGACAGCGCGGGCAGTACGGCGGCCAGCGGTGCGGTGTCCAGTTCCAGAGTGTCGCTGAGGCCGGCCAGGTCGGCGTTCTCGACCGCTTCCCAGAAGCCGGACTCCATCGGATCGGAGGTCGCCGTGGCGGCGGTGGGGTCGGGCTCCGGCCAGTAGCGCTGCCGCTGGAAGGGGTAGGTCGGCAGGTCCACCCACGCGGTGTCCCGGCCGGCCAGGGCGGCGCCGAGGTCGACCGGGGCGCCGCGGCTGTGCGCGTCGGCCGCCGAGCGCAGGAAGCGGTCCAGGCCGCCCTGGTCGCGGCGCAGCGAACCGGTCGCGGCGACGTCGGCGCCGGCGTCCTCGGCGATCTCCTGGACGGCGGTGACCAGTACCGGGTGCGGGCTGACCTCGACGAAGAACCGGAACCCGGCGGCCAGCAGGGTGCGCACGGCCGGGTCGAAGGCCACCGGCCGGCGGGCGTTGTCGAACCAGTACTCCGCGCCCAGGGCGCCGGTGTCGGTGAAGGCGCCGGTGACGGTGGAGCAGAACGGCACCTCGGCGGGGGTGGGCCGTACGTCCGCGAACATGTCCACGATGCGGTCGTGCAGCGGGTCCACCTGGTCGCAGTGCGAGGCGACGGTGGAGGCGACCAGCCGGGCGCGCAGCCCGTCGGCGGTGGCCTCGGCGACGAACCGGTCGAGGCCGCCCGGCTCGCCGACCACGGTGACCGCGTTCGGGCCGTTGACCCCGCCGATGTGCAGCGCGTCGCCCTGGGCGGCCAGCCGGGCGCGGACCTGCTCCTCGGGCGCGGCCACCGACACCACCGCGCCGTTGCCACGCAGTTCGTCGGCGAACAACTGGCTGCGCAGCACCACGATCTTCAGCGCGTCGTGCAGGGACAGCGCCCCGGCCGTGTAGGCGGCGGCGATCTCGCCCTGGCTGCTGCCGACCACCGCGGCCGGGGTGAGGCCGTAGGAGCGCCACAGTTCGGCCAGTGACACCATCACCGCGAACAGCACCGGTTGCAGGATCTCGATGCGCTCCATGTCGGGCGCGCCGGGCGCCCCGCGCAGCACGTCGGTGAGGGACCAGTCCACGAAGGCGCGGGCCGCGGTGTCGCACTCGGCGAGGTGCGCGGCGAACACCGGTGCGGAGTCGAGGAGTTCGGCGGCCATGCCGACCCACTGGGAGCCCTGGCCGGGGAACACGAACACCACCCGGTCGTCCGGTGCGGCGGTGGCGCTGACCAGGGTGTCGTGCGACCGGCCCGCGGCCAGGGCGGCCAGGCCCTCGGCGGCGGTGTCCGGGTCGGCGGCGACGACCACGGCACGGTGTTCGAGGGCGGCGCGGGAGTGCAGCAGGGCCGCGGCCAGGTCGGACAGCGGGGTACCGCTCCGTATCAGAGGGAGCAGGCGTTCGGCCTGAGCGCGCAGGGCTTCGCGGGAGCGGGCGGAGACCAGCAGGGGCACCGGCGCGGGCCTGCCGATCGCCTTGACCGCCACGGCCGTTCCCGGCTCCGGTGCCTGGAACTCGTCGGCCTGTTCCAGCAGTACGTGTGCGTTGGTGCCGCTGATGCCGAACGCGGAGACGCCGGCGCGGCGCGGTCGGCCGGTTTCCGGCCAGGGCTGCTCCTCGGTGAGCAGCGCCACCGCGCCGGAGGCGAAGTCCGCCTCGGAGGTGGGCGCGTCCACATGCAGGGTGCGCGGCAGGCGGTCGCCGCGCAGCGCCATCACCGTCTTGATGATGCCGCCGACCCCTGCCGCCGCGCCGGCGTGGCCCAGGTTGGACTTGAGCGAGCCCAGCCACAGCGGCCGGTCGGCGGGGCGGTTGCGGCCGTAGGTGGCGAGCAGCGCGTTGGCCTCGATCGGGTCGCCCAGCGCGGTCCCGGTGCCGTGTGCCTCGACGGCGTCGATGTCGGCGGCGGCAAGACCCGCGTCGGCGAGCGCGGCGCGGATGACCCGTTCCTGGGAGGGCCCGTTGGGTGCGGTCAGCCCGTTGGAGGCGCCGTCCTGGTTGACGGCCGAGCCGCGCACCACGGCGAGCACGCGGTGGCCGTTGCGGCGCGCGTCGGAGAGCCGTTCCAGCACCAGGATCCCGGCGCCCTCGGCCCACGCGGTGCCGTCGGCGGCCTGGGCGAACGCCTTGGCACGGCCGTCCGGGGCCAGGCCGCGCTGCCGGGACAGTTCCACGAACCCGGCCGGGGTGGACAGCACCGACGCGCCGCCGGCCAGCGCCAGCGAACACTCACCGCGGGCCAGCGACTGGCGGGCCAGGTGCAGGGCGACCAGGGAGGCCGAGCAGGCGGTGTCCACGGACAGCGCGGGCCCCTCCAGACCGAGGGTGTACGACAGCCGCCCGGAGAGCACGCTGATCGCGTTGCCGGTCAGCAGGTATCCCTCCAGGTCCTCGGCGGCCTGCGCGGCGAGCATCCCGTAGTCCTGGGCGCCGCTGCCGACGAACACGCCGGTCCGGCTGCCGCTCAGCGACAGCGGGTCGATGCCGGCCCGCTCCAGCGCCTCCCAGGACGTCTCCAGGAGCAGCCGCTGCTGCGGGTCCATGGCGAGGGCCTCGCGCGGCGAGATCCCGAAGAACGTGGCGTCGAAGTCGGCCACGTCGTACAGGAACCCGCCCTCCTTGACGTAGGTGGTGCCGGGCCGGTCCGGGTCGGGGTCGAAGAGGCGGTCCAGGGGCCAGCCCCGGTCGGTGGGGAAGGCCGACATCACGTCCCGTCCCGCGGCCACCACCTCCCACAGGTCCTCGGGCGAGGCGATGCCGCCGGGGAAGCGGCAGGCCATGCCGACGACGGCCACCGGCTCGGTGTCGCGCTGCTCGTAGTCCCGCAACCGCTGTCGGGTCTCGTGCAGGTCGACGGTGACCTTGCGCAGGTAGTCGCGGAGACGGTCGACATCACTCATGATCAGCTCAACTCCGAGTCGATGAACCGGAAGATCTCTTCGTCACTGGCGGCCCCGAGCTGTTCGGTGACCGACTCGCGGCCGCCGTCGGCGCGCGGGGTCAGCCGGCCGACCAGTCCTTGCAGCCGGGTCAGTGCCCGCCGCCGGTCGTCCTCGCCGGACACCTCGGCCAGCACCCCGGCCAGCCGGTCGAGTTCCTCGTCCAGCGAGCCGACGGCGGTCGCGGCCGGCACCACCAGCTGTCGGCGCAGGTGGTCGGCGAGTCCGGCGGGCGTCGGATGGTCGAACACGGCGCTTGCCGACAGTCGTACGCCGGTGGCCGCGCCGAGCCGGTTGCGCAGGTTGACCGCGGCCAGCGAGTCGAAGCCGAGGTCGGTGAACGGCCGCCCGGTGGGGAGCGCGTCCGGGTCGCCGTGCCCGAGGACGACGGCCACCTCCCGTCGTACCAGCTCGACGAGTTCGCGCTGCTGGTCGGCTTCGGGCAGCGCGGCCAGCCGGTCGGCGAGCCGGGACTCGGCGGCGTCCGGTTCACCGGTCACGGTGGTGAGCGCGTCCCGTACCTCGGGCAGGTCGCCCAGCAGGGGGCTGGGCCGGGCGGCGGTGAACGCGGGTGCGAAACCGGCCCAGTCCACGTCGGCGACGGTCACGGTGGTGTCGGCGTGCCGCACCGCGTCGGCCAGCGCGGCGAGCGCCTCCTGCGGGGGCAGCGCCAGCACGCCCCGGCGGCGCAGTTCCTCTCGGCGCCGGGCCTCGGTGCCGGCGTCCGCCGCCCCGAACCCGGCTCCTTCCCACGGGCCCCACGCGATGGAGGTGGCGGGCAGCCCGCGGGCCTGCCGGTGCTGTGCGAGGGCGTCGAGGTAGGCGTTGGCCGCGGCGAAGGCGCCCTGTTCGCTGCCGCCCCAGGTGGCCGCGACGGAGGAGAAGAGCACGAAGGCGTCCAACTCGCCGGTGAACCGGTGCAGGTTGGCCGCGCCGCGCACCTTCGCGTCGAGGGTGGCGGCGACCTCGGCGAGGTCCGTGCCGGCCAGCGGGCCGGAGCGCAGGGTGCCCGCGGTGTGCACCACGGCGGTCAGCGCGGTGTCCGCGGGGACGGCGGCAAGCAGTTCGGCGAGCGCGGTCTCGTCGGCCGGGTCGCAGGTGCTGACGGTGACCGGGACGCCGAGGTCGTCCGGTGCGGTGGCGGCCGGGTCGTCGGTGGTGAGGACCAGCGCCTGTGCGCCGTTGGCGGCCAGCCAGCGGGCCACCGGCAGCCCCATCGGGCCGAGGCCGTCGGTGACCAGCACGGTGCCGTTGGGCTGCCACGGCCGGGCCGGGGTGCGCCCGCCCAGCGGGGCGTGCGCGAGGCGCGGCACCAGCAGCCCGGTGTCGCGTACGGCGGCCTGGTCCTCGGTGCCGGCCAGCAGCGCGGGCAGCCGGTGGAGTCCCCGGCCCGGATCCTCGGGCAGGTCGACGATGCCGCCGAACAGCTTCGGTTGCTCCAGCGCGAGGGTGCGGCCCAGGCCCCAGAGCATGGCCTGCTCGGGGTGGAGCAGCCGGTCGGCCGGGGTGGCGGCGACCGCGCCGGAGGTGACCAGCCACAGCGCGGTGCCGGTGTCGGCCAGGGCGCGCACGAGGTCGAGGGTGGCGGCCAGCCCGGCGGGTACGGCGGGGTGGTCCGGGTGCGTGCCCGCGGCCAGGCCGAGCAGCGAGACCACCCCGGTCGCCGTGCCGGCCTCGGCCGCGACGGTGTCCTGGTCGACCACGCGGGCCTCGGCCCCGGCACGGCTGAGCGCGGCGGCGCACTCCTCGGCCAGGGCCGGTGCGTCCGGGCCGACCACCAGCCAGGTGCCGCTCAGCACCGCGTCGGTGGCCTCGACGGGCCGCCAGCCCACGGTGTAGCGCCGGCTGTCGGTGGTGGCGGTCGTCTCCTGGGCGGCGCGCCAGGCGGCCAGTGCGGGCAGGACCTCGGCGAGCGGTTCGGCCGGCACCCCGAGCAGGTCGGCCAGTGCCTTGGGGTCGGCCGGGTCGACGGCCGCCCAGAACGTGCCGTCCGCCGCGTCGGTGCCGGTGTGCTCCGGGGCGGCCAGCCAGTAGCGCTGTCGTTGGAAGGCGTAGGTGGGCAGGTCCGGCGGGGCGGGCCGGGTGCCGTCGAGGGCGGCGGCCAGCCGCACCGGGAGCCCGGCGACCTGTGCCTCGGCCACGGAGAGCAGGAACCGGTCGAGGCCGCCCTCGTCGCGCCGCAGCGAGCCCACGACGGTCACCTCGTCCAGCGTCTGGTCGATGCCGGGTGTCAGCACGGGGTGCGGGCCGACCTCGACGAAGCCACGGTGACCCTGCTCGGCCAAGGCGCGCACGGCTGCTTCGAAATGAACGGTCTGCCGGAGGTTGCGGTACCAGTACCCCGCGTCCAGCGTGGTCGGGTCGGCCCAGTCGGCGGTGACCGTGGAGAACATCGGCACGTCGGCCGCCCGCGGGCGCACCTCCGCGAGCGCCTCGACCAGTCGTGCCTCGATCCGCTCGACCTGCGGGGAGTGGGAGGCGTAGTCCACCGCGATACGACGGGCACGGGTGCCCCGCTCCTCGCAGTCGGCCAGCAGCCGGTCCAGGGCCGCCGGGTCGCCGGAGACCACCGTGGAGGCGGAGCCGTTGACCGCGGCGACCGTCACACCCGGCGTCAGCAGGGCGGTCACCTGGTCGGCGGGCAGCGTCACGGACGCCATCCCGCCGTGTCCGGCCAGTTCCCCGGCGATCAGCCCGCTCCGCACGCAGACCACCAGCGCGGCGTCGCGCAGGGACAGCGCCCCCGCCACACAGGCGGCGGCGATCTCCCCCTGCGAATGCCCCACCACCGCATCCGGCTCGACGCCGAACGACCGCCACAGCGCGGCAAGGGACACCATCACCGCGAACGACACCGGCTGTACGACGTCCACCCGCTCCAGGGACGGCTGACCGGCCTCGCCTCGCAGCACACCCAGCAGCGACCAGTCCACGAACTCAGCCAGTGCCGAGGCGCATTCAGCCATCTGCTCGGCGAACACCGGTGAGGAGTCCAGCAGTTCCACCGCCATCCCCGCCCACTGCGCCCCCTGCCCCGGAAACACGAACACCGTGCGGCCGGTGGCCCCGGCCGTACCGGTGGCGATGCGCGGTGCGGTGTCCCCGGCGGCCAGCGCGGTCAGCCCGGTGAGGAGGTCCTCGCGGTCGGCCGCGACCACCACGGCGCGATGGGTCAGCGCGGAGCGTCCGGTGGTCAGGGCGGCCGCCAACTCACCGACTCCGGCGTCCGGTTCGGCGGTCAGCCAGGTGCGCAGCCGGCCGGCCTGGGCACGCAGTGCGGCCTCGGTGTCGCCGGACAACGGCACCGGCACCACCCGCCGGGGCGCCGGCTGCGGGACCGGAACCTCCGGGCCCTGTTCGATGATCACGTGGGCGTTGGTGCCGCTGATCCCGAACGAGGACACCGCCGCCCGCCGCGGCCCCTCCCGTTCCGGCCACGGCCGTGCCTCGGTGAGCAGCCGTACCGCACCGGCCGACCAGTCCACGTGCGAGGTCGGTTCGCCGATGTGCAGGGTGCGCGGTAGCACCCCGTGGTGCATCGCCTGGACGACCTTGATCACACCGGCGACGCCGGCGGCGGCCTGGGTGTGCCCGATGTTCGACTTCACCGATCCGAGCCACAGGGGCTGTCGGCGGTCGGCGCCGTAGGTCTCCAGCAGCGCCTGGGCCTCGATCGGGTCGCCCAGGGCGGTGCCGGTGCCGTGTGCCTCGACCAAGTCCACGTCCGCGGGGGACAGCCGGGCCGCGGCGAGCGCGGTGCGGATGACCCGTTCCTGGGAGGGCCCGTTGGGGGCGGTGAGCCCGTTGGACGCGCCGTCCTGGTTGACCGCCGAGCCGCGCAGCACACCGAGGACACGGTGGCCGTTGCGGCGCGCGTCGGAGAGCCGCTCCACCACCAGCAGACCGACGCCCTCGGACCAGACGGTGCCGTCCGCGTCGGCGGAGAACGCCTTCACCCGGCCGTCGGCGGCCAGCCCGCGCTGCCGGGAGAACTCGATGAAGGTGCCGGGGGTGGACATCACGGTAGCGCCGCCGGCCAGCGCCAGCGAGCACTCCCCCGCGCGCAGCGCCTGAGCCGCGAGGTGGAGGGTGACCAGGGAGGAGGAGCAGGCGGTGTCGACGGTGACCGCCGGGCCCTGCAGACCGAAGGTGTAGGCGACCCGGCCGGAGGCGACGCTGCCCGCGGTACCGGCGCCTAGGTAGCCCTCGACGTCCTGCGGGGTGCTGGGGAGCCGGGTGGCGTAGTCGTGGTACATGACGCCGACGAACACGCCGGTGTCGGAGTCCCGCAGGGACATCGGGTCGATGCCGGTGCGTTCCAGTGCCTCCCAGGAGGTCTCCAGGAGCAGCCGCTGCTGGGGGTCCATGGCGAGGGCCTCGCGCGGTGAGATACCGAACAGGCCCGCGTCGAACTCGGCCGCGTCGTGCAGGAATCCGCCCTTGGTGAGATAGGTGCGCCCGGCGCGGTCGGGGTCGGGGTCGTAGAGCTGTTCGGTGTTCCAGCCGCGGTCGGCGGGGAACGGCGAGATGCCGTCGCCGTCCGCGGTCACCAGTCGCCACAGGTCCTCCGGGGAGCGCACTCCGCCGGGGTAGCGGCAGGCCATGCCGATGATGGCGATCGGTTCGTCGGCCGGCCCGGCGCGGCGGGGTGCGGTGGGCGCCGGGGCGGCGGCCGCGGTGAGCCTGCGCAGCAGGTAGGCGGCGGTGGCCGCGATGCTCGGGTGGTCGAAGGCCAGGGTGGCGGGCAGCGCGAGGCCGGTGCCGGCGGCCAGCCGGTTGCGCAGTTCCACCGAGGTCAGCGAGTCGAAGCCGAGGTCGGCGAAGGCGCGCCGGTCGCCCAGGTCGGCCGCGTTGCCGTGGCCGAGGGTGGCGGCGACCGCGGTGCGTACGGTGTCGTGCACCAGCCGGCCGCGGGCGGCCTCGTCGAGCCCGGCGAAGGCCGCCCGGAGCGCGCCGGTGCCGGTGATGCGGCGGGCCGGGACCCGGACCAGACCGCGCAGCACCGGGGCCGGCGGGACGGTGCGGGCCTGCTCGCGGAGCGCGGCCAGGTTCAGCCGGACCGGTACGGCCAGGGCGTTCGCGCCGGGTACGGCGGCGTCGAACAGCCGCATGCCCTCGGCCGGTTCGAGCGGCACCACCCCGAGGCGTTCGATGCGCTGCCGGGCGGCGCCGTCCGCCGTGTCGCCCATGCCTCCGGCCCACAGGCCCCAGGCCAGCGACACCGCGGGCAGGCCGGCCGCGCGACGGCGGGCGGCGAGGCCGTCCAGGACCGCGTTGGCGGCGGCGTAGTTGCTCTGCCCGGGACTGCCCAGGATCCCGGCGGCCGAGGAGAACAGCACGAACGCGGCCAGGTCCTGACCACGGGTCAGCTCGTCCAGGTGCAGGGCGGCGGCCGCCTTGGGCCGCAGCACCCGGTCGATGCGCTCCGGGGTCTGCGCGGCGAGCATGCCGTCGTCCAGCACACCGGCGGCGTGCACCACGGCGGTCAGCGGGTGCGCGTCGGGGATACCGGCCAGCAGCGCGGCCAGCGCGTCCCGGTCGGCGACGTCGCAGGCCACCACCCGGGCGGTGGCGCCGAGTTCGGCGAGATCGGCGATTAGTTCGGCGGCGCCCGGGGCGTCGGGTCCACGGCGGCCGGTGAGCAGCAGATGCCGTACGCCGTGCTCGGCCGCGAGGTGCCGGGCCAGTACCGAGCCGAGGGCGCCGGTACCGCCGGTGATCAGTACCGTGCCCTCCGGGCGCCATACGGCGGGCTCGCCGGCGTCGGCGCGGATCAGCCGGGGTACGCGCACCACGCCGTCCCGGACGGCCAGTTGGGGCTCGCCGGTGGCCAGGGCAACGGGGTCGGGCAGGCTGCCGTCGCTGTCGAGGAGCACGATCCGGCCCGGGTTCTCCGACTGGGCGGAGCGGGCCAGACCCCAGACGGCGGCGGCGCCCAGGTCGGTGCCGTCGACGGCTCCGGTGGTGCGCAGGGCGAGCGTGGTGTCGGCGAACCGTTCCTCGGTCAGGAACGTGCGCAGCAGGGCCAGGACGCGGTGGGTGGCGGTGGCGATGCCGGCCGGGTCGTTCGTGGCGGGGGGCGACGCGGCGAGCAGCCACCCGCCCGGGTCGGTCACCGCGGTGAGGTCTAGGTCCGCGCCGAGTCGGACGGGCGCGGGGTCCTCGGTGCCGGTAGTGGGCTCGGTGGGTGGGGCGGCAGACGGTTCGGTGGACGCTTCGGCAGACGGTCCAGTAGACGCTTCGGCAGACGGTTCGGTGGACGCTTCGGCAGACGGTCCAGTAGACGCTTCGGCAGACGGTTCGGTGGACGAGTAGCCCTCGGTTCCGGTGCTCGGTTCGGTCGGGGAGGAACCCTCGCCTGCGGTGCGCACCGGCGTCCACGCCACCGTGTGCAGTGCCTCGGTCCCGGCGTGGCCGGCGCTCAGTCCGGCGGGGATCGGGCGCAGCGTGAGGCTGTCCGCCGTCAGCACCGGGGCGCCGTAGCCGTCGTACGCGGCGATGGCGTAGCCGCCGTCGGCCGGGGTCAGCCGCACCCGCAGCGTGTCGGCGCCGGGCTGCCGCACGGTCACCCCGGTCCAGGCGAACGGCAGGGCGGCCGAGGACGCCTCCGGGTCGGTGGCCAGCGCGTGCAACGCGGCGTCCAGCAGCGCCGGGTGCACCCCGAAGCCGGCGGGCTCGCCCGGTGCGGGCAGCGCGACCTCGGCGTACAGCTCCTCGCCGTGCCGCCAGACCCGGCGCAGGCCCTGGAACGCCGGTCCGTAGGCCAGGCCACGGTCGGCCAGCAGTTCGTACAGCCCGCCGGGCTCGCCCCACTCGGACTCGGCCGGGGGCAACTCGCCCAACGGTGGCGCGCTGTCGTCCGCCGGTCCGACGGTGCCGGTGGCGTGTCGGGTCCACGGCTCGTCGGCGGTACCCGCCTCGGCCCGGGAGTACAGGTTCGCCGTCCGGCGGCCCCGCTCGTCGGGCGTGCCGAGCACCAGCTGGAGTACGGCGCTGCCCCGCTCGGGCAGGACCAGTGGTGTGTCCAGGGTGAGTTCGGTGATCCGGCCGCAACCGACCTCGTCCCCGGCGCGGGCGACCAGGTCGACGTACGCGGTGCCGGGCAGCACGATCCGGCCGGCCACCACATGGTCGGCCAGCCAGGGCTGGGCGCTGGTGGAGAGCCGCCCGGTGAACAGCACCCCGGCCCCGTCCGCGAGCGTGACGGCCGCGCCGAGCAGCGGGTGCCCGATCGTGCCGAGACCGGCCGCGCCGGCGTCTGCGGCCGTCTCGCCGGTCATCCAGAACCGGCGGTGCTGGAACGGGTAGGTGGGCAGCGGAACCGGCGTCGGCGCGCGGTCCTCGGCGACCGCGGCCCAGTCGGCGGAGATGCCGTGCACATGCAGGCGGGTCAGCGCGTCCAGCAGGGCCGGGATCTCGTCCCGGCCGTCACGCAGGGTGGGCAGCACGACCGTTCCGGCGGCGGGCTCGTCGGCAGACCCTGCGGCGGGCTCGTCGGCGGACCCGGCGGCGGGCTCGTTGGCGGACCCGGCGGCGGACCCGGCGGCGGGCTCGGTCGCGGTCAGGCAGTCGCGGGCCATGGCGGTCAGCGCGGCGGCCGGACCGATCTCGACGAACGCGGTGGCCCCCGCCTCGGCCAGGGCGCGTACCGCGGGCAGGAACCGCACGCTGTCACGGACGTTGGCCACCCAGTGCTCCGGGTCGGTGATCTCCCGCTCGGACAGCGGTGCCCCGGTCACCGTGGACACGACCGGCAGCCGTGGCGCGCTGAACGGGATACCGGTGACGATCTCCCGGTACTCGGCCAGGATGGCGTCCACATGCGGCGAGTGCGGGGCCATGGTGACCCGCAACTGCCGGGTACGGCGGCCGCGTTCACGCCAGTGCGCGCCGATCTCGGCGACCGCGCCCGCGTCGCCGGACACCACCACCGCACTCGGACCGTTGACGGCGGCCAGCCGTACCAGCCCGGCGTACTCGGCCAGCAGCGGGGCGAGTTCGGCCTCGGTGGCCTGGACGGCGACCATCGCGCCGCCTGTCGTGGCCGCCGCCATCAGCCTGCCGCGGGCGGTGACCAACCTGGCGGCGTCGGGGAGGGTGAGCGCCCCGGCGATGTGTGCGGCGACGATCTCGCCGACGGAGTGGCCGGCCACCAGGTCCGGGCGCAGCCCCCAGCTCTCCGTGAGCCGGACCAGGGCGACCTCGACGGCGAACAGCGCGGCCTGGGTGAAGTCGGTGCGGTCGAGCAGGGCGGCCTCGGGGCTGCCCTCGGCGGCGAACAGCACCTCGCGCAGCGGCCGGGGCAGGTGCCGGTCGAGTTCGGCGCACACCGCGTCGAACGCCTCGGCGTAGGCGGGGAACCCGGCGGCCAGTTCACGGCCGGCCCCGAGGCGCTGGGAGCCCTGGCCGGGGAACAGGAAGGCCAGTTTCCCGGCGTCCGCGGCGAAGCCGGTGACCACGTCGGCGTCGGGGGTGCCGTCGGCGAGGGCGGCCAGTCCGGGCCGGGGATCGGCCGGACCGGGGTGATCCCCGCCATGGTGGCCCCCGGCGCGGGGACCGGTCAGCACCGCCGCCCGGTGCGGGTGCGCGGCGCGGGTGGTCAGCAGCGAGTGCGCCAACGCGGCCGGTTCGACATCCGGGTGGTCGCCGAGGTGGGTCAGCAGCCGGGCCGCCTGTGCGCGCAGGGCCGCCCCGGTGCGGGCGGAGAGCACGACCGGCAGCGGCAGGGGGGTGCGGGCCGGCGGTCGCGGCGGTGCCTCGGCCGGCGCCTGTTCGATGACGATGTGCGCGTTCGTTCCGCTGACGCCGAACGAGGACACCGCGGCGCGGCGGGCCCGGCCGGTCTCCGGCCAGGGCCGCGCCTCGGTGAGCAGGGACACCGCGCCGGAGGCCCAGTCCACGTGCGGGCTGGGTGCGTCGACGTGCAGGGTGCGGGGCAGCAGCCCTTCCCGCAGGGCCAGGACCATCTTGATGATCCCGGCGACACCGGAGGCGGCCTGGGTGTGCCCGATGTTGGACTTGACCGACCCGAGCCACAGCGGCTCGCCGTCCCGGCCCTGGCCGTAGGTGGCCAGCAGGGCCTGCGCCTCGATGGGATCGCCCAGGATGGTGCCGGTGCCGTGCGCCTCCACCGCGTCGACGTCCCCGGTGGACAGTCCGGCCGTGGCCAGCGCGGTGCGGATGACCCGCTGCTGCGACGGCCCGTTGGGGGCGGTCAGCCCGTTGGACGCGCCGTCTGAGTTGACCGCGGAGCCGCGCACCACGGCCAGCACCGGGTGCCCGGCCGCGCGGGCGTCGGAGAGCCGCTCCACGAGCAGCATCCCGGCGCCCTCCGACCACGAGGTGCCGTCGGCGTCGGCCGAGAAGGACTTGCAGCGGCCGTCGGCGGCCAGGCCGCGCTGCCGGGAGAACTCCACGAACAGCCCGGGGGTGGCCATCACCGTGGCGCCGCCGGCCAGCGCCAGGTCGCACTCGCCGCGGCGCAGCGCCTGGGCGGCCAGGTGCAGTGCCACCAGCGAGGACGAGCAGGCGGTGTCAACGGTCAGGGTGGGGCCTTCCAGGCCGAACGCGTAGGCGAGCCGGCCGGAGGCGACGCTGGCCGCGCTGCCGGTGAGCCGGTAACCCTCCACGCCCTCGGCGGCGTGGTGCAGCATCGGGCCGTAGTCCTGGCGCATCACGCCCACGTACACCCCGGTCCGGCTGCCGCGCACGGCGGCCGGGTCGATCCCGGCGTGTTCGAAGGTCTCCCAGGAGGTCTCCAGGAGCAGCCGCTGCTGCGGGTCGGTGGCGAGCGCCTCGCGCGGGTTGATGCCGAAGAAGTCGGCGTCGAAGTCGGCGGCGGCGCGCAGAAATCCGCCGTGGCGGGTATAGGAGGTGCCCGGCCGGTCGGGGTCGGAGTCGAACAACGACTCCAGGTCCCAGCCACGGTCGGCCGGGAACTCGGTGATGCCGTCACCGCCGTCGAGCAGGAACCGCCACAGCTGCTCCGGGGAGCGGATCCGCGACGGGAACCGGCAGGCCATGCCGACGATCGCGATGGGCTCGTCGGTGTCGACGCCGGCACCGGCCGGAGGCGGCGCGGCCTTGTCCTCCGGCGCGTCCTGGCGCAGGTGTCCGGCGACCGCGGCGGGGGTCGGGTAGTCGAACACCAGGGTCGCGGGCAGGGCGGTGCCGGTGGCCGCGGTGAGCCGGTTGCGCAGTTCCACCGCGGACAGCGAGTCCACGCCGAGTGCACGGAACTCCGCCTGCGGGTCGACGGAGTCGGCGTCGGCATGGCCGAGGACGGCGGCGGTCTCGGCGCGTACCAGGGTCAGCAGTTCCTCGGCGGTGAGCCGGTCGGGCCGGGTGGCCGTACCGGGCCCGGCGGGCGCGGCGGTACGACGTCGCGGGCCGCGTATCAGGCCGCGCAGCAGGGGTGGCAGCAGCGCCGGGTCGGCGGTGTGCAACCGGACCTTGGCCGGCAGCAGCACCGGTTCGTCGACGGCCAGCGCCGTGTCGAACAGCGCCAGCCCCTCCTCGGCGGAGAGCGCCCGCACTCCGGCGCGGGCCATCCGGGCCAGGTCCGCGGCCGAGAGTTCGCCGGTGATGCCGCTCGGCGGGGCCCAGAGCCCCCAGGCCAGTGACTGGGCGGGCAGCCCGGTGGCGCGCCGTCGGCCGGCCAGTGCGTCCAGGCAGGCGTTGGCGGCCGCGTAGTTGGCCTGGCCGGGGCCGCCGAGGATGCCGGTGGCCGAGGAGAACAGCACGAACGCGGCCAGGTCCAGGCCGCGGGTGAGCTCGTCCAGGTGCAGTGCGGCGGCCACCTTGGGCCGCAACGTCGCGGCCAGCCGCTCCGGGGTGAGCGCGGTGAACAACCCGTCGTCGGAGACCCCGGCCGCGTGCATCACTGCGGTCAGCGGATGTTCGGCTGGTATGTCGGCCAACAACGCGGCCAGCGCGTCCCGTTCGGCGGCATCGCAGGCCACCACGCGCACGTCGGCGCCGAGTTCGGTGAGCTCGGCCTCCAGTTGGGGGGCGCTGCCACGGCGGCTGGTCAGAATCAGGTGCCGTATGCCGTGCTCGCGCACCAGATGCCGGGCGACCAGCCCGCCGAGGGTGCCGGTGCCGCCGGTGATCAGGACGGTGCCCTGCGGGTCGACCCGGTGGGGCAGGGTGAGCACCAGTTTGCCGGTGTGCCGGGCCTGGCTGAGGTGCCGGAACGCGTCGACGGCCCGGGAGACCGGCCACACGGACGGCGGCGGTAGGGTCAGCGCCCCCGCGGCGAACAGTTCCAGCACCGCGACCAGCAACCGCTGCATCTCCCGCGGCGACAACCGCATCAGGTCGTACGGCAGATAGTCGATGTCCGGGAAGTCGGCCGGGTCGCGCAGGTCGGTCTTGCCCATCTCCAGGAACCGCCCGCCGACGCGCAGCAGTCCCGCCGAGGCATCGACGAACTCACCGGACAGCGAGTTCAGTACGACGTCCACCGGGCCGAATCGCGCGGCGAAACCGGTGTCCCGCGAGGAGGCGATGTGCGCGTCGTCCAGGCCGAGGTCGCGCAGCACCTGCCATTTGCCCTCGCTCGCGGTGCCGTAGACCTCGGCGCCGAGATGCCGGGACAGTTGTACGGCGGCCATGCCGACACCGCCGGCCGCGGAGTGGATCAGCACCTTCTCCCCGGCCCGCAGTCCGGCGAGTTCGACCAGACCGAGCCGGGCGGTGAGGTGCGCGATCGGCATGGCGGCGGCCTGCTCGAACGTCCAGCCGTCCGGAATCGGTGCCACGGCCGCCCGCTCGGCCACCGCGACCGGGGCGAACGCGTCACCGAAGAGGCCGGTGACCCGAGTACCCGGGGCCAGGTCGGTGACGTCGTCGGCGACCTCGGTGACCACCCCGGCGCCCTCGCCGCCGAGGGCCACCTCGCCGGGGTACATGCCCAGAGCGATGAGCACATCACGGAAGTTCAGCCCGGCTGCCCGTACGGCGATACGCACCTGGCCCGGCCGCAGGGGGGCCGCCGCGGCCGGGGCGGGCACCAGCGCGAGGGCGTCCAGGGTGCCCGGGCGGGTGACGGCCAGCCGCCAGTGCGGTTCCACGGGCGGCACCAGCTCGGGCCTGACCAGCCTGGGAGCACTTAACAGGCCGTCACGCAGGGCAAGTTGGGGCTGACCGGTGGCCGGTACGGCGGGCAGGGCGCGACGGGACCCGGCGGTGTCGTCGAGGTCGGCCAGCACGATCCGCTCGGGCTGTTCGGCCTGCGCGGCACGCAGCAGCCCCCACACCGCCGCACCTCCCGGATCGGCCGGGGCGTCGGCGGGTTCGGTGGCGACCGCGCCGGTGGTGACCACGAGCAGCCGGGCGGGCGCCGCGCTGTCGGCCAGCCAGTCCTGCACCTGCCGCAGCACGGTGGCGGTGACCGCCTCGACGGGCTCCCCCATCGGCACGGCCAGCACGGTGAGGTCGGCGGCCCCGTCACCCGCGAGGTCGACCCCGGTGGCCCGCAGATCGGCGGCCAGGGACTCGGTCAGCGCACCCAGCACCGTCCACCGACCGCCGGCCGGTTCGGCGGGGGCCGGGACGGTGTCCCACTCCAGCCGGAACAGCGAGTCCCTGGGCACCCGGCTCGCCCCCTCTCCGGCGGCGGCCCGCAGAGTCAGCGACTCGACGGAGGCAACCGGAGCTCCGGCGCCGTCGAACAGGTCCAGCGCGAAGGCACCCGCACCGGTGGGTGCGAGCCGCACCCGCACGGCGGCCGCTCCGGCGGCGTGCAGCCGGACGCCGGACCAGGAGAACGGCAGCAGCGCGTTGCCCGTGTCGTCGGTGAGCGCGAGCGCGTGCAGGGCAGCGTCCAGCAGAGCGGGATGCAGCCCGAAACCCCGGGCCCGTTCGCGGAGTTCGTCGGACAGGGCGACCTCGGCGAGGACCACGTCACCCCGCCGCCAGGCCGCGCGCAGCCCCTGGAACGCCGGTCCGTAGCCGAGGCCGCGAGCGGCGAGATCGGCGTAGGCGGCAGCTACGGCCACCGGGGTGGCGTCCCGCGGCGGCCAGACCTCTTCGGCGGCGACGGGTTCGAGTGGTTCGAGGGCGAGGGTGCCGGTGGCGTGCAGCGTCCACGGCTCGTCCTCGGACGCGTCCTCGGCCAGAGAGTAGATCTCCACGGCGCGTCGGCCGGAGTCCTGGGCCTCGCGGACGGTCAGTTGCAGCCGGACCGCACCCGTGTCGGTCAGCACCAGCGGCGCCCGCAGCACGAGTTCCTCGACCCGGTCGCAACCGACACGGTCGGCGGCCTGCACCGCCAGCTCCACGAACGCCGCGCCGGGCAGCACGATCGCGCCATTGACACGGTGGTCGGCCAGCCAGGGCTGGGACGCCACAGAGAGCCGGCCGGTGAGCAGATACGCGTCCGACCCGGCCAGCGCGGTGGCCGCACCGAGCAGCGGATTACCGGCCGGGAGCAGACCCGAGGCGGCGAGGTTACCGCCGGGGGCCGACTCCAGCCAGTAGCGGCGGTGCTGGAAGGCGTAGGTGGGCAGGTCGACCCGGGCCGCGGCGGGCAGATACGACGCCCAGTCGACGACGCCGCCGTGCACGTGGAACAGGGCCAACCCGGCTGCCACCGAACGGACTTCGGGCTGCCCGCGACGCAGCAACGGCACGAACGCCGCCGTCGCGTCCTGCGACAGACAATCCGGTCCCACGGCGGTCAACGCGGCATCCGGACCGACCTCCACGAACCTCGTCACACCCTGCTCGTGCAGGCGGGCAACCGCATCGGCGAACCGAACCGTGTCACGGACATTACGCACCCAGTAATCGATGTCCACGGGCGCGGTGTCGAGCGCCACCGTGGACACGAAAGGAATGCTCGGCGTGCTGAAGGTGACCCCGGCGATCGCCTCACGGAACCGCCCCAACACCGGATCCATCAACGGCGAATGGAA
>NZ_JBSHAF010000023.1:81578-188994 GCF_053611365.1 Streptomyces sp. NPDC054813 | reverse complement strand
GTCTTCCCGCTCTCCAACTGGACCGAACTGGACGTCTGGCAGTACATCGCCCGCGAGGGCATCGAGCTGCCGCAGATCTACTTCGCGCACGAGCGTGAGGTCTTCCAGCGGGGCGGGATGTGGCTGACCGCGGGTGAGTGGGGCGGCCCGAAGGACGGCGAGACCGTCGTGAAGCGCCAGGTGCGTTACCGGACCGTCGGTGACATGTCCTGCACGGGTGCCGTCGACTCCGACGCCGGCACGCTGGACGCCGTGATCGCCGAGATCGCCGCCTCCCGGCTCACCGAGCGCGGCGCCACCCGCGCCGACGACAAGCTCTCCGAGGCCGCGATGGAAGACCGCAAGCGCGAGGGGTACTTCTAGAGATGAGCACGACCACCACGGAACTCGGTCTGGCCGAGACCACCCTGCTGCGCTTCGCGACCGCCGGTTCGGTCGACGACGGCAAGTCCACCCTCGTCGGACGGCTGCTGCACGACTCCAAGTCGGTCCTCACCGACCAGCTGGAGGCCGTGGAGCGCGCCTCTGCCTCGCGCGGGCAGGACGCCCCCGACCTCGCCCTGCTCACCGACGGGCTGCGGGCCGAGCGCGAACAGGGCATCACCATCGACGTGGCCTACCGCTACTTCGCCACTCCCAAGCGCCGGTTCATCCTCGCCGACACGCCCGGCCATGTGCAGTACACCCGCAACATGGTGACGGGTGCCTCCACCGCCGAGCTGACCGTGGTCCTGGTCGACGCCCGCAACGGGGTCGTCGAGCAGACCCGCCGGCACGCCGCGATCGCCGCCCTGCTGCGCGTCCCGCACGTGGTCCTCGCCGTCAACAAGATGGACCTGGTCGGCTACCAGGAGGCGATCTTCGCCGGGATCGCCGAGGAGTTCACGGCGTACGCGACCGAGCTGGGCGTCCCGGAGGTCACCGCGATCCCGATCTCGGCGCTGGTCGGCGACAACGTCGTGGAGCCGTCCGCGAACATGGACTGGTACGGCGGCCCGACCGTCCTGGAGCACCTGGAGACCGTCCCGGTCAGCCACGACCTGGCGCACTGCCACGCCCGGCTGCCCGTGCAGTACGTGATCCGCCCGCAGACCGCCGAGCACCCGGACTACCGGGGCTACGCCGGCCAGATCGCCGCCGGCACCTTCCACGTCGGCGAGCCGGTCACGGTCCTGCCCTCCGGTCGCACGACCACGATCTCGGGCATCGACCTCCTTGGCAAGCCGGTCGACTCGGCCTGGACGACCCAGTCGGTGACCCTCCTGCTCACCGACGACATCGACGTCTCGCGCGGCGACCTGATCGTGCCCACGAAGGACGCCCCGCCGACCACCCAGGAGGTCGAGGCGACCGTCTGCCACGTGGCCGACCAGCCGCTGACCGTCGGGCACCGGGTACTGCTCAAGCACGGCACCCGCACGGTCAAGGCGATCGTCAAGGACATCCCGTCCCGGCTCACGCTCGACGACCTGTCCCTGCACCCGCACCCGGGGCAGCTCATCGCCAACGACATCGGCCGGGTGAAGATCCGTACCGCCGAGCCGCTGCCGGTCGACTCCTACGCCGACTCGCGCCGCACCGGCTCGTTCATCCTGATCGACCCCGCCGACGGCACCACGCTCACCGCGGGCATGGTCGGCGAGTCGTTCGCCTCCCCCGAGCCCGTCAAGGACGAGGCCGAGGACGACGGGTGGGACTTCTGACATGAACTCCACCGACTACTACTCCACGTTCGCCAAGGAGGGCGGCCGCGTCGGCAGCGGCAGCCTCGGCAGCGGGCAGGGCGGAGTGGCGCGATGTGTGCGCTGACGTACGCGCACCGCTTGCGCGCCCTCACCCCCCACCGCCGTAGACGCAGACCTGCCGACCTCCCGGCCACGACCTGAGAGACCGTGACCGCCGGGCCTCCGAGAGGAACACCTCCCGTGCCTGCAACAAAAGCCTTCCGCCGCAGTCTCGCGGTGATAGCCGCGCTTCCCCTGCTCGCCCTCGCCGCCTGCGGTTACGGGTCGGACTCCGACAAGACCGACACCGCCAAGGTCGCCGCCGGTGCCAAGAAGATCGACGGCCTCGACACCGTCAAGATCGGCTACTTCGGCAACCTGACCCACGCGACCGCGCTGGTGGGCAACCAGAAGGGCTTCTTCCAGAAGGAGCTCGGCGCCACCCAGGCCAAGTACGCGATCTTCAACGCCGGCCCCTCGGAGATCGAGGCGCTCAACTCCGGGTCCATCGACATCGGCTGGATCGGCCCCTCGCCGGCGATCAACGGCTACACCAAGTCCAACGGCACCGACCTGAAGATCATCGGCGGTTCGGCGTCGGGCGGCGTGAAGCTGGTCGTCGACCCGAAGAAGATCAAGTCCCTGAAGGACGTCAAGGGCAAGAAGATCGCAACGCCTCAGCTGGGCAACACGCAGGACGTGGCGTTCCTCAACTGGATCGCCGACCAGGGCTGGAAGGTCGACGCGCAGAGCGGCAAGGGTGACGTCACGGTCGTCCGCACCGACAACAAGATCACCCCGGACGCCTTCAAGGCCGGTTCCATCGACGGCGCCTGGGTGCCGGAGCCGACCGCGTCCAAGCTGGTCGCCGAGGGCGGCAAGGTGCTGCTCGACGAGTCCACGCTGTGGCCCGACAAGAAGTTCGTGATCACGAACATCATCGTGTCGCAGAAGTTCCTGAAGGAGCACCCGAAGGTCGTCGAGGCGGTCCTGAAGGGCTCGGTCGACACCAACAAGTGGATCAACGCCAACCCGGACGCGGCGAAGGCCTCCGCCAACAAGCAGCTGGCGGTCGACTCCGGCAAGGCGCTGCCGGACGACGTCCTGAACTCCGCCTGGTCGTCGATCCAGTTCACCGACGACCCGCTGGCCTCCACCCTCAACACCGAGGCCGAGCACGCCGTCAAGGCCGGTCTGCTCACCGACCCGCTGCTGAAGAACATCTACGACCTGACGATCCTCAACAAGGTCCTCAAGGCCGAGGGCGCGAGCACGGTCGACGCCGCCGGTCTCGGCAGCAGCTGACCCCGGTCCCGACGCGTTCCCAGGAGGTGACGACCATGGCCACGACCACGACACTCGCCAAGGCCGGCGAGTCGGTGGAGCACGCGGCACGCCTTGAGCACGTCTCGAAGTCCTTCGCGACTCCCGGCGGGCAGCAGCTCGTCCTGGACGACATCACGCTCGATGTCGCGCCGGGTGAGTTCGTCACCCTCCTGGGGGCCTCGGGGTGCGGCAAGTCCACGCTGCTGAACCTGGTGGCGGGGCTGGACCGGCCCACCGCGGGCTCCATCGCGACGGACGGGCGGCCCGCCCTGATGTTCCAGGAGCACGCCCTCTTCCCGTGGCTTACCGCGGGCAAGAACATCGAACTCGCCCTGAAGCTCAGGGGGGTTCCCAAGAACGACCGCCGTGCCAAGGCCGAGCAGCTGCTCGAACTGGTCCGGCTGAAGGGCGCGTACGGCAAGCGCGTCCACGAGCTGTCGGGCGGTATGCGCCAGCGTGCGGCGCTGGCGCGGGCACTCGCCCAGGAGAGCAACCTGCTGCTGATGGACGAGCCGTTCTCGGCCCTGGACGCCATCACCCGGGACGTGCTGCACGACGAGCTGACCCGTATCTGGCAGGAGACCGGGGTCTCCGTCCTGTTCGTCACGCACAACGTGCGCGAGGCGGTGCGGCTCGCCCAGCGGGTGATCCTGCTGTCGTCCCGCCCGGGCCGGATAGCGCGCGAGTGGACGGTCGGCATCCCGCAGCCGCGCCGGATCGAGGACGCTCCCGTGGCCGAACTGTCCCTTGAGATCACCGATGTACTGCGTGGGGAGATCCGCCGTCATGGCCAGCACTGAGACGACCGCGGCCAAGGACGCCGGAAGTGTCGAGGCGGGCCTGGACGCACTGGAGACGTCGGCCACCGGCCGCCCGACCTTCCGGCAGGTCTTCACCGCCAAGATCCTGCCGCCGATCATCGCGCTCGCCGTGGTCCTCGTGGTCTGGACGCTCCTCGTCCCGGTCGTCGACGACCCGTCCAAGCTGCCCTCGCCGGCCGCGGTGGGCAGCGCGTTCAAGGACGCCTGGCTCAAGGGCGACCTGCTCGGCTACATCTGGACCAGTGTCAGCCGCGGCCTGCTCGGCTTCCTCTTCGCGCTGGTCATCGGCACCCCGCTGGGTCTGCTGGTGGCCCGGGTGAAGTTCGTGCGCGCGGCCATCGGCCCGATCCTGTCCGGCCTCCAGTCGCTGCCGTCGGTGGCGTGGGTGCCGCCGGCAGTGATCTGGCTGGGCCTGAACAACTCGATGATGTACGCGGTGATCCTGCTCGGCGCGGTCCCCTCCATCGCCAACGGTCTCGTCTCCGGTGTCGACCAGGTGCCCCCGCTGTTCCTGCGCGCCGGACGCACGATGGGCGCCACGGGAGTGAAGGGCATCTGGCACGTGGTGCTGCCGGCGGCGCTGCCCGGCTATGTGGCGGGCCTGAAGCAGGGCTGGGCGTTCTCCTGGCGTTCGCTGATGGCGGCGGAGATCATCGCGAGCTTCCCGGACCTCGGCGTGGGCCTCGGCCAGCTGCTGGAGAACGCGCGCACCGCCAGCGACATGGCCATGGTGTTCGAGGCCATCATCCTGATCCTGTTCGTCGGCATCGCGATCGACCTGCTGATCTTCAGCCCGCTGGAGCGGTGGGTGCTGCGCAGCCGCGGTCTGCTGGTGAAGAGCTGAGGTAGCCCATGAGCAAGCCGGTCCTCGTCGTCATCGCCCACGGCAGCCGCGATCCGCGGCACGCGGCGACCGTGCACGCCCTGGTACGGCGGGTACGGTCGCTGCGGCCCGGGCTGCGCGTGGAGACCGGCTTCCTGGACTTCAACATCCCCTCGGTGCACGGGGTGCTGGAGTCCCTGGCGGCGGAAGGCGTCCGCGATGTCGTGGCCCTCCCCCTGCTGCTCACCCGCGCGTTCCACGCGAAGGCGGACATCCCGGCCGTCCTGCGGGACGCGCCGCCGCGGCTGCGGATCCGGCAGGCGGAGGTGCTCGGCCCGTCCCCGCTGCTCCTGGCGGCCCTCGAACGGCGGCTGCACGAGGCGGGGCTGACCCCCGCCGACAAACCCTCGACCGGGGTCGTACTGGCCTCGGCGGGGTCCAGCGACCCGGAGGCGATCGCGGTGATCGCAGAAATCGCGCGGGAGTGGCGGCACACCGGTTGGTGCGCCGTGCGGCCCGCGTTCGCCTCCGCATCCCTCCCCCGCACCGAGGACGCGGTACGGGAGCTGCGGGAGCTCGGCTGTGCCCGGGTGGCGGTCGCCCCCTACGTCCTCGCCCCCGGCTTCCTGCCCGACCGGATCGCGCGGGGCGCGGCGGAGGCGGACGTGCTGGCCGAGGTGCTCGGCCCGGCCCCCGAGGTGGCGCGGGTGCTGCTGGAGCGGTACGACGCGGCCCGCACCCCCGCCCTGGCGGCCGTGGGGGCCTGAGCGGTCCGGCGTTCGGTCCGAGGGGGTTCGCGGTCCGGCGCTCCCCTGTGACGTCGGACCGCGAACGGCCGGCCCACGGCGGGGCTCTCGCGAGCGTCACCGCCACGGCCGGCTCTTACTTCAGCGTCGCGCCCCGCGAACGTGTCACACCAGGGGCTTTACTGTTTCAGTTGTCAACAACTTGTTTTTATTGGGCAGTTGACCGGGTGATCGTCGTGCCCTCGGCGGCGGCGATCCGGTGGCGCGGCTCATCCCTCCACTGGCCCAGGCCGTTGCGCCCGATGTGCCGGAGGGCCTCGCCGCTGGTGTATACGAACTCGGCGTCGGCGGGATGTTCCCCCTGGGCGTCCGCGGACGCCGTGGACCTGGCCTTTCGCTGGCGCCCTTCCTCGGCCTGCGGACGGTCACGCTTCCGGGGCGGTGAGCTCCACCAGCTTGACGACCGTGTTCCAGTTGCGGGTGGTGGCGATCAGCCCCTTGTTGATCCGCGGCCGGGACAGCGCCTCCGCCAGCTTGGAGCGGCCGAGGCCGTCCGGGGCGTACAGGTACAGCGCGCGGTCGCCCAGCCGGAACTCCTCGGGGAGGTGGGCGGCGGGGTCCAGGTCCGCGAACCGCTCCGGCGCGACCGGCGCGGAGAAGTAGGTGACGTGCAGCTGCCTGGCCTCCAGTTCGGCGGCCGGGAACGGGCAGGCCCCGGCGGTCGCCTTCAGGTAGGCGTGGTCGCGGACCAGGATGTCGACGGGGAAGCCGAACCGCTCCTCGATCGCCCCGGCCAGCTCCGCGGCCAGCGACTCGGTGTCCCCGCGGACATCGGCGAAGACGGCCTGCCCGCTCTGCAGGTAGGTCTGTACGGACGCGTACCCCAGGCCGGTCATGAGCGCCCGCAGCTCGGCCATCGGGAGCCTCTTCCGGCCGCCCACGTTGATCCCGCGCAGCAGTGCCGCATACATCGTCATTCGAACACCTTAGAACGGCCGTCGTGCCCCGTGGGGGTGGGCACGACGGCCGTGCCGGGCATGCCGGGCTGCCCGAAACTCTGGCCGATCGGACCGCTCCGGATCAACTCCTACACGCACCTGTGACTTGTTCAACAAGGTTCTGTAATCACAAAGCGGATCCCGGTCGTCGGAAGGGACAGCCCTGATCATCACCCCCGAGATCGGTCGATAGATGTAGGGGCCCGACATCCTCCCAGGCGATGAGAGCCGGCCGCCGCACTTCACCGGACAGCACGAGGAGTCGGTCTTATCCGGCCCATACCTTCGAATCGAACGAAGGAAGTCGTGAAGAGATCGTGGCGGCCGGGGCCGTCACCGCACACGAGGGGGCAATCCCGTCATGGGGAACGGAGACACGCGGGTGCGGGGCCTGGCCGCCCGGGCCGGCGGCTGGAGCGCCCGGCACCGCTGGGCCGCCGTCGGCATATGGGTACTGTTCGTCGTCCTGGCGATGGGACTCGGCTCGGCGGCCGGCCGGGTCGACGTCGACGAGAGCGACCAGCTCAAGGGCGAGACCCACACCGCAGCGAAGATCATCGACGACGCGGGGATCAAGGAACCGGCCGCCGAGACGGTCCTGATCCAGTCCAAGGACCCGTCGGTCAAGACCACGGACGCCGGGTTCAGGTCCGCCGTCGCGGAGGTCGTCAAGGCGGTCGACGGCACCGGCAAGGTCACGGACATCACCTCGCCGTACGCCACCGGAACCATCTCGAAGGACGGCCGCAGCGCGCTGGTCCAGTTCGACATGCGCGGCGACGCGGACACCGCCGCCGAGCGGGTCGAGCCGGTGCTGGACGCGGTGGCCGGGGTGCAGAAGGCGCACGGCACGCTGCGGATCGCGGAGATCGGCGGCGCCAGCATGGACAAGCAGTACGGCGACGCCTTCGGCAAGGACTTCAAGCGGGCCGAGTACTCCGCCGTGCCGGTGGCCTTCGGCATCCTGCTGATCGCCTTCGGCGCACTGGTGGCCGCGCTGCTGCCGGTCGGCCTGGCGATCACCGCGATCATGGCGACGATGGGCCTGATGGGCCTGGTCAGCCATCTGCAGCCGATGAGCGACACCGCCAACTCCGTGATGCTGCTGGTCGGCATGGCCGTCGGCGTCGACTACTGCCTGTTCTACCTGCGCCGGGAGCGCGAGGAGCGGGAGGCCGGCCGGGACGCGGGCGCGGCGCTGCGGATCGCCGCCGCCACCAGCGGCCGGGCCATCATCGTCTCCGGTGTCACGGTCTGCGTGGCGATGGCGGGCATGCTGTTCACCGGCCTCGCCGAGTTCGAGGCGATGGGCCTGGCCTCCCTGATGGTCGTCGCGGTCGCCATGGTCGGCTCGGTCACCGTCCTGCCCGCCCTGCTCTCCCTGCTGGGCGAGCGGGTCGAGAAGGGCCGGATCCCGTTCCTGCGCCGCCGTGGGCGCGCCCACGGCCCCTCCGAGAGCCGGTTCTGGAGCGCCGTACTGCGGGGTGTGCTCGCCAGGCCGCTGGTCTCCGCGCTGGTCGCGGTCGGCGCGCTGCTCGCGGTCGCCGCACCCGCCCTCGGGATGAAGACCTCACAGCTCACCCTGGACCAGGAGTTCGGCGGGTCGCTGCCGATCGTGCAGACCTACGACCGGGTCAACCAGGCCTTCCCCGGCGGCTCCGAGCCGGCCGAGGTGGTCGTCAGGGCGAAGGACATCAACGCCCCCGAGGTCAAGCGGGCGCTGACCGACTTCCGGGAGCAGGCGATCAGTTCGGGTGCCTCGCGCGGCCCGGTCGACATCAGGCTGCACGACGCCCAGAACGTCGCCCTGATCTCCGTACCGCTGGTCGGCGGCTCCGACCTGGACAAGGCCGGCAAGAGCCTGGAGAAGCTGCGCGACCAGGTACGGCCCGCCACGCTCGGCAAGGTCGACGGGGTGCAGGCGCCGGTGACCGGGAACGTCGCGGGCAACGAGGACTTCAACGACCAGCTGATGGGCTCGGTCGTCCCGGTCTTCGCCTTCGTGGTCGTCTTCGCCTTCCTCCTCATGCTGCTGTCGTTCCGGTCGCTGACGGTCGCGATCACCTCGATCCTGCTCAACCTGCTCTCGGTCGGCGCCGCCTACGGCGTCCTGGTCGCCGTCTTCCAGCACGGCTGGGGTGCCTCCCTGGTGGGCGCGGAGGGCGTCGGCGCGATCGTCAGCTGGCTGCCGCTGTTCCTCTTCGTGATCCTGTTCGGCCTGTCGATGGACTACCACGTGTTCGTGGTCTCCCGGATCCGCGAGGCCCGGCTGCGCGGCCGGTCCACCAGGGACGCGATCCAGCACGGGGTGGTCACCACGGCCGGGGTCGTCACCAGCGCCGCCGTCATCATGGTCGCCGTGTTCGCGATCTTCGGGACGCTGTCCATGCAGTCCATGAAGCAGATGGGCGTGGGCCTGGCGGTCGCGGTCCTCATCGACGCGACGGTCATCCGGGGCGTGCTGCTCCCGGCGGTGATGGCCCTGCTCGGCGAGCGCAACTGGTACCTGCCGCGCTGGCTGCACCGGCTGCCGGACCTGACCCACGACGAGTCGCCGGAGCCGGTGGCGCCGCCGGTGACCCGGGGCGAGCAGGACCGGCTGCCGGTCTGAGCCCGGACAACGCCCGCTGACACAGGGTCTATTGGCCTCCGGGGGAGCCAACGGGCCCTGTTCGGTGCACACGGGTGCTCAGCGCTGTTGACTTGCTCCTCGCCCTGAATGGCGAGGATTCTGGCCTTCTCGATCGTCGCTGTGCCGCTACGCGGCACGGTTTCCGGTCTCGAATCCGTGGCTTCCTGTTTCTTCGCGCTGTGCCGGGATCGCTCCAGGTCTTACCGGCGCTCCGCAGGCCGATACCGCCAGTCCGGCGGCCGTCTTCACGTTGAGTGCGGCGTTGTGGTCCCGGTCGTGGACGGTGCCGCAGGCGGTACAGGTCCATTCGCGGACGCTCAGGGGTTTGGGTCCGTCTTTGATGCCGCAGGTGGAGCAGACCTGACTCGTCGGCTCGAACCGGCCGATCTTCACCAGGGTGCGGCCGTACCGTTCCGCCTTGTACTCCAGCATGCTGATGAACGCGGACCATCCCGCGTCGTGCACCGACTTGGCCAGCTTCGTGCGGGCCAGTCCCGCCACCGAGAGGTCCTCCACGGCGATCCCTTGGTTCTCGGAGATCAGCTTCATGGAGAGCCGATGGTGGAACTCACGGCGCGCATCAGCGACCTTGACGTGGGCGCGGGCAACCTTGAGGCGGGCCTTGGCCCGGTTCTTCGATCCCTTCTGCTTGCGGGACAGCTCCTTTTGAGCCTTCTTCAGCTTCTTCTCCGCGCGCCGCAGAAAACGCGGGGAGTCGATCTTCGTGCCGTCGGAGAGGACCGCGAAGTGGGCGAGGCCGAGATCGATGCCGATGGTGCGGTCGGTCTCCGGCATTCGCGCCTGGTCAACGGCAGGGTCGGTGGCAATGACGAAGGAGGCGAAATACCTGCCGGCCGCGTCCTTGACGACGGTGACGGAGGACGGCGTGGTGGGCAGCGTGCGGGACCACTTCACCTTCACCGCGCCGATCTTCGGCAGGTCCAGACGGCCACTGTCAGTGATCTTCCAGCGGGCGTTGGCGGTGAACCGGATCGACTGCCGGGCGTCCTTACGGGACTTGAACCGTGGCGCTCCCACCTTCGGTCCCTTGCGCGTGCCCTTGAGGGAGGTGAAGAAGTTGCGGTACGCCCTCTCGGCGTCCCTCAGGGACTGCTGCAGCACCACTGCGGACACCTCACCCAGCCAGGACCTTTCCTTCGTCCGCTTCGCCCCGGTGATCAGCTTCCGGGACAGCTGACCGGCCGTCGGGAACGGCTGCTCAGCCTTTCGCGCGTCTTCACGGACGCGGACCGCGTGGTTGAACACCACCCGGGCACACCCGAACGCCCTGCCCAGCCCGGTGCGCTGACCGGCATTCGGGTAGAGCCTGAACGCGTACCGGAGCTGCATGCCAATCACCCTAAAGAGCCCGAACATCCACTGTCGCCAGGAACATGCGTGCGAGATGTCACCTGAGCCCCGCACTGCCCGACTCCGCCGAGACAACACCGCGACGCTCCGCGTCGCCACCACGAGATTCGCTCCTCCCCCGGCCTGAAGGCCGGAGCACTGCGAATGAATCCCGGTAGCGGGCGAGGACGAGGTTGCCGTCCTTCCCCAGGCGGTGGCGGAGTTCGTCGAGGCCGATGGCGCCGCTGTAGTACGACTGGAGGGCGGGGGTGGCCACCTTGTCCTTCCACTCCGGGTAGCCGCGGACCGCGAGAAGACCAGCACGATGCTCGCCAAGTCGTGCTGTCTGGTGCGGTTTGAAGCTGAGCATCAAGAACATGACGCGCTCGGCGAAGGGAACCGTCGAGCAGCCCGGCAAGAACGTCCGGCAGAAGGCCGGGCTGAACCGGGGCATCCTCGCTCAGGGGTGGGGCCTGCTGAGGCGGCGCACGGGGCAGAAGGCTCCGGTCCGGGCCGAGGATGTGCCCGCGCCCTTTACGTCGCTGCGGTGCAGTGCCTGCGGATAGATCGAGAAGAAGTCGCGCAAGAAGCAAGCCGACTTCGTCTGCGTGTCCTGCGGCTTCACCTGCAACGCCGATGAGAACTCAAGCATCAACGTCTCGGCAGGACAGGGCGGGATCTCCCGCCCCGGCGAACAGCCGGTGCCGGAGGGGTGACAACGGCCACCAGCCGTTCGAGCTCCCGTGAACCTCAACCCGCCTGGGTTGGAATCCCCCTCTTTCAAGAGGGGGAGGATGTCAAGGCCCCAGTCCGGCCCGACTGGGCGTCGGTGAACGCCAGCAGGATCCCGTAGAGCAGCGGACCGACGCTCAGGACGAGGATCGGGATCAGGGCCGGCAGAACCAGGAACCAGGCGCCGTGGCCGGTCAGGCGTGCGGCGGCCGGTCGCCGCACGGTGGCCACGTTCGTCGCCAATGCCACGTCATCCCCCCTTTGCGCGGCCCGGTCGGACCCGGTCATGGTCGTGAAGGCAGGTTGTCTCGTCAAGGCACCGCGCACCACCCGCCGCTACCTCCGTGGATGCGAGACTGGCCGGCGGATGGCGAGAAGAGGGCGCCGTGTGCACCCGCACAGCCGCGGGGGCGCGCGGGCACCGGGAACGGACACGGAGGCGGACGATGGACGAGGCAAGGGCGCGGGACGTACTGGCCGCGGCGGATGTGCTGCCCGGTGCGGCGGCTGACGCCCCGCTCCTCGCCCTGGGCGAGAACGCGGTGTTCGCCGCCGGCGACCTGGTGGTGAAGGTCGGCCGGGACGCCGAACTCCTCGACCGGGCCCGGCGAGAACTGGAGATCGCCGGGTGGCTGGCGGAGGCGGGCGTCCCGGCCGTACGGGCCGCCGAGCCGAAGGCGCGGCTCGTGGACGGCCACCCGGTGACCGTGTGGCACCGGCTGGCGGATCCGGTACGGCCCGCCGAGCCGCGCGATCTGGCCGAACTCCTGCGGATCGTGCACGCGCTGCCCGCTCCTCCCTTCGCGCTGCCGCCCCGCGAGCTGCTGGGCGGTGTGGAGCGCTGGCTGCGGCTCGCCGGCGACGCGATCGCCCCCGTGGACGCGGCCTATCTGCGGGAGCGCCGGGACGGCTTCGCGGCGACCGCGGCCGCGCTGACACCACAGCTGGCTCCGGGGCCGATCCATGGGGACGCGCTGCCCCGCAATGTGCACGTCGGTCCGGACGGTCCGGTGCTGGTGGACCTGGAGACCTTCTCCTCGGACCTGCGCGAGCACGACCTGGTGGTCATGGCGCTCTCCCGGGACCGGTACGGCTTGCCCGCCGAGGCCTACGACTCGTTCGTCGAGGCCTACGGGTGGGACGTGCGGGAGTGGGCGGGGTGCGGAGTGCTGCGCGGGGCCCGGGAGACGGCGAGCTGCGCGTGGGTCGCCCAACACGCGCCGAGCAACCCGAAGGCGCTGAAAGAGTTCGAGCGCCGGGTGGCGTCGCTGCGGGAGGGCGACGAGTCGGTGCGCTGGTATCCCTTCTGAGCACCAGCGCTCCGCAGGGGCGCGGGGCTGTATTGGATGTGCGGCTACCGCCGCGTGGGCGCGACCAGCCACGACGAAGCCGCAGACGACCGACGGCGCATCTCGGCACTTGCAGCGGAACGCTCAGACCGCTTCGGCCAGCTCCCGCAGCGGCCACGCCCCGTCCACCACCGCGCCGGCCTCTCCCTTGCGGCGCAGAAAGCTCTGGAAGTCCGCGGCCCACTCCGCGTACCACTCCACCTGGCGCCGGTGCAGCTCCGCCGGCCCCAGCGCCGCGATCTTCGGGTGGCGCTCGGCTATGGCCCCGGCCAGGCGCGCCGCGGCGAGGGCGTCCGCCGACGCGTTGTGGGCGGCGGCGAGGGTGATGCCGTACTCGGCGCAGACCGCTTCGAGGTTGCGCTTGCCACGGCGGTAGCGGTCGACCCAGCGGTCGATGGTGTACGGGTCGATGACCGGCGCGGGGTCGAGGCCGCCGAGGCGGTCGGAGAGGGACGGCAGGCCGTGCCGGCGCAGCTCCGCGGAGAGCAGGGTGAGGTCGAAGGTCGCGTTGTACGCGACGACCGGGACGCCTGTCTTCCAGTACCCGGTGAGGACGTCCGCGAGGGCGTCGGCGACCTGGTCGGCCGGGCGGCCCTCGGCCGCCGCCCGCTCGTTGCTGATGCCGTGCACGGCCACCGCGTCGGCCGGGATCTCCACGCCCGGATCCGCCAGCCATTCGCGGCGGCCCAGCTCCTGCCCGGCCCTGACCTCGATCACGGCGCCCGTGACGATACGCGCCTCGCGCGGATCCGTACCCGTCGTCTCCAGATCGAAGCCGATCAGGAGCTCTTGGTGCCAGCCCATGGGCGGTCCCCCTTCTTGGTGGTGCTTTCCCCCAGTGGTCTCCACCCTCGCATGCGCCACTGACAATCAGAGGACCGCGTTCCGCTTACCGTCGCACCCGTCTCAGGACACAGGGCGCGAATCCGCCCAAGCCATTTCGAACTCCTCGCGGTATGTCGGGAAGAGTCCCGCTTCCAGGACGTCGTCCGACTTGACCACCTTGTCGCCGTTGCGCAGGACCAGCACCGGCGACTCCATGCCCCGCGCCCCGCGCAGATAGGACTGGACGATCCCGACCCCGTCGGCGCCGTCGCCGTCGACCAGGTAGGCGGAGAAGCGCGGGGTGTCGTCGTAGACCTGGATCTCGAAGGCGCCCGGATCGCGCAGCCGGGAGCGGACCCGGCGCATGTGGAGGATGTTCATCTCGACCGAGCGGGAGAGTTCACCCCGTTTCATGCCCAGTTCGCGCTCGCGGCGCTTGATCGCGCTGGAGGCGGGGTTGAGGAAGAGCAGCCGGACCCGGCAGCCGGTCCCGGCGAGCCGGACAAGGCGGCGGCCGGAGAAGTTCTGCACGAGCAGGTTGAGGCCGATGCCGATGGCGTCCAGCCGGCGCGCGCCGCCGAAGAGGTCCTCGGCCGGGAACTGACGCATGAGCCGGACCCGGTCGGGGTGGACGGCGACGACGTCCGCGTAGCGGTCGCCCACCAGGTCCTCCACCGCGTCCACCGGCAGCCGGCGTGCGGAGGGCACGTCACCGCCCGCGCCGAGCATCTCCAGGAGCCGGGCGGAGGCCCGCTCGGCCTGGTTGAGGACGGCCTCGGAGAGCGCCCGGTTGCGGGAGACGACGTTGCGGGTCACCTCCAGCTCGTCGAGGGCGAGTTCGACGTCCCGGCGTTCGTCGAAGTACGGCTCGAAGCAGGGCCAGTGCTGCACCATCAGCTCGCGCAGCTGCGGCAGCGTCAGGAAGCTGATCACGTTGTCGTCGGCCGGGTCCAGCAAGTAGCCCTTGCGACGGCTGACTTCGCGGACCGCGACCGCCCGCTGGACCCATTCCTGACCGGCGGGCCCGGCCGCGGCGACCACCCACTCGTCGCCGTGGACGGGTTCGTAGATGGGCCGCAGCACGGCGGCCACGACCGTACGCAGCCGCTGCTCGACCAGGTTCAGCCAGATGTAGGCACGGCCGGCCCGCTGGGCGCGCGTACGCACCTCCAGCCAGGCGTCGGCGTCCCAGTCCAGCTCCGGCCCGATGGAGCCCGAGGCGTCCATCGGCCGGGCCAGGGACACCGCGCCGGGCGGGACGTCTGTGGAGTTCCCCTCGTGACCCTCGTCACCAGGGGGCAGCTCCAGGCCTCCCGAGCCCACCCGTGCACCGCCTTCCGCTCCCCCGAACCTTCCCCGTGCCAACGATCAAGGAAGGGTACTCCGGGAGCGGTCGGCGGTGCAGCAGGATGGACAGGTCGTTTCTCAACTACCGTTTCCGGGCTGTCCGTTCTGATCAGCGAGGGCGGCCGGAGTGAGCGGATTCATAGCGGTGACATCCCGCGGGGCGATGGAGAAGCCCTGCCAGTGGACCGGCATGGGCTGCTGGTCCTCGTCGCGCGCGATGTGGTGGAAACCGACGTTCACCCAGACCACGGGGTTGGTGAGGGTCTGCCCGTTGACCCACTGGTCGACGGTCTTGGGGTGCCCGTTGGCGCAACCCGGGTTGTTGCTGGCAAACAGCTCGCACTTGTCGTACTGGGTGAAGTAGACGTCGTGCTTGGTGAAACCGTGACCCGGGTACTTGTTGGTGGCGCCCTGGACGATCTCGTACGAACGGGCGTGCCCGTCCTTGTTCTTGCCGGCCGTGCTGACCACCCGCCACCAGCGCATGTTCTTGGAGTCACCGGCGAGTTCCTTGGTGACGTTGGTGCGGGTGGTCTTGTTGGTGGGCGCCTCCTGGCCGTGCGCGGGTGCGCTGACCACCGAGTCGTACTGCTCGACACGGCTCTTGGAGGAGCCGTCGAGGTCGAAGTCCAGCTTCCAGAACACGTTGTGGGCGTGGCTGGTCGCGTAGGCGTGGGCGCCCTTGCCGATCGGCCAGCCGCGGCCGTCCCCGGCGTCGTAGTCGCCCGGGGAGAGGCTGCCGGTGGCGCCGACGTTCATGTTGATGGTGCCGTCGTCCTGGAACCGCCACTCGGTCATGTACTCGTACCAGCCGACCTTGTTGACGGTGTAGACCAGCAGGTCCTTGCCCTGCTGCTGGTACACCCGGTTGCCGGTGTCGGCCTGCATCCGGTACGCGTGGCCGCGCGAACGGGTGGTGGTGCACAGGCCGTTGACGTTCGGGTGGGCCGGGTCCCAGGCGTCGGGGACCTTGACGGTCTTGATGGTGCCGCCGGGGCACTCGGCCGAGGCGAGCGGCACCAGGCCCTGGGCGAAGCCGAAGCCGGTCAGGTCGTCGTACTCGACGCTGCCGTCGTCGTAGGGGACGTCGATCTGGCCGAGCCGGGCGCTGGAGAGGACCTTGATGGGGGCCGACTCGCCCTTGGGCTGGTAGGAGATGTGCTCCAGGACCAGTCCGGCCTTGCTGTCGTAGCGCCAGCACATCCGCCAGGTGGTGCCGGTGGAGAGCTTCTGCTCGATCCGGTAGGCGGCGGAGCAGTCGGCGGCGGGCGCGGCGGCCTGCTTGGGCTGGGCGGCGGCGGGTCCGGCCGCGGTGGTCGCGCCGGCGGCCAGCGCGGCCACGGACAGGCCTACGGCGGCCGTCCGGCGGGCGCGGCGGATTCTGTTCGGGTGCATGACGAAGTGACTCCTCGTGCGGGAGATGCAGTCGAAAAGGAGAAGGAGTTCGGGAAAGGCGAACGGGACCGGCGGCTCAGCGGCTCAGCGGCTCAGCGGCTCAGCGGCCGAGCTTGACGACCTTGCGAGCGCTCAGGTCGACGATCAGGGAACGGGCGTCGATCCAGGGCCCGTTCTTGACCTTCGGGAAGAGCCGCACACAGCGGTGTTCGCCGCACTTGTCGAGCGCGGCCGGCTGGGCGCCCGGAGTGGCGCGGTAGACCGCGCTGTTGAGCAGCAGCTGCTGCTCCGGGGAGGTGAGGTCCTCACCCGTGGCGTCCTTGAAGTCCGCCTTCAGGCCGGCGCCGAGCGGGTCGGCGACGAGCAGCTGGAGCGCCTCGACGTTCTCGTCGTGGCTGAGCGGCGGCTGGACGCCCTGCCGGGTGGTGGTCTGCTCGACCTTGCCGGTGTCGAGATTCACGGTCCGGGTCACGAGGCTGTCGTCCCGGTAGTCGTAGAACGTCACGTCCGCGCGCCGTGGCGCGTTCGTGGCGTCCAGTTCGTTCGCGTTCGGCTCGGCCAGGTCGACGCTGATCCGCTGCGGGCCGCGCCGGCCCTCGACGTTCTCCCCGGCGTTGAACATCTGCTTGGTCAGAGCGAGTTGTTCGACGCGCTTGGTCTCGTCGTCGGTCAGCGGGTCGCTGCCCGTGCCCTTCTTCCCCTCGGCCGGCGCCTGCTCCACCACGCCCGGCTTGACGGCGTCCGTGCCCTGCCCGGCCTGCCGAGCGGCGACCGCGCCTGTCCCGTCACTCCCTCCCGAGTCGTTTGCCCCCGCCGTACCCGGCAGGGTGATCCCGACCATCACGGCGGTCCCCGCAACCGCCAAGCCCGCACCGGCCACCACTTTGCCCAGATGGCGGTGCACTATCTTGCGCACATCTTCCCCCTACTCCCCCTTGGTCACAGGGAGTACGTGTTTGCCCCACTGGTTCGGCACACTTCGCCACATGGGCCGCTGTGTGCACTGGTCGCCGGGTAAGAGGGGCGTAAGTCACCTGGGGTTCCATTACTTTCGGGCAGACTCATGACCAAGGCGCCCCCACGCGCAATGCACACCTGGAAGAGTCGACTTCATGCAGGTCTGGCCTGGAGAGGCATATCCGCTCGGTGCCACGTACGACGGCGCCGGGACCAACTTCGCGGTGTTCACGGAGACCGCGGACCGAGTGGAGCTGTGTCTGCTGCACGACGACGGCTCCGAGACGGCGGTGGAGCTGCGCGAGAGCGACGCCTTCGTCCGGCACGCGTACCTGCCGGGGGTGATGCCCGGGCAGCGCTACGGCTTCCGGGTGCACGGCCCGTACGACCCCGGACGCGGGCTGCGCTGCAACTCGGCGAAGCTGCTGCTCGACCCGTACGCGAAGGCGGTCAGCGGGTCGGTGCGCTGGGGCGAGGAGGTGTACGGCTACCACTTCGGCGACCCCGACAAGCGCAACGACCTCGACTCGGCCCCGCACACCATGACCTCGGTGGTGATCAACCCGTACTTCGACTGGGGCGACGACCGGCGGCCGCGCACCGAGTACCACCACACGGTGATCTACGAGGCCCATGTGAAGGGCCTGACCATGCGCCACCCGGGCCTGCCCGAGGAGCTGCGCGGCACCTACGCGGGTCTCGCGCACCCGGCCGTCATCGAGCACCTGACGGAGCTGGGCGTCACGGCGCTGGAGCTGATGCCGGTCCACCAGTTCGTGAACGACCACCGGCTGGTCGACATGGGCCTGAACAACTACTGGGGCTACAACACGATCGGTTTCTTCGCCCCGCACAACGCGTACGCCTCCTGGGGCGACCGCGGCCAGCAGGTCCTGGAGTTCAAGTCGGCGATCAGGGCGCTGCACGAGGCCGGGATCGAGGTGATCCTGGACGTGGTCTACAACCACACCGCCGAGGGCAACCATCTGGGCCCGACGCTGTCCTTCCGGGGTCTGGACAACCCGTCGTACTACCGGCTGACCGACGACCCCCGCTATTACATGGACACGACCGGCACCGGGAACTCCCTGCTGATGCGGTCCCCGCACGTCCTCCAGATGATCATGGACTCGCTGCGCTACTGGGTCACCGAGATGCACGTCGACGGCTTCCGCTTCGACCTCGCGGCGACGCTGGCCCGGCAGTTCCACGAGGTGGACCGGCTGTCGTCGTTCTTCGACCTGGTGCAGCAGGACCCGGTGGTCTCCCAGGTGAAGCTGATCGCCGAGCCCTGGGACGTGGGCGAGGGCGGCTACCAGGTGGGCAACTTCCCGCCGCTGTGGACCGAGTGGAACGGCAAGTACCGCGACACCGTGCGCGACCTGTGGCGCGGCGAGCCGCGCGCGCTCGCGGAGTTCGCGTCCCGGCTGACCGGCTCCTCGGACCTCTACCAGGACGACGGCCGCCGCCCGCTGGCCTCCATCAACTTCGTGACCTGCCACGACGGGTTCACCCTGCACGACCTCGTGTCGTACAACGACAAGCACAACGCGGCCAACGGCGAGGACAACCGGGACGGCGAGAGCCACAACCGCTCCTGGAACTGCGGGGTCGAGGGACACACCGACGACCCCGGGATCCTCGAACTGCGCGAGCGGCAGATGCGCAACTTCGTCGCCACGCTGATGCTCTCCCAGGGCGTGCCGATGATCGGCCACGGCGACGAGTTCGCGCGCACGCAGCAGGGCAACAACAACGCGTACTGCCAGGACAACGAGGTGTCCTGGGTGGACTGGCCGGCCCCCGAGGACGACAGCGGCCTGCTGGCCTTCACACGCGCGATGGCGCGGCTGCGCAAGGAGCACCCGGTCTTCCGGCGCCGCCGCTTCTTCCACGGCCGCCCGGTGGAGGGCACCCACGACGAGCTTTCCGACATCGCCTGGTTCACCCCGGAGGGCCACGAGATGGCCCAGCAGGACTGGGGGTCGGCACAGGCGTCGGCCCTGACGGTGTTCCTCAACGGCAACGCGATCTCGGAACCGGGCACCCGCGGGGAGCGGATCGCCGACGACTCCTTCCTGCTGATGTTCAACGCCTCGCCGGAACCGCTGGAGTTCCTGGTGCCGGTGAACCACGGCCGGCAGTGGGAGGTGGTGGTGGACACGGCCCGGGCCGAGGAGGTGCCGCCCGGTCCGAAGGTGGACGGGGGCGCACGGCTGACGTTGGTGGGGCGGAGCCTGACCGTTCTGAAGAGGCCGGCGTAGGGGGCGCGCTCCGGTGGGCTGTTGTACGGGTGCGGGCCGGCGGGGGCTGGTCGCGCCCACGCGGCGGAGCCGCACATGGATACAGCCCCGCGCCCCTACGGGGCGCTCTGCCGTACCCGGTGACAGAGAATCCGGCGGGGCGGGTACGTAGGTCTCCATGACAGCCGAGCGAATCCCCGCCACCGTGCCCACCTCCACCTACCGCCTCCAGCTCCAGCCCGACTTCCCCTTCTCGGCCGCCGAAGCCGCCGTGCCGTACCTCTCCTCGCTCGGCGTCTCCCACCTGCACCTCTCCCCCGTCCTGGAGGCCGTCCCGGGCTCCACGCACGGCTACGACGTCGTCGACCACGCGCGCGTGCGGGAGGAACTCGGCGGCGAGGAGGGGCTGCGCGCCCTCGCGCGGACCGCGCGGGAGCACGGTCTCGGGCTGGTCGTGGACATCGTGCCGAACCACATGGCCATGTCCCCCCGGCACAACCACGCCCTGTGGAAGGTCCTGCGGGAGGGCCCCGAGTCGCCGTACGCGAGCTGGTTCGACATCGACTGGGAGGCACAGGGCGGGCAGCTGCTGATGCCGGTGCTCGGCGGCCCGGTCGGCGAGGTCCTCGGGCAGCTCGTGGTCGACGGCGACGTGCTGCGCTACCACGAGCACGCCTTCCCGCTCCGGGAGGGCACCGCGGACCTGCCGCTGCCGCAGCTGCTGGACGCCCAGTGGTACCGCCCGGTGTGGTGGCGGCTGGCCCGGACCGAGCTGAACTACCGGCGGTTCTTCAGCATCTCCGAGCTGATCGGGGTGCGGGTGGAGGACCCGGAGGTGTTCGGGGCCACCCACGTCAAGATCCTCCAGCTGCTGCACGAGGGGGTGGTGGACGGGCTGCGCGTCGACCACCCCGACGGACTCGCCGACCCCGACGGCTATCTCGCGCAGCTGCACGAGGCGACCGGCGGGCGCTGGACGGTCGTGGAGAAGATCCTGGCCGACGGCGAGCGGCTGCCGGCCGGCTGGCCGGTCGCGGGGACCACCGGGTACGACGCGCTGCGGCAGGTGGACGGCTTGTTCACGGATCCCGCGGGCGCCGGTGAACTGCTGGGCGAGTACCGGCGGTTCGCGGCCCCGCAGACGGACCGGGGCGGCGACTGGGCGGCGACCGTACGGCGGGCGGCGTACAAGGTACTCACGCACGAGCTGGCGGCCGAGACGGACCGGCTGACCCGGGTCGCCACGCGCGTGTGCGCGACCTCTCCGGACCCCGCGCTGCGCGACCGGGCGCCGTGGGCGCTGCGCATCGCGCTGGAGGAGCTGCTGGTACGGATGCGGGTGTACCGGCCGTACGCCTCCGGTGACGCGGGTGCCGTGGTCACCGAGCGGGCCGCGCAGGAGGCGGGGTCCGCCTTCATGGTGCCCGAGGAGGGCGGGGCGGTGGACGTGGTGCGCGGGCTGCTGCTCGCGGCGGACGACGGGCCCGGGCCCGCGGAGTTCCGGACGCGCTTCGCGCAGACCTCCTCGGCGCTGCGCGCCAAGTCCGTGGAGGACACGGCGTTCTACCGCTATGTGCCACTGCTGTCCGCGACCGAGGTGGGCGGTGATCCCGGCAGCCCGGGCGTCTCTCCCGACGACTTCCACGCGTACTGCGCGCGCGTGCAGCGCGACTGGCCGCTCTCCGGGACGGTGGTGACAACGCACGACACCAAGCGCAGCGCCGATGTCCGGGCGGCGCTGGCCGTGCTGACGGAGTGCCCGGAGCAGTGGGCGGACGTGCTGACCGAAGTGACCCGGGACGGGGCGGGCGTACCCGACGCGCAGCTGGCGTGGGCGGCCTGGCAGACGGTGTTCGGGCTCGGCCCGGCGTCCCCCGAGCGGGTGCAGGGTGCGCTGCTCAAGCATGTGCGGGAGGCCGGCCTGTACACGAGCTGGACGGAGCAGGAGCCGCCGTACGAGGAGGCGGTCGCCTCGTTCGTCGCGGCGGGGCCCTGCGGGGCGCCAGGAGAGCCCGTGGCGGCCTTCCGGGCCTCGCTGGGGCCGCAGGTCCGGGCGAACATCCTCGGCACGGCTCTGGTCCATCTGACGATGCCGGGCGTGCCGGACGTCTACCAGGGCACGGAGGGCGAGTTCCGGGCGCTGGTGGACCCGGACAACCGGCGGCCGGTCTCCTTCCCGCCCGAGCACCCGGGCGAGAAGGACGCGGTGACGACGGCGGCGCTGCGACTGCGGGCACGGCGCCCGGGCGTCTTCGGCGACACGGCGACGTACCTGCCGCTGGAGGCCGAGGGCCCGGCCGCCGCACACTGTCTGGCGTTCGCACGCTCCGGGGAGGCGGTCACCGCGGTGACCCGGCTGTCGCTGCGGCTGGCCGCGGCGGGCGGCTGGCGGGACACGGTCCTGCCGCTGCCGCCTGGGCGGTGGGCGGACGTGCTGGCGCCGGAGCGGGAGTTCACGGGGCGCGCGCGCGTGGCCGAGCTTTTCGAGCGGCTGCCGGTGGCGCTGCTGGAGCGAGTCGACGGCGGGGGCGACGAAGACGACGGGCGCTGAGGGCACCGAGGGGCATATTCACTCGTACGGGTGAATATGAGGCCGGGGTGGGGGGTTGCCGAAACTCGTCGGGCGTCCGCCGCGTCCGTAAAGGCGCGCGGAGCCGTTCCGCGCCCCGTAGTGGCTTCGCACCCCCACCGGCGACAACCGCCCCGTCGGCCGACGGGGCATGCACCTGGGCGCCCCCTGGAGCCTCCCCCGGGAGGTTCTTGACAGTTCACCTATGCCGTGCGGGACTGGGGAATGCGAAGCCGGGCGGACAAGTCGGGGGTGAGTCTCCTGCCGGAGCTGCGTTACCCCAGTGTTCCCGAACTGGTCGCGACCGCCCGGGCGTTGGCCGCTCACCGGCCCGGCCTGTGCACGTTGCGGCAGATCGGCGTCTCCCGCGCGGGCAGACCGCTGCACCTGCTGTCCGTGGGGCACGACCGGCGGGCGGTGCTGGTGGTCGCGGGCGCCCACGCCAACGAGCCGACCGGGGGCGGCACCCTCCAGGCGCTCGCCGAGCGGGTGGTCATGGAGCGGGACCTACGGGCGGAGACCTCCTGGCACTTCCTGCTGTGCGCGGACCCGGACGGCGCGAGCCTGCACGTCACCCCGGCGCCGCGCAGCCTGCTCGACTACCACCACGGCTTCTACCGCCCGGCAGGTCCCGAACAGCCCGAGTGGTCGCCGTCGGTGCTGCCCCCGGACCGGCTGCCGCCCGAGACCCTGGCCCTGCTCGGGGTGATCGACGAACTGCGCCCCTACCTCCAGGTGACCCTGCACGGCACAGATCTGGGCGGCAGCTGGGTGCAGTTGACGAAGGACGTGCCCGGGCTCGCCGAACCGTTCGCCAAGTCCGCGGCGGAGCTGCACATCCCGGTGGAGACGGGCGCCTCGGACGCCGCAGGCTGGCCGGCCTCCGGTCCCGGGGTCCGCGTCATGCCGGGTCCGGGGACGGGGGTGGCCTACCCGAGCCTGCCGGACGACGCACGGCACAGCACCTGGTACCACGCGCACCGCTACGGCGGCCTGACGGCAGTGGTCGAGGTGCCGATGTGGGCGAGCGACCTGGTCGACGACCCGGCGCCGCACCCGGCGCCGGCCGCGGCGATGCGGCGGCTGGCGGGCCGGCTGCTGCGGGACTCGCGGGAGGTGGAGCGGGTGCTGACCGAGGCGCTGCCCCGGCTGGACGGCCTCCTGGACGGCCCACTGCTGCGGGCGGCCCGCTGGGCGCTGGGGCTGATCCCCGGACTGGCCGAGGACTGGATCCGCCGGCCGCCGATCGACACCACGATGGCGTACGTCGGCAGCGTGGACGCCTTCGGGCGACGGCTGCCGTTGCGGGCGGCGTCGATGCTGCTGCGGGTGCTGCGGGAGGCGGACGACCGTGCGGTGCCGCGGCTGGAAGAGCTGGTGGCCTCCTGGTGCGACGCCTACGGGGAGCGCTTCCAAGCCCGCTGGGTGCCGTTGGAGCGCCAGGTGGAGCATCAGTCCAGGACGGTGCTGGCGGCCGCGCAGCACGCCCGTGAGCGGGCAGCGTGAGGCTCCGGGGCCGGGCCGGTGGTTCACGCCCCGGGAGCCGCACGCCGCCGACGGGTTCAGCTGTCGAGGGCGAAGACCGGTCCGGTGCGGGCCGCCATCCCGCAGGAGTTCGAGAACGTCTCGCGGTACTCGATCGGCCGGCCGTTCCACTGCCCGCGCGCCTGCGCGGTCACGGGGGCGTAGACCATCGGGCACATGGCGTCCCTGACCGGGGTGAGGCGCGCGATGTCACCGCCCACCGTGTCGAGTTCGGCGCAGGCATCGGCAGCGCGGGAATGCCCCTCGGGCGGGTCGCACAGCAGCAGCGTGGCGCTGGACCGGCCGTCCCCCTTGGTGACGGTCAGGTACAGGTAGTCGCCGCCGAGGGTGGCACCGGGCGCGGCCTGGGCCGGGCCGGCGGCGAGGAGGGCGGCGGCCGCCAGCAGGGCGCCGCCGGCCGCTGTCGCTCTGATCAGATGGCTCATTCCCGGTGCATCGGCACAACGGCCTCCGCGCCCCAGCCCGACTCACCCGAACGAGCACGCACGCGCGTGTGGCGTAGTGCCAGTTCGAAGGCGCTCAGGACCACCCGCGTCTGGTACTCGGCCTGGCGTGCGACCGGGATCCAGCGCGCGCCGAAGGCCTGGTGGTAGTCCGCGCACCAGTCGTCGATCAGCCGGTCCAGGTCGGGCAGGGCACCGGCGGGGTCGTGGCCGGTGCCGCGCAGCAGCCGGTGCAGCAGTCCGGCGGTGCGCAGGACCAGCCGACGCCCGGCGATCCGCAGGGCGGCCAGATGGGCGGTGCTCAGCGGGGGCAGCGGGCGGGCGCTGCCGGCGTCGGTACCGGGGTCCCAGGCGTCGGCGAGGCCCGGGCAGACGAGTAGGTAGTCGTCCACCGGCGCGAGCAGCCGGGCCGCGTCCGGCGCGGCGGACAACTGGGGCCGGATCCGGGCCAGGACGCCCTCCAGGAGGCCGGTGTCGTGCCGCAGGGTCCGGCTGACGGCGCGCAGCGCGGCGTCCCGGTCGGCGGGCGGTGCGCCGTCCTGGACGGCGGCCACGCCCCACATGGGCGCCTCGACGATGGCGGTGACGGTGCCGTGCCGGTGCGGATGGAACCAGGTGGAGTCGACGGCCGCCTCGGTGATGGCGGCGACCAGATCGCCCCGGCGGGGCGGCGGCACCCGGTAGACGGCCGGGCCCAGGGTGGGCCAGTACAGGGTGTCGTAGGCGCCGAGTTCGCGGGGGATGCCGAGCCGGCTCGCGGTGTGTGCGAGGCGCGGGGCGAGGCCCGGCAGGTCGTCGGTCAGCTCGACGAAGCCGCCGCCGACGTCGACGCCGTGCAGCGAGCACTGGAGGAAGGGCCGCAGCTCGTCCTGGAGGTCCAGCAGGGCCCGGGTCTCGGGCAGCGCGACGGCGTCGGCCCCGTCGGGCAGCCATTCGGGCTGCTCCAGGAAGCCGGGCCGGAAGAAGTTCCGGAAGTAGTGGCCCAGCGTGTACGGCCCGGCCAGCCAGCCCTCGTTGCGGCGCGAGCCGTCCGGGTCCAGGCACAGCAGCAGGTTCCAGGTGACGTCGGCGTCCTCGGTGAGCCGGGGGTCGGCGAGGACCCGGTCGGCGAGGCGGAGCGCGGTGGCGCCGCCGACGGGTTCGTTGGCGTGCGGGCCGGCCACGACGAGGGCATGCCGGCTGCCGTGACCGATCGAAAGCAGCCACAGCGGGGTGCCCGCGCGGGAGGTGCCGATCCGGCGCAGCCGAGCCTCCCGGGGGTGCTCGGCGACCAGCCCGGCCGCCCGCGTTTCCAGCTCGTCCACGGACGGATAGCGGAGGAGTGACGGCAGGGCACACCTCCACGACGCGCCGTCGGTTCACCTGATGTGCATGATGCACGCACAGTCAGTCACGACTCGAGGGGTACGTCAACACCGCGGCGGACAAACGTTTTTCAGCCACTTGAGAAAAGGTGCGAACTCAGTGCGTCGAGAGCCGGAAGCAGACCCGGCCGAAGCCGATCTGGTCGCCTTCGCGGACCACGGCGGCGCCGATCACCCGGCGGCCGTTCACGGTCGTGCCGTTGGTGGAACCGAGGTCCCTGAGGACCCACAGGCCGCCTTGCCGGTGGAGTTCGGCGTGCACCCGGGAGACCGTCTCGTGGTTGAGCCGCAGCCCGTTGGCCGGGTCACGGCCGATGCGCAGCGGATGCCCGGCGCCGGGGTGCGGCAGCAGCAGCTTGGGCAGCCGCTCGGACTGCCAGGCCCGGCGCAGCCGTACCGTGAACCCGGAGACGGCCTCGACGGTACCGAAGAGCACGCGCGCGAAGCGGCTCTCCTGGGGCAGGTCGGCGGTGAGTACGGCAAGTTCGTCCACGCGGTGGGCGGCGAGGGCCAGCTCCATACGGCGCACGAACGTGTCGTGCGACAGCCGTCCCATGGCGACGCCGTCGCGCAGCACACTCAGCGCCTTCTCGCGCTCCGCGTCGGACAGCCGCGCGGGATAGGTGTTGAACTCGAAGGACGACGTCACGCTGCCGATTCTGGGTCAGTGAACCCCGGGTGTCCAGAAAACGGGGAAACGGCCGTCACGCGCGCGTACGTACTGCGACACCCGTCGGCAAAGCCGGGATTCAAAGCGGATTGATCTCTTTTCACGGCACGATGGACGGACTACCTCACGATGAGCCAGACGAAGGGGAACCGTCCGTGCAGTTCGAGGTGTGGGCACCGCAGGCAGACCGTGTGACGCTCCATTGCGACGGCGCAGCACGCGCGTTGGAGCGTGATCCGCGGCGACCGGGCTGGTGGGCCGGGGAGGCGGACGCCGAGGACGGCACGCGCTACGGGTTCGCGCCGGACGACGGTCCGGTGCTGCCCGACCCGCGCTCGCGACGCCAGCCGGACGGACCGGACGGGCTCAGCGCGGTCGTCGACCACGGACGGTACGCGTGGCGTGCCGCGTGGCCGGGTCGCGCGCTGCCGGCCGCGGTGTTCTACGAGCTGCACGTGGGCACGTACACCCCCGAGGGCACCCTGGACGCCGCCGCCGGACGCCTGGACCATCTGAAGGAACTGGGCGTCACGCACGTGGAGTTGATGCCGCTGTGTCCGTTCCCGGGCCGGCACGGCTGGGGGTACGAGGGGGTCTCGCTGTGGGCGGTGCACGAGCCGTACGGCGGACCCGAGGCGCTGAAGCGCTTTGTCGACCGGGCGCACGGACTCGGGCTGGGTGTCGTCCTGGACGTGGTCCACAACCACCTCGGCCCGTCGGGCAACTACCTGCCCGCGTTCGGGCCGTACTTCACGGAGACGCACCACACGCCCTGGGGCGCGGCGGTCAACCTGGACGCGCCCGGTTCCGACGAGGTGCGCGCGTACCTGGTGGGCAGTGCGCTGGCCTGGCTGCGCGACTACCGGATCGACGGGCTGCGCCTGGACGCGGTGCACGCGCTGTGCGACACGCGCGCGTGCCACTTCCTGGAGGAGCTGTCGTCGGCCGTCGCCGGTCTGGCGGCCGAGTCGGGCCGGCCGTTGTTCCTGGTCGGTGAGTCCGACCTGAACGACCCGCGGGTCATCACCGCGCGCGCGGAGCACGGGCTCGGCCTGGACGCGCAGTGGAACGACGACTTCCACCACGCCCTGCACACCGCGCTGACCGGCGAGTCCCAGGGCTACTACGCCGACTTCGCGCGCGCCCCCCTCGCCGCCGTCGCCAAGACCCTCACCGGCGGTTACTTCCACGACGGCACCTACTCCAGCTTCCGGGGCCGCCACCACGGCCGGCCGCTGGACCGGGCGCGGGTGGCCGGGCACCGGCTGCTCGGCTACACCCAGACCCACGACCAGATCGGCAACCGCGCCCAGGGCGACCGGCTTTCGGCCACGCTCTCGCCCGGCCTGCTGGCCTGCGCGGCCACGCTGACGCTCACGGCGCCTTTCACACCGATGCTGTTCATGGGCGAGGAGTGGGCGGCGGGCACCCCCTGGCAGTTCTTCACCGACCACACGGACCCGGATCTGGCGGAGGCCGTACGACGCGGCAGGCGGCGGGAGTTCGCGGCACACGGGTGGGCCGAGGAGGACGTACCCGATCCGCAGGACCCGGCGACCCGGGACCGGTCCTGCCTGGACTGGTCGGAGCCGGAACGCGAGCCGCACGCGCGCGTGCTGGCCTGGTACCGCCGGCTGATCGCCCTGCGCCACGAGCAGCCGGACCTCACCGACCCCGACCTCGCCGACACCAAGGTGGCGTACGACGAGGAGGCACGCTGGCTGGCGTTCCGGCGCGGTGACGTGCGGGTCGCCGTGAACCTGGGCAAGGAGCCGGCCGCGATCCCGCTGGGCACCGCCCGGGTCGAGGTCCTGGCCGCGTGGGAGACCGTGACGGCACCGGACACGAACGGGCTGCTGCGGGTGCCGGGCGAGTCCTGCGTGGTACTGACCCAGGCGTGAGCACGCGCCTACCGGCGTACGGGATGTACGCATGCCGGCTGGGACACGCATAGGGCGTGCACGCGCGCGTGCCCTACGTCTCCTCGTCCGTGTCGTCCTCCCGGAGGTCCGACACGCGCTCGAGGAGGATCGCCTCCCAGGCGCGCCGGAGCTGGGTGCGCAGCAGGGGCAGGGGGCTGTCGTCGCGGCCTTCGAGGCGGTCGGTGAGGCGGATGACGGTGTCGCAGCGGGCGAGCCACAGGCCGCGCAGGCAGGGGCGGGCGCCGTAGCCGGCGAGGGTGGCCGCGCGGACGGCCGCACCGGAGCCGACCGCGAGGGCGAGCCCGGCGATGTCCTCGGCGGGGTCGCCCACCGCCGCGTCGGTCCAGTCGAGGACGCCGCGCACCCTGCCGTCGGCGCTCACCACCAGGTGCTCGCCCTTGAGGTCGTGGTGGGCCAGCACGGCCGTACCGGGCTGGGCGGCGAGCTGGGCGGCGCCCGGCGGGGTGAAGTGGAGCAGGGGTGCGGGGTCGAACTCGTCGGCGACGGCGAGGCGTTCGGCGGCGGGCAAGGCCATCCGGCGCAGCGCCTCCAGGGATCTCGGTGGGGTACGCGGCACGCCGAGCGTCTCGGCCTGCCGTACCGGCACCTCGCGCAGCCCGGTGAGCAGCCCGGCCAGATCGGCCTCGCCGACCGCGGAGACGTCGTGCTCCTCGGCCGTACCGCCGGGGATCGCGGTGTCCAACGTGTAGGTCAGCCCGGGCGCCCACTCGCCGTGCGCGACGCCGGCCGGGACCGCGACGGGCAGGTGCGGACGCACCAGGTCACGCAGGCGCAGTTCGCGGCGCTGGCGTGCGGCGGCCTCGCGGTCGGGCGCGAGGCGCAGCACGTACCGGGTGCCGACCCACCAGGTGGAGTGCTCACCGCCCGCCGCCACGGGCCGGATGTCGGGGCCCGGGGTTCCGTCCGCGCTCTCCTTGAGCAGCGAACGGACCAGTCGGCGGACGGTGTCCGCGGTGGGTGTCGGTGCCTGGGTCATGGATCGCGCCGTTGCCGTTCGGGGTCGGGTAGGGGCGAGAAGGTACGCCGGGGCCGGCTCGGTCAGCCCACTATGACCATCTCGCGGGTGGTGTTGTTGAAACGACGCCCGCCCTCCTCGGTCACCGTGACGATGTCCTCGATCCGCACCCCGAAGCGGCCGGGCAGGTAGATGCCGGGCTCCACGGAGAAGCACATCCCGGGCACCAGCGGCTGCTCCTCGCCCTCGATCATGTACGGCGGCTCGTGCGTGGTGACGCCGATGCCGTGGCCGGTGCGGTGGATGAAGAACTCGCCGTACCCGGCATCGGTGATGACCGCGCGGGCGGCCCGGTCGACCTCCTGGCAGGCGGCACCGGGGTGTACGGCCCGGAAGCCGGCCTCCTGGGCCGCGCGCACGATGTCGTGCACCTCGCGTTCCTCGGCGGTCGGCGGGCCCACGTGCACCGTTCGGGTGGTGTCGGAGCCGTAGCCGTCCTTGAGGCCGCCGAAGTCGAGGACGACCATGTCGCCGTCCTGGATGACGCGGTCGCCGACCTCGTGGTGCGGGTTGGCGCCGTTGGGACCGGAGCCGACGATGGTGAAGTCGACCTGGTCGTGACCGAAGCGGCGCAGCAGGTCGGCGAGGTCGTGGCCGACGTCGGACTCGCGGCGGCCGGCGAAGGGAACCTTGCGGATCTCCTCGAACGTTGCGTCGGCAGCCGCTCCGGCGGCGGCGAGGAGTTCGAGTTCGGCCGCGTCCTTCACTGCGCGGAGCATGGGCAGCGCGTCGGTGAGGGAGGCGTAGGAGGTGTCGGGGAGTGTCTTCTGCAGGCCCAGCAGGTGCATGGCCCATGCGTTGTCGCTGATACCGAAGCGGCCGTCCTTGGCGAGCAGGCCGGCGGTGACGGTGTAGGGGTCGGTGCCGTCGGTCCAGTCCCGCAGGGTCAGGACGGCCGCGCCGTCGGCCTTCGCGGCGTCGGGGGCCTCCAGGGTGGGGACGACCAGCACGGGGTCCTCGCCGGGGGTCAGGACGAGGAGGGTGAGCCGTTCGGTGACCGCGGTGGGGGTGTAGCCGGTGAGCCACACCATGTCGGGGCCGGGGGCGATCAGGAGGCCGGCGAGTCCGGCGTCGGCCGCGGTGTGCGCCGCGCGCGTCATGCGGGACTTGTAGTCGCCGGCGGTGAAGGGCGCGGGCGTGCTGCCGGTCATCCGAGCCTCCCTGTGCGGGTGAGGGGACTGTAGGGGCCTCGGCATGCATCCTGCCGGGTGCGGCGTGGCCGCGCGAGCCGGTTTGGGTATAGCCGCCGTCGTGGGTTGCGGTCGTGCTGCCGGTGCGGGTGGGTCGTGGCTGGTCGCGCCCACGCGGCGGAGCCGCACATCTGTACGGCCTCGCTCCCCTGGGCAGATCAGGTCACGACGCCGGGGACGACCGTCAGCTGCTGATACCCCCCGCTCTCGTGCCGCACCGTGAGCTTGGCCTCCTTCCCCGGATGCGCCTCGGCCACCGCGCGTGCCAGGTCCGCGGCGCTGTCGATCCGCCTGTCGCCGAGCTGGAGGAGCACGTCACCGCGCACCAGGCCCGCCGTGTAGCCCGGGCCGGGCATGTGGACGCCTACGACCAGCGCGCCCACCTTCTCGGCGTCCACGGCCTCCACTCCCAGGGTCGCGGCTGCCGTCGGCGAGGGGGTGGCGGTCACCGACGGTGCGGGGCTCGGTGTCGTCGGCGGAGCCTGCTGCCGCAGTTCCGCCAGTCTGCTCATGCCGATCACCGTGGCGCCGGCCGTGCCGAGTCCGACCCCGGTCAGCAGCAGGACCGTGCCCACGGACAGGCCGAACACCAGGGACCTGACGCGCCGGCCGCGTCGGCGTGCGGCGTGCGGGTGCCGGGCCGGGCCGGGTTCGGGGCCGTCCCGGCGTTCCTGACCGGGGATGGGCTTGGGACGCAAAGCGGTCTGTTCCATGGTTCGCCTCCAGCCGCAGCTCTACCCGGCGCACGCGGGCGCGACGAGACACGAACGAGTGAGACTGCCCCTGGGTCAACCACGGGAAGCCTCAGCCCTCACTCGCGCCACCTGACCACCACCCGCGACGGCGGCGGCCGCCGCTCGCGCCTTGAGCGGGAGGACGGGTATGGCGGCCCCGCCGTCCGGCTCATGGCCGGCCGGCCGCGTTGTCAGCGGCCAAGGCGGCCGCGAACCATGTTCACCATGGCGTTGACTTCATTGATGCGCATCATGCGGGCGAGGGGGATGAACAGAGCGATCAGTACGGTCGCTCCTGCGACGAGTGCGGTGAGCGCGGCAACGGCGGGGGTGTGAATCGCCGTCATCAGCCAGGCAGCGACCGATCCGGCTGCCAGGGATGCGGGAAGGCTGGCCCCGATGAGACGCGCGTAGGTTCGGATGACTTCACGGCCGTCGAGGTCGCCGCCGAGTCGGCTGCGGAGTCGTCTCCAGGCGACGCCGACGCCGATGACGTAGGCCAGGCCGTATGCGGTGGCCATGCCGGTCACGGCCCACCGCGCGGGGAGCAGGAGATAGGCGGCGAGAGATCCGCCGGCGTTCACGAGCGCGACGATGAGGGTGTTGAAGAAGGGCGTTCGGGTGTCTTCGTAGGCGTAGAAGCCGCGCAGTACTACGTATTGCACCGAGTACGGGATCAATCCCAGGGCGAAGGCCATCAGGACGAAGCCGATGTTGCGGGCGCCTTCCTCGCCGGCTCCGGCGTAGAGCAGCTGGATCAGAGGCACGCCCAGAGCGAGAAATGCGAAGGCACAGGGAACGATGGCGACTGCTGATGTACGCAGCCCCTGTGAGATGTCGTCTCGGACTGCTCCGTGATCGCCGTCGGCGGCTGCGCGGGCGATGCGGGGAAGGATGGCTGTCATTACGGAGACGGTGATGATGGCCTGCGGCATCTGCCACAGCAGGAGCGCGTAGTTGTATGCGGTGATGCCGGTGCCGGGGTGTCCGGCCTTCTCTGCGGTCGCGCCGGCGGCGGTGGCAAGTCGCGTGACGACGACCATGCCGGCTTGATTGACGAGCACGAACAGGAAGGTCCATTTCGCCAGGCCGAGAGCCTTCCCGAGGCCATGACCACGCCAGTCGAAGCGCAGGCGGATCCGGAATCCCGAGTCGCGCAGGTAGGGGACCATGGCCAGCGCCTGAACCGCCAGCCCCAGAAGGGTGCCGAGGCCGAGCAGGCGTACTCCCTGCGGCGTGATCGTCGATGCCGACATGCCCGAGTGGTCAGCCGAGCCGAACACCCAGACGAATGACCCGAAAGCAGCGATGATCAGGATGTTGTTCAGGACGGGCGTCCACATCATGGCACCGAACCGCCCGCGCGCATTCAGGATCTGCCCCATCACCACGTGAATCCCCATGAAGAACATGGTGGGCAGGCAGTAACGGGCGAAGGCGACCGCGACACGCAACTGGTCGGGGTGAGTGGCCATCGAGGGCGACATGATACGGATGAATTCCGGTGCCGCAACGACACATATCAGGGTGGTCGAGCCGAGAAATGTGATGACCAGGGTGATGAGACGGTTGGCGTATGCGGCACCCCCGTCGGAGTCCTCTTTCATCGATCGCACCAGCTGCGGAATGAAGACCGCGTTGAGGGCCCCTCCGCCAACCAGCACGTAAATCATGGTGGGTAGCGTATTGGCCACCTGATAGGTGTCGTTGAGCGTTCCCACACCTAGCGCAGCTCCCATGACCAGAGTGCGCAGAAAACCAGTCAAGCGTGACACCAGAGTTCCGGCCGCCATCAAAGCGCTGGACTTCACAAGACCGGGAGGCTGCTTACCGTCGGAGCTTTCGCCGGCGACCGGCACCGCCTCGGTCACGACAGGATTCATGGCCGAGGCAGAGTCGGACACCCGGCGAATCCGGAGTGTCTCGAAGTCGCGGGCAGCCCCGTCCGGCACGGCACGCCGGCCGCGATCCCGCGCCCCGGACTCCGGGGCGGCTGCGCGGCTGCCGTCACCTTCAACATTCATGCGTGATCCATCGCTCCGTATCTCTGGCCCCCACTGGGCAGCCACCATACCGGCGCGGCAACTCCGGGACGCCCGCAGGACGTTGTGGTCAGCGTGCTCCGACTCCCCGACGCCTCTGCCGTCAGACACGGCAGCCGCAAGTCCTGATCGTGGAGGTGTCGACCGGGAGTTGCACCTGTCGGCCGGCTGGGCCCGCCGATGTGACGTGGATCATCCCAGCCTCGGTGCCGCACTTACCTTCTGCTACCAATATCCACTTCTATTGCGAAAACTTCGGGCGGAATACGGGTCAAGAAATATTAATTATTGCCGATTCTCGGCCACCCTGACCGGAAATAATCACTGGCAATCCCTGGGAGCCCCATAGATAGTTAGCGACCGCACGTGAAATCAGGCAAAAGTAAACCGCTTCTCCACGAGAGGAAAACAAATGCGTCGAATAGTGGCGACAGTCGCAGCGACGGGTTTCCTGTTCGCACTCGGAACGGGTGTCAGCGGGGCGGCAACGCCGACCAACTCCGGGACCCACGACCAGATCGTGAGCCCCAAAGCGAGTTACAGCTTCGCATGCACCCTGCCGCAAGGTTCCTACGCCAACTACTCGTTCAGCGACGGAATCACGTCCACCAGGATCTACTACAACAACCACTGTTCCAGTGGGATATACGTCAGGGTACACGTCGCCGCGGGCAGCTCCTGCTGGCTCACCCCGACCGGCAAGTCCAGCGCAGTCTTCGATGCCGGGGTGACGGGCATCACCGAAGGATGCTGAGAGTCCATTCTCTGCTGACGCAGCGGCGGATCTGAAAATCACCCACGAACCCGTTTCAGTCCGATCTCCCGCTTTCACGAGCGGACTTGTCCTGACGGCGGGGAATCTGTCGGGTGCGCGGGCGGGTGCGGGACGGTCTTGCCGAGGCCGTCCCGCGAACGTGTGCCCGCGCCGCACAGGCGGTCACGGCCATCCGGACAACTGGGGGCCGGGGTCAGGACCGCCGCCGGCCGACCCGTCAGGCGATGACGGGGAGCGCCGGGGCGAGCGGCGGGCGGTCGGGCAGAAAGCCGTGGGCCCGACGGGCGAGGTGGTGCGCCTTGTAACGGTCCACCCGTCGGTGCCAGTTCAGGATTCCCGCCATCCAGTTCTGCAGGTCGCGGACATAGCCGTCCATGGCCGCACGGGCCTCGGCCGACAGCTCGAAGTCGTCGTACACGACCGGGAGTTCATTGCCGACGACGTGCTCGAACTGCTGCATCCGCTGGGTCATCAGGTCGTGCACGACGCAGAGCGCGGTCGGGTAGTCGACGCCGAAGAAGTTCTGGACGACCAGGATCGCGTTGTGGAACTCGCCCTCGTACTGGATCTCCTTCTGGTACGAGAAGACGTCGTTGATGAGCATGCCGTAGTCAATGGCGGCGTTCTCCAGGGAGCGGACCGGGCCGCTGCGGTAGACCTCCGCGGGGATCGCGGGGCCCCGGCCGCGGCGGGCCAGGCTCAGGGTGAGGTCGGAGCCGAAGGTGGCCCGGCGCATCTCCAGGAAGTCCACGGGGTCGGGGATGCGGTGCTGGAGCTGGTTGGACATCTCCCAGAGCCAGCTCTCGGTCATGCTGTCGACGGACCGCTTGAGAGTGAGCCGGTCCTCGGGGCTCGTCCCGGCGGTCGTGCGGGCCCAGAGGTCGATCAGGCCGCGCTCCATGGCCGTGGCCGGCACGGGGACGGGCTCGTCGGCGAGGGGCATGCAGGCGGAGAGGCGGGCCGTGGCGAGCCGGGCGCCGGCCAGGTCGCGCCGGGTGCCGAAGACCAGGGGGTAGTAGTCGTCCCCGTAGGTGCCCCAGGCCAGCCAGTCGGCGCTGAGGTCGAGTTCCTCGGGGGTGGCGTCCGGGTCGAGGCCGGCGGAGCAGAGCACGAGGTCGGAGGCGGCGAGCTTGTCCTCGTCCCAGACGCCCTCGGCGAGCATGCCGGTGGCGTGCATCCAGGCGGTCAGCCGGGGGCGGGCGGCGTCGAGGTGCGGGCTGAGCTCGACCTCGTAGGGCATGTGGAAGTCGGGCAGGAGGGAGGGGCCGACCTGCTGGAAGGGCACATGTGAGTAGGCCCGCAGACGCTCGGCGGCGGCCGAGGCCAGCAGGGCGCCCACGTCGGCGGCGGCGGTGCCGGGCCCGGTGAGGTGCTGCCAGGGGGAGGACCGGGTGGCGCCCTGGTTCATGTAGCGGCTGGAGCGCATGTGCCACTCGTGGCCGCCGGACTGCCAGTCCTGCAGACCCTTGGTGTAGGCGGCGATCGCGGCGGCCTGGTCGGGGGTGAGGCCCTTCTCGACGGCGAGGGCGGGCATTTCGGTGAGGGCGGTGTGCTCGAACTGGTGGAGGCGGGAGGTGAGGATGTCGTTGACCGTGTCGGCGGCCTCCTGGGTCGTGCAGTCGAAGAAGGTCTCCAGGACCAGCACGCCGTTGCTGTTCTCGCCCTCGTCCTCCACCTCGCGCTGGTAGGAGAACAGGTCGTTGCGCAGGTGGACGGCGTCGGCGAAGGTCTCCATCAGCACCCGCAGCGGCCGCGTCCCGGCGGCGGCCGCGGGCACCTCGGCCGTCGCGTACTCGACCAGCCCCGCCGACCAGGGGGCGCCGCCGACCTTGCGGCGCATCTCGATGTACTCGACGGGGTTGGCGATCCGCCCCTCGTTGATGTTGGCCAGCTCCCACATCGACTCGTTCAGCAGGTGCTCGGTGGCGACCGAGAAGCGGCGGCGCCAGTCGACCGACATCGACGGCACCGTGCGCGCCCACAGGTCGGCGAGGCCCGCCTCGACCGGGTTCTGCGGCTCCGGCACGGGAGTGGCGGGGTCGAGCGGCATGAAGAGCGGGAGCCGGTCGAGATGGGCCTTGCCCGCGGCGCGGTCCTGGGTGCGCTTGTACATGTCGAGGAAGTGGTCGTCGAAGAAGAACACCCACACGTACCAGTCGGTGATCAGCGACAGGGCCGGGCCGTCGCAGTCGGGGTGGGTGTAGCTGCACAGCAGGCCGTAGTCGTGTGCCTCCAGGTCGGCCTGGGTCCAGATCCCGGAGCCCTCCAGCATGCCCATCCCGCGGGCCCACTCGGTGGAATGGGCGCGGGCCTCCTCCAGGTGCGGATTGAGCCGCGCGGGATACGGCATGTAGAAGTGCGGGAGTTCGAACGGCTGCGTCATGGCCGGGGCCCTACCCGTGGGCTCCAACGGCCATCCACCGGGGGACACATGATCACACCATCGCGTGAACCGAGGCGGAATCCGGGAACTTCGGACGGCCTTTGTGGCGCCCGCGGCGCCCCGGCCCCGCCCCGGCACCCTGCCGGGGTACTCAACCGGCGGCGGCGCCGAACCACTTGGGCAGCACGTCGAGCAGCTCCCGCGGTTCCTCGCCGGCCCACGCCACATAGCCGTCCGGCCGCAGCAGCACGGCGGGTACGTCCAGTTCCTCGCTGACGTCGACGACGTGGTCGACCCGGTCCGCCCAGCCCGCGACCGAGAGCCCGCCGGCCCGGTCGAGCAGCAGCCCCCGGCCGGCGTGCATCAGCGAGTAGAGGCGCCCCCGCTTCAGCCGGACGTCCCGGAGGCGCCGGCCGACCAGTTCGTGCCCCTCGCCGAAGTCGTAGCGGACGGAGATCGCGGCGATCTTCTCGATCAGGTACCGGTTCACCTCTTCGAAGCCCATCAGTTCCGTCACCAGCCGGCGCACGGCCCGCGCACCGGGTTCGGCGGACAGCAGTTCGGTCTGCGCACGGGTGTTGTCGAGCACGGCGGCGGCCACCGGGTGCCGTTCGCCGTGGTAGCTGTCCAGCAGCCCCTCCGGCGCCCAGCCGCGCACCTCGGCGGCCAGCTTCCAGCCGAGGTTGAACGCGTCCTGGACACCGAGGTTGAGCCCCTGGCCGCCGGTCGGCGGGTGGATGTGCGCCGCGTCACCGGCCAGCAACACCCGGCCGTCCCGGTAGCGCTCGGCCAGCCGGGTGGCATCGCCGAAGCGGGAGATCCAGCGCGGCGAGTGCACCCCGAGGTCGGTGCCGGCGAACTCCCGCAGCCGCTGCCCGAACTCCTCAAGGGTCGGCGGGACCCTGCGGTCCTCGGAGACCGCCGCCGCGGGCACGATGACGCGGTGCACGCCGTTCTCGCGGGGCATGACGCCGAACCGCGCGCTGGTCCTGCGGACTTCGGCCACCACGGCGGCCAGTTCCTCCGGCGGCAGGGCCACCTCCAGCTCGGCCAGCCAGGTCTCGCTCCGGGCCGGTTCGCCGGGGAAGCCGACGCCCAGCAGCCTGCGTACCGTGCTGCGGCCGCCGTCACAGCCGACGAGATAGCGCGAGCGCAGCCGCGTGCGCTCCTCGCCCGCGGGGGTGCCCGCATCGGCGAGTTCGACTCTCACCCCGTCCTCGTCCTGGCTCAGCCCGACCAGTTCACAGCCGCGCCGGATCTCGGCGCCGAGTTCACCGGCGTGCTCGGCCAGCAGGCGCTCGGTGGTGGTCTGCGGAATGCCGAGGACATAGGAATGCGCGGTGTCCAGCCGGTCGGGCCACGGCGCGGGAATACCGGCGAAGAAACCGGGGGCCGCGAACTTCTGGCCGAGCGCGAGAAACCGCTCCAGCAATCCGCGCTGGTCCATTGTCTCGACACTGCGGGCGTGCAGGCCGAGCGCGCGGGACTGGCCGGTCGGCACCGCCTCCTTCTCCAGCACGAGCACCCGCACACCGTGCAGCCGCAGTTCGCCCGCCAGCATCAGTCCCGTCGGACCGCCGCCGGCAATGATCACATCGAACATCGAAATCCCCCATGGGAAAAGAAAGGCACGCACACGGCGCGTATCACCGATTTCCGCCGCTACCGGCTTCGGCCCGGGATTCTGCAACATCGACCGGGCCTTGCCGCAAGGCCCCCGGTGGGCTATACGTTGAGAAGGGCAAGGAGCGGAAGACTCCTTGCCCTTGGCTTTTCCGCCGGTCGTTTCCGCCGCCCGCTCCGGACGGATGTCCTCCCCCGAAGGTTTCACAGGGCATCCTTTAGGCTGCCGCTGTTGGTCCATTCACCGGATCAACGGATCAGGGGGCGGGGGCCGATGAACAACGCGACCGGGGTGTTCCAACCGCTGCAGGCGGACGATCCGCCGATGGTCGCCGGTTACCGGCTCGCCGCACGGCTCGGCGCGGGCGGCATGGGCCGGGTCTATCTGTCGCACACGCGCGGCGGCCGGCCGGTGGCGATCAAGGTGGTGCGGCCGGAACTGGCCGACGACCCGGACTTCCGGCGCCGGTTCCGCAGGGAGATCGCGGCGGCCCGCCGGGTCCGGGGCGCGTACACCGCCGAACTCATCGACGCCGACTCGGACGGCGTACCGCCCTGGCTGGCCACGCTGTACGTGCCCGGGCCCGCTCTCTCGGACGTCGTCGCGCGGCGCGGACCGCTGCCACTGCCGGCGGTGCTGTGGCTGATGGCGGGGGTGGCCGAGGCGCTCCAGGCCATCCATGGCGCGGGCATCGTGCACCGGGATCTGAAGCCGTCGAACGTGCTGCTGGCCTCGGACGGACCGCGCGTGATCGACTTCGGTATCTCGCTGGCCGCCGACACCACCTTCCACACCGCCACGGGCACCGCCATCGGCACACCCTCGTTCATGGCTCCCGAGCAGGCGTCCGGAGGCGAGGTCACCCCGGCGACCGATGTCTTCGCGCTCGGTCAGACGGCGGCGTTCGCGGCGCTGGGCGAACCGCTGTACGGGGACGGCCCGGCGGTCAACGTGCTGTACCGGATCGTGCACTCCGAGCCCGATCTCACCCTGCTGCCGGAGGAGTTGCGCCCGCTGATCGCCCGCTGTCTGGATGCCGATCCGGAGCGGCGGGCCACCCTGGCGGAGATCGTCGAGTGGTGCCGGCGGCGGCTGGGCCCGGACGCCGATGCCGGCGCGGGGCCGACCGTGTGGCAGGAGGTGATCGGACCGGAGGTCACGGTTCCGGAGCCGGCCGCCGACCCCACGTGGGCATACCCCGTCCCGCCCGGTACGCGGCCGCTGCCGGCGCCGCCGGTGGGCCGGCCGGTGAGCCGCCGTCGCCGGGCACTGATAGCGGTCGCCGCCGTGACGTCGGTCGTGCTGACGATGACGGCGGTGGTGCTGATCGTCAGGGAGACGGACACCTGGGTCCGCGGGCAGGTGAAGGCCCGGTCCTCGTCCGGCACATCCGGTTCGACGGTGTCCGGCAAGGACGGTGCCGTCTCCTCGGGCGGTGCGGCCCGGGCGTCGTCGTCCCCGAGCGCGTCACCGTCACCGCACACGGTCGCCTACCCCTACCCCGCCGAGTTTCTCGGCGAGAAGAACTCCGTCGACATCGATGCGCAGGCCGAGCGCAAGGACCGCAAGGGCGACGTCCGCTTCGCGTGCGCCAAGGGCGGCTGCTCGCTGGAGAGCCGGACCAGCGTGTTCGTCGACGTGCTGGGAGACCCGCGCGGCTCCCTGAAGGTGTGCCGTCAACTGCTCGGCGACGCCACCAGCCACAGCATCCCGCTGGCCGCGGTGGCGGCCGGGAGCGAGATCTGCGCCGAGGACCGCGACGGCGACATCGCCCTGTTCGTGGTCCGGGTGAAGTCGGACGCACTGCCGGACAGCGGGAGCAGCTTCCTGATGGCGGACCTGACGGTCTGGCAGACGGGCTAGGCCCGGTCCCCCTTGGCGGGTTCCGACGGGCGGGCCGGCGTGGTCGTGTGACCACCTCTGCCGGCGGCGGCGAGGGCCCGTCCGTGCCCGACTTCTTCGATCCGTGGGCCGTACGCCGAACCCGCACCTGTCCTTCGGGGACGGTCCGCACATCTGCCTGGGCGCTCATTTCGCACGGCTGCGGCCGCGCACGCTCCGTGCCGAGGCGCCCGCGCTGGAGCGGGGCGGGCCTGCCGAACGGCCGGTCTCCACCTTCATGAATGGGATGAAGTCGCTGCCGATGTCCCTGGGTTGACCTGGATGAGGGCGTGGGTGCCGGCCGTGCGCCAGCGTTGTCCCTCGGCCGCGTCCAGGGCCGCCTCGGTGTCCGCGGCCAGGCCGGTGATCACATCGGACTTGAGGGTGCGCAACGCGGCCACCGGCCCCGGAAACCAGGCGGTGACCCCGGCGAACGGGGTGGTCGGCGGCCAGAGCCGATCGCCCACCAGACGGCGGTAGTTGAGGTCGCCCTTGAAGATCGTGAGGTCGGCGGAGGCGAACTCGGCGCGCAGGTCACCGGGCATCTCGGCGTACGGCAGCGGGGCGCAGGAGAAGGGGTGGGCGCGCACGCTGAGCCGGCCGTCCGACATCGCCGACCAGAGGGTACGGCCGTACCCGGCTGCCGCTCCGGGTGCGGCGGTGAGCCTGCGCAGGGCGTCGAGCACGTCGGCGGTCGTGGCGTCGGAGACGTAGTAGGGGTAGGGCTTGATGTGCAGGACCGCGTCCGCGATGCGGCCGGTGTCCAGGAGGCGGGCGATCAGCAGCAGGTCGGGGACGAGTTCACGGCCCGCGTTGTCGGCGACGAGGCACAGGGTGCCGCCCCGGAGCAGCCGCCACAGATCGGCGCTGTCATCGGCGACCAGGGCGGAGACGGCCTCGCCCGACTCGGCGGAGAGGCGAAAGCCCAGGTCGGCACGGTTGCCCCAGAGGGAGCCGTACAGCAGGGCGCGGTCCGGGTCGTCGCCGAGGGCGTCGAGCGCCGCCAACTCCTCGTCGGTCTCCTTGGCGTCCAGTTCGGCGAGCTTGAAGGGACGGAAGGGGTCGATGCCCTGCCAGGGGCCGGGCCCGAAGTAGCCGACGGCGTCCAGGAGCCGACGGTAGAAGTAGCTCTCGGACCACAGCCACGGCACGTCGAACCAGGAGTGCCCGAGGTAGCCGTCCAGGCCCCAGCCGCGCCACCGGTCGCCGTCCGGCAGGGGTTCGATGACGCCTTCGGTGCAGTTGCGCAGCAGCGCGTCGAGGGCGCGGTGCTGTGCGGGGCCGTACGGGAAGGCGTCCCGCACCTGACGGATGATCGCGGGGTGCCGTTCGGCCAGCACGCTGTGCGGGAACGGGCCGGTGGTGCCGAGGATCACGGGTGCGGCGGCGGAGTCGGGCATGGGCGCCACGCTATCGCGCGGGATGCCCGGCTCCGGCGAACCGACGGCGCCTGTCACGCCGTTCTGATCTCGCGCTCCAGCTGGGTGGCGAGGGTCATGTAACGGGCGCGCCGGTGCACCGGGACCAGGCCGCGGATCATCAGGTACCACATCTCCGCGACCCTGCGCGGCAGTCGTCCCACCGGCTCCAGGTTGCGGCCGGCCACCCGGGTGCCGACGAAGAAGCAGACCAGGGAGTGGGCGACCGCGCCGATGTCGATGTCCGGGTGGACGTCGGACTCCTTGACCGCGCCCTGGAGTTTGCGCGTGGCGAACTCCAGGCCCTCCGTGAACGGATGCCTCAGCGGCGGCCGCACGCTGACGTCCGCGGTGGCGAGCCGCAGTCCGGCGCGCGGGATCGGGCCGTCGACGGAGAGCCGGGCGATCGCGAACGTGGTGCGCATCAGGGCCTCCAGCGAGGAGTAGCCGCGGCTGTCCAACTCCTTCACCAACTGGCTGGAGGTGCGGGACTGGAGCTCCATGATGGCGTGCGCCAGGTCTTCCTTGGCGGCGAAGTGGAAGTAGAGCGCCCCCTTGGTGACCTTCGCGTGCTCGACGATCTCACTCAGACTGGTGGATTCGTAGCCACGCCGGTCGAAGAGGTCGGCGGCGGCCGTGATGATCGTGGCGCGGGTCTGCTCCGCGCGTAACTGCCTCGCCATCGACTCAACACTCCTCACGGCTCCAAACCGACGGGGCATGCGGTTTGTTTTTTACCCCGTGCACACGATAGCTCACCGTGCGGCAACGGGAGGCGACTGTGCGGACCTGGTGACAGACACGCGCAAGTGGTGGGCGCGGCCCCGCCATCGGCGGCCACACTGCACAAACGCACGAGATCAGAACGCGCCACTCCCTCGTGTTCGTGCCGGTTCCCGGAGGCGATGCGGGCGGCCGGGCGCACATCGGTGATCACAACGATACGAGCCGCGCGGTTGGTTCTCAATGACGCCTGCGCGGTCCGCAAAACGGACGACCCGGTCGGCGGCCCGCACACCGCCCTGCCCTGTGATCAATCGCGCTGAACAGTGCGCGCCCGGATCCCGTACTCATCTCAGCAGACTTCGTACCCGCGCCTGCCGAGGAGACGTCCCGATGACCCGGACGACCGCCCGTCTGACGGGAGCCGCCGTCGCGGCTCCGCTGCTGCTCCTGTCGTGGGCGGCGGGTTCCGCCCAGGCACACGGCGCGCCCACCGACCCCGTCAGCCGGGTCTACGCCTGCTCCCCCAGCGGCGGCAGCGCGTCGACGGCGGCCTGCAGGGCGGCGATCGCGGCGAGCGGGCAGAACTTCGTGGCGTGGGACAACCTGCGGGTGGCGGGGGTCAACGGCCGTGACCGGCAGGTGATTCCGGACGGGAGGCTGTGCAGCGGCAACCTGCCGGCGTACAAGGGGCTCGACCTGGCGCGCACGGACTGGCCCGCGACCCGGTTGACCCCGGGCGCCCGGATGACGATGACGTACGCCTCGACGATCGCGCACGCCGGCACGTTCAAGCTGTATCTGACGAAGCAGGGGTACGACCCCGCGAAGCCGCTGACGTGGTCCGAGCTGCCCGCGCAGCCCTTCGCCGAGTTCAAGGACCCCGCGCTGACGAACGGGGCGTACCACTTCACGGCGAAGCTGCCGACCGGCCGGACGGGCCGTCAGATGCTGTACACGATCTGGCAGAACAGCAGCACGACGGACACCTACTACTCGTGTTCCGACGTGGTGTTCACGGCGAAGCAGGACGGCGGGGCGACGGCGAGCGCGCGGCCGCGGCAGCGGGCGAGTGCCACGCCGACCCCGAGCGCCTCCAAGAGCCCGACTCCCAGCGCCTCGAGGAGTGTTGCCGTCCCGACGCGGCGGACGGCGGCGGCACCGGCCTCCCCAAAGACCGGAACCGCCGCCGCCGACAGCACTCCCGTGGCCTCCGACACGACCTCGGGCTCGGGCCCGTCGGCGCCACTGCTGGCGGGCGGCGCCGCCGCGGTGCTGGTGCTCACCGGGGGCGCCGCCCTGGCGTTGCGTCTGCGTCGACGCTGACCGCCCTTGTGCGAAGGTCAGTTGACGAAGACGGTGGCTCCGTTGTCGGTGACCGGCGTGTACTTGGCGGTGAAGTAACCGGCCGCGAAGCAGAGCGAGGAGCCGGAGGTCTTCGTGAACGCCTGGTTGGTGAAGTTGATGCTGTTGTCGGTGTTGCTGGACGTACCGGTCAGGCTGGGCGCCTGGTAGACGCAGGTGATGCTGCCCAGCAGGGTCTTCAGCTTGACGGTGGTCTGGATCGTGGAGCCGCTCGCCGGGGTGACCGTGAGGGTGCCGTCCGAGGCGACCGTGGTGGTGTACGGCAGATTGTCGACGGTGATGCTGGTGACGCCGGTGACACCGAGGACGTTGCTGGTGCAGCTGCTGGCGTCGAAGGTGTGCCCGCTGACCGACTCGGTGGCGGTGCCGGGGGCGGCCGGGTTGTCGGTGACCGTGGCGGTGAAGACCGAGGACGTGCACGACACGCCGCTGGTGCCGGTGGCGCTGGAGTAGAGGGTGGCGCTGGTGCCGGTGGCCAGCGGCGCGCTGAGCACGTCACCGACGGCGACGGCGGTGCCGCCGGCGCTGCCGGTGGTGAGCACCGCACCGTCGGCGGAGGCGGGAACGGTGGCGGCGACCGAGAGGGCGGCGACGGTACCGGCGAGGGCGAGGAGGGATCGCGTACGCATGCGGGTTGCCTCTTTCCTTGGGGGACTTGCGTGAGGTGAGGGGAGGTGGGGGTGCAGGGTGGGCGCGTATGCGCCGCCAGCCGTTGCCGGCCCGTGACGCCTTCTCCGTACGTGACGGACCGACAACGGCAGCCGAGCCGGACACCGGCCGAAAGCCTGGGGGGGTTAGGCCTCCGGCCGGGCCGGTTGAGGGCGTTCGGGCACGGCCCCTGGGGGGAAGCGACCGTGCCGACGCCGAGAGCGGAGCGGTGATCGAGGAGGCCGGGAAGCGGCCGATGCCGCTCGGCGGATCCGGCGCCACGGATCCGAAGGAAACCAGGGAGAGTTGTAGACCTGATCAACCGTCAACGTCAAGGCCGATCAAGGGAGTTGAGAAACCGATCAAGGGAATGTGAGGTCGGAACACAATTGACGCATATTCAACACCCTTTTTTCACAACTGCCTTGACCCATTAAAGTAACCGCCGGTAACTTGCGGCATGGCTACTGCTGCGTAACGAGAAATCCCTTGCGTCCGCCGGGAGTTGTGAGGAGGCGTGCGCGGCAGCCGCTGTCCGCGCCAGGACAACGTGCCACTGAAGCCCAACCCGCGTCTTAATGCATGGGAGCAGACATGGCCTCGTCCCCGGACGTTCCGTCCGCCGACAACACGCCTGAGAACCCGGGAAGCGGTTCTCTTTCCGATACACCAGACACCACCGGGGCCACCGGGGCCACCGGAGGGGAACCGAGACGGGGTCGGGTCCGCGCGCGCCGGGCCGCGGTGATGGCGGTGCCGGCCACCCTGGCCGCCGCCGGTCTCGCGGTCTTCACCGCACAGGGTGTGCTGGGCGTGCAGTTCGCCATCTCCGGCATGCCGTTCGTGGTCACCGCCGACCGGCTCGACGGCACCGGCTTCGAGCAGTTCGGCGGCCTCGACAACATGATTCCGGACAGCCCCAACGCCGGTGACACCGGCGGCCAGGAGCTGGTCGTCACGTCGGTGGTGAAGAACGGCACGCTCACCAACATGTGCCAGAGCGTCGACCTCGGCGGCATCCAGCTCCTCCTCAAGGCCGGCGGCGGCTCCAAGCCGGTGTCCGTGTCGAACCTGGCGATCGACTCCGACGACATCAAGGGCGACGCCACGTTCAACAACATCGAGATCGGCCGCGACGCCAGCACCTTCGACAAGGCCGGTGTGCAGGGCCCGAAGGGCGTCTACGGCCAGCAGGCCGACGGCGTCGTCATCGAGCACCTCTACCAACACAACTACGCGGCCACCGCGGCCGTCTTCAAGCTGCCCAACCTGCACATGTCCTTCAGCGGCGACGGTTGCGACTGATGACCGACCCGGGGACCCGGACAGAGCGATTCCGGCGGTGGCGGGGGCAGCGGCCGTTCGCGGGCGGCGTGCTGCTCGTGCTGGCCGGTGCCGAGATCCTGGTGACCATGAAGGCACCCCTTCCGGTCATCCTGCACATCGGCATGCAGGGCCTGGCGGGTTATCTGCTGCCGACCCTGATGGTCGTCTGCGGGCTGCTCATCGTCTTCAACCCGGCCCAGCGCCTCTTCTACTCCATCCTCGGCATCCTGCTCTCCCTGGGGACCTGGCTCACCTCGAACCTCGGCGGTTTCATGGTCGGCCTGCTGCTCGGGGCCGTGGGCAGCTGCATCGCCTTCGGCTGGCTGCCGGACCAGGAACCTCGTGTCAGCCGGCGCAAGCGGCGTAAGGCCGCGCGGGCTGCCGCACAGGGGTTCGGGGACGGGGCGGAAGCGGTCTGAAGCGGTGAAGGAGGCGGACCGGTGGGTTTCGGTCCGCCTCCTCTCTGTGCGCGGGGAGCTTTCCGGCCGGTTGGACGGGGGTGGTGGCTTCCGGACGGCGGCGGCCGGTTCATCGTGGTCGCCCGCGCTCACGCGGCGGAGCCGCACATCGATACCGCCCCGCGCCCTGACCGGCACGTTGTTCGCCTGAACAGGTGACTTGGGAACTTCTTTGCTGTCGCTGCGAGTTCATCGGGCAGCCGGGCGGCGAGCGGCCGTTCGGGGTGCGAGTGATGAGTGCGGCGAAGGAGCGGCGGCTTCATGGTGTTCAAACGGCTGCTGGGGGCGATCGGGGTCGGTGGTCCCTCGGTGGACACGGTGCTGGACGGTGCAGCGGTGGTACCCGGCGGGGTGTTGTCGGGGCGGGTGTGGCTGAAGGGCGGCTCGACGGCGGTGGAGGTCGAGCACATCGGACTCGAGTTGCTCGCGCGGGTCGAGGCGGAGCAGGAGGAGGGGGAGACCGAGGGCGCGGTCGTCTTCGAGCGGTTCACCGTGGGCGGCGGGTTCCGGCTCGGTGAAGGAGAAGAGCGGGAGGTGCCGTTCAGTGTGCCGCTGCCGTGGGAGACGCCGGTCACCGAGCTGTACGGGCAGCCCCTCGGGATCGTGCTCGGGGTGCGCACCGAGGTCGGGGTGGCCGGCGCCCGGGACAAGGGCGACCTGGACCCGCTGACCGTGCGGCCGCTGCCCGTCCAGGAGGCGGTGCTGGAGGCCCTCGGACAGCTGGGGTTCGGCTTCCGCTCGGCGGATCTGGAGTACGGCCGTATCGGTGGTACGGGCCAGCGGCTGCCGTTCTGTCAGGAGGTCGAGCTGGCCCCGGCGCCGCAGTACGCGCACGCGGTCAGCGAGATCGAGCTGACCTTCCTCGCCTCCCCCGCCGGTCTGGAGGTCGTCCTGGAGGCGGACAAGCGCGGCGGGCCGTTCTCCTCCGGGCACGACGCACTGACCCGTTTCACGGTGCGCCACGAGGACGCTCACGTGCTGGACTGGAACAGCGAGGTCGACGGCTGGATCCGCCAGCTGATCGCGCACCGCGAGGCCTACGGCACCCATGCCGCGTACGGCCACGGCGGGCAGCACGACGGCCACCACCGCTCCGGACCGGGCCTCGGCACGGCGGTCGCCGCCGGTGCGGCGGGTCTCGCGCTGGGCGTGGTCGGCGGATTGGTGGCGGCCGAGGTGGTGGACGAGATCGGGGACTTCTTCGAGGGGGACGAGGACTAGGGCTGTCCGGCGGAGGAGCAGGGCCGGCGGCGTTCGTCAGCTCGCGGTGACGGTCGGCTCGGCGGCCTTCCCGGGCTCCGGCTGCGCGGGGGCCGCGGCCGGCTCCGCCGCCATCTGCACCGACGTCGGCTCCACCGGCGCCGCCGTGTCGTCCGTCTTCATCGCCTTCGCCTCGCTCTTGAGGATGCGCATCGACTTGCCCAGGGCCCGGGCGGTGTCGGGCAGCTTCCGGGAGCCGAAGAGCACGATGAAGACGATCGCGACGACCAGCAGGTGCCAGGGTTCGAGTCCGTTACGGAGCATGACCGCCCCCTCCCTTTCTCACGTTGTTCCGTGCCGACGAAGGGTGCTTTCTGCGCCCCGGCCGAGCAGCGACGATTGCCACATTGCGCAACTGTACAACCCTGCCTCGAAGGCGGTCCCCCGACCCAGCCGCGCGATCGCTACGGCCGACGCCGGTCGTGGCGTGCCCGTACCGCCTTCAGCGCCGGCGCGTACAGCCCGAGGACGGCGGCGAGCAGCAGCGGGTAGGCGGGCGGCAGCCCGGTCATGCCCAGGGCCGCGCCCAGGGGGCTGGGCGGGAGCAGCAGGCCGACGGCGGCGAGCGCGGCGGCGGCCCGGCCGATGGGTCCGGGCCGGGTGCCGCCGCGCAGCAGGTACATCACCAGAGCCTGGGTGAGCAGGTTCTCGGTGAACCAGGCGGAGTGGAAGACGGCCTGGTCGTCGAGGGCGTCGGGACCACGCAGGGCGAGCGCCAGGACGCCGAAGGTGGCGAGGTCGGCGATCGCGTTGAGCACGCCGAAGCCGGTGATGAACCGCAGGAAGGCACGCGGCCGCAGCACGGTCGGGCGGCGCAGGGCCGCCGGGCCGGGGCGGTCGTACGCGAAGGCGAGCTGGGCGGCGTCGAAGCAGAGGTTCTGGGCGAGCACCTGGGCCGGGAGCATCGGCAGGAAGGGGAGCAGCAGGCCGGCACAGAGCATCGCGATGACGTTGCCGAGGTTGGAGGAGAGGGTGACCCGCAGATAGGAGGCGATGTTGGCACTGCTGTGCCGGCCGGCGGTGACGGCGTGCCCGATCGCACCGAGGTCCTTCTCGGCGAGCACCACGTCCGCGGTCTCGCGAGCGAGGTCCACGGCGGTGCGGGGCGCGATCCCGACGTCGGCCGCGCGCAGGGCGGGGATGTCGTTGACGCCGTCGCCGAGGAAGCCGACGGTGTGCCCGGCGGCGCGCAGCGCGCTGACGATACGGGCCTTGTCCTCGGGGGTGCAGCGGGCGACGACGTCGGCGTCGAGGTCGAGGGGATCACCGGACACGGCCACCCGCCCCGCGGCCAGGCCGAGGTCCCGGCAGGCACGGGCGGCCGTGGCGGGGTGGTCGCCGGTGAGGACGCGGACGGTGATGCCGAGGCCGGTGAGGCGGCGCAGGGCCTCGGCGGCGCCGGGGGCGAGGGCGTCCCGGAAGGTGACCAGGCCCCGGAAGGTGAGGCCGTGTTCGTCGGCGGCCGTGTAGGGGCGGGTGCGGGCGGGTCCCTCGGCGGTGGCGACGGCGAGGACGCGCAGCCCGGCGCCGGCCTCGCGGGCGGCGAGGGCGAGCAGGCGTTCGTGTTCGGCGGGGTCGAGGCCGCAGCGGGCCAGTACGTCCTCGGCGGCGCCCTTGGTGACCAGGACATGGGTACCCAGGCCGCCCGCGACGACGGCAGTGGCGGTGCGCCGGCCGGGGTCGAAGGGGACGGCGCCGATGCCGTCGTACTCCTCCCCCACCGGTCCGGCCGCCGTGAGCAGGGCCTCGTCCAGGGCGTCGGCGGCGGGCAGTTCGGCGAGCTGGAGGGTCCACCAGGCGCCGACGGCCGCCCAGCGCAGCGCGTCCGGGTCGTCGTGCCCGTCGGGGCCGAGGGCGCGTTCGACGACGGGCCGGTCCTGGGTGAGGGTGCCGGTCTTGTCGAGGCAGAGGACGTCGACCGCGCCGAGGTCGTGCAGCGCGGGCAGCCGCCGTACGACGACCTGGTGGGTGCGGGCGAGCAGGGCGGCGGCCCGGGCCAGGCAGGTGGTGACGATCACCGGGAGCATCTCGGGGGTGAGCCCGACGGCGACCGCGACCGCGAAGGGCAGCGTTTCCAGGCCCCGGCCGCGCAGGGCGGCGTTGGCCATGAGGACCAGCGGCGGGGTGAGCAGCATGAACCGGATCAGCACCCAGGAGATGCCGCGCACGGACCGGTCGAAGGCGCTCGCCTCCCGCCGCCCGCCCGCCGTGCTCTGCGCCACGGCGAACCGGGTCCGCTCCCCCGTCGCCACGACCACCGCCGTGGCACTGCCCGAGGCGACCCCGCTGCCCTGGAAACAGAGGTACGGCTCCTGGAAGGGACCCGCGTCGGCCGGGTGGTCCGCGTCGGGGATCTCGACGGCGGCCTTGGCGACGGGCGCCGACTCGCCGGTGAGCACGGCCTGGTGCACGGTCAGGCCACGGGCGCGCAGCAGTCGTACGTCGGCCGGGACCAGGTCGCCGGGGCCGAGCCGTACGACATCGCCCGTCACCAGATCGGCGACCGGGACCTCCCGGGTCCGCGGTGCCGCCTCCTCCCCGGTGCGGCGCAGCACGGTGGCGGTGCCGGCGACGAGTTCGCGCAGTGCGGCCAGGGAGCGGTCGGCGCGGTGTTCGCCGGCGGCGCGCAGCCCGCAGCTGACCGCGACCAGGGCGAGGATCACCACGGCCGTGCCCCAGGAGGCGACGAGAGCGGAGACCAGCCCCAGGGTGAGCAGGACGGCGGTGAAGGGGTCGCGCAGGGCGCGGGCGCAGCGCACCGGCCAGGAGACCGTGTGGGGAAGGGGCGGGGTGTTCTCGCCGGCGTCGGCGAGCCGGGCCGCGGCCGCGGCCTCGGTCAGCCCGCGCGGTCCCGTGTCCAGCCGGCGCAGCACCTGCAGCGCGGTGGCGGCCTCGCCCTCAGAGACCACGGAGGCGGCGGGGGGCCGGGAGTTCGGCGCCGGTGGTGCGGGCGGTGAGGCGGCCGACGAGGAGGCGTACGACGTCGACCACGTCCGGGTCGTCCACCAGGTACACCTGGCGGCGGCCCTCCCGGCGGGAGCGGACCAGACCGGCGAGCTTCAGCTTGGTGAGGTGCTGGCTGACGGCCGGCAGCGCGCCGCCCACCCGCTCGGCGAGTCCCGTGACGTCGCTCTCGCCCTGCGCCAGCGCCCAGACGATGTGCAGCCGGGCGGGCGAGGCGAGCAGCCCGAAGGCCGCGGCGGCCTCCGTGAGCACGTCCGCGGAGGGGTCCTCGACACCTGTTCCGGGCCCTGTCGCCACCGTCGTCGTCCTCCTGCCCGCCAAGTCGAAGGGACCAGTCTAGGACGCGGGAACTTCTCGGCCTCCGCGTCAGTTTCTACGTTGTTGTAGAAGTAAATTCTTGGGCAAGCAAGACTCTTGGCAAGCACATACCGACCGAGGAGTGAGTGCGCATGGCTCTGTGGGACCGCATCAAGGACTCCGCGACGCAGATGCAGACCCAGCTCGTGGCGAAGAAGAACGACTTGAAGAGCGGTGCGTTCCGCGACGCGAGCATGGCGATGTGCGCGCTCGTGGCGGCTGCCGACGGCACCATCGACCCGGCGGAGCGGCAGCGGGTCGCCCAGCTCATCGCCACCAACGAGGTGCTGCAGAACTTCCCGGCGGACGACCTGCGCCGGCGTTTCGAGGAGAACCTGAACAAGCTGACCGCCGACTTCGCCTTCGGCAAGGTGAGCGTGCTCCAGGAGGTCGCCAAGGCGAAGAAGAAGCCGGCCGAGGCGCGTGCCGTCATCCAGATCGGCATCGTGATCGGCGGCGCGGACGGCGACTTCGACAAGACCGAGCAGGCCGTGGTCCGCGAGGCGTGCTTCACGCTCGACCTGCCGCCGCACGAGTTCGACCTCTGACCGGCGAGTCCCTCACTCCTCGGCACCCGGCACGGTGGCCGGTTCGTTCGACGCCGGGATGATCCGGGCCCGCAGATCCGGGTCCGGCATCCCCGGGTCGAAGGGGAACAGGGGGCGGCGGATCCGCTGGTGGCCGAGGCGGACGAGGTCCTGGTCGACGCCGCCCGGGGTGAGGGCCATCTTCCAGTCCGCCGCCATGGCGTACAGCTCGGGCTCCAGGTAGCCGATCTTGACGATCACGATGTCGGCCGTCCGCGGATCCAGGTCCAGGCCGGTGAAGTCGTGCTCGTGGTGGTACGGCTTGCGCAGCCGGGTCAGGATCACCCGGACACTGCCGACGCGGAGGACCACCTCGGTCCCGGCGTCCCGGTCGCCGTGCCGGATCGCGTGGACCACGCCGGTCAGCGTGCGCGGTCCGCTGTGGCGGTCGTCGACCTCGGCACCGGCGGTGACGGTGACGGTCGCGCCGACGCCGGCCTGGACGGCGGCATCGACGGCGGCGGGGCCGGGCAGCGAGGCATAGACGACCTGCGGACCGGACGCGTCCCGGAACTCCGGCCGGGCCAGTATCTGCCGGAGTCCCCAGGTCACGTCGCCGGCGCCGCCCGCCGTCGGGTTGTCACCGGTGTCGCTGATGAAGTACGGGCGGGCGGTGGCGGCCAGGGCCTCGTCGAGGCAGTCGTCGAGGGTGCCGGTCGGCGCGACGAACGCGAAGTCGTGGCGGGCCTTCCAGAAGCCGAGCGCCAGCCGTTCGGCGCCCTCCGTCACCGCCGCCCGGTCCTGGCCGGTGACCACGACGGCGGCCCGGTTGCGCGGTTCGTCCGCCCACGCGTAGCCGACCCAGATCGCGGCGTCGAGGACGCCGGGCCGCGCCGCCACCTCCTCGACCGCCGCGTACACGCTCCTGGCGGGCTCGATCCGGGTCGAGGTCTGTTCCCCGGCCAGCAGGACCGGGACCGGGATCCACACCTTGACCGGCCGGGGCGCGCCCTCGAGCAGCCCGCCGAGGAGGTTGCGGGCGGCCCGTTCCCGGGTCTGAAGGGTGTCCACGTGCGGGGCCGTGCGGTAGCAGGTGATCAGGTCGCTGAGGTGGACGAGCGTGCGCGAGACGTTGCCGTGCAGGTCCATGGAGGTCGACACGAGGGCGTCCGGGCCGGTCACCTCGCGGATACGGGCCAGGAGTTCGGCCTCGGCGTCGTCGAGGCCCTCGACGGTCATCGCACCGTGGATGTCGTACCAGAGGCCGTCCACGGGACCCAGCTCCGCGAGCCGCTCGATGAGTTCGTCGGAGAGGGCGCGATAGGCGGCCGCCGTCACCGTGCCACCGGGCAGGGCCTTGCCGACCAGGACACCGCGCCAGTCGGCGGCGGCCCGCAGCGGGGTGCCCTCCGCGAGGAAGGGGTAGCCGGCGAGGACGTCGGCACCGCGCCGGGGGTGGAAGGCAGGGGCCTCGGTGCGGGCCGGGGAGAAGGTGGACGACTCGATGCCGAGACCGGCGATCGCGATGACGGGACGGGACGGGGACATGGCTCCTCCGGAACGGGACGGGACACGACTCCTGCGGCGAACCCCCGGGACGGTGGGGCGTGGTGACGGGGCGGGCTGGGCCGGGGCACTCGGTGACGGCGGGGCCGGGTCGGCCGGTGGGCGTGGGGTTCAGGGGTGGTGGCCGGTGGCCGTGTGCAGGGCCTGGGTCAGGGCGCGTTGCAGGGCGAACCGGCCCGCGCCGGCCAGTCCCGCGTCGGCGCCGAGGCTGGCCCGCTCGATCACCAGATGCTCGGTCACCAGCGGGTGGCAGCCCTCGTAGAGCTGGCTGCGCACGGCCGCGACGAACGGTTCCAGCGTGGAGAGGATGCCGCCGAGATACACGGCGTCGGGGTTGAAGAAGTTGACGTTGGCGGCCAGCACCATGCCGAGGTAGCGCCCGGCCTGCCGGACCGCCCGGGTGGCCTCGGGGTCGGCGTCGGAGGCGAGTCGTACGACGTCCTCGGTGGAGGTCACCGACAGACCGCGCTCCCGCAGGATCCGCACCAGCGCCGCACCGGAGGCGACGGTCTCCAGGCAGCCGGTGTTGCCGCAGGAGCACGGGATGTCGTGGGCGGCCTCCACCCGGACGTGCGTGATCTCCCCGGCCGCGCCGGTGCCGCCCCGGTAGAGGCGGCCGTCGGCGATGACGCCGGCGCCGATCGCCGTGCCGGTCTTGACCATGATGGACTGCCGGCGTTCGGGCGGCTGGGCCCCGTGTTCGCCGACGGCCATACAGTTGGCGTCGTTCTCGATGGCCGCCGGCACCCCGAATCGGTTCTCCAGCCAGGCGCGCACCGGAAACCGGTTCCAACCGGGCATCCGGGACGGCAGGGTGACGACTCCGGAGACGACGTCGACCGGTCCGGGCAGCGAGAGGCCGACCGCGCGCAGCAGCTCCCGGCCGTGCTGCTCGGCGAGTGCCTCCAGGGTCGCGGCGAGGCCCGGCAGCGCGGCCTCGGGTCCGTCGGCGGTGGCGAACGGCACGGTGCTGACATCGGTGAGCACACCGCCCGCCTGCATCACCCCCACATGGGCGTGCCGGCCGCCGAGTTCGGCGGCCACGGCGAAGCCCTCGCTGCCGCCGAGCCGCAGCGTCTTGCGGGGCCGGCCGCCGGCCGAGGACACCGTGCCCTCCTCGGCGACCAGGCCGTGGGCCATCAGCTGACCGACCGCCGACGAGACCGTCGAGGGCGCCGCGCCGAGGAGGGCCGCCAGTTCGGTGCGCGAGGCGGCCTGCCCGGAAGCCAGCAGGTCGAGGACGCGCTCGGCCAGCACGGGGTGACCGGCGGTGGGCTTGCGGCGCCGCCGACTTTCTTCGGTCATGGACGAGGTTTCTTCCGGCATCGGGAACGAGTGGCGTCGAGCGTAAGCCCCGCAGCGCGGCCGTGGGCTTTCTCCAGAACAGCAGAAACAGGCTTTTTACAGGAACACACCTGTTTCTTCGACCAGTCGAATCGTTGACTGTCCCTCACCCCCTTCCGCCGATCCTCTTTTTTCGAGGTGAGCCATGTCCTCTGTCCGCCCCGGGCTCCTCGCCGGCGCCCTTCTCACCGCGAGCACACTGCTGCTCGCGGGGTGTTCCGGCTCGAGCGGTTCGTCGTCGTCCGCGTCCCACGACTCGTTGGACTACGCGCTGCCCGCCAACTTCACACCGAACTGGATCCTGCCGATCGGCACCGCGGCGCACCTCAACACCAACAACATCTCGATCGCCAACTCCCTCTGGGAACCGTTGATCGCCTACGACGGCTCGACCGGCTCGATGGGCTGGAACAAGAAGGGTTCCGTGGCCACGGCCGCGACGTTCGCCGCGGACCACAAGAGCGTGACGATCACCCTGGGCGACCGGCACTGGAGCGACGGCAAGCCGATCACCTCCGCCGACGTGGCGTTCTGGTACGGCCTGATCAAGGCGAACAAGGCCCAGTGGGCGGGTTACAACCCCGGCAAGGCGCCGGACAACTGGACGTCCTTCAAGACCCTCGACAGCCGCCGCTTCACGATCACCTTCGACAGGGCCTACAACCCGCAGTGGATGCTGGCGAACGAGCTGAGCTCGATCAACCCGCTGCCCAAGCACGCCTGGGACAGGGGCGGCAGCGCCAAGGACGAGTGGACCTACCTGAACGACGCGGCGAAGAACATCGCCGGGTACCAGACGAACGCCCTGTGGAAGACGATCAGCGGCCCGTACGCGGTGAAGTCGTTCTCGACGGCCGGCAAGGTGGTCCTGACCGCCAACAAGAAGTACGACGGCGGCGAGAAGCCCGCCATCGCCACGGTCGACCTGCTGCCCTTCACCACCGCCGACGCGGAGAAGAACGCCCTGCGCTCGGGCAGCGTCGACTACGGCTACATCGAGGCGACCGACCTCGACCAGAAGGAGAGCTTCACCGCGCGCGGCTACTCGGTGAAGCCGTGGTCCGGCTGGGCGATCACCTACATGCCGTACAACTTCAACAACCCGGCGATGGGCGCCGTGTTCAGGCAGTTGTACGCGCGGCAGGCGATCCAGCGGTCCATCGACCAGACGACCCTCGCGAAGGTCGTCTTCAACGGCACCGCGGTACCCGGCTACGGCCCGATCCCGCAGGCCCAGTCCTCGGACTTCGTGTCGGCGGCGCAGCGGGCCAACCCGTATCCGTTCTCCACGACCGCCGCCAAGTCCCTGCTGACCGCCCATGGCTGGACGGAACAGGGCGGGGTGATGACCTGCACCGCCCCGGGGTCGGGGGCGGACCGGTGCGGGGCCGGGGTCGCCAAGGGCACCAAGTTCGAGATGCAGGTGCTGTCGCAGTCCGGGTCGACGGTGACCGACAACATGATGAGCGCGATCCAGTCCTCGCTCGCCGAGACCGGCATCAAGTTCGGCATCAAGACCGCGCCGGTCAACTCGGTACTTTCACGGACCCCGCCGTGCACGGCGGGCCAGTCGATCTGCGCGTGGCAGCTGTCGTTCTTCGGGACGGCGGGCAGCTGGTACTTCCCGGCCTTCCCGACCGGTGACTCGCTCTTCCAGTCCAAGGGCGGCTCCAACTTCGGCAACTACTCCGACACCGCGGTCGACAAGCTCATCGCGGCGTCCACGACGGCGAGTTCGAACGCGGTGATCCAGGAGTACAGCGCGGCCCTCGCCAAGGACCTGCCGGTGATCTGGCTGCCCGAGCCCGACTACCAGATCTCCGTGATGCGCAACGGCCTCGGCGGTTTCTCCCAGGACCCGCTCGCCAACTTCCATCCGGCGCAGTGGAAGTGGACCAGCTGAGCATGGACACCGTGTTGTTCCTCGCCCGGCGCCTGCTCCAGGCCCTGGTGGTGATCCTCATCGTCACGGTCGTGGTGTTCTGCCTGCTGCACGCACTCCCCGGGGGTCCCGCGCGCGGGATCCTCGGCCCGCAGGCCACCGCCGAGCAGATCACCTCGTTCAACCGCGAACAGGGCCTGGACCGGCCGCTGCCCGTCCAGTACGTCTACTACCTGCGCACCCTGCTGCACGGCGACCTCGGCACCTCCTACACCCTCAACGAGGCGGTCTCCCGGCTGATCGAGCAGCGGCTGCCGAAGACCCTCGTGCTCACCGTGCTGTCGGCGCTGCTCGGCCTGCTGGTCGCGGTGCCGGTCGGCATGTGGCAGGCGGTGCGGCGGGACCGGCCGGTCGACTACGCCCTGACCACGCTGAGCTTCGTGGCGTACGCGACACCCGTGTACTTCCTGGGGCTCGTCCTGGTGCTGGTCTTCACCCAGTGGCTGCCCTGGTTCCCCTCCCAGGCACCCCAAGGGGACACGCTAGGGCAGGTGTTCGCGGATCCGGCGGGCCTGGTACTGCCGGTGGTGACGGGTGCCGCGTCGATGGTCGCCGTGTTCAGCCGCTACATGCGGGCGGCGACCCTGGACAACCTCTCCGAGGACTATGTCCGCACCGCGCGGGCGGGCGGCTCGACACCCGCCAGGATCCTGTGGCGGCACGTGTTCCGCAATTCCCTGACCCCCGTGACCGCCATGCTCGGCTACTACGTCCCGGTGCTGTTCGGCGGCGCCCTGGTCGTCGAGCAGCTGTTCAACTACCCGGGGATGGGGCTGCTGTTCTGGAGCGCCGCACAGTCCTCCGACTATCCGGTGCTGCTCGGCTGCGTTCTGGTCATCTCCGTCGCGACCGTCGTGGGCACCCTGCTGGCGGACGTCGTCCAGCGGATCATCGACCCCCGGGTGAAGGGAGGCCGGGCATGAGCGCCCTGACCGAGACCGTGCCCGTGACGAGCCGACGGCCGCTGTCCGTACGGCGGTTCGCCCGCAACCGGACGGCCTTGGCCGGGGTCGCGGTGGTCGTCCTGTTCCTGCTGTTCTGCTTCGCCGGCCCGCTGCTGCACGCCACGGACCAGACCCACACCGATCTCTCCCAGGTCAACCTCCGCCCGGGCGGGGCGCATTGGCTGGGTACGGACGCCGTCGGCCACGACGAGCTGGGCCGGCTCATGTACGGCGGCCGGGTCTCCCTGCTGGTGGGCCTGGCGGCCGGCATCCTCGCGACCGTGATCGGCACGCTCTGGGGCGCGGTGGCCGGCTACGCGGGCGGCTGGGTGGACGCGGTGATGATGCGCGTGGTCGACGCGGGCATCGCCATCCCGGCCCTGTTCATCCTGCTGGTGGTGTCCGCGATCAGCAATCCCGGTCCGCTCGGACTGGTCCTCGTCCTGGGTCTGGTGTCCTGGCTGGTGCCGTCCCGGCTGGTGCGGGCGGAGACGCTGACGCTGAAGAACCGTGACTACGTACTGACGCTGCGCGCCATCGGCGGCACCCACGGCCGGGCGATCCTGCGGCACGTCCTGCCGAACTCGGTGTCGACGATCGTCGTCGCGGCGACCTTCCAGGTGGCGGACGCGATCCTGCTGGTCGCGTACGTCTCGTATCTGGGCCTGGGGGTGCAGCCGCCGCGGACCGACTGGGGCGGCATGCTGTCCGCCGGTCTGACGGCGGCCTACTCCGGACGCTGGTGGCTCATCGTTCCGCCCGGCCTCGCGATCATCCTCGTCGTGTGCGCGTTCAACGCGATCGGCGACGGGCTGCGCGACGCCTTCGACGTGAGGGGACGCGGGTGAACAACCTTGACAACTCCGGCACTTCCCGGACCCCCGACGACCGGACCGACCCCGACGACTGCTCCGTTCCCGACGCCCGGACCGGCCCCGACGCCCGGACCGGCCCCGACGACCGCTCCGTCCTCGACGTCCGGGACCTGGCCGTGACCTTCACGACCGACACCGGTCCGGTGCCCGCCGTCCGTGGGGTGTCGCTGCGGGTGCGGCCCGGGGAGACGCTCGCGCTGGTCGGCGAGTCCGGGTCCGGCAAGTCCACGGTGGCGCTGGCCGCGTTGGGGCTGCTGCCCGGCAACGCCGTGACGACGGGCCGGATCTCGGTCGGCGGCACGGACGTCGTCGGCGCGGGCGAGCCGGAACTGACGCGGCTGCGCGGTCGTACCGCGTCCATGGTGTTCCAGGAACCGGCCACCGCGCTGGACCCGCTCACCCGGGTCGGCGCCCAGATCGCGGAGGTCGTCCGCAACCACCGGGCGGTGTCGCGCGCCGAGGCCGCCGCCGAGGCGGTCGCCCTGCTGCGCAGGGTGGGCATTGCGGAACCGGAGCGGCGGGCCAGGGCCTTTCCGTTCCAGCTCTCGGGCGGACAGCGGCAGCGGGTCGTCATCGCGATGGCCGTCGCCAACTCCCCGGTTCTGCTGGTCGCCGACGAGCCGACCACCGCGCTCGACGTCACCGTGCAGGCCGGGATCCTGGACCTGCTGCGGGAGTTGGCGGCCGAGGCGGGCACGGGCGTGCTGCTGGTCACGCACAACATGGGCGTGGTGGCCGACTTCGCCGACCGGGTCGCGGTGATGCTGCGCGGCGAGGTGGTGGAGACCGGGCCGGCCGAGGAGGTGCTGCTGCGTCCCGCCCACGAGTACACCCGGCGGCTGCTGGCGGCGGTGCCCCGGCTGACGGCCGACGGACCCGCAGCCGAGGACGTCGTGGCGCCCGAGGGGGAACCGGTCGTCCGGCTCCGGGACGTCTCCGTCCGTTTCGGCCGTGGCCGGGGTGCGGTGTCCGCCCTCCAGGAGGTCTCGTTCACGGTCCGGGCCGGGGAGACGGTCGGGCTGGTGGGCGAGTCCGGGTCCGGGAAGTCGACGGCGGCCCGGGTGGCGCTGGGCCTGGTCGCGCCCGACGCCGGGGCGGTCTCGCTGTTCGGGGCCGATCTGCGGCGCAGCCGAGGGCGGGCCAGGCGGCGGCTGCTGTCCGGGGTCGGGGTGGTGCTGCAGGACCCGGTGGCCTCGCTGGACGCCCGGATGAGCGTCGCGGAGTGCGTCGCCGAGCCGCTGCGAGTGCACCGCCGGGACCTGTCGGCGGCCGGACGCCGCGCCCGGGTCGCCGAGGTGCTCGATCTGGTGCGGCTGCCCGGCCGGGTGGCGGGGCGCGGACCGCGTGAGCTGTCCGGCGGCCAGCGGCAACGGGTCAGCCTGGCCCGGGCGCTGGTGCTGGGGCCCCGGCTGCTGGTCGCGGACGAGCCGACGAGCGCGCTGGACGTGAGTGTGCAGCGCACGGTGCTGGAGGTGATCGCGGAGTTGCAGCGCGAGCTGGGGTTCGGATGTCTGCTGGTCTCGCACGATCTGGCGGTGGTGCGGGAGTTCGCCGCGCGAGTGGTGGTCATGCGGGGCGGGCGGGTGCTGGAACAGGGGGCGACCGCGACGACCCTGCTCCACCCGGAGACGGAGTACACCCGCGGGCTCCTCGCCGCCGTGCCGGTACCCGACCCGGTGCTGCAGCGCGCCCGCCGGGCTGCCGTACGAGGACAGGAGGCCGGCGCGTGAGCGACGCACCCGAGGCGTTCGCGGGGATCGACATCGGCGGGACGACCACCCAGGCCGTCCTGTGCACGCCGGATCTCGCCGTCCTGGACCGGGCGCAGCTGCCGACCCCGGCCGCCGAGGGCGGCACCGCCATGGTCGGCGCCGCCCTGACCGCCGTACGACGGCTGCTGGACCGCACTCCGGTACGGCTGCTCGGTGCCGGGGTCGGGGCGGCCGGGGTGGTGGACGCGCAGGCCGGGCGGATCCTGGTGGCCAGCGACTCCTTCCGGGACTGGGCCGGTTACGAGGTCACCGCGGCCGTCCAGGAGGCGCTCGGGGTACCGGCGTCCCTCGACAACGACGTCAACGCCTTCCTGCGCGGCGAGGTGGCGCGGGGCGCGGTCGTGGGCGAGACCCATGTGCTCGGCATGACGCTGGGCACCGGGGTGGGCGGGGCGCTGTGGCTGGACGGCGAGCTGTACGACGGCCCGCGGGGCGCGGCGGGCGAGATCGGGCATGTGCCCGGCTTCGGGGGGCTGCCCTGCACCTGCGGTGGGCGTGGTCATCTGGAGACGCTGGCGTCCGGCCGGGCGCTGGCGGCGATGTACGCCGAGCGGACCGGGCGTACGGCGACCGCCCGGGAGCTCGCGGTGGCGGCGGGGCGCGGCGACGCGGACGCGGTCGCCGTGTACGAGGCGGCCGGGGCCGCCGTCGCCCGCGCGATCCTGCTGGTGGCGGGGGTGCTGGACGTCACCACGTGTGTGGTGGGCGGCGGGGTGAGCCGCTCCTGGGCGGCACTGGAACCGGCCCTGCTCGCCGTGCTGGCGGCCGAACCCCCGGTCAGCGGACGGCCGGTGCGAGTGCTGCCGGCCCGGCTGGGCGAGGACGCCGTCGCGGTGGGCGCGGCGGCCCGGATCAGGGCGCGGCTGCTCGCGCAGGCACCGGAGACGGCCGCCTGAGCGGCGGAGTCGCATGTTGACACAGCCCGGGGCTCTTCAGGTGGAGGGGCTCACGTATCTCACAGGTCGGCCAGTAGCGGCAGCGCCTCCATTGCCGCCGTCACGTCCCCCGTCAGCGCACGGTCCGCCGTGTCCGCCGTGTCCGCCGGCAACGCTGCCGCCGCCACCCGGTAGGCAGGCACCGTCGGCTCCACCGGACCGAGCCGCAACGCCCTTACCGCTACGACCAGTTCGCAGGCCGGGACCACTCCGTACGCCTCCGCCGCCCGTTCCGTCTGTTTCGCCGCCTGGCCCGCGAAGGTCGCAGCCTCCTCCAGGGGGTGGAGGGTGACCGGGGCGGGCAGCTCGGCGTCGGGGGACGTGGTGAGCCAGGGGCGTTCGCCGATCAGGGTCAGGCCGGTCTGGGCGAGCGCGGTCAGGTCGCCGGTGCCCACTCCCCCGTACTCGTTGATCGCGGGGTGGACGCCGAGGCGCAGGGCCTCGGTCAGGGCCGTGACGAAGGACGGGTGGATACCGGAGCCGGCGGCCAGGAGCTGGTTCGCCCGGACCGCCAGCAGCGCGCGGGCCCGGCGGGGCGGGAGCAGGGGGCCGGCGCCGCCGGCGTGGCTGCGCAGCAGACGCAGGGTGTGGCCGGCCGCGTCCGCCGGGGCGACCGCGACCGAGCGGTGGGCGCCGACGCCGGTGCCCCGGCCGTACCAGCGGCCCTGCGCGGCAAGGCGGTCCGCGGTCTGGTGGGCGTGGCGGACCCGGTCGAGCGCCTCGGGCGGTACGACCGGGTCGGCGACGGCGTCGGCGAGCCGGACGAGTCCGGGCAGGCCGAGGCCGTTGCCGTCGAGCACTACACAGGGCCGTGAAAGCACCTGTCTCGGTACGTCGGTGGTGCTGTCCAAGGGAGGTCGGGCGCGGGTCGGGTCAGCTGCTGAGGCCGGCCTTCTTCAGCCAGGCCTGGGCCACGTCCAGCGGGTCCTTGTTGTCCGACTGCACCTGGGTGTCCAGGTCCAGCAGGGTCGCGGTGTCGAGCTTGGCGGAGACCGCGTTGAGGGCGTCGGTGGCCTTCTGGTTCAGGGCGCTCTTGTAGACCAGGGGCTGGACGTTCTCGAAGCCGAAGAGGTTCTTCGGGTCCTGGAGGACGACGAACTTCTCCTTGGAGATGGTCGGGTCCGTGCTGAAGATGTCGCCGGCCTGCACCGCGTTCTTCGTCAGGGCCGCCTCGGTGAGCGCGCCGCCCGCGTCGAGCGCCTTGAAGGACTTGAACTCCAGGCCGTACACGGACTTCAGGCCGACCAGGCCCTGCTGGCGGGTCTGGAACTCCGGCGAGGCGCCGATGACCAGGTCCTTGGCGATGTCCTTGAGGTCGGCGATGGAGGACTTCTCGGTGAGCTTGTACTTGGCGGCCGTGGTCGCGTTGAGCGTCACCGTGTCCTTGTCCTGCGCGTCCGCCGGGTCGAGCAGCGTCAGCTTGGAGTCCAGCTTGGCCTCGATGGCCGACGTGGTCTCCTCGACGGTCTTCGGGGCGGCCTTGGGGTCGAGGTAGGCGAGCAGGGCACCGTTGTACTCGGGCAGGACCGAGACGGAGCCGTTCTTGAGCAGACCGTAGGTCGTCTCACGACTGCCGATGTTCGGCTTGTAAGTGACCTTGATGCCCTTGGCCTTGAGTGCTTCGCCGTAGATGTCGGCGATCAGGGTGCTCTCGGCGAAGTTGTTGGAGCCGACGACGACGGTGTCCCCGCTCGCTTTGCTGTCCGACAGCGGGTCGGACTTGCTGTCGTCGGAAGAGGAACAGCCCGCCAGCAGGGCCGTCGTCGCGGCGAGCGCGACGGCCGCCACGCCTCGGTATGTCCGGGTTGACCTGCTGGGAAGGGTGTTGGAAGTCACGGTTGCCGTTCCGGGAGCTGTGGGCAGAAGGGTGGGGGTGTTGCGAACCACGAGGTGCTGTTGGGAACCACTCCACACGATCCAATCCAGCCGGTTCTCGGTCAGTCAAGTGTCTCCGGGTCACCGATTGGCTTCAATCCGTGGCCAGTTGTGGACGGAGAGCGGTCTCTTTGTAACGGATTCTTGATAAAGAGCAAGCGGAATCGCGCTTCAAGAACGCTGTAGTCTCACGGCAGTTGATATCGGTCACAGCGGTGCACGGGGCCCGCTACTCGGTGTCGTTCCGCAAGCTCGGGGTGAAGACGCCCCCCACAGTCGAGACACCTTCATGAAGGAGGCCCGGTGTCCACGAACCAGGTGGACGCGTCCGTCCGGCCCGCCCCGACGCGGGGCGGGATACGGGGTTTCGCCGACCGTTGGCCCTTCCGGCGCAAGCTGAACCTGCTGGTCGGTGTGCCGCTCGCCGTGATCGCCGTACTGCTCGCCTATGTCTTCACCGATCTGGTGCAGCAGTCCACCAGCGCGGAGGACGCGGCGCAGCTGGTCCGGGACAGCACCCAGGTGGCAAGCCTGGTGGACAAGGTCGAGGCGGAGCACCAGCAGGCGATCCTGCTCTCCGCCCGGTACGAGTCCGGGTACAGCACCCCCTCGCAGGGCGCCTACCGCGCGGCCCAGGAAGCGGTGACCGCCCAGCTCCGGACGGTCCGTGACACCTTCGGCGACCGGCTGCCGGGCACCGAGGCGGACGCGTTGCGACAGGTCGAGGGCCTGTCCAGCCTGCGTGATTCCGTCGAGCAGTCGTACCTGCCGGCGGACAACATCGACCCGGCGTACGGCAACGCGGCCAACGACCTGATCGACGGCCTCGGTCTGGACCGCAACGCCGACCTCGCCGCCACCTTCACGGGCAACCTGCTGGACTCGCTGCTGCGCGCGGACGCCGCCCACGGCGCCTTCGAGACCAACGTGCTCGCGGCCACCACCGGGGACACCAACGCGCTGATCGAGTTCACCAACGCGGTCGGCGCCTACGACCTGTACCAGCACCAGGCCGACCGCTTCACCCGGTTCGCCACCGAGGGGCAGGCCCGGCAGCTGGCCGACGTCGAGCACACCAAGGCCCAGAGCACCATCGCCGAGTCCTTCGCCGAGCTGCAGATCGACCCGACCAAGCTGCAGTCCGGCAACCAGGACCAGATCCGGCAGGCCGTCAAGGACGCGCTCACCGACTACCCGGCCTATCTCCAGCAGGCCACCGCCCGGCTGACCATCACCGCCTCGCTCATCGGCCAGATCGCCGACCGCGCCGACGCCGCCGATCGCGCCGCCGAGCTGCGGGCGGTACTGCTGCTGGGCGGCTCGCTGCTCGGCTTCATCCTCTGGATCACCCTCGCCGCCCTGGTGCGCCGCTCGGTGATCCGCCCGGTGCAGGCCCTGACCGGGGTCGCGCACGAGGTCGCCGAAGTGGCGGGCCGCGAACTCGCCCGGGTCGCCGACGACGACGCAGAGGACGCCGGCCCGCCCCGGCTGCGGGACATGCCGGTCACCGCCCGCGACGAGATCGGCGACCTGGCCGAGGCCTTCAACCAGGTGCAGACCACGGCCGCGGCCCTGCTCGAACGTCAGGTGCTCAGCCGCCGCAACACCGCCGAGATGTTCGGCAACGTCGGCCGCCGGGTCAGCAACCTGACCACCCGTCAGCTGGCCTTCATCGACGCGGTGGAGCGCGCCGAGACCGACCCGGCCCTGCTCGAACGCCTCTACTCCATCGACCACATCGCCGTCCGCCTGCGCCGCAACGCCGACAGCCTGATGCTGCTGGCCGGCATCCGCGAGACCGTGCTGGCCTCCGGGCCCACCCCGATATCCAACGTGGTCCGGGCCGCGCTCGGCCAGATCGAGGGCTACCAGCGGGTACGGCTGTACGCCGGCACGGACGTCATGATCGAGCCGGACATCATCGGCGACCTCACGCTGATGGTGGCCGAACTCCTGGAGAACGCGGTGTCGTTCTCGCCGGAGGGCAGCCCGGTCGAGGTGACCGTCCGCACCGGCGACGACGGCGCGCACATCGTTGTCACCGACCACGGCCTGGGCATGAGCGCCGAGCGGCTGTCCGAGGAGAACGCCCGGCTGATCCGCCGTGAGCGCCTCGACCTGGTGCCGACCAAGGTGCTCGGCCTGTTCGTGGTGGGTGCGCTGGCCCGGCGCTGGGAGATCGGCGTCGAGCTGACCCGGACCCCGGGCGGCGGTGTCACCGCCGAAGTGACGCTGCCCTCGCGGCTGTTGCTGACGATGAGCGCGCTGGCCGGCACCTCCGCCACCCCGCTCGCCGTGGAACCGACGGGACCGACTGCACCGGCGGCACCGACGGCTCCGGCGGCACTTACCGAGCCGACCGGCCCGACCCCCGCCGCCTCGATCCCGGCCGCCGCCGTGCCCGAGAGCCCGCTCCCCCGCCGGGTACCGCGCCGCGAGCCGGCCGCCGAGGCGGAGGCCGCGCCGGCCCCGCTGATCCCGGCCGCCCGCGCCGGCGAACCCCCGGCCGACTCCGCCGACGGGCCGCGTCCGCTGCGCCGCCGGGTACGCGGAGCGACCCTCCGTATCACCGTCGGCGCCGCCCAGACCCTCGCCCAGCCACCGCGCAACCGCGACGCCGACGCCGAGCGGGACGCGCTGGAGGAGTTCGAGGCGGCGGTGGAGCGCGCCCGGCGCGAGAGCGACACCGGAAGCCACGAGCGGCCCGCGCCGCCCCCCGAGACCAACCCGCCGCACCACCAGATCCACCTTCCGGAAGGAGCCGAGCAGTGAGCACGTCGACAGGTGACACCCCGACGGGCGGCGCCGCCACGCCGACCGACCTGCAGGCGGCCGCAGCCGACTTCACCTGGCTGCTGAACCGCTTCGCGACCGAGACAGCCGGGGTGGTGGACGCGATCGCCGTGTCCTCCGACGGTCTGCTGATCGCGGTGTCGGAGCTGCGGGAGCGCGCGCACTCCGAGCGCCTCGCCGCGATCGTCTCCGGCATCACCAGCCTGGCCGCCGGCGCCTCCGGCAACTACGGCCTGGGCAGCCTCAACAAGGTCATCATCGACCTGGAGGGCGGCCATGTCATCGTCTCCGCGATCGGCAGCGGCGCCGTGCTCGGCGTCGTCGCCGACAACGAGGCCAAGCTCGGCAACATCGCCTACGAGATGACCCTGTTCGCCAACCGGGCCGGTGCGGCGCTCAGCCCGCAGCTGGTCCTGGAGCTGAAGAACAGCGTCGGCGTCCCACAGACGCGCTGACCGGCGGAGCCGGTCGAGAGAGGAAGACACAGCCATGGCGGACGGCTTCCCGCCCCCGGGCCCGGACCCGGTCGGCCCCGCCCCCGCCGTACGGCCGTTCCTGGTCACCGCCGGCCGGGTGGCGGACAGCGCCTCCGGACCGGCGATGCCCGTCGAGACCCAGGTGGTGGCCACCACCGCCGGGCTCGACGCGCTCGTCCGGCTCTCCTTCGAGCAGCACGACATCATCGCCGCGTGCCGGCTTCCGCAGTCGCTCGCGGAACTGGCGGCACGGCTGCGACTGCACCTGAACGTGGTCCGGGTGCTCGCCGAAGACCTGCGTGAGGCCGGGCAGCTGACCGTGCATGTGCCCGACTTCGAAGCCACCCACGACTCGTCCGTCCTGCGCAGGGTTATCGACGGCCTGCGGGCCATCCCAGACTCCCGAGGGGTACTCCGTGACACCGACTGACTCGCTGACCCGGGGGACCGGGCGTACGGCCGTACGGCCGCCGCTGCCGGTGAAGATGGTCATCGCGGGCGGTTTCGGCGTGGGCAAGACCACCGCCGTCGGCTCGATCTCGGAGATCGAGCCACTGACCACCGAGGCGTCGATCACCGAGGTCGCGGCGGGCGTGGACGACCTGACGCTCACCCCGCGCAAGACGACCACGACCGTGGCGATGGACTTCGGCTGCATCACCATCGACCCGACGCTGAAGCTGTATCTGTTCGGCACGCCCGGGCAGGAACGGTTCGGCTTCATGTGGGACGACATCGTCGAGGGCGCGCTCGGCGGGCTGGTGATCGTTGACACGCGTCGCCTGGACGACTGCTATGCCGCGGTCGACTACTTCGAGCACCGCGGGATTCCGTTCGCCATCGCCATCAACGCGTTCGACGGGCATGTCGAGCACACGCTGGACGAGGTGCGGTGGGCTTTGGACGTCGCGGAGGGGACTCCGCTGGTCGTCTTCGACGCACGTGAACGGGGTTCGGTGCGCGACGCGCTGCTGGTTGTTCTGGAACTGGCGCTGGCGCGGCGCGAGGGGTAGTGCGGCGCAAGGGGTAGTGCGGTTGTGGGGAACTGCGGGCCGTACGTGGCCGGCCGCGCAGTTCCCCGCGCCCCTGACGTCAGCTGCTCCTGCGTACGCCGGGAGACACCGTCAGTCTCTGTATCGCCCAGAAGATGCCCAGCGTCGCCAGGGCCATGGCCGCCACCAGGGTGGCGCCGCCCACGACCTTCTCGTAGTTCTTCTGGTAGAGGCCGTCGATGATGTAGCGGCCCAGGCCGCCCAGGCTGACGTACGCCGCGATCGTCGCCGTCGAGACGATCTGGATGGCCGCCGAGCGCAGGCCGCTGAGGATCAGCGGGAGGGCGACCGGGAGTTCGACCTGGAAGAGGACGCGTGCCTCCGGCATGCCCATGCCGCGCGCCGCGTCCACCGGGGACGGGTCGACCGAGCGCATCGCCTCGTACGTCGTGACCAGGATCGGCGGTACGGCGAGGATCACCAGCGGGATCATCACCGGCAGCAGGCCGAAGCCCAGCCAGATGAACATCAGGACCAGCAGGCCGAAGCTGGGCAGGGCCCGGCCGGCCGTGGCGATCAGGGCGAGGGTGTTGCCGCCGCGGCCGTAGTGGCCGGTGATCAGGCCGATGGGCAGGCCGATGACGGCCGCGTAGGCGAGCGCCTTCAGCGAGTACTGGACGTGCTCCCACAGGCGGGTGGGGATGCCGTCGTACCCGTGCCAGTGCGAACTGTCGCTGAAGAAGGCGTGGACGAAGTTGAGGACGTTCACCGGGTGCTCTCCTTCGGCATCCAGGGCGTCAGCACACGGCGCAGGAGGACGAGGAGGGCGTCCGCCAGGATCGCCAGCACGGCCGTCGTCACCACGGAGTTCACCGCCAGCTCGGGACGGTGGTAGGTGTTGGCGTCGTTGAGCAGGTTGCCGAGGGCGCCCTGGTTGCCGATCAGCATGCCGACGCTGACCAGCGAGATACTGGAGACAGTGGCCACCCGCAGGCCCGCGATGATCGCGGGGACGGCGATCGGCAACTGCACCTGGAAGTAACGGCGTACGGGGCCGAGGCCCATGGCGGTGGCGGCGGCGAGGGTCTCGGCCGGGACCGAGCGGACGCCGTCCACGATCGCCGGGACCAGGACCACCAGGCTGTACACCGCGAGCGGGATCATCACCGTCGTCTCGGTCTGGCCTGTGTAGTCGATGAGGACCACGAAGAAGGCCAGCGAGGGGATGGCGTACAGGATCGTGGTCACGCCCAGGACGGGCGGGTACAGCCAGCGGAAGCGCACACAGAGCTGGGCGATCGGGAGGGACACCAGCAGGCCGGCCAGCACCGGGACGAGGGCCTCGCGCAGATGCAGGCCGATCAGCCCGAAGTAGGTGTTCTGGAGGTCGCTGGGGATGTCGAAGAAGCCGCTCATCCCCCGACCTTCGTGTCGTCGCGGCCCTCGGCGTGGGCGGTGCGGATCGCGGCGCCGATGACCTGCTGGGAGACGACGCCGACCGCGCGTCCCTCGCCGTCCACGGCCACCGCCCAGCCGGTCGGCGAGAGCACGGAGCCGTCGAGGGCGGCGCGCAGCGAGTCCCGGCCGGGCACGAACGGCCGCCCGTACGGCAGCAGCCGCTCCGTGTCGATCGAGCCGGCGGTCAGCTCACGCGGCTCGCCCCAGCCGAGCGGCCTGCCGTCCAGGTCCGTCACGAGGAGATAGGGGGCGTCCGTCGAGGTGCGGGCGCCGAGCTTGGTGGCGTCGGCGTCGACGGGCACGATCGGGGCGGTCTGCAACGCGAGGTCCGCCGAGGGGAAGAAGGACAGCCGGCGGATACCCCGGTCGGCGCCGAGGAAGTCCTCGACGAAGGCGTCGGCGGGGTCGGTGAGCAGTTCGGCGGGCGGCGCGTACTGGGCGAGGTGCCCGCCGGTGCGCATCACGGCGACCATCGTGCCGAGCTTGATCGCCTCGTCGATGTCATGGGTGACGAAGACGATGGTCTTGCCCAACTCGTCCTGAATACGGAGGAGTTCGTCCTGCAGGCCTTTGCGGACCACGGGGTCCACGGCGGAGAACGGCTCGTCCATCAGCAGCACGGGCGGGTCGGCGGCGAGCGCCCGGGCCACACCGACGCGCTGCTGCTGGCCACCGGAGAGCTGGTACGGGTAGCGCTTGGCGAGGGCCGAGTCCAGGCCCACCCGCTCCATCAGCTCGCCCGCCCGGGCCCGCGCCTTCTGCTTGCTCCAGCCGAGCAGCCGGGGCACGGTGGCGATGTTGTCGATGATCGTGCGGTGCTGGAAGAGACCGGCGTTCTGGATGACGTAACCCATCGACCGGCGAAGGGTGTTGACCGGCTGCGCGTGGATGTCGGCGCCGTCCAGGAGGATACGGCCCTCGCTGGGCTCGACCATCCGGTTGATCATCCGCAGGGTCGTCGTCTTGCCGCAGCCCGAGGGGCCGACGAGGACGGTGATCGAGCGATCCGGTATCTCCAGGGAGAGTCGGTCGACGGCGACCGTACCGTCCGGGTACCGCTTGGTGACTGAATCTATCCGTATCAAAACGCCGAATGCCCTTCGGGTTTGGCTGAGACTGCCCAGTTTTCGACCACGGTCGCCGTGGCACAGGCCGTTGCGGGGAGAGTCTAGACCGCAAGTGTTTCAGCACTTTGGCGGCTGACTGGTCGTCTTCAGTCTGTGACCTGCCGCCCCGCTCCCGGCCGCTTCCTGGGCGCCCGACCGGCATCCGCTGTGCGGAACCTGTGAGTTCCCTGATTCTCATCGCCCGCTCAGTGAAGCCTCACGGCCGCCCCAGACAGCGCCCCGATCGTCATGGTCATGAACGAAACGAACGCGGGAGGCGTCCGGCGCCGGTCGGTAGAGATCGTGGTGCCGGTCCACAACGAGGCCCATGTCCTCGCCGACAGCATCGGCCGTCTCCACGCATACCTCGAGGACTCCTTCCCGTTCCCGTTCCGCATCACGATCGCGGACAACGCGAGCACGGACGCCACCTGGACGGTGGCGACCGGCCTGACCCTGCGACTGCCGCACGTGCACGCCCGGCGGCTGGAGGAGAAGGGCCGGGGCCGCGCCCTGAAGCACGTGTGGAGCCGGTCCACGGCCGACGTGGTCGCCTACATGGACGTCGATCTGTCGACCGGGCTCGAAGGCTTCCTGCCGCTGGTCGCCCCGCTGCTGTCCGGGCACAGCGACCTCGCCGTCGGCAGCCGGCTGCACCGGCAGTCGGCGGTGGTGCGCGGCCCGAAGCGCGAGTTCGTCTCGCGCTCCTACAACCTGCTGCTCAAAGCAGGCCTCGGCGCCCGTTTCCGGGACGCCCAGTGCGGCTTCAAGGCCGTGCGCACCGAGGTGTTCCGGGCGCTCGCCCCGCACATCGAGGACACCGCCTGGTTCTTCGACACCGAACTGCTGGTGCTCGCCCAGCGCAACCGGCTGCGCGTCCACGAGGTCCCGGTCGACTGGGTCGACGACCCCGACAGCCGGGTCGACATCGTCCGCACCGCCGTCGACGACCTCAAGGGCATGGGCCGGATGTTCCGGGCCACCGTCACCGGCCGGACCCGCGTCCCCGCTGTACCCCGTCGTACCACCGTCCCGCAGCACGTCGCGGTCCTGCCCACCGGGGCGGCCACCGTCACCGAGCCCCTGGAGTACGCGTCATGACGACCCTCGCCCCGCCGCCCGCCCCGGTCCAGGACGACCGGCACCGGTCCGTCGCCCCGCCGGTCTCCCGCGCCAAAAGGCTGTTCACGGGCGCGCCCGAGGACCCGCGCTGGGCCCGCCCCGCCCTGTGGGCGGTCCTGCTCCTGGCCACCGCCCTGTACGCCTGGAACCTCTCCTCCGTCACCGGCAACACCTTCTACAACGCGGCCGTCTACTCCGGCACCAGGAGCTGGAAGGCGTTCTTCTTCGGCGCCCTGGACGCCGGCAGCTTCATCACCGTCGACAAACCCCCCTTCGCCCTGTGGGTGATGGGCCTGTCCGCCCGCGTCTTCGGCTACGGCACCTGGCAGTTGATGCTGCCGATGGTCGCCGTCGGAGTCGGCTCGGTCGCCCTGCTGTACCGGCTGGTCAAGCGGGACTTCGGGGTCGTGGCGGCCACGATCGCCGCACTGGTGCTGACCCTGACGCCCATCACCGTCGCCATCGACCGCGACACCAACCCCGACCCGATCCTGGTCTTCCTGATGCTGCTCGGCGCGGCCGCGCTGCTCAAGGCCGTGCGCACCGGCCGGTTGCTGCCGCTGGTGTGGTCGGCGGTCGCGATCGGCTTCGCGTTCAACACCAAGATGATGCAGGCGTACGTGGTACTGCCGGCCTTCTTCCTGGTCTACCTGTGGGCCGCGAACGTGTCGTTGGGCCGGCGCGTCCGCAACCTCGCCGTCGCCACGGTCGCGTTGATCGTGAGCAGCGCCTGGTGGATGGTGATCGTCGACCTGATCCCGGCCGCCGACCGGCCCTACATCGGCGGCTCCACCGACAACACCGTGTGGGACCTGGTCATCGGCTACAACGGCTTCGGCCGGATCTTCGGAGCGAGTTCGTCGGTGGGCTCGGCAGGCAACGGGGCCAGTTTCGGTGGCAGTTCGGGTCTGTACCGGATGTTCAACGACATCATGGGCGGCCAGATCTCCTGGCTGATCCCGTTCGCCGCGATCGCCCTGGCCGGTGCGCTGGTGCTGCGCGGCCGGGCGCCGCGCACCGATGCCAGGCGGGCCGCGCTGCTGCTGTGGGGCGGCTGGTTCGTCCTGCACTTCCTGACCTTCTCCCTCGCCGAGGGCACCTTCCACCCGTACTACGTCACGGCCATGGCGCCCGGGATCGCGGCCGTGGCCGGCGCGGGCGGGGTCATGCTCTACCAGGCCTTCCGCGACGGCTCGGCCGCCATGGGGGTCCCCCCGCGCGAGCGCATTCGAGCGTGGGGGAGGGGTTGGGTGCTCCCGGTGGCGGTCGCCGCCGGCACCGTCTGGGCGGTCGTCCTGCTCCAGCGGGTCTCCGGCTCCGGCACGGTGTACACGGTCGCCGAGGTGGTTGCCGCGCTGGGCGGTGCGCTGGCGGTGGCCGGGCTGCTGGTCGGGCGGTTCATGCGGCGGCGGAAGCTGATGGGCTTCGCGGCGATCGCGGCGATCGTCGCCCTGCTGGCCGGCCCGGCCGCCTACTCCGTGTCTGCGGCCACGACCGCGAGCACCAACGGCACCAACCCGACGGCCGGCCCCAACACCGGTGGCGGTATGGGCGGTACGGGCAGCAGCGGTGGCCGGCGGCCGAGCGGCAGCGCACCGAGCGGGACCATGAGCGGCACCGCCCCGAGCGGTTCCGGCAGCTCCGGCGGGCAGTCCATGGGGCAGCCGCCGACCGGAACGGGCAGCACCGGAACGGGCAGCACGAGCAGCGGCTCCAGCAGCCGGTCACAGTCCGGTCGGACCGCCGGCGGCACGGGCGGCGACACCCAGGTCGGCTCGGCGATGATCACGTACCTCAAGAAGCACCAGGACGGGGCCACCTGGCTGGTCGCGGTGGCCACCGACCAGACGGCCTCCTCGATCATCCTGCAGTCCGGTCAGCCCGTCATCTCCATGGGCGGCTGGTCCGGCAGCGACGACGCGATGACCCTCGCCAAGCTCAGGAGCCTGGTGAAGTCGGGCAAGCTGCACTACATCGTGGTCAGCAGCGGCGGCGGCCAGGGCACCAACTCCGAGATCGCGACCTGGGTGAAGAAGCACGGCAGCGCGGTGAGCGCCTACAGCGGTCTGTACCGCCTGGACGCGTCCGACGTGAACTGATCGCACCCCCGGCGGAAAGGGGGGCCGCTCCCGGCGGCCCGCCTTTCGCACGTTCCTGGGATCACGCGGCGACCGGCAGCCCCGCCGTCCGCAGCACGGCGTGCGCCGCGTCCACCACGAACACCTCGCAGCCCGGCCGGCCCGCCGCCCACTCTGCGCCCGCCGCACCCATCGCGAAGGCGGCGGTGGCCACGGCGTCGGCCTCCGTCAGGGTCGCGGCGACGACGGTGACGCTGAGCAGCCCGGTGGCCGGACGGCCGGTGCGTCCGTCGAGGATGTGGTCACCGCGCTCGTACCGCCCGGAGGTCGCGACCGCCCCGTCCGTGATCTCAAGGACGTTGCACAGTTGATCGGCGTGCTCGGGGTGCCGTATCCCGACCCGCCAGGGCCCGCCGGACACCACCACGTCTCCCCCGGCGTTGAGGCAGAACCGGCGGGCTCCCGCCGCCGACAGCAGCTCCGCCGCCCGCTGCACCGACCAGCCCTTGACCACCGCGCACGGGTCGAGGCCCCGGCCCGGCAGCCGTACGTCGAACGCGCCACCGGTAGCCAGCCGGTACTCCTCGCACAGCGCGAGCACCTCGGCGAGGTCCGGGCTCACCCCGGTCTCGGAGAGTTCGCCCCGGTCGAGCCGGGAGACCTCGCTGTCCGGCCTGAACGGGCTGAACCGCTCGTCGACCTCGCGCAGCCAGGCGAAGACGGCGTCCGCGGCCCTGCCGAAGTCCCCCTCGTCGTCCGTCCGCAGCGACACGGGGAACCCCATGACGTGTTCGACCCGGTGCATGATCAGCCCTTCGCGTCGATCGCGGCCTGCAGGGACTTCCGGTAGCCGTCGCTGGTGATCGTCGCGCCGGAGACCGTGTCGATGTCCGCGCTCTGCGCCTTCAGCGTCTCCGAGATCAGTACCGGCACGGCCGCCGTCGTCTGCGGGTGGTCGGGCTGCTGGAGCATCCTCACCGCGGCGATCCTGTCGCCGTCGAAGGTCACCTGGACCTGGACGGGGCCCTTCTCGGTGTTGATGGTCGTGCCCTGGACGACCGTGCCCGAAGCGGCGGTCCCCGAGGTGGACGGGATCGTGACGGGCTCGGTGGCGGAGGTCGTCGTACCGCCGATGGACGGCTCGTAGCGCCAGACGGGGATCAGGCCGGCGATGCTCAGGGCGACGACAGGTATGGCTCGCTTCACGGTGTCTCTCTCATCCCGCCAGGCTGAAACGCTCGAAATGGATCTGCGGCTCGGGCACGCCCAGGTCTCCCAGGCTGCGCAGCACCGCGTTCATCATCGGCGGCGGCCCGCACAGGAAGACGTCCCGGTCGGCGATGTCCGGCACCAGTTGGATCAGCTCGCGCGGCGCCAGCCTGTCGGGGACCGGCGGGCCGGTGACCAGGTGCAGTTCGGCGCCCTTGGCGACGGCGAGGTCGCGCAGTTCGTCGTAGAGGACGGCGTCCCGGTCGGTGGCGACGCGGTAGATGACGACCGCGTGGCCTTCGAGGTCCTCCAGGAGGGCGCGGACGGGGGTGACGCCGACGCCGCCCGCGATCAGCAGGGACTCGGTCTTCCGGCGGTGCAGGGTGGTGAAGGCGCCGTAGGGTCCCTCGGCGAAGACCCGGGTGCCGACCTTCAGGTGGCGCAGGGCGGCGCTGCCGTCGCCGGCGGCCTTGGCGGTCAGGCGCAGGGTGCGGCCGTCGGGCGCGGCGGAGAGGGAGAAGGGGTTCGCCTGCCACCAGCGGTCCTTCGTGAGGAACCGCCACAGGAAGAACTGGCCTGCTCGCGCGCCGAGCCGGTCGAGGTCGCGGCCGGTGACGTAGACGGAGACCACGTTGTCCGACTCGGGGACGACGGCGGAGACGCGGAACTGGTGGCGGTGGTTGCGCCACAGCGGCAGGGCCAGCCGGCCCAGGGCCACCGAGCCGAGCGCGACGCCCCACAGGACGTACCAGTACGCCGTGGCGGTGGACGACGCCGTGAACGTCGTACCGACCGCGACCTGGTGGCTGAAGGCGAGCACCACGGCCACGTAGGTGTACAGGTGGATGAAGTGCCAGGTCTCGTAGGCGAGCCGGCGGCGGGCGTAGCGGGCCGAGACGGCGCCGACCACGAGGACGATGCCGAGCGCGACGACGGCGCGCAGCACACCCTCGGTCGTCTCGGCGAGGTCGACGACCTCGCCGATCGGGCCGACGCCGGCGCCGTCGGCGTAGCCGAAGCTGATGAAGACGGCGTGCCCGAGCAGCGTCCACAGCAGGGCGAAGCCGGTCCAGCGGTGCCAGGAGGTCAGCCGGTCCATGCCGATCCGGCGGTCCAGCCAGGGCAGCCGGGCGACCAGCACCAGCTGGAAGGCCATGACGAGGGCGCCGTACAGGCCGAGGAAGCGGCCGATGACGATCAGGGCGTTGGAGGCGAAGCCCGCCTGGGCGAAGAAGTAGGCGACCACGGCCGCGTTCACGGCGAGCGCGGCGTACAGGCCCGTGCGGGCCACCACCCCGGGGCGTATCGCCGTGGGGGGCGCAGGGGGTGATTGGACGGTCGTCACGGGTCGGCAGCTCCTTGATCGGGTCCTGGGAGTCGAGCTTCACCCGTGGCTGCTGTCGTTTTCCTGTCGGACGACTTTCAACTGGTTATCGATGTGTTTTCGGTGTGGGCGCGGGTCTGGCGTCCGCCACCGGGTAGCGCAGTATGAGCGGGTGGAAAAAGTACGACTCCTCGTCGTGGACGACGACCCGCCGATCGCCGACCTGGTCGCGACGGTCGCACGGTACGAGGGCTGGGAGGCGGTCACCGCGTACTCCGGTGAGGACGCGCTGGCCCGGGCCGCCGAGTTCCGGCCGGACATCGTCGTGCTCGACCTGATGCTGCCGGACGTGGACGGCTTCGGTGTCCTGGACCGGCTGCGGCGCTCCGGGACGATGGTGCCGGTGGTGTTCCTCACGGCCCGCGACGGGGTCGCCGACCGGGTCGCGGGGCTGACCCGGGGCGGGGACGACTACCTGGTCAAGCCGTTCGCGGTGGAGGAGCTGATGGCCCGGCTGCGCACGGTGCTGCGGCGCAGCGCGGGGCCCGGCTTCCAGCGCTCGGTCCTCCAGGTCGCCGACCTGACGATGGACGAGGACACCCGTGAGGTCCGGCGCGGCGAGCGGCTGTTCTCGCTGACCCCGACCGAGTTCGAGGTGCTGCGCTATCTGATGCGCAAGTCGCCGACCGTGCTCACCAAGGCGCAGATCCTGGACCATGTCTGGGAGTACGGCTTCGGCGGCCGCTCGAACGTGGTGGAGCTGGTGGTCAGCCGGCTGCGCCGCAAGCTGGACGAGGCCGGCGGGGAACCGCTGATCCACACCGTGCGCGGTTTCGGGTACGTCATACGGCAGCAGGCGGCGGAGTGACCGGCCGGCTGCGCCGCTGGTACCGGGGCAGGCGCCGGTACCGGAACATGCGTCTGGGCACCCGGCTGGCGCTGGGGCTGGGGGCGCTGGCCCTGGTGGTGTTCGCGGTCGTCGGCACGGCCCTGACCACGTACATGCGGGACTACCTGTCGGCGCAGCTGGACGACCAGCTGGGGCTGGCCCAGGTCGCCCAGTCCAAGAGCATCGCGCAGAACGGCACTCTGCAGGGCAAGAAGTACTACCGCTGGTACTACGCCGTGTACGACGTCTCGCACGGCTCGCCGGTGCTGCGCAAGCCGGAGGAGCGGGGCGATCTGCCCGCGGACATCGGTGACCTCACGTCGGTGGCGAAGGCGCAGATCGCCGCAGGCACCGAGGTGCTGAGCACCACGGACCTGACCGGGGAGGGCGAGTACCGGCTGCGCGGCTGCGAGGTGGAGCCGGGGGTGGTGCTGGTCAGCGGCGCGCCGATGGACAGCATCGACGACACGGTACGGCAGCTGGTCACGGTCCAGGTGGTGGCCTTCGGGCTGGCGCTGCTGGCCCTTGTGGTGTTCGGCCGCCGGCTGCTGCGGCACGGCCTGGAGCCGCTGAGCGACATGGCGCACACCGCCCATGGCATCGCCTCGCACAATCTGACCGAGTCGGCGGCCCGGCTGCCGCTGCGCGCGGCCAAGCGGGGCGGCGGCCCCGAGGTCGAGGAGCTGCGCACCGCGTTCAACACGATGCTCGAACACATCGACCGGTCCCTCGCCGTCCGCGCGGAGGCCGAGCAGCGGCTGCGCCGGTTCGTCGCGGACGCCTCGCACGAGCTGCGCACCCCGCTGATGTCGGTGCGCGGCTACGCCGACCTCTTCCAGTACGCGGCGGCCAACGCCCCCGAGGAACGCGACAAGCACCTGGCCCGGCTGCGCGCCGAGGCGGCCCGGATGGGCATCCTCCTCGACGACCTGCTGCTCCTGGCCCGGCTGGACGCGGCCGAGGTGGAGGCCCCGCTGCGGCTGGAGGACGCCGACCTGACGGAGCTGGTGCGGGAGGCCGCGGACGCGTTCCGCGCGGCGCACACCGACCATCCGCTGACGGTGACCGTCGGTCCGGACCCGGTCCCGTTGCGCCTGGACCCGGTCCGCATCCGCCAGGTGCTGGACAACCTCCTCACCAACGCGGCCGTCCACACGCCCACCGGCACGCCGGTCGCGGTGACGGTCACCACGGCGCCCGGCTCGACGACGGTGAGCGTCGCCGACCGTGGCCCCGGCATCCCGTCCGCCGACCGGGCCCGGGTCTTCGACCGCTTCTACCGCGTCGACAAGGCCCGCAGCCGCGACCGCGGCGGCAGCGGCCTCGGCCTGTCGGTGGCCCGGGCCCTGGTGGAGGCACACGGCGGCACCATCGGGCTGGGCGACGGTCCGGACGGCACGACCGTGTTCACACTGAAGTTGCCCGGGTAGCCCACGGCGGCCAGGATCGGGGCAGCGGCGGCGGACGGGCAGTCGGCGCCGCGGCCCCGCACCGGCTCGGCGTCCCCGTCCGGCGTCAGCCACCGGATCCCGGGCGGTACTTGCCGTGGCGCGGTCCTGCGGGCCGGCGTTGTCTCCGGGCCCACCGTCACAGGCCCGGTGCCCTCTCCTCCTCCGGGATGAAGGTGAACCCGCCCTGCCGGGGATGCGGGCGGGCCGCCAGGACCGCGACGTCGTCCTCGGCGTTGCGGGCGTCGAGGCGGGTGAGGATGGACTCCAGCAGGGCGTCCACGCCGACGGCCGGGCTGAAGTGCAGGTCCGCGAGGCGGTTCAGGGAGCGGTCGATGTCCTCGCCACGGTGTTCCACCAGTCCGTCCGTGAAGAGGACGAGGGCTTGGTCGGGGTCGAACCGGTGGGTGGCCGATTCGTAGCCCCCGAAGCCCGTGCCGAGCGGCGGGCCCACCGGGACCGGCAGCAGGGAGGTCCGGCCCTGCCCGGTGATCAGGGCGGGCGGGAGGTGGCCGGCGCTGGACAGGGTGACCTGACGGCGGCCCGGGTCGACGCGCACCAGCAGACAGGTGGCGGGTCTTCGGTCCGCCTCGTTGGACGAGATGGTGTCCATCTGGCGCAGTACCCGGTGCGGGGGCAGCTCGGAGGAGGCGATGTAGCGGAGCGAGGACCGGTAGGCGTTCATGTCGACGGCGGCTTCCAGGCCGTGGCCCATCACGTCGCCGACGACGAGCAGGGTGCGGCCGAAGTGCAGCCGTACCGTCTCGCACCAGTCGCCGCCGACCAGCACCCGGCCGCCGGCCGGTAGGTAGCGGATCGCCACGTCAAGGTTGGGATGCGGTCGGCCGGGCTCGGACAGCAGGGCGCGCTGCAGGTCGCCGGCGGTGCGGTTGACGTGCTCGTACTCGCGGGCGTGCCGGATGTGGGAGGCCGCGCGTTCGGCCAGGAAGGCGAGCAGTTCGGCCTCCGCCCGGACGAAGGCCATCCCCTCGCGGGCGCAGACCAGGACGCCGTACTGGTCGGAACCACTGGTCAGGGGCACGCACACGGCCGGACGGGTGCGGCTGCCGGCCGGGCGGGACAGCCAGGGGTCCGCCCAGTGGTCGGCCGCCGGGGAGCCCGCGTCCCGGGCGACCGCGGTGGCCCAGCGGGCGTCGGGCAGCATGTCGGCGTCGCCGGTGATCGACTCGTAGCCGGAGACGGTCTCGCCCACCCGCCGCATCACGGCAGCCCCGCCGCCGGTCAGCCGTACCGCCGCCCGGGACAGTTCCGTGCAGGTCGTGGACTCGTCGAGGGTGGTGCCGATGCCGGCCGCGGCCGTCCGCAGCATTCTGAAGGGCGCGGAGGGGTCGGCGCCCGCGACGGACCCGTCCACTGCTCCCGGGCCATCGGCGGACGCGGGTCCCCTGCGGGACTGGAACCATCGCGCGACACCCGACACCCTCACAGAATCTCAAACAGCGCCCCTGGGGGCACCAGCCACCCGCGCCGCACGGTCGCCGGAGGTGGTGCGCCGGGGCGGCCGGTGCTCCGGCCGCCGCGCCGTCGGCGGCGGTGCGCGCTCACACCCGGGGAGTTCGGATCCGGTGTGCGAGCGGGCCACGGACGGATCCGGCGCGCGGGCTCCCCGGGCCATGGACGGTTCCGGTGTGCGGGCCTGCCGGGCCTCGGACGGGCCCAGCGGTCCGGCACACCGGTTACGCCCGAACGGCGCTGAGCATGCCGACGACGGCTACGAACGAGGCGACCGCGAGGGCCCGGTTCCTGAAGAGGTCCAGGCCCCGCAGCGGAGAAGGGGGTCACCCCTCGGCGGGCGTCCAGGCCGCGACCAGGTCCAGCAGGCCGGGGAAGCGCGCGTTCAGGTCGTCGATGCGGACGTGACTGCGGCGCTCCAGGCCGTACTGGCGCTGCCGGGTGACCCCGGCCTCGCGCAGGGCCTTGAAGTGGTGGGTCAGCGAGGACTTGGGGCGGTCGAAGCCGAACCACCCGCAGGTGTGGTCGTACCGCTCGGAATCCAGCAGCAGCTTCTGCACGATCCGCAGCCGCAGCGGGTCGCTCAGCGCCCCCAGCACCGTCTCCAGGCGCAGTTCCGCCACCGCGGGTTCGGGCAGCGGCTCGGGCAGGTCCGCGGGCTGCGGCAGCACCTTGAAGTCCGGCACCCGTACGGACGCCGGACGCGCCGTGGAAGGCATGGGCGACTCCTCATGACCCGAATCCCTTTGTACGACTCCAATCGTACTGCATGCTATGTTCGAGAAAACTCGTACTGCAGCAGGGGGCACCTGTCATGTCGGAGAGTCGAACCGCGCCCGCGAAGGCGGGAGGTGAGCGGGAGGCCGCTACCGGCGAGCCTTCGGGGCCGGCCGCCTCCCCCGCTCCCACCTGGTGGATATGGCTGGCCGCCTGGCCGGTGACGGCGGTCTTCGTCCTGTCCAACGCGGCGACGCCGCTGTACGTGATGTGGCAGCGTGAGATCGGGTTCTCGAAGGGGACCCTGACCGTGATCTTCGCCTGCTACATCGTCGGCCTGCTCGGGTCACTGCTCGTCTCCGGCGTGGTCTCCGACCGGCTCGGCCGCAAGACGGTGCTGCTGCCCGCCCTCGGGCTGGCGCTGGCCGCCTGTGTCATCTTCGCGACCGCGTCCGGTGTGGCCGCGCTGATCGTGGCCCGGCTGTTCACCGGGATCGCCGTCGGCGCGGTGGTCTCCGCGGGCATGGCGGCCGTGACGGACGTGGCCGGCCGGGAACGCAAGCGGCTCGCGGCCCTGCTCGCCTCCTGCGCGATGGTCTTCGGGGCCGGCCTCGGTCCGCTCCTCGCGGGCGTCCTGTCCGAGACCCTGCCCGGTCCCACCGTCACCGTCTTCGCGGTGGAGACGGTACTGCTCGCCACCGCGATCCTCGCCGTGCTGCGCATGCCGGTGCGCCGCCCGGCCGCACGTGCCCAGGGCGCCTGGTTCCGGGTACCCGGCGTCCCGCACGGCAACGGCCGGCAACTCGCCCTCGGCATCGCGGTGTTCGCGCCCGGCATCACCGCGACGTCCTTCGTGCTCTCGCTCGGCCCCTCGCTGCTGTCCGGCCTGCTCGGCACCACCAGCCGGATCGTCGCCGGGGCCATGGCGTTCGCGATGTTCCTGGCCGCCACCGGGGTGCAGTTCGCCGTGCAGAGGCTGCCCCTGCACACCATCCTCACCGCCGGAGCCGTCAGCACCACGCTCAGCATGGTCGCGCTCGCCACCGCCGTGCACACCTCGGCGGTCGCCGTGCTGATCGCCGCCGCGCTGCTGGCCGGCGCCGGCCAGGGCATGGGACAGCTCGGCGGGCTCTCCCTGCTCAACCACAGCGTCCCGGCCCAGCGGCTCGCCGAGGCCAACGCCGCGCTCAACGTGGGCGGTTACGTCCCGGCGGGCCTGCTGCCGGTCTCGGCCGGCTACCTCAGCGACGCCGTCGGGCTGACCAACGGCACCACCGTGTTCGCCGTCGTCCTGACGACCCTCGCCGTCATCGGCGGCCTGGTGGTCCTCGCCTCCCGACGCCGGACGGCCGAGCCCGGCTGACCGGCCGACGCACCGCGGCGGTCGCCGTGGCGCACCACCCGCACGCCGGACACCGACCCGCACGCACGGATCGCCGCAGACCCTCCCCGGGTCGCCGGCTCGGCGACCCGGGTCTCCTGATCCAGCGCTGTCTCAGCTCTCGTCGGCGGTCAGCCGCAGCGAGATCGAGTTGATGCAGTACCGCTGGTCGGTCGGGGTCGCATACCCCTCACCCTCGAAGACGTGCCCGAGGTGCGAGCCGCACCGCGCACAGCGCACCTCGGTGCGGACCATCCCGTGCGTACGGTCCTCGATCAGCTCGACCGCGTCGGTGTTCTTCGGGTCGTAGAAGGACGGCCACCCGCAGTGGGACTCGAACTTCGTGGTGGAGGTGAACAGCTCCGCACCGCAGGCGCGACAGGAGTACACGCCCTTGGTCTTGGTGTCGGTGTACTCACCGGTGAAGGCCGGCTCGGTGGCCGCCTGACGCAGCACGGCGTACTCGGCCGGCGTCAGCTCCGACCGCCACTGCTCGTCCGGCTTGTCGACGTCGTACGACATGACTCTCAGCCCCTTACTTCGCCAGGCGTTCCAGGATCTTCGGGCCCAGGTCGGTCACATCTCCCGCGCCCATGGTGAGAACCAGATCACCGGGCCTCGTCATTCCCGCGACCACGGCGGGGACCTCGTCCTTGTCGTGGACGGCGGTGACGTCGGCGCCCGCGGCCCGTGCCGCCTCGATGATCAGCTCGCTGGTGACACCGGGGATCGGGTCCTCGCGGGCCGGGTAGATGTCCAGGACCACCGACGCGTCCGCGAGGGCCAGCGCGTCGCCCATCTCCTTGCCCAGCTCCTGGGTACGGGAGAAAAGGTGCGGCTGGAAGACGACCAGGATCCGGGCGTCCCCGGCGGCGGCGCGCATGGCCTCCAGGTCGGCGGTCATCTCGGTGGGGTGGTGGGCGTAGGAGTCGATCACCTGGACGCCGGCCGCCTCGCCCTTGAGCTGGAGGCGGCGCTTGACGCCCGTGTACGCGGCGAGCGCGGGCGCCAGCTCGGCGGCCGGGACCCCGAGGGCCACGCCCGCGGCGAGCGCGGCGACGGCGTTGTGCGCGTAGTGCCGGCCGGGCACGGAGACCGTGAAGGTCAGCTCGGTCCCGTCCAGCGCGACGGTGACCTCGCTCTTCAGCCCCTGCGGTACGACGGACAGCACCCGCACATCGGCATCGGCGGCGTCGCCGTAGGTCACCGTCCGGACCTTGCCGGCCAGCCGCCGGGTCAGCTCGCGCGCGCCCTCGTGATCGGCGTTGACCACCAGCGTGCCACCGGGCACGATCCGGCCCGCGAAGGTCTCGAAGGACTCGTAGATCTCTTCCATCGAGGCGTAGTTGGCGTGGTGGTCGAGCTCCACGTTGAGGACGATGGCGACCTCGGGCGCGTACTTGTGGAAGCTGCGGTCCGATTCGTCCGCCTCGGCGACGAAGATCTCACCCTCGCCGTGCAGGGCGTTGGAGCCGGGGGCGTCCAGGTCGCCGCCGATGGCGTACGACGGCTCGCGGCCCAGCTCGGTCAGCGAGACGGCCAGCATCGAGGTGGTCGTGGTCTTGCCGTGGGTGCCCGCGACGGCGATCGACCGCGCGCCGTCCATCAGGGCGGCGAGGGCGTCCGAGCGGTGCACCACGGGGATGCCCAGTTCGGCCGCGCGCGCCAGCTCGGGGTTGTCCTGGCGGATCGCCGACGACACGACGACACAGCTGGCGTCGTCGGCCAGGTGCCCGGCCGCGTGCCCGATGTGCACGGTGACGCCCAGCGCCCGCAGCGCCTCGACGGTGGCCGACTCCTTGGCGTCGCTTCCGGCCACCTGGGCCCCACGCTGGGCGAGGATCTTGGCGATCCCCGACATCCCGGCGCCGCCGATCCCGATGAAGTGCGGTCGCTCCATGGCGGAAGGAAGGCCGGGTGCCATGTGTTTCTCCCAGAGACGGTGACGTGCGAAAGCGGCCCTAGCCTATGCGCTCGGGCACCGGGTGCCGTGCAACGGGCACGAGCATCAGCGCCCCTTCAGGGGCGCGGGGCCGTCTCGATGTGCGGCTACCGCCGGATGGGCGCGACCAGCCACAACGCGCCCCCGGCCTTCGACGCACGCACTACCCACGGCGCCTAGGCCTTGCTGTGCGAGAACAGCTTCAGCACCGGTACGCCCACCTTGTGCCGCGCACGCGACGCCCAGTCCCGGTGGAAGAACTCCTCCACATAGTGCGGATCGGTCAGCACGATCACCTCGTCCGCACCGACCTCTCCCACCACCGTCTTCAGCGCGTCCAGCGGGTGGTCCTCGACCATCCGCCCGTCCGCCGTGCTCCCCGCCGCCCGCAGGGCCGCCAGGGAGACGTCCAGCGCCTGTTCGGCCGGTCCCTTCGCCGCGTCCCCCTCCGGCGTCTCCCGCTCGCGCGCGGCTTCGTCCAGTTCGCCGAGCGCGATGTCGTCGATGGCCCGCAGCAGACGGTCCGCCTGGTCGCCGCGCGGCTGGAGCAACACATGGAAGGAGACCTGCTCGTCCCCGTGCAAGGTGGTGACGAACTCCACGTCGGCGGACGTCAGGGCCTTCTCGATCATCAGAACGCTTGTGAACACCAGGCGCCTCTTCTCCTGAGAGGGCCGCTCGGACCCTCTGTCCTCCCTGGGGCCTAGACAGCCCTGCGGAAACCATCCTGCCCCGTGATCGCACGGGTACTGCCGGATTCAGTGTGCCCGCAGGAAGCTAAGCGGAACGGTAGATTCCGCCGAATTCAGGACCGCCGGTAGCGGCTGAACAGGAATCCGGCCTCCTCCAGCAAGGACACTAGTTCGAAACGTCTGGGCACATCGACACCGGGGCCCCCGGAAATGCGCTGCGCCGCCCCCGCCGTGAGCATCGGGGACGTCGTCAGGCACAGCTCGTCGAGGACATCGGCGGCGATGAACTGCCCGAGCAGCCGGGGTCCGCCCTCGGTGAGCAGCCGGGTGTGGCCGAGACCGGCGAGGGCACCGACCGCGCGGGCGGGGTCGACACCGACGCCGTCACCGGCGACCACCACCCGGGCGCCGGCCTGCTCGGCGGCGGCGACGCGGTCGGGGGCGGCCGCCGCGCCGGTGAGGACCAGGGTGGGGACGAGGGGCGAGGTGAACAGCGGGAGCGAGAAGTCGAGGTCCAGGCTCGCGGTGACGACGGCCACCGCGGGGGCCGCGCTCTGCCCCGCCGCCGCCCGGGCCCCGGCGAACTCCGCACGCGCGCGGGCCGGCCGGTACCCCTCCTGCCGTACCGTTTCCGCTCCGACGACCACGACGTCCGCGAGCGCCCGCAGGGTGCCGAAGATCCGCATGTCGGTGTCGCTGGAGAGGGGCTGCGACCGTCCGTCGTGCTGGGCGGCGCCGTCGAGCGTGGACACCATGTTGGCCCGCAGCCAGACCTCTCGCCCAGCGGGATAGCCGTAGGCGAGCGCAAGCTCGGCGAGACTCCACTCCCCCTCGGCCGGTCCGCCGGAGGCCGGGGCCGCTGTCTCTTCGGTCACAGGGAACAGGCGTCGCATGTCGTGCAGTGTGGCACGGCAACTACCATGGACAACCGTGTCGTCTTCTCCCGCCGCTTCCGAGGTCAGCCCCATAGCCGACGCGGCCCCGCTGTCCCTCTGCGCCCGCTCGCCGCACGTCCCCGCGGACCGGCTGGTCGCCGAGATGGTGCCGCCGCCCCGCTTCGACTCGGTCCGCTTCACGACCTACATACCGGACCCGAACCAGCCGAGCCAGACCGAGGCCGTACGCGTCCTCGAGGGCTTCGCGGCCGGTCTCGGCGGAGCCCACGCGGCGGCCGGCGGCAAGCGCGGCTTCTTCGGCTTCGGGAAGGCCAGGGCACCGAAGATTCCGGCCGGACCCCGCGGGGTCTACCTCGACGGCGGGTACGGCGTCGGCAAGACCCACCTGCTCGCCTCGCTCTGGCACGCCACCCCGGCCGAGCCCGCGCTGAAGGCGTTCGGCACCTTCGTGGAGCTGACCAACCTGGTCGGCGCGCTCGGCTTCCAGCAGACCGTGCAGACCCTCTCCGGCCACCGTCTGCTCTGCATCGACGAGTTCGAGCTGGACGACCCCGGCGACACGGTCCTGGTGTCGACGCTGCTGGGCCGCCTGGTCGACGCGGGTGTCGCGCTCGCCGCCACCTCCAACACCCTGCCGGGCAAGCTCGGCGAGGGCCGGTTTGCGGCGGCCGACTTCCTGCGGGAGATCCAGGGCCTGTCGGCCCACTTCCGCGCCCTGCGCATCGACGGCGAGGACTACCGCCACCGCGGCCTGCCCGAGGCGCCGGCGCCGTTCTCCGAGGAACTGGTGACCAAGGCGGCGTACGCCACCCAGGGCGCCTCGCTCGACGACTTCCCGCAGCTCCTGGACCACCTGGCCAAGGTGCACCCCAGCCGGTACGGCGCGCTGACCGACGACGTGACGGCGGTCTGCCTCACCGACGTGCGGCCGGTGCCGGACCAGTCGACCGCGCTGCGGCTGGTGGTCCTCGCGGACCGGCTCTACGACCGTGAGATCCCGGTCCTGGCCTCCGGACTGCCGTTCGACAGGCTGTTCAGCGAGGAGATGCTGAACGGCGGCTACCGGAAGAAGTACTTCCGCGCGATTTCCCGGCTCACCGCCCTGGCCCGGGACGCCAAGGAGCTCGTCGCCGCCGGGTAGACCCCCTCTATTCGATCAAGATCGCCGGGTCAAGAGCTCGATCGAGCCACCGCACCGGCATTTTCCACGCTCTCTTCGGTTCGCAACACCGAGTTAACCCTGCAAACGACTTTGCAGGGTTAACGTGTTTCTTGACCAACCATTGACCTGTGCTTGGTGCACACAAGAGGCGCGAACTGCTGCGAGGGGGGCTCATGTTCCGTGGTACGACGGCCCGGGCCGTGTTCTCGCTCCTGGCCGCCGCCCTGCTCGCCGTCCAGTTCTTCGCGCCCGCGGCAACATTCGCAGCCGCGCACACAGCCAGTCATGTAGAGGCCAAGGCCCAGCCCGGTCCGCAGCCCTCGACGAAGTTCGTGCGCGACGGCTCGCACACCCTCCGCGACCACGGCCTGTGCGGGGAGCCCCCCAGCCCGCCGCAGAGCGCCGACCGCCATCGCACCGCCACCGCCGGCTGGGCCGACGACCGTCCGCCCACCGCCCGGCACACCGAGGCGATACCGGCCTCGGCGGCCCCCGCGGCCCGCCATCAACGCACGCCAAGAGCGTCCAGAGCCCACTCGCCGGCCGCCCTTCAGGTCTTCCGCTGCTGAGCGAAGGGTTCCGCCCCCGCTCGTCACCCCCCACAACCGTCGTGCAAGGCCGACGCGCCGTTCCGGCGCGCCAGGAGGAGTCCACACATCATGCAGCCCCTCATCGACAACGCCCGTACGTTCGGACAGCGCCCTGAGGAGTTCGCCAAGCTCGCCGCAGGCCAGTCCCCGCAGGTGCTGTTCATCACCTGCTCCGACTCCCGGGTCGTCCCGGCCCTGATCACCGGCGCCCGCCCGGGCGAGCTCTTCGAGCTGCGCACCGCGGGCAACATCGTCCCCCCGTACGCCTCGGAGCACCCCACCAGCGAGGCGGCCACCATCGAATACGCCGTGGAGGTGCTCGGCGTCCGCGACATCGTCGTCTGCGGGCACTCGCACTGCGGCGCCGTCGGCGCGCTGGTGCGCGGCGACGACCTGACCGCCGTACCCGCCGTACGGGACTGGCTGGCCCGTGCCGAGCCGCGCCCGACCGGGGCCGTCGAGGACCCGGCCGTCGCCGAGGGCGTGCAGAGCCATGTGCTCGCCCAGCTGCTGCGGCTGCGCTCCTACCCGTTCATCGACAGGAAGCTGGCGCAGGGCGAACTGACCCTGCGCGGCTGGTACTACGAGGTCCACACCGGTGCCGTGCGCGAACACCGCGCCGACACCGACGCGTTCGAGACCCTGTGAGCGTCGCGATGACCAAGTTCCCTTACATAAAGCAGGACTTCACCGCCTCTCTCGTCGTCTTCCTGGTCGCGCTCCCGCTGTGCGTGGGCGTGGCCGTCGCCTCCGGTGTGCCGGCCGAACTCGGCCTGGTCACCGGCATCGTGGGCGGTCTCGTCACCGGGATGCTGCGGGGCAGCAGCCTTCAGGTTTCGGGGCCGGCCGCCGGTCTGACCGTACTCGTCTTCGAGGCGGTGCAGGAGTTCGGGCTGCCGGTGCTCGGTGTGATCGTGCTCGTCACCGGCGTGCTCCAGATCGCCATGGGTGTGCTGAGGCTGGGCCGCTGGTTCCGGGCCATCTCGGTCTCCGTGGTCGAGGGCATGCTGGCCGGAATCGGTCTGGTCCTGATCGCCGGTCAGCTGTATCCGGCGCTCGCCGCCAAGGCCCCCGAGTCGGGGCCCGGGAAGATAGCCGGACTGCCCGGGGCGTTCGCGGACGCCCTCGGGGACGGGGAGGCGCTGGCCTCGCTCGCCCTCGGCGCGGGCACCGTCGCGGTCCTGGTGCTGTGGAAGTACCTCCCGGGGAAGGTGCGCACGGTTCCGGGCCCCCTGGCCGCCGTCGGTCTCGCCACCCTGGCCGCGTTCCTGCTGAGCCTCCCGGTCGCCACCGTGGAGGTGCACGGGCTGCTGGGCTCCGTCCAGCCGCCGCCGCTGAGCGCCTTCGGCGAACTGGCGGGCTTCGGCGTGCTCGGCACGATCGTCGCGTTCACGCTGATCGCGTCCGCCGAGTCGCTGTTCAGCGCGGCGGCCGTGGACCGGCTGCACAACGGTCCGCGCACCAAGTACAACCAGGAGCTGATCGCCCAGGGCGCGGGCAACGCGCTCTGCGGAGTGCTCGGCGCGCTGCCGATGACCGCGGTGATCGTGCGCAGCGCGGCCAATGTGCAGGCGGGTGCCCGGACGAAGGCGTCCCGGGTGCTGCACGGCGTCTGGCTGCTGCTGTTCGCCGCGCTGCTGCCGGGAGTCCTCGGCCACATACCGATCCCGGCGCTCGCCGGAATCCTGGTCCACTCGGGCGCCAAGCTCATCCCCGTGCGGGCGCTGGCCGTCCTCTGGCGCGAGCACCGGGGCGAGGCGCTGATCCTGGTCGTCACCGCGGTGTCGATCGTCGCGGTCAGCATGTTCGAGGGCGTGCTCATCGGACTGGCCCTGTCGATCGTCAAGACCGCGTGGGAGGCCTCGCACATCAAGCTGGAGGTGGTCGACAAGGGCGCGGGCCCGATCGACGCGCACCTGTCGGGCAACGCGACCTTCCTGCGGCTACCCAAGATCCTCGACAGTCTGGAGGCGCTGCCCCAGGACCGCGCGATCCGGGTGGACCTGTCCGGGCTGCACCATCTCGACCACGCCTGCCGGACCGCGCTGGAGGGCTGGGCCGAGCGGCACAGCGACGCCGGCACCGAGCCGGTGAAGGTCACGGCCGTCTCGGCCGGGACCACCCGGGTCACGGCCGTCTGAACCGACGGCCGCTCCCGGCGACCGTGGCCCCGAACGGCCCGCCGGGCATATCGTTGCAGCATCAGACATAACGGGCCTCTCTGGCTGGAGGTCATGATGGTTCAGGAGCTGCTGGTCTCGGTGGTGGCGGCGCTCTGCGTCGGTGCGCTGTACCTGGCCGCGGGGGCGCGGGTTGTCAAGCAGTACGAACAGGGTGTGCTGTTCCGGCTCGGCCGGGTCAGCGGTGGCGTACGACAGCCCGGATTCAATCTGGTGATCCCGTTCGCGGACCGGCTGCACAAGGTCAACATGCAGATCGTCACGCTGCCGGTCCCCGCCCAGGAGGGCATCACCCGCGACAACGTCACCGTGCGCGTGGACGCGGTCGTCTACTTCCGGGTGGTCGACGCGGTCAGCGCGCTGGTCAAGGTCGAGGACTACAAGTTCGCCGTCTCGCAGATGGCCCAGACCTCGCTGCGGTCCATCATCGGCAAGAGCGACCTGGACGACCTGCTCTCCAACCGGGAGCAGCTCAACCAGGGGCTGGAGCTGATGATCGACAGCCCGGCCGTGGGCTGGGGCGTTCAGGTGGACCGGGTCGAGATCAAGGACGTCTCGCTGCCGGACACGATGAAGCGCTCGATGGCCCGCCAGGCCGAGGCCGACCGGGAGCGCCGGGCCCGGATCATCAACGCCGACGCCGAGTTCCAGGCCTCGAAGAAGCTGGCCGAGGCGGCCCAGCAGATGGAGAAGACCCCGACAGCCCTCCAGCTGCGGCTGCTCCAGACGATCGTGGCGGTGGCGGCCGAGAAGAACTCCACCCTGGTGCTGCCCTTCCCGGTGGAGCTGCTGCGCTTCCTGGAGCGGGCCCAGCAGCCCGCGCCGAACGGCAGCGCACCGCACGTTCCCCCCGATCTCGCCGGGCTCGCCGAACTCTCGGAACCCTCGGCGCCAGGAGCGGTTGCTGAGGACACCTTGAGGGGACAGCCGCCGCCCGGGTGACCCCGGCGGCCCCGGCGCCGCGCCACCCAGAAAAACCGGACAATCCGACCTACGTTCATAGGGTGATCCGATCAGTACGCCGTCTTACCGGTATGACCGTCGCCTGCGTCGCCCTGAGCGCCGCGCTCGCGGCCTGCGGCACCGCCCAGGCCCCTCACGCCGGCCACCCGGCCCCTGCCCACCCGGCCCCCGCCCGGCCGGCCCCCGCCGCCAAGCCGCCCACGCTCCCCGCGGGACCCGGCGGCCTGGCGCCCGTCTTCTCCAACGGTCCGCGCACCCTGGGCAAGACCGTCGCCCTGACCTTCGACGCCGACATGACCGCCGACCAGGGGCCCCGCGCGGCCGCCGGCGAGCACTTCGACAACCCCGCGCTGATCGCGACCCTGCGCCGGCTGAAGGTGCCGGCCACGGTCTTCATGACCGGCCGCTGGGCCGACGAGTACCCGGACCAGGCCCGCTCCCTCGGCCGCGACCCGCAGTTCGAGGTCGCCAACCACTCCTACAGCCACTACGCGTTCACCGGCGACTGCTACGGCCTGCCGACCGTCTCCGCCGTGAACATGAAGTCGGACGTGGAGCGCGCCTACGCCGCACTGCTCAGGGCGGGAGTGCCGCATCCGATGCCGTACTTCCGCTTCCCCGGCGGCTGTTACGACCAGCAGGCACTGCGCGCGGTCGGCTCGCTCGGGGTCACCGCGGTGCAGTGGGACGTGGTGAGCGGCGACGCGTTCGCGACCGACGCCGACGCCGTGACCAAGCAGGTGCTGGACGGGGTGAAGCCCGGCTCCGTGGTCGTCATGCACTGCACGCGCAGCGCCGCCCCGACCACCGAGCGGGTGGTCCGCAGTGTGGTACCGGAGCTGCGCAAGCGGGGCTTCCGGTTCGTGAAGGTGTCCGAGCTGATCGGGGAGACGCCCGGTCATCGCTGACCGTCCTACGCTGGAGACATGAGTGACGAGGACCACCGCACGATCTCCGAGGCCGTGAAGCCGCCGACGACGGACGGTCCGCCGTACGCAGAGTGCGTCCTGTGCCGGGAGCCGACCGAGTACCCGGAGTCGTACAAGGGCATCACGATGTGTCCTGTCTGCGAGTGGCAGGAGGCGCAGCGGACCGCCTGCTCAGGATGAGCGGCGGCCGTTGAGCACGCAGGCCACGGTGAAGGCCGCGGCGGTGAGCAGGGCCGCCGCGGCCAGGGGCAGGGGTGACACCGGGACCCGGCCGGACTCCGAACCGGAGACCAGATTGCTGACCGCCGCATGCGCCGGGGAGCCCGCGACCACCACCGCGAGCAGCGCGGCGAGCAGCATCGTGGGCACCGCCCGGCCCGGCGAGCGCAGCAGCGGCCGGTTGGTGAGCGCGCCGACGGCACTGCCGAGCAGCGCGCAGGCGAGGGTCGCGAACAGACCGGCGGCTCCGGCCCCCAGGGGTGGTACGGCGAGCCGGTGGTCGTTGGTGGCGTGCCGGCTGATCACCGTCACGATCAGGGTCGCCGCCGTGCCGAGCAGCGCGGCGGCGGCGAGGGCGGTGAGCAGGGCGGCCAGATGGGCCCTGGCCGGCCCCCGCGCCGCCGTGACACAGGCGCGGGCGGCCGACGGTTCGCCCGTGACACAGATCCGTACCAGCCAGGCGGCCACCGGCAGCAGCGCCGCGGCCGTGTAGCCGAGCGAGTCCAGCACCGGCTGACCACTCTGCACACCCACGCCCAGGAACACGGCGTACAGGATCACCGGTGGCAGCCAGCGCTGGGAGCGCAGGAGGAGTGCGGTCTGGTAGCGCAGGAGTGCGGTCATGGGCGGGCTTTCTCGTCCGGTGGGACGTCCGAGGGGCTGACGGTGACCACGTGCCACGGCGGGTGGGCCGTGAGAAGGGCACGCAGCACCACGTCCGAGTGGGACGCGGGAACCGTAAGACGGTAGGTGCCGGGGGCCGGTTCCTCGGCGGAGGCAGCCGTGCGGGTCGCTTCGGCGGGGAGGCGGCCGCCGGCGGGGCCCCGGACGGTGACGACGGTGTGCGGGCCCACGGGTGAGGTCACCTGTGCGGCACGGGGTCTGAGGGTGCCGTCGACGACCTGGTAGGTCGCGTCGGGCGCGCCCGCGAGGCGCCGGGGATCGTGATCGACGAACACGACGGCACCCCCGGCCGCGGTCCGCTCGGCGACGGCCCGCTCCAGCTCCGCGCGGGCTTCGGCGTCCAGGCCGGTCCAGGCCTCGTCGAGGACGAGCAGCCGGGGGTCGGCGAGCAGGGCCTGGGCGACCGCGACCTTCTGGCTGGTGCCCTTGGAGAGCTGCGCCATGGGTGTGGCCGCGTAGGCCGCGGCGCCGAACCGCTCCAGCCAGTCCGCTGCGCGGGCGGCGGCCGACCTGCGGGAGAGGCCGTGGACGGTGCCGAGATGGGTGAGGTAGCCGGAGGGGGTGAAGGGGAGGGCCGAGGGGAAGCGCTCGGGCACGTACGCGGTGCGGGGGCGGCCGGTGACACGGCCCTCGGTGGGGGTGTCTATGCCGGCGACGATGCGAAGCAGGGTGGACTTGCCGGTGCCGTTCGCTCCTTCCACGCGGGTGAGGGTGCCGGGGGCGATGGTGAGGTCGATGCCTCGTAACACCCAGGGGCCACGTATGCCGTAGCGGCGGCCTACGCGGGCCAGTTCAAGATCACGGTGCATGCTGACATTGTCGTGCGGGATCGGCGTGGTGAGTTTCGGTCGGGTGCGGTCCGCGGGCACGTGGGGGCCGTTCGCGCAGTTCCCCGCGCCCCTTATAGGTTGACTGGTGTGACAGAAGTTCCCACGCGCCCCAGCGACAGTCCCTTCCAGTCGGAGCCCACCAGGCGTGACGAGGCACCTCAATTCGTGTTGCCGCTCGTCGTGCGGATCGAAAAGGCCGATCCGCCCGCCCGCACCGACGCTCTCGAGACCGCCGCGCGGGCCGTGCTGAGCATGCTCGGTGATCCGCGGGCGCTTGGGGACGGGGAGTGGGCTCAGGCCGTTCGGGACTGGGAGGACGCTCGGATCCGCAAGGTCGTGCGGCGGGCCCGGGGGGCCGAGTGGCGGCGGGCCGGGGAGCTGCCCGGGATCACTCTCATGGGCAAGTCCGCCGAGGTACGGGTGTTTCCGCCGGTTCCCCTGGACGGGTGGCCCAAGGAGCTGGCGAAGTTGCAGGTGTCCGGGACGGAGCTGGACGATCCCGAGCCGCCCGCCGACGCCGACCGGGCGCAGGCCGTGCTGTGGCTGAACCCGGATCTGGAGATGTCGGCGGGGAAGGCGATGGCGCAGGCCGGTCACGGGGCCCAACTGGCCTGGTGGGCGCTGCCGGAGGAGGAGCGGGAGGCCTGGCGCGAGGCCGGGTTCCCGCTCGCCGTGCGGACCGCCGAGCCGGCCGAGTGGCGTGAACTGACGGACAGCGGACTACCGTTGGTGCGGGACGCCGGGTTCACCGAGATCGCACCGGGCAGTTGCACCGTGGTCGCGGACCATCCCGCACTTCGCTGACCTGGAATTTTTTAAAAACCCTGACGAACTTTGCCGTTTGTTTGAACACCGCAGCCATCACACCCGTACGTCCGGTCACTGAACCAGCGACATGGGGAGGCATCCCTTGCGGCGTTCCAACGGTACGGCCATGATCCTGGCGGCCCTCGCCGCCACGATCGGCGTGCTCGCCTATCCCGTGTGGTCGTACGCCGACCGCTCCGGCACCGGGCAGGCGAACCTGGCGGCGGGGACGGTGGCCACCCAGTGGGGTCCGCTGTCCGCCTCGGACCGCGATCTGATCGTGCGGGTCCGGCTGGCCGGGCTCTGGGAGCTGCCGGCCGGGCAGCAGGCCATCCAGCGTGCGCCGAGCGCGGAGATCAAGGAGGCCGGGGACCATCTGATCGTCGGCCACACCGACCTGGACCGGCGGGTCCGGATCATCGCGGCACAGCTGGGCGTCGAGCTGCCCAACGTGCCCAACGAGCAGCAGCAGGGCTGGCTCCAGGAGATGTCGTCGGCGACCGGCGCGGAGTACGAGTACAAGTTCGTGAACCTGCTGCGCGCCGCGCACGGCAAGATCTTCCCGGCGATCGGGACGGTACGGAACACCACCCGCAACAGCCTGGTGCGGCAGCTGGCCTCGGACGCCAACCAGACCGTGCTGGACCACATCACGATCCTGGAGAAGACCGGGAAGGTCGACTTCGAGGCGATCGCCAACGAGATCGCCAACTCCACCACGGCGAGCCCGACCGGTCCGGCGGTGCCGGCACCGGGGGTGGTGGTGCCCTCCGCTCCGGCCGCGCAGGCCAGCGGCGACGTGCGGGTCACGTCGCGGCCCTCGCCCGCCGCGCCGGGCACGGTGAACACCGCACGCCCGGACCCGGTGGACTCGCTGGGCGTGCTCGGCGGATAGCCGGTTCAGCTCCCCGGAGCGCGGACCCGAACCTCAAATGTTGCTCTGAAGCGGCAGGCAACGAGGTTGGCGGACGCGCTCCGGGGCCATACCCCCGTCATTCGGATGAGGAGGGGGCGGCCATGACCGTGGAGCGGCTGGGAACGGGCATCGGCTGGCGGCCGGAGATCGCGGACGCCGTGGAGCGCATGCCCGGCATCGACTGGGTCGAGGTCGTGGCCGAGAACACCTGCCCGGGTCACCTCCCCGAGTCGCTGCGGCGGCTGCGCGAGCGCGGGGTGACGGTCGTACCGCACGGTGTCTCCCTGGGCCTCGGCGGCGCGGACCGCCCGGAGGAGCACCGTCTCACGGCGCTCGCCGAGCGGGCGCAGGCGCTGGGCTCCCCTCTCGTCACCGAGCACATCGCGTTCGTCCGCGCGGGCGGCCCGCTGACGGCCTCCCCGCTACTGGAGGCAGGCCACCTGCTTCCCGTGCCGCGCACCCGGGACGCGCTCGACGTCCTCTGCGAGAACATCCGCATCGCGCAGGACTCGCTGCCCGTGCCGCTCGCCGTCGAGAACATCGCCGCGCTCATCTGCTGGCCCGGCGAGGAGATGACCGAGGGGCAGTTCCTGTACGACCTCGTCGACCGCACCGGGGTACGGCTGCTGATCGACGTGGCGAACCTGCACACCAACCGTGTCAACCGGGGCGAGGACCCGGCCAAGGCGCTCGCCGAACTCCCCGTCGAGGCCATCGCCTACGTCCATGTCGCGGGCGGCTTCGAGCGGGACGGCGTCTGGCACGACAGCCACGCCCACCCGGTACCCCCGGAGGTCCTGGACATCCTGACCGACCTCGCGTCCAGGGTCACGCCGCCGGGAGTGCTGCTGGAACGGGACGAGAACTTCCCCGACCCGGCCGAACTGGAGCGGGAGCTCGCGGCGATTCGCGGGGCGGTGGCGGCGGGGGGCGCTGACACCGGCCGCCGGTTCGACGCCTCGGCGCGGCCGACCCCGCCCGAGGTGACCGACGCCACCCGGCAACGCGTCGGGCTCGCACAGACCGCGGTGCTGTCGTCCCTGGTCGCGGGGACGCCCGTACCGGAGGGGTTCGACCGGGTGCGGATGGGGGTGCAGGCGCGGGCACTGGCGTCGAAGCGGGCGGACGTGGTGGCGAAGGTGGCCCCGGAACTGCCGGAGATCCTGGGCGAGGCTTATCGGCCGGCGTTTCTGGCGTATGCACAGGAGCGGCCGATGACCGGGGGTTACCGGCGGGACGCCCTGGACTTCACGGAGCGGTTGCTGAGCGACGGCCGAGCGGGAGACAGGACGTCCCGGCGCCGACTGCAACAGTGGTGGCGCGACCGAGCGGGCGCGACGCCCCGAGGGTCGGCTGCCCGAAGGGCGTTGCTGCGGCGGGGCTAGGGGCTTAGGGCGGGGGTGTCACTTACCGGCGTTGGCCAGGGTGCCGCATGGAAGTTCGGTCGGATGTCGGCTGCGGGCCGTGTGCGGCTGGTCGCGCAGTTCCCCGCGCCCCTGACGACGCGCTGTTCAGCCGTGTCCTGCACAGCCACGGAGCTGCATAGCCGCGGGCAGTCGTGCCGCTGGGGCGGCACGGGTGGGCGCGGCCGCCCCACCCACCCACAGCCGACATCAGGCCCATACCCGTACCAACCCCTCGGCCCGGCCCCCCGCCCCGCGCCCTCGGTAATATGCCAAGCCCGCACAGCGAAGCCCCAGTCGTGCGGTGCAGGAGGCATCATGCGCGCGCGTTCCCGACCCCCCGTCCAAGGCCGAGGCATATTCACCGGCACTGGGCTGATCATCACCTGTCTCGCGGCGACCCTCGCCGCCCTGGTCTTCCCGATCTGGTCGTACGCCGACCGTACGGACCCGACCGGCACGGTGAACGTGCTGAGCGCCCAGACCGTGTCGACCCGCTACGGCCCGCTGTCCGCCCTGGACCGGGACTTCATCGTCAAGGTGCGGCTCGCCGGGCTCTGGGAGCTGCCGGCCGGGGAGATGGCGGAGCAGAAGGGCACCACCCAGGCCGTACGGGCCGCGGGCCAGCACCTCGTCGACGGGCACGCCGCCCTCGACGCACACGTCCGCAGCGTCGCCGCCCAGCTCGGCGTGCCGATTCCCAACCAGCCCAACGACCAGCAGCAACAGTGGCTCGCCACGCTCACCGAGGCGCAGGGGCAGGACTTCGACCGGCAGTTCGCGAACATCGTGCGGCTGGCCCACGGCCGGGTCTTCTCGGTCGTCGCCCAGGTCCGTGCCGGCACCCAGAACACCCTGGTCCGCGATCTCGCCGACGACGCCAACACCACCGTCCTGGACCACATCAAGGTCCTGGAGGCCACGGGGTACGTCGACTTCGCCGCCCTGGCGCAGCAGTTGGCGGTCACGCCCTCCCCCGCCGCCTCGCCGCCGGTCTTCGCGCCGAGCGACGCGATCCCGGTCGTACCGTCACCGGTACCGGCCCCGCCGTCGGCCTCGGCATACCCGCTGCCGCCCGCCGCCTCCAGCCCCCCGCCGCCCGACAGCCCCTGACCTGCACGGGAAACGGAACGTCACGTACCGACAACACTCGGTCCGGAATGTGAACAGAGCATGGCGTTTCCCAAGCCTCTGGCATAGAAACGCGTCATGTTCTGGGTCCTTCTCCTGCTCCTGGCCTGGGCCGTCGCCGGCACCGCCTGCACTCGGCTGTGCCTGGCCGCCGTACGCACGGCGGCGACCGACACGGACACGGGCCGAGGACACGATCTGACGCTGTACGAGGCCGCGTTCCTGTCCGGCGGGCCCGCGCGGGTCGCCGATCTGACCCTGGTGTCCATGGCCCGCCAACAGCGGCTGCTGCTCGCCCACACCGGCTGGGCGACCGTCGTGGACCCGCGTGCGCGGGACGAGATGGAACGGTCGGTGATAGGTGCCATCGGGCCCGAGGGGCAGTCGCGGATAGCGCCGGTGCGGTCGGCGGCGGCCGACGCGGACGCCGTGCGGAGCCTCGGCGAGGGGCTGGTGCGGGCCGGGCTCGCGGTGCCGGACGCGGCGGCGCGTACGACGGTCGCGTCGGGCGTGCGCCAGGTCCGGGCCGCCGCACTCGCCGTGTTCGGTCTGGCGGTGGCCGCCCTGGCGCTGCCCGCCCCGACCGAGATGCCCCGCGACCTGGTCGCCGTGTGGTTCGCACTGCCCCTCACGCTGACGCTGAGCTGCCTGGCCATCGCCCGCGTCGAGGTGCACCCGTACGCGCGCTGGGCCTCCCCGGCGGGGCAGCGGCTGCTGGGCGGGCTGCACCGGCGGGCGAACCGGGCGGCCGACGACCACTCGCTGCTCGCCTCGGTCGCCGTCCGCGGAATCCGCGCGATCGGCGAACCGGAGCTGCGTGCGGCCTTCGCACACCGGGACCAGCTCCCGCGGGAGTGAGCGGGGGCGTACAGGGGCATTGGCGCCGACACCGGCCGATGGTGCTTGCGTTCTCCGACAACCGGTCGAAATATCCCTTTTATTGCTGCCGTGCAGTCGCTGCGGTGCCGTTGCTGCCGCGCCACGCAGCGACCGCACCGAAAGGGATACGCATGAGAGCCCCCGCCCTGTATTCGGCAGCCGGGTCCCTGATCCTGACCACCCTGGCCGCCGCCCCGGCCGGGAGCGCCCCCCGCGTCCCGGACGCGGCGGCGGCCGAACTGCGCGGTACCGCCGTGGCCGCCGCGCGGGCGCGCGCGGAGGGCATCGACTTCGGCAGGTGTGCCGCCGGACTGGACTACCCGAGTTCCTTCCAGTGCGGCACGCTGAGCGTCCCGCTGGACTACGCGCACCCGGACGGCAAGCAGATCAGACTGACCGTCAGCCGGGTGCGGGCCACCCACAAGGACCCGCACAACAGCAAGCGCAAGGTGCCCCGGCAGGGCGCCCTGGTCTACAACCCGGGCGGCCCCGGTGCCTCCGGCATGGCCTTCCCGATGGTCGGCGCACTGCCCGAGTGGAAGCGCCTCGCCGCCGCCTACGACCTGGTGGGCTACGCCCCGCGCGGGGTGGACCGTTCGGCGCCGCTGTCCTGCGTGGACCCCAAGCGTTTCTTCAAGGCGCCGTCCCCGGCGCCGACGCACCCGTCGGCGGCGTACAAGAAGGCGCGGGTCGCCGAGGCGAAGGCGTACGCGCGCGGCTGCCTCAAGCGGTCCGGGAGCAGGCTGAGGTACTTCACCTCGCTCAACAACGCCCGTGACCTGGACGTGCTGCGCGCCGCGCTCGGCGAGAACCGGCTGACCTTCATGGGCGCCTCCTACGGCACCTACTTCGGCGGGCTGTACGCCACCCTGTTCCCCTCGCACGTACGGCGGATGGTGCTGGACTCGGTGGTGAACCCGGACCCGGCGCAGATCTGGTACCGCTCCAACCTGGAGCAGTCGGCCGCGTTCGAGAGCCGCTGGGCGGACTACCGCGAGTGGATCGCCGAGCACGACGACGTGTACGGGCTGGGCAACACGGCCGCGAAGGTGCAGGCGAGTTACGACCGCGCGAGCAAGCGGCTGGCCAAGAAGGCGGCCGGCGGGAAGGTCGGGCCGGCGCAGTTGCAGGGCGCCTTCCTGACGGCCGGGTACTACGACGACTACTGGCCGAGCCGCGCGGAGGCGCTGTCGAAGTTCCTGAAGGGGAACGCGAAGCCGTTGGTCCGGCTGGCGTCGCCGACGCCGGCGACGGCCGCCGCGGCGGAGAACGGCAACGCGGTCTACACGGCCGTCGAGTGCAACGACGCGGCCTGGCCGACGGACTTCAGGACCTGGGACCGGGACAACACCCGGCTGGCGCGGGTGGCGCCGTTCGAGACCTGGGACAACGCCTTCATGAACCTGCCCTGCGCCTACTGGCCGGTGCCCCGGCAGAAGGCCCTGGACGTGCGGACCGGTCCCGGTGAGCTGCCGCCGACGCTGATCCTTCAGGCGGAGCGGGACGCGGCCACACCGTACGCGGGCGCGCTGGAGATGAACCGGCGGCTGGCCGACTCGGTGCTGGTGACCGAGCGGGACGCGGGCACCCACGGCATCGGCGGCGGCCCCAACAAGTGCGTCAACGGCTATCTTGAGGCCTACCTGCTGGAGGGCCGGCTCCCGGAGCGGCGGGCGTCCTGCGCGGGGCACCCGGAGCCGAAGCCGGCCGGCCGTGCCCAGCAGAAGAAGCTGCGGGACTCCCTGAAGGGCAAGGCCGACCAGCGCTGAGCGTCGTCAGGCGAGGCCCGCGACCAGCTCCGCGACGTCCTTGCGGCGTCCCGTGTAGAAGGGGACCTCCTCGCGGACGTGCATCCGGGCCTCGGAGGCGCGCAGATGACGCATGAGGTCGACGATGCGGTACAGGTCGTCGGCCTCGAAGGCCAGGATCCACTCGTAGTCGCCGAGCGAGAACGAGGCGACCGTGTTGGCCCGCACGTCCGGGTAGCCGCGGGCCATCTTGCCGTGGTCGGCGAGCATCCGGCGGCGGTCCTCGTCGGGCAGCAGGTACCAGTCGTACGAGCGCACGAACGGGTACACGCTGACGTAGTTGCGCGGCGTCTCGTCGGCGAGGAAGGCCGGGATGTGCGAGCGGTTGAACTCGGCGGGGCGGTGCAGCGCCATGTTCGACCAGACCGGTGCGAGGGCGCGGCCCAGCTTCGTGCGGCGGAAGAGGTTGTACGCCTCCTGGAGCTGGTCGCTGTCCTCGGCGTGCCACCAGATCATCAGGTCGGCGTCGGCGCGCAGACCGGAGAGGTCGTAGGTGCCGCGCACGGTCACCTCCTTGGCCGCGAGCTGGTCGAACAGCTCCTGGACCTCGTCGGCGTAGCCCGTGCGGTCCTCGGGCAGCACGTCCTTCAGCTTGAAGACCGACCACAGGGTGTAGCGGATGACCTCGTTGAGGTCCTTGGCCAGCTTGCCCTTGTTCGGGATCCGCTCGGAGGCGGTGGTGGGGGCGTCGTCACTCATGGTCCTTATTCTCCCGCTCCGCCGTGCAGGCTCTGCACCGGGTTGGCGGTGAGCTCCCGCACCGCCGCCAGGTCACCGCCCAGCTGGTCGACGGCCGCGTACGCGCTCGCGATGCAGGCGGGGATGCCCACCCCGTCGTACTGGGCGCCGCAGACCGCCAGGCCCGGGAGCTCGGCGACGTGCTCGCGGACGCGGGCCACGCGCGCGTGGTGGCCGACCGGGTACTGGGGCAGGCCGTCGGTCCAGCGGGTGACCCGGGTGGCGACGGGGTCCGCGGCCAGGCCGGTGGCCGCGCGCAGGTCGTGCCGGGAGACGTCGACGAGGTCGGCGTCCGCGCGTCCCAGCACCTCCGTCTCGCCGTACCGCCCGACCGAGGTGCGCAGCACGACGACATCCGGGTCCTCGTCGGCGATCCAGCCCCATTTCTGGGAGGCGAAGGTGGCGGCCTTGATGGTGCGGCCGTCGACGGGCGGCACCAGGAAGCCGCTGCCCTCGGGAAGGGCAAGGTCGGCGCGGCGGTAGGCGAGGGTGATCAGGGCCATCGAGGCGTACTCGACGGCGGCCAGTTCGGCCGCGGCGGCGGGCGCCTCGGCGCGCAGCAGGGCGGCGGCGACGGGGGCCGGGACGGCGACGATCACGGCGTCCGCGTACAGCACCCGGTCGCCGGCGACGACCCGCCACCCGGTGTGCGAGCCGCCGGGGGCGACCCCGCCCGCCTCACGGTCCCCGTCCGCCCCGGTGGTCGCCCACGGGAGGCCGGATCCGCCGGCCGGCGAGCCGTCACGGTCGAAGTCGCCTGCCGCGCCCGGTCCCACCCGGCGCAGTTCGGTCACGGGTGCGCCGGTGACGATCTCGCCCCCGCGCGCCCGGACCGAGGCGGCCACGGCGAGCGGCAGGGTGCCGACGCCGCCGTCGATGCCCATGAACACCGGGCCCGTCTGCTGGTTGGCGGCCGCCTTGGCCTGGATCTCGCGGACGGCCTCGGTCAGCGAGTCGTGCGTCCTGGCGGCCTGGTAGAGCTGGGGGACCGCCGAGCGCATCGAGATGCGGTAGGCGTCGCCCGCGTAGACCCCGCCGAGCAGGGGCTCGACCAGCCGGTCGACGACCTCCCGCCCCAGCCGCCCGGCCACGTACTCCCCCACCGCGACGTCGTCGCCGACCTCGGTGCGGGGCAGGTCGGCGTCGCGCTCGATACGCGCGAGGCCCTCCTCGGACAGCACGCCGGACAGCGCGGCGGCGGTGCCGGGGACACCCATGACATGGCCTTTGGGCATGGGGCGCAGGGCGCCCCGGGTCCAGATCGAGGCCGTGGCGGTGGCCGGCCGCCGCAGCCGGTCGTCAAGACCCACCTCGCGCGCGAGGGCGACCGCCTCGGGCCGGCGGGCCAGCATCGACTCGGCGCCCAGGTCGACCCGCACGCCCGCGATCTCGCCGGGCAGCAGCTTGCCGCCGACTCTCTCCGAGGCCTCCAGCACGGTCACGCGCACGCCGCGCTCCAGCAGCCGGTGGGCCGCGGCCAGCCCGGCGATCCCGGCGCCGATGACCACGACGTGCTGCCCCGTGCCCGTACCCGTTGCGCTCATGACCCCCACTCTCTCAGACCCCGCCGACACTCCCGCCCGGGCCCGGTGACCCGTACGCGTCCGGACCGTGACCGCATCGGGATCAGCGCGGTCAAACGTCCGGCCCCTCCCCGGCGTCGAAGGAGCGTCAGTCATCACGTCCCCCGGGGGAAACCATGCGACATCCCGTACGACCCGTTCTCGCCGGCCTCCTGCTGGCCGCCGCCCTCGTCCTCACCGGATGCAGCGCGGGAGGCGACTCCGGCGGCTCCGCGAGCGATGCCGGCGACGCCAAGGCAGCCGTGGGCAGCGCGGCCCAGGAGGCGGCGGGCTCGGCAGGCGCCAAGGAAAGCAGCGGCAAGGGCACCGACAAGGCCCCCACGCTCACGGTGAACCACATCATCCGCACCGCCTCCCTGACGGTGCAGGTCAAGGACGTGCCCCGGGCCCTCGACGAGGCCCGCACCACGACCGAGAACGCCGGCGGCTATGTCGGCAACGAGACCACCACCCGCGGCTCCCACGGCCGTGAACGCACCCGCGTGGTCCTCCGGGTCCCCACCGATAAGTACGACGAGGTGCTCACCGACCTCCAGGGCGCGGGCAAGCTCCTCGACCGCACCGCGAAGGCCCAGGACGTCACCGACCAGGTGGTGGACGTGGACAGCCGCATCAAGTCGCAGCGGGCCAGCGTGGCCCGGGTCCGCGAGCTGATGGACCGGGCCACCAAGCTCAGTGACGTGGTCACCCTCGAAGGGGAGTTGAGCAGCCGGGAGGCCGACCTGGAGGCGCTGCTCGCCCAGCAGGCGACCCTGAAGGACCGCACCAGCCTGGCGACCATCACCCTGTCGCTCACCCAGACCCCGGTGGCCAAGGCCGCGAAGGAGGACACGCCGGGGTTCGTGGACGCGCTGGCGGGCGGCTGGCACGTCTTCGTCACCATGCTGCGCTGGATCGCCCTGGCGCTGGGCGCGGCCCTGCCCTTCGCGGCCCTGGCGGCCCTGGTCGCGTTCCTGTGGTGGCGGGTCGTCCGCCGGCGCCGCACGCCCGGCGGGGAGACCTGAGCAAGCCCGAAATTCCGTCGCCCCGTAGCGTGTTCGCATGGACATGAGCGGTGGACGGGAACGGCTGGTGGTGATCGGCGGGGACGCGGCGGGCATGTCCGCGGCGTCCCAGGCACGCAGGCTGCGGGGACCGGACGAGCTGGAGATCGTGGCCTTCGAGCGCGGTCACTTCAGCTCCTACTCGGCGTGCGGCATCCCGTACTGGGTCGGCGGTGACGTGGCGGAGCGGGACCGTCTGATCGCCCGCACGCCCGAGGAGCACCGGTCGCGGGACATCGATCTGCGGACGCGCACCGAGGTCACCGAGATCGACGTGGCCGGGAAGCGGGTACGCGCGCGTGACGTCGATTCCGGCGCCGAGTCCTGGACGTCGTACGACAAACTCGTCATCGGGACCGGCGCCCGCCCGATCCGTCCCGACATGCCGGGCGCGGACGCGCCGGGGGTGCACGGCGTGCAGACCCTGGACGACGGCCAGGCCCTGCTCGACACGCTGGCACGCACGCGTGGCCGTCGTGCGGTGGTCGTCGGCGCCGGCTACATCGGCGTCGAGATGGCCGAGGCGATGATCAACCGGGGCTACGAGGTGACGGTCGTCAACCGCGGCAGCGAGCCCATGTCCACGCTCGACCCGGACATGGGCCGCCTGGTGCACGAGGCGATGGAGGGCCTCGGCATCACCATGGTCAACGACGCCGAGGTCACCAAGGTGCTCACCGGCCAGGACGGCAGGGTCCGAGCGGTGGCCACGGAGGACGGCGAGTATCCGGCGGACGTGGTGATCCTGGGTATCGGTGTCCGCCCGGAGACGGGCCTCGCCCAGGCCGCGGGCCTGCCCGTCGGCGAGCACGGCGGCCTGCTGACCGACCTGGCGATGCGGGTCCGCGGTCACCAGGACATCTGGGCGGGCGGCGACTGCGTGGAGGTCCTGAACCTGGTCTCGGGCCAGGAGCAGTACATCCCGCTGGGCACCCACGCCAACAAGCACGGCCAGGTCATCGGCACCAACGTGGGCGGCGATTACGCCACGTTCCCGGGGGTCGTCGGCACGGCGGTGAGCAAGGTCTGCGACCTGGAGATCGCCCGCACCGGCCTGCGTGAGAAGGACGCGCTGCGGGTGGGCCTGCGGTTCGAGGCGGTCACCATCGAGTCCACGAGCCGCGCCGGGTACTACCCCGGCGCGAACCCTATGACGGTCAAGATGCTCGCGGAACGCCGCACGGGCCGCCTCCTCGGCGTCCAGATCGTGGGGCGCGAGGGCGCGGGCAAGCGGGTCGACATCGCGGCGGTGGCCCTGACGGCAAAGATGACGGTGGACCAGATGACAGCCCTGGACCTGGGCTACGCACCCCCGTTCTCACCGGTGTGGGACCCGGTACTGGTGGCGGCGAGGAAAGCGTCGGCCAAGGTGCGCAAGGGGACCTCTTGAAAGAGGGGCACAGGAACACACCCAGGGGCGCGGGGAACTGCGCGACCCGCCCCCACGCACCCGCACCCCGCAACGCGTCCTAGGCCGTCCCACTGATCCTCGGCAGAGAAGTGACCCCGGCTCCACCCGGCATGGTGGCTGGAGGCTGCGGTTCGGTCCCCGGCCGCGCCGCATGCGCCGCCGCCGGCCGAGTCGACCGCAGCCGATTGCTCACCGCCTCGTCCAGCGTCACCGGCCGCTGCATCTGCGCCGCCAGCCGTCCCGCCTCCTGACCGAGCCGCGCCACGTCCTCCCAGGGAAGCCGCACGACAAGAGAGATCTCCGCCTCACCGTCGGGCATGGCCTGCATGGGAGGGAACCCCTGAGAAGCAACCCGCTCGTTCATCGCCTGGTCCTCACGTCGCCTGAAACATCACCTGAAGCTCATCGGTCGCAAGGACATACGCACCCGCGCGTGCCGACGTTCACCGAGCCGCTCCGCGCTTCGGGCGCCCCCGCCCTGGGCACTAGTGAGCTGTGGTCATACCCGTCCATGACGTCAACCCGGTGCGGCGCACGCCGTACGTGACGTACGCGCTCATCGCCGCGAACGTCCTCGTCTTCCTGTTCACGCCCGGCATAGCCGGCTCCGTGGCCGGCGGGAGCGATCTGGCACAGCTGTGCCATCTCCAGGCCTTCACGGACCACTATGCGGCGGTCCCCAGAGAGCTGATCCACCATCAGATGCCGCGGCTGGTCCCGACCGGCGCGGCGGGCATCGGCCAGAACGGCCCCGGCTGTGTCGTCGGACCGCCTTCCTACGACAAGTCGCCGGTGCTGTCGGTCTTCACGGCGATGTTCCTGCACGGCAGCTGGCTGCATCTGCTGGGCAACATGCTGTTCCTGCTGATCTTCGGCAACAACGTCGAGGACCGGATGGGCCACGTCCGGTACTTCCTCTTCTACGTCGTCTGCGGCTACGCGGCCGGCTACGGCTTCGCGCTCCTCAACGACACCTCGGCGGACCCGCTGATCGGCGCGTCCGGCGCGATCGCCGGCGTCCTGGGCGCCTATCTCGTCCTCTACCCGAGGGCCAGGGTCTGGGTGCTGGTGCCGTTCCTGGTCTTCCTGCCACTGCGGCTGCCGGCCTGGCTGGTGCTGGGCTTCTGGTTCGTGCTCCAGGCCGTGTACTCGTCCGGTGAGGGCGTCTCCGACGCCGGCACGGTGGCGTACGCGGCGCACATCGTCGGCTTCCTCGTGGGCATGCTGCTCGCCTGGCCGCTCAAGCCGGGCACGCCCCCGCCGCCGGAACCGCGCGGCCTGCTGTTCGGCAGGCGGGCCCGACCCCGGCACGGCTGGTAGCGGACGGGGTCAGCGGGCCGTCTCGGTGTGGACGTACTCGACCAGCCGGGTCAGCGCGTCCGGGTCGGTGGAGGGCATCACGCCGTGGCCGAGGTTGAAGACATGGCCTTCGAGACCGGCGGCCGCGTCGAGCACCTCGCGCGCCTTGGTCTCCACCGCGTCCTTGCCGGCGAACAGGACGGTCGGGTCGATGTTGCCCTGGAGCGCCTTGCCGGGGCCGACGCGGCGGGCGGCCTCGTCGAGCGGGACGCGCCAGTCGACGCCGACGACGTCCGCGCCGGCCTCGCCCATGAGGTTCAGCAGTTCGCCGGTGCCGACGCCGAAGTGGATGCGCGGGACGCCGTATCCGGAGACGGCCTCGAAGACCTTCGCGGACGCGGGGAGCACCGAGCGGCGGTAGTCGGCGGGGGCCAGTGCGCCGGCCCAGGAGTCGAAGAGCTGCACGGCAGAGGCGCCGGCCTCGATCTGGACCTTGAGGAACGCGGCCGTGATGTCGGCGAGGCGGTCGAGCAGGTCGGCCCAGAGCTCCGGGTCGCCGTACATCATCCCCTTGGCGTTCTCGTACGTGCGCGAGGGGCCGCCCTCGACGAGGTAGCTCGCGAGGGTGAACGGGGCGCCGGCGAAGCCGATCAGCGGGGTCGGGCCGAGCTCGCGGGTGAGCATGCCGATCGCCTCGGTGACGTAGGAGACGTCCTCGGGGGTGAGGTCCCGGAGCTGGGCGAGGTCGGCGCGGGTGCGGATCGGGTGCTCGACGACCGGGCCGACGCCGGGCTTGATGTCGAGGTCGATGCCGATGGCCTTGAGCGGGACCACGATGTCGCTGTAGTAGACGGCCGCGTCCACATTGTGCCGGCGGACGGGCTGGAGTGTGATCTCGGTGACCAGCTCGGGCCGCATGCACGACTCCAGCATGGGGATGCCCTCACGCACCTTGCGGAACTCCGGCAGCGAGCGACCGGCCTGCCGCATGAACCACACGGGGGTGTGCGGCACGGGTTCACGCCTGCACGCCTTCAGGAAGGCACTGTCGTACGTCGCTGTCGGCTGCTGGCCCGCGGGGCTTCCGTTCGCACTCACGACGGCAAGTCTCGCACGCCCCCGAACCCGGTGCGGCCCCGGCCCGTGCGGGGCCTCGGGTGCGGCCTTAGGTGGTGTCTCTCCCTGCGCGAAGGCGTCGTTCCCCTTACTCTTCCCCGCATGGCTGCGGCTCAGGGACGACTGTCGGACGGCGCTGGCGGGATGGGCGAGGGGAAGGGCACCGAGGAGGGCGAAGGACATACGGGGAGTACGGCGCCACCGGCCTTCCGAGCCGCGGTCGACGCGCTGCGCGGCGCGCGGCTGCGGCCGCAGGTCGAGGTGGAGCCGACGCCCGCACCGCAGCGTCTGGCCCCGTTCGCGTACGCCGTGGAGGCGGCGGTGGTCGACGGCGAGCAGGACCTCGCCGACGGCCGTCTGGTGCTGCTGCACGACCCGGCCGGGCACGACGCCTGGCGGGGGACGTTCCGGCTGGTCACGCTGGTGCGCGCGGAGCTGGAGCCGGAGATGGCGGCCGATCCGCTGCTGCCGGACGTCTGCTGGTCGTGGCTCACCGGTGCCCTCCAGGCGCGCGGCCTGTCGTACGGGGAGCCGAGCGGGACCGTCACGCGGGCGAGTTCGCACTACTTCGGCGGGCTGTCCGAGCGCCCCGCCGCCTCGCAGATCGAGATCCGGGCCTCGTGGACGCCCCGGGAGGGCCGCGCCGGGGTCCCGGACACCGCGGCGCATCTTGCCTCCTGGTGCGATCTGCTGGCGCAGGTGGCGGGGCTGCCGCCGGCCGCTCCGGGCGACGCCTCGGTGGTCACGCTGCCGCAGCGCCGCGACCCGCAGGCGCGCTAGCCGCCGCCTCGTTCCGTCAGTGTTCGAGGACCCGTCCACCCGGGTCCCGTCGACTCACCCTTCGTTGACCATCTCTTTGTCGATACGGCCACTTTCTGTCCCGTACGACAACAGCCCGAACCGATTCGATCTTCGGATGATCGATCGCGTGTCCGAATTGCACGTATTGTTACTCACCAGATCGTGATCATTCTCTAAAGGCGGACGGGTTTGATGCCGAAGACGACTGTGACCTTGAAAGCACGGTTCGTCCCGGCTTCTTCCCCACAAGCCGGCCCCCGTCCCCCACCCCAGGAGGCCTGGTGTCCGTTCTCCTCGAGCAGCCCGCAAGCCTGGTCGCCTACCGCCCGAACAAGCCCACCGCCATGGTGGTCGTGGCCGACCCGCGCGTGCGCTCCACCGTCACCCGCCACCTGTGGGCGCTCGGCGTGCGCGATGTCATCGAAGCCTCGTCCATCGCGGAGGCTCGTCCCCGCATCGGCAACCCCCGCGACATCTGCGTCGCCGACGTCCACCTCCCCGACGGCTCCGGACTGACCCTCCTCTCCGAGACCCGCGCCGCCGGCTGGCCCAACGGCCTGGCCCTGTCCGCCGCCGACGACATCGGCGCCGTGCGCAACGCCCTGGCCGGCGGGGTCAAGGGCTACGTCGTCACCGGCACCCGCACCAACATCGGGCTCCCCACCCGACCGGGCGCCGCCCCCATCGGTTCCGCCGCCGCCCGTATGCACCGCCGCCCCCCGGGTGCCCCGAGTCACCCGGGCGGCTACCGCGAGCTCTCCGGCCGTGAGGTCGAGGTGCTCCGACTGGTCGCGGAGGGCCAGTCGAACAAGGCGATCGGCGTCTCGATGGGCCTGTCCGCCCTCACCGTCAAGAGCCACCTGGCCCGAATCGCCCGCAAGCTCGGCACGGGCGACCGCGCCGGGATGGTCGCGGTCGCCCTGCGCACCGGCATCATCCACTGACCGATCGCTCATCCCGCACTCCACCGTTCAGTGACGTGAACCGGATCGGCCGCTGATCCGCTGTCACGTCCTACGACGACGTCCCCCGTTCGTGGACCTGATCTTTCACCGACCTGACTGGTTTACGACCCTCCGGGGGGCGGGGGGGGCACAGGGAGGGCGGCGCGAGCGGGGTGATCACCACCGCCAAGAAGGACAAGAAAAAAAACCACAACACAACACACAAAACGAAGAGACTG
>NZ_JBSHAF010000023.1:0-81568 GCF_053611365.1 Streptomyces sp. NPDC054813 | reverse complement strand
AACTCCTCGAGAGAGAGTCCGTGTTTTTCCGAGTGTAAGTGAGAGAGTCTCTGCCGCCGGGGGGCGCGCGCCAGCTGCTCGCCCCGCCGCGGGCCCCGCCCCCCCCCGTCCACACACAGATACCCTTGACATGTGACCGACGCCCAAGACACCGCCGCAGACAGTTCACTGCGCACCACCGGGGGCACTCCCCCGGACGACGCCGGATCTTCTGTGACGGGGGCGCCGATTCCCTTGCTGGAGCCGCGTGAGGGCATTCCGCCCGTGGTCGCGGACGAGGATGCGCTCGCCCGCGTGATCGCCGCGTTCGCCGCCGGCTCCGGGCCCGTCGCCGTCGACGCCGAGCGCGCGTCCGGCTACCGCTACGGGCAGCGCGCCTACCTCGTCCAGCTGCGCCGGGAGGGCGCCGGGACCGCACTGATCGACCCCGTCGCCTGCCCCGACCTGTCCGGCCTCGGCGAGGCGCTGGCCGGTGTCGAGTGGGTGCTGCACGCGGCCACCCAGGATCTGCCCTGTCTGCGCGAGATAGGCATGATGCCCAGCAGCCTGTTCGACACCGAGCTGGCCGGGCGGCTCGCCGGGTTCCCGCGGGTCGGGCTCGGCGCGATGGTCGAGAGCGTCCTCGGCTTCGTCCTGGAAAAGGGCCACTCCGCCGTCGACTGGTCGACCCGGCCGCTGCCCGAGCCCTGGCTGCGGTACGCGGCACTCGACGTCGAGCTGCTCGTCGATCTTCGGGACGCCCTCGAGAAGGAGCTGGACCGGCAGGGGAAGCTGGAGTGGGCACGGCAGGAGTTCGACGCGATCGCGTCCGCGCCGCCGGCCGAGCCGCGAAAGGACCCCTGGCGCCGGACGTCGGGGATGCACAAGGTGCGGCGGCGCCGGCAGCTGGGTGTGGTGCGGGAGCTGTGGGAGACCCGGGACCGGATCGCGCAGAAGCGGGACGTGTCGCCCGGCAAGGTGCTCAGTGACACGGCGATCGTGGAGGCGGCGCTCGCGCTGCCGGCCAACGTGCACGCCCTCGCGGGGCTGAACGGCTTCGGGCACCGGATGGGGCGGCGGCAGCTGGAACAGTGGCAGGCGGCAGTGGACCGGGCCAAGGTGCTGCCGGACGCCGGGCTGCCGCTGCCGGGACAGCCGGTGACGGGACCGCCGCCGCCACGGGCGTGGGCCGACAAGGATCCCGCGGCGGCCGCCCGGCTGTCCGCGGCACGGGCCGCGGTGTCGGCCCTGGCCGAGCAGCTCAACATGCCCCAGGAGAACCTGATCACGCCGGACACGGTGCGCAGGCTCTGCTGGGAGCCGCCGAAGGACGTGGACGCCGAGACGGTGGGAACCGCTCTGGTGGGGTACGGCGCGCGCCCCTGGCAGGTGGAGCAGGTGACGCCGGCGCTGGTGACGGCACTGACCGCCTAGGCCGGTCCGCCCGGGCCGTTCCTTTCCGGGCTCACCGGGTACCGGCGCGGGGACGTGGGACTCGGCCCTCCAGGGTGCCTCACGGCACTGCTGAAGAGCCGAGTTCCACAGTGGTCCTGCTACCGACCCGGGAGTACCCCGGCGTGTCCCGGAGCCGCTTCTTCGGCGTGCTCCGTGAGACCTTCCAGCCCTTCGTGCCCTTCCAGCCCGTCGAGACCGTCGAGTTCTTCAGCCTGATCCGGGAGTTCCGCCGCGGACCCGTCCCGCGGCAGCTCCGGATCAGCCGCGCCTTCGAGGAACGCGGTGTACAGGTTCCTGCCGCGGTGCACCGAGATGTCGATCTCCGGCAGGACCTCCGGAACCGCGATCGCGGTCACCACGTTGCGGTACATGCGCGCGATCCGCGCTTCGACATTCCCCATGTGCCGGTCGAGGGTGTTCGAGATCAGGACCACTCCGGCCCAGTTCCCCGCGACCTGGTAAGCTTGCTCCTCCACGTCGACGAAGGGCTTCAGCTCTCCCCTCCGCCGCGCTTCGGTCAGCTGTCCCGTGTTGAAGACGATCCAGTCCGGCCAGGGAGTTCCGTAGGTTTCTGGTGCATTGCCGCGGAATGACAGCATCAAGGCGGCCTGAACCGCGCTCTCCCTGGAGATTCGATGGGCCAGGATCATGCCGATGTCGACCATTTCCTGGAGCATGATTCGCTGCTTCTGCAGCCCGTCCATGCTCAGCGTGTCTTCCATGATGGCCGACGCCACTTCGAGCTTTCCCCCGGGGAAATGCCGATAGAAGGCCCCTTTGCTCGTCCGTGCGACCGTGATCAGGTCACTTACCGAAGCCCCTTCATAGCTGTCCGCCACGAAGAGTGCGCCAGCGGCGTCGAGGATCCGCTGCCTCGTGTCGATGGCGCGCTGTTGCCGCCGTCGCGGCCTGCGCAGGTTGCTCATTCGATCTCGCCTTCGAGTCCCATTCGCCGGTTGAGACTGAACGGGCTTTGTCCGGGAAAACTGCGTACGCGTTCCAGAACACCCGCCCCCGCAAGCGTTCTCGGAGCCCTGAAAGGCCGCACCATATTCGAAGTAAAAGGAATTTCAGGGCGTCACAATAAGCCGGAAAATACCGCGCACACGTTAATCAGCCTCCCGATACTACCCCGCCCGTTCAGGCGGATACCCGGCACCGGAAGGGCTGTTCGCACCCACGGAGGGCCGCCGTACGGCACCGGCCACGCGTAAGGGTCCGACATGACTTTCGACCGTGACCTCCCTCTTTAAGCACGCCGCATCCCAGTCGCAGCCGGGCACCTGAAAGCAGTGTGACCCATGGTTGCTTGACGTCACAGCGCCCGAGTTCCAGACTTGACGCCGACAGAACAGACCGACCGGTCCCTTCTGAACCCGACCACACATTCCGGCAACTCGGACATGTCATCTCTTCGGGGGTGATGAACTCGGCCGTCCTGTACTTCGAGGACGCACGCAAGCCGTTTCCGGTGGGTGGAGAGGTCACAGCAGAAGAGACCGATGGGTCCCAACAAGACCGGGTGGCGTCGTATGACGGGTCGAGCGGTCCGGGCGGGCAGACCGTCGGATCACTCCCATCCGCACGGGGGGTCATATGCGTTCCGATCGCGTTCGGATGAGGCATGCCGAGCCGTCGGCGCCGGTGCACGGCCGGCTTTGTACTCGATGCGATCCGCATTCGGTTCCGGCTCCCGTGGGCGGCATCCGCGGAGTGAACGTGCGGAGACCCGAAGCAATCACCTGGTTCGTCAGGTGCGCGTGAGCAACCCGGGCGGCCGGATGACCGCCCGCACCAGCTGACCCGCTTCGGCCTCACACCCGTCTGCTTGGGAGCCCGCACCGATGACCATCCCCTCCGCCCCCGCTGCGGCCGTTTTACGGACCGACCCCGCCGCCGACACCGCGGCGGTGATCGCCCCCTACGACGGCGGGATCCCGTATCCACGGGCGTTCGCCCGGCATGGCTGGCGGACGGTGGCCGTCGTCCCGGAGCGCCGCCTGCGGCCGCCGGCGTACCGGAACTCGCCGGTGCCTGCCGGGTACGCCGGCACGGTCGTGCACCGCGGCGTCCGGCAGACCGTCAAGGCGCTGCGGGCGCTGGGGGTCTCGGCCGTCGTCGCGGGCAGCACCGGGGGCATCGAGCCGGCCGAGCGGATCGCCTGGCAGCTCGGTCTTCCCGGCGCCGATCCGGCCTCCTCACCGCTGAGGTACGACCGCGGGGCACAGGCGGACCGCCTGGCGCGGGTGGGCATTCCCACGCTGCGGGGCATCCGTACGGCGAGTCCGGCCGAGGCCGTGGCCTGGGCGCGGAGCCACCCCATGCCCGGCTATCTGCTCACCCCGGCGGCCACCGGAACCCCGGTCGACCCGGTGGAGTGCGTGGACGAACTCCAGATCGGCGCTGCCTGGGCCGCCATGCGGCACGCGGCCGTCCAGCACTCCGGCAGCGCGCACCTGGTGCTGAGCGAGCGGCCCTCCGGGCGCCAGTACACGGTCAACACCGCCACTCGCCCGGGCCTGGACGGCCGCCCCGAGCACGTCGTCACCGACCTGTGGGCGGACGTCCACACCGGGGACGGCCGGTTGGACCGTACCGAGCTGCTCGCTCCGGGCAGCCCGCTGGCGCGGACCCTGACGCTCCGCACCACGCGGGTGCTCGACGCGCTCGGCGTGGTGTGCGGCCCGGTCACCACCCGGCTCGCGTACGGGGCCAGTGGCGAGCCCCTGCTGGTCGGCGCGCTGGCGGCGCCCGTCGTGACGCCGGCCGACGAAGCGCTGCGGACGGCGACCGGCCGTAACCGCGCCGCCGACGCGCTGGGTACGTGGATACCTCCGGCCGCCGCCCGGTGCACGCCCGCGCCGGGCGGACAGCACATCGTGCGGGTGCACATGCGTGCGACCGCCGGGATCGCCCCGTGGCTGGGAGCCGTCCTGCGCTCGCTGCCCACCGTGGTCGCGGCGAGCGAGATCCGCACGCCCGGTGCCCCCGTGTCCGCCGAGGCCGTGCTCAGCAGCAGCGAGCCGCGCGCCATCGAACGGGACTACAGCGTGATCCGTGCGCTGGAACACCACGGATGACGTTCACCGGGCCGTCCGTGACACCGCGGCCGCGCCTTTGCGCACATCACCACCCGAGAGGAGCCCTCGTGCTCACGTCACCCCGGTCCTGGGCCGCCGCCTGCCCCGCCCGCCAGGGCGGCCCACACAGCCCACTCCTGATGAGGCAGAACGCTCGCATCCTGGAGCTGGGCGTACAGCACACCGATGCGCGCGCGGCTGGTCGGCGCCCGGCGTCGAACGGCGCTCACCGGGTCGCTCCCCGCACGAAGCCGTTGTAGATCAAGGGTTGCAGGCACAGGAAGACGTCCAGCGTCGGCAGGACGACCAGGATCGCGCCCGCCGGGATGACCTCCCAGTGCGCTCCGTAGGGACCGCGGAAGCGGAACAGGGACGTCGAGATCACGCCAAGATTCTGGGACGGCATGTAGAGGAAAGGGATGTAGGTCGTTGTAGACGGCTATGCCACGCCGCGAGGGTCCACGGCGCCGCCTCGGTGACGGTCGTGGCGGGGCCGCGGGCCGGTGGTCGCTTTTCGCGCCCACGCGGTGAAGCCGCATATCGAAACAGCCCCGCGCCCCCGAAGGGGCGCTCCGGCGCAGGCCTCCCTTCATGTGACCTTCGCCGCTCCCGCCGTCAGGGGTGGGCAGTCACGTTACTCATAAGTAGCATGGGCCTGAGCGCGCGCTCAGCGCATGCAGCAGTGCCATCCCGCACCCTGGAGGAGAGCCAATCGTGCCTCGTACCGTCAGGGATGTCGTCTTCGTCGACGGCGTCCGTACCCCGTTCGGCAAGGCGGGCCCGAAGGGCATCTACCACGAGACCCGCGCCGACGACCTCGTCGTGAAGGCGATCCGGGAGCTGCTGCGCCGCAACCCCGGGCTGGACACCAAGAAGATCGACGAGGTCGCCATCGCCGCGACCACCCAGATCGGTGACCAGGGTCTGACCATCGGCCGTACCGCGGGCATTCTCGCGGGCCTGCCGACCTCCGTGCCCGGCTACTCCATCGACCGTATGTGTGCCGGCGCTCTGACCGCCGTCACCACGGTCGCCGGTTCCGTCGCCTTCGGCGCGTACGACATCGCCATCGCCGGCGGTGTCGAGCACATGGGCCGCCACCCGATGGGCGAGGGCGTCGACCCGAACCCGCGGTTCGTCAGCGAGAAGCTGGTCGACGAGTCGGCGCTGTTCATGGGCATGACCGCCGAGAACCTGCACGACCGCTACCCGCAGATCTCCAAGCTCCGCACGGACGAGTACGCGGTGCGTTCGCAGGAGAAGGCCGCCAAGGCGTACGCCAACGGCAAGATCCAGGCCGACCTGGTCCCGATCTCGGTGCGCCGGACCAACCCCGAGGGCGGCGAGACCGGCTGGGGTCTGGTCACCGCCGACGAGCCGATGCGGCCGGGGACCACCCTGGAGAACCTGTCGGGTCTGAAGACGCCGTTCCGTGTGCACGGCCGGGTCACCGCCGGTAACGCGGCCGGTCTGAACGACGGCGCCACCGCCTCGCTGATCGCCAGCGAGGACTTCGCCCGCGAGAACAACCTGCCGGTCAAGATGCGGCTCGTGTCGTACTCCTTCGCCGGTGTCGAGCCCGAGGTCATGGGCTACGGCCCGATCCCGGCCACCGAGAAGGCGCTCGCCCAGGCCGGGCTGAGCATCTCCGACATCGGTCTGTTCGAGATCAACGAGGCCTTCGCCGTGCAGGTGCTGGCCTTCCTCGAGCACTACGGCATCGCCGACGACGACGAGCGCGTCAACCAGTACGGCGGCGCCATCGCCTTCGGTCACCCGCTGGCTTCCTCGGGTGTGCGTCTGATGACGCAGCTGGCCCGCCAGTTCGAGGAGCAGCCGAACGTCCGCTACGGCCTGACCACCATGTGCGTCGGCTTCGGCATGGGCGCGACGGTCATCTGGGAGAACCCGCACTTCGAGGGGGACAAGTGAGCACCACCGCCGAGCTTCTGAAGCAGGCCTCGGACCTGTTCCCCGACGAGGTCGTGACGTCGGCGCACGTACGCCACTTCGACCTGCCGTCCGGGGCCGGCCGCTTCGCGCTGATCACCCTGGACAACGGCCTGGACCACACCAAGCCGACCACCTTCGGCCCGGCCTCGCTGGCGAACCTGAACACCGCCATCGACCAGGTCGAGAAGGAGGCGGCCGAGGGCACGATCGTCGGTGTCGGCATCACCGGCAAGCCGTTCATCTTCGCGGTCGGCGCGGACCTGAAGGGTGTCGAGCTCCTCAAGGAGCACGAGCACGCGCTCGCCATCGGCAAGGGCGGCCACGAGGTCTTCAAGCGCCTCGCGGGTCTGGCCGTGCCGACGTTCACCTACTACAACGGTGCCGCCATGGGCGGTGGCGTCGAGGTCGGTCTGCACTGCACCTACCGCACGGTGTCGAAGGCCATCCCGGCTTTCTCGCTCCCCGAGGTGTTCCTGGGCCTGGTCCCGGGCTGGGGCGGCTGCGCGCTGCTGCCGAACCTGATCGGCGCCGACAAGGCCGTCTCGGTGATCATCGAGAACAGCCTCAACCAGAACAAGCAGCTCAAGGGCCAGCAGGTCTTCGACCTCGGCATCGCCGACGCCCTCTTCGAGGGTGCCGACTTCCTGGAGCAGTCGCTGATCTGGACCGCCCAGGTGCTGAAGGGCGACGTCGAGGTCGAGCGTCCGGTGATCGACCGCGGCGAGGCCTGGGACCAGGCCGTCGCCAAGGGCCGCTTCATCGCGGACTCCAAGGTGCACGGCGCCGCCCCGGCCGCCTACCGCGCCCTGGACATCATCGCCGCCGCCAAGAACGGCGACCTCCAGCAGGGTTACGACGCCGAGGACCTGGCCCTCGCCGACCTGATCATGGGCGGCGAACTCCGCGCCGGTATCTACGCGTTCAACCTGGTGCAGAAGCGCGGCAAGCGCCCGGCGGGTGCGCCCGACAAGAACCTGGCGCGCCCGGTCACCAAGGTGGGTGTCGTGGGCGCGGGCCTGATGGCCTCGCAGCTCGCCCTGCTCTTCCTGCGTCGCCTGGAGGTGCCGGTCGTGCTGACCGACATCGACCAGGAGCGTGTCGACAAGGGTGTGGGCTATGTCCACGCCGAGATCGAGAAGCTGCTCGGCAAGGGCCGTATCAACCAGGACAAGGCCAACCGCCTGAAGGCCCTGGTCTCCGGTGTGCTGGACAAGGCCGAGGGCTTCGCGGACGCGGACTTCATCATCGAAGCGGTCTTCGAGGAGATCGGCGTCAAGCAGCAGGTGTTCGCGGAGGTCGAGGCGGTCGCCCCGGCGCACGCGATCCTCGCCACCAACACCTCCTCGCTGTCGGTGACGGAGATGGCGTCGAAGCTCAAGAACCCCGAGCGGGTTGTGGGCTTCCACTTCTTCAACCCGGTCGCGATCCTCCCGCTCCTGGAGATCGTGCGCGGCGAGCAGACCGACGACGCGTCGCTGGCCACGGCCTTCGCCGTCGCCAAGAAGCTGAAGAAGACCGCGGTCCTGGTGAAGGACGCCCCGGCGTTCGTCGTCAACCGCATCCTCACCCGCTTCATGGGCGAGATCCAGAACGTCATCGACGAGGGCACCCCGGTCGAGGTCGCGGAGAAGGCGGTCGAGCCGCTGGGCCTGCCGATGTCCCCGCTGGTGCTCCTGGAGCTGGTCGGTCCGGCGATCGGCCTGCACGTCTCGGAGACCCTCAACCGGGCCTTCCCGGACCGCTTCACGGTCTCCCCGAACCTCGCGGCCGTCGTCAAGGCGGGCAAGCGCGGCTTCTACGTGTACGACAGCGGGAAGCCGGAGCTGGACCCCGAGGTCGCCGCGCTGCTGAAGCAGGGTGACGTCGTCCTCAGCGAGGAGCAGGTCCGAGACCGTGTCCTGGACGCCGTCGCCCAGGAGATCGGGCTGATGCTCGACGAGGGTGTCGTCGCCGAGGCGCAGGACATCGACCTCTGCCTGATCACGGGCGCCGGCTGGCCCTTCCACCTGGGCGGCATCACGCCGTACCTGGACCGCGAGGGTGTCTCCGAGCGCGTGAACGGCAAGAAGTTCCTGGCGCCGGGCGTGGCGTCGGTCCCGGCGTAACCGCCGACAGCCGAAGGGGGCCCCCGCGATCCGCGGAGGCCCCCTTTCGCATGCCGTGGAAAGGGTCAGGCCGCGTCGATCCACTCGGTGAGGGTGGGCAGCGGGGCCGGGAGGGCGCCGACCGGGCGTCGGGGGGCCAGGGCGGCCGCGGAGGCGGTGCCCAGGGCGTCGATGGCGTCGAAGACGCGCTCGCAGTTGCCGCCGCCGCGGTGCACGAAGAACTCCTCGACCCGGGCCCGGTGTTCGGGCTGGACGGTGAAGTCGCGGGCGATGGCGGCGATGATCTCGTCGACGGCCTGGTCGACGGTCCGGCAGACCGGGCCGAAGCCGTCCTCGGCGAGGTCGAAGTAGCCGCGCTTGTAGTGCCGGCCGTAGAAGTCCTCCTCGTCGAAGGGGACGTAGACCAGCGGGATGCCCGTGTAGGCCACGTCGAAGAACACCGACGAGTAGTCGGTGACCATCAGCGAGCACTCCTTCATCGCCTGCTGCACGTTGCGGGTGCGCGGGTCGGCGACCTGGATGGACGGCGAGGAGAACTGGAAGGTGTGCAGGTAGGGGCGGATCTCGTAGTGCGGGAAGAATTCGAGGTCCACGCCGAGGTGGTCCAGGGCGCGGCCGAGGCGGGGGTCGGAGAGCAGCGTCTTGTAGAAGCGGTAGTACTCGGACTGGGTGAAGCTGGTCCGCGCCGGTCCGGCGGACTTCTTGTAGGACGCGGTGACGATCCACTGGCGCCAGGTGGGCATCAGCAGGATGCGCGGCTTGTCGCGGCGTTCGCGCTGGAGGGCGTCGAAGCGCGGGAAACCGACCGGCAGGGCGCGGTCGCCGTAGCCGGCCTCCTGGGCCATGAAGTCGCGCTCCTGGCGGCCGGCGGTGACCAGCAGGTCGTAGCTCGCGATGCGCTGGTCGGCGCCGGAGGTCACGTCGTTGTAGGTGACGCCGTGCTGGAGGAACACCCGCTGGTACTTGACCAGTTCGCCGAAGCGGTGCAGGAAGAGCGCCTTCTTGTAGCCCTCGGGGACGAGGTAGGACTCGGAGTCGTAGGAGCCGATGAGCTTGGTCGCGTGGAGCAGGTACATGCGGTGCTTGAAGGAGCCCAGTTTCAGGACGTTCCCGTACGGGGCGACCTTGGCGTGGTCGGCCGAGGCCGCGTCGATGACGTAGTAGACGTTACGGCGCTTGCGGTGGATACGGGCCCACTTGAAGAAGTGGTACGAGTTGTCCTGCGCGGTGTCGGAGCGCTCGCCGACCAGCCAGATCTCCCTGCCGTTGAGGAAGGGATAGGTCAGCCAGTAGGCGAGGCGCATCCGCCAGCCGGGGTTGCGGGTGCGCAGGATGCGCAGTTCGCGGCCGGTCCGCCACACCGCGTGCCTGAGGCGGGCGGTGCGGCCGGGGGCGACCAGACGCAGATGCAGCGCGTCCTGGGCGCCGATGGTCAGCATGTAGGGGTATCGGCCCACCTTGCCGGGGCCCTTGAGCCGGTGCAGGGCGAGGCGGGCCTTCATGACGACGTTGCGGTGCCGGGTGCCGTCCGGGCGGTGCACCCGCAGCCGGAAGTCGCCGACGCCGAAGCCGGTCTCGGCGAGCCGGGCGGCGGGGATCTCGGCGTACCAGCCGGCGTACAGGTCCCGGCCGCCCCGCGCGTTGCTCAGGTCGCGGCGGTAGACCTGGGTCAGCGGGACGGTGACCTTGGTGCCGCGGACCTGGTGGACGAGTTCGAGACGGTTGCCCATCGGGCCGCCGAGGTCCAGGCCGGGGAAGGCCATGCAGCCCTCCAGGACCAGCACGTCGTCCCGGGTGCGGACGCTCTCCACCACCACGTTGGGATCCTTGACCCGGGCCGCGCCGCTGTGCAGCCGCCCGCCGGGGAAGGTGCGGTAGAAGCCGTCGTCGTCGACCTCCACGACCGGCGGGGCCGCGGCGAGGGCCGGTTCCGGGTCGGCGAACAGCGGGAAGTTCCCGGTTCTCGCCGCGTAGTGGTCGAGCTGCTGGGCGGGGCTGGTGACGAACTCGGTGATGACGTCGTCGGGGATCTGCGCGTAGTGCCGGTGGATGTCCGGGAACATCTCGGCGAGCTGCGTACGGCCCATCACGTTCCGGGCGTTGCACAGGAAGCCCTTGTAGGTGCGGGTGGCGTAGCGCTGGAACATCCGGCGGATCTCCGGGGGTTCCTCGGCGCTGTAGTGCAGCAGGAAGTGGTTGAGCCGCAGGTGGTCGCGGTAGTTGGCGGGCTTGCTCCACAGCGAGTCCATGATGGACGAGCCGTCGGGGCGGCCCCGGTACCAGTAGACGGGCCGGTCCACGATGCTCAGCGAACCGGCCCGCAGCATCGCGGGCAGGGTCAGCCAGGCGTCCTCGAAGTGCACGCGTTGCCGGCGGAGCGCCACTCGCTCAGCGGGCGGCCCGCCTGGTACTGGATCGCGTAGACCAGGTCCACCGCCGACGGCGCGTCCCCGGTGCCGCGGGCCCGGCGGCCGACGAGGTGGGCGTAGCGGTTGCGGCCCTGGGCGACGGTGAGTTCGGTCACGTTCTTGACCGGCAGCACGTCCGGGCCGGTCCAGTCGGGGCCGCCCGGGCGGGTCTCCGTCCAGCGCAGCACGGCGCCGTCGACCTGCGCGTAGGCGATGAGCCGGCCGTCGTGCCCGGTGAGGAGCCAGGGTCCGGACCGTACCGTGCGGCTCGCCGGGGCTCGACCGGCCGGCCGCACCCCGAGGGCACGGTCGCGTACGGGAGTGGCCATCAGCGCCGGGCCTCCGGATGGCGCCGGCACCAGCCGGCCCAGGCCGAGGCGACCATGGTGCGGGCGTCGTGGCGGGCCGTCCAGCCCAGTTCGGCGCGGATGCGGTCGGCGGAGGCGACGACCCGTGCCGGGTCTCCGGCGCGGCGCGGCGCGTGGACCGGGGCGGCCGCCGGGCCGTAGCCGGTGACCTCGCCGATCAGCGTGATCATCTCGCGTACGGAAACCCCCTCCCCGCGCCCGATGTTGACCGTCAGGTCGCTGCCGGGCTCCCGGCCGGGCAGCGCACGGGCGGCGGCGAGATGGGCGGCGGCGATGTCCTCGACGTGGATGAAGTCCCGTACGCAGGTGCCGTCCGGGGTGTCGTAGTCGTCGCCGAAGATCACGGGGGCGCTGCCCTCGGTGAGCTTCTCGAAGACCATCGGGACGAGGTTGGAGACGCCCGTGTCCGCGAGGCGCGCGTCGGCCGCCCCGGCGACGTTGAAGTACCGCAGGCAGGCGGTGGTCATCCCGTGCGCCCGGCCCGCGGCGCGCACCAGCCACTCCCCCGCCAGCTTGGTCTCGCCGTAGGGGTTGAGCGGGGCGCAGGGGGTGTTTTCGGTCACCAGGTCCACGTCGGGCATGCCGTACACGGCGGCGGAGGACGAGAACAGGAAGTGCCGTACGCCGGTGTCGGCGGCCGCCTCCAGCAGGGTCTCCAGGCCGTGCACGTTCTCGCGGTAGTAGTGCAGCGGCCGTTCGACCGACTCGCCGACCTGCTTCTTGGCCGCGAGGTGGACCACGCCGTCGATCCCGAGGTCGGACAGGGTGCGCCGCAGGAGGGTGCCGTCGAGCACCGAGCCCTTGACGAAGGTCACACCGTCGGGGACGCGGGCGGGGTCGCCCGTCGAAAGGTCGTCGTACACCGCGACGCGCTCACCGGCGGTGAGCAGCACGCGGACGACATGGGCGCCGATGAAGCCGGCGCCGCCTGTTATCAGCCACGTCATGGCGCGCATACTATTTCTTTGGCTGCTGTTTACAAATACATCACGGGTTGTGCATGATCGTGCGGTCCTCCGCCCCTTGTGCGGTTTCGACCGGGCAGCACCACCGGGACCGGCCTCCCCCCCCACCCGAGTCCTCACCCCACAGCACCGCCCCGCCGGGGCACGACCTTTGAGGATTCGAAGCAGGATGAGTCATGCCCCGACGCCCCAGCTCAGCGACTCCGACGCGCCTCCTGGGCAGGGCGGCGAGCGCGGCCGCAAGCGCGGGCGCACCGGCAAACGCCGAAGGGGCCGCTGGATCCTGCTCTCACTGGCCGTGCTGGTCGCGGCCGGAGCGGGCACCGCGTACTGGCTCTACAGCGGCATCGACGGCAAAATCCAGGGCGTCGACATCGACCGGGCGATCGGGGACGACCGCCCGGAGAAACTGCCCACTTCGGGACAGAACATACTGATCCTCGGCTCGGACTCACGGGCCGGCGCCAACGCGAAGCTGAACACCGGCACGGTCGCCGGGGCCCGTTCGGACACCGCGCTGGTGATGCACATACCCGAGGGCCGCAAGCAGGCCCTCGCGGTCAGCATCCCGCGCGACACCCTGGTGACCCGCCCGGAGTGCACCACGGCGAGCGGCTCCCAGGCCCCGTCCGCGAAACGTGTGATGTTCAACTCCATCTACTCCCAGGTCGGTCCGGCCTGCGTGGTCAAGACGGTGGAGCGGATGTCCGGGGTCCGCATGGACCACTACGTCGAGGTCGACTTCGCCGGCTTCAAGGACCTGGTGGACGCGATAGGCGGGGTGACCGTCACCGTCGACCAGGACATCCACGACACCTCCAGCGGCCTCGACCTCACCAAGGGCACCCACAAGCTGGACGGCACCCGGTCCCTGGAGTTCGTCCGCACCCGGCACGGCATCGGCGACGGCAGCGACCTCGGCCGGATCGGTCTCCAGCAGCAGTTCATGATCGCCCTGCTCGCGGAGATCCAGAAGCAGGACCTGCTCGGCAGCCCGGTCAAGGCCTACAAGATCGCCGACAAGCTGACCGCCGCACTCACCACCGACTCCGAACTCGCCTCGCTCACCAATCTCGCGGAGTTCGGCCGCAGCCTGAACGGCGTCAACCCGTCCACCATGGAGACGATCATGCTCCCGGTGGCGTACGACAAGGCCGACCCGAACCGCGTGGTGGCCGCCGAGCCGCAGGCCTCGACCCTGTGGAAGGCGATCCGCACCGACACCACGATCCCCGACTCGGCGAAGAAGTCCCCCGCCACCGGCGGCAGCTGACGGTACGTCAGACCTCGCGCCAGGCCTCCAGGGCCAGCCCCGGTTCGTCCTTGCGGCGGGTGAGCAGGAGTTGCCCGGTGGACGGGGAGAGGGTCGCCGCGATGACCCGGTCGTCCCCGTCCGCGGTCAGGGCGACCGTCGCGTCGGCCGGGAGCTGCGGCCCCGACTCGGTCCACCAGGCACCGGCCCGCTCGTCCTCCGTCGGGTACGCGGCGAACGCCACCCGGCCGCTCGCCGAGCGCTGCGCGAGCAGGGTGCAGTCGTGTCCGTCGAGTTCACAGCGGACCGCGGCGACCGGGCCAGGACCGGCGGAGGGCAGCAGGGTGTACGGCTTGCCGCCGGGACGCCAGGCGCACAGGTCGCCGGCCTCGTCGCTGTAGTAGAGGGTCGTGCTCTCGGCGGAGGTGGCGAGGGCGGCGAGGGTACCCGGCCGGACCGGGGCCTCCAGCGACTCCAGCAGAACCGGCGGCTTCCCCGCCTCCTCCTGCCGCCAGTACACGATCCCGCCCGGTACGGCCGCGTACACCTCCACCCGCCCCGACTCACCGGTCACCGCCGCGAGTCCGTCCTCGACCAGCCGGCCCTTCAGATCCCGCCACGGATCCCAGCCGCCCTTCTCCTTCTGGGCGACCATGCTCACTCCGCGCCCCCGGTTGCGGACGAAGACATGGGCACGGCCCTGGGCATCCACCGCGACGGCCGGGGCGCCGGTGACCTCGCCCTTCTTGCTCGGGTGGCCGATCGACTGCCAGTCCAGGGCGGCCAGATGCGGACGGTAGTGGGTGGAGTGGACCAGGCCCGACTCGCCCTTCACCGTGGGCCGCCAGGCGACCAGGTGTGCGTATCCGTTCTGACCCCGGCCCACCGAGAGACCGGGGTGCAGCCGCTGGTCGCCGCCCATCTTCCGGGGGGTGCCCCAGGGACTGCCGGGGCCACGTTCCGCCCGGCACAGCACGGCGTCGCCCGACGGCAGATAGACACTGAGCCGGCCGTCACGGCCGCGGAGGAGCCAGTCGCCGTTCACCGCTTCACTCTAAGCGGGGCCGTTCGGAGCAGTGGCCCGGCCCCGGGCGTGCGAGGCTGGAGGCATGGATGACAAAGCTCCCCTGCTGGTGATCGTCGACGGCGCGAACGTCGTCGGGTCACGGCCGGACGGCTGGTGGCGGGACCGCAAGGGGGCCGCCGAGCGGCTGCGCGACCGGCTGGCCGAGCGGGGCCTGCCCGGCCATCCGACCCCGGTGGAACTGGTGCTCGTCGTCGAGGGCGCCGCCCGCGGGGTGGCGTCGGTGCCCGGGGTAAGGGTGGAGTCGGCGGCCGGCAGCGGCGACGACCGCATCGTCGAGCTGACCGCCGAGGCCCCCGGCCGCCCCCGCCTCGTCATCACCGCCGACCGCGAACTCCGACGCCGGGTCACCGAGTTGGGCGCCGAGGTGATCGGCCCGAACGCCCTGCTCCACTGAACCGGGCCCGCCCGTGCCCGTCGTTGCGCGCGCTTACCCGGCCGGCGCGCGGGCGTACAGCACCGCTCCGTCCACCTCGGCCACCTGTTCGTAGTCGGCCGTGAGCAGGCGGCGCAGGGTGGGGACGCGGTCGGGGCCGTACGGCTTGCCCCGGGAGTCGTCGACCACCAGGGCCGGCGCCCGGGCGGCCAGCTCGGCGCGGAAGACCGGCCAGGTGCCCTCGACGGCGTACTTCTCGCCGACCTGCGGACCGTCCCGGCCGCCGCTGAAGTTGGTGAGAAGGCCGGCGGTGAGATAGCGGGTGGCGGGGGTGCGGTCGGCGAGCCAGTACGTCTCCGGGTGCATGCCCCAGACCAGCACCCGGTCGCCCGGCTGGGTGCGATGGGCGAGGGCGAGCGCGAGCCGCTGGGCGTGCCCGAGTTCGGGGCGGGGGGCCAGGAGTCCCCAGGTCAGGAACAGGGCGCAGACGCAGGCCGAGGTGCGGACGGCGGCCGCGGTCCGCTCCCTCGGCAGGACCTGCAGCGCGGCCGTGGCCAGCAGCGCGAGCGGCGGGGTGAGTTGCAGGAAGTAGTGGCCGAAGAAGTGGAAGCCGAGGGTGACGGCGACCGCCGACGCGCCCAGCCACAGCCACAGGTCGGCGGCGCCGGTACGGGCGATGCGCAGGGCACGGGCGATCGGCGCAAGCAGGCCGGCGCAGGCCGCGGCGAGGATCGCGGTGTTGGTCAACGCCCGTGCGAGGACGTGGAGCTCGGAGCCGGTGAAGGAGGCGTAGGCGCCGGAGCCGGTGACCGTCCAGAAGGCGAAGCCGGCCGGGTCGGTGAGCAGGGCCGCGCCCAGTACGGGCAGGGTGACGCCGACGGCCAGCCGGAGCAGGTTCGCGCGCGGGCCGCCGTACCGGTTGAGCAGGTAGACCACCGGCAGCAGGACCGCGCCGCCGGTCTGCTTGGTGAGCAAGGCACAGGCGACGGCCGCTCCGGCGGCGCCCCAGCGGCGACGGTCGGCGCACCACATCGCGGCCGCCGTGGCCGGCAGTATGAACACCTCGAAGGTCGCCGCCTGCGCGTCCTCGGGGTTGAGCCCCACCGAGACCAGCAGATACAGCGCCCCCGCGGTAGGCCCCGCACGGTCGCCCCACCGGCGCCGGGCGATCGACGCGAGCAGTACGGCGGTGGCCAGCTGGGCGAGTACGGCGAGCACCCGGACCGGGGTGAGCGACCCCGACCCGAAGACCGCGAACGCCCCCTCGTACAGCCAGGGCAGCAGCGGCGGCTTGCGGTCCACGACCGTCTCGTACAGCTGCCCGCCGCGCGCCAGCATGCGCGCCTGTACGGCGAGGAAGCCCTCGTCCGGGTTCCACAGCGGCCGGCGGAAGGACGGCACCCGGGTGACGCAGGCCAGCACGGCGAGCAGCGGGAGCAGCCGCGCCCAGTACCCCTTCCGGACGACTACGGATCGTGATGGGGCGAGGGGGGCGACAAGCATGGGGAGCACGCTATCCGGCCCCGCAGTCCCACCTGGACGGGACATACGGGGCCGGAGTGGCGAGCCTGATGATTACGGAGCGTCGGCCGGGGTCCGCTGCTGTTCGGCGAGGCGGCTGTGCGAGCGGCCGTAGAGGAAGTAGACGACGAAGCCGATGACCATCCAGATGGCGAACCGCAGCCAGGTCTCGGCCGGCAGGTTGAGCATCAGCCACAGCGAGGCCAGCACGGAGACGATCGGCAGCGCCGGTACCCACGGGGTGCGGAAGGACCGATCCAGGTCGGGCCGGGTGTTGCGCAGGATGATCACGCTGATCGCGACGACGATGAAGGCGAAGAGGGTGCCGATGTTCACCAGTTCGGCGAGTTCGCTGAGACTGGTGAAGCCGGCGACGATCGCGATGACGACGCCCAGCAGGATGGTCGGCCGGTACGGGGTGCGGAACCTCGGGTGGGTGTGCGAGAAGAACCGGGGCAGCAGCCCGTCCCGGCTCATCGCGAAGAACACCCGGGACTGGCCGAGCAGCAGGATCATGCACACGGTGGTCAGGCCGACGGCCGCGCCGAAGCTGATCAGACCCGCGAACCAGGGGTGCCCGGTGGCCTTGAACGCGTCGGCGAGCGGGGCGTCCACGGACAGCGAGCTGTACTTCTGCATGCCGGTCACCACGATCGCCACGGCGACGTACAGCAGGGTGCAGATGATCAGGGAGCCGATGATGCCGCGCGGCACGTCCCGCTGAGGGTTGCGGGTCTCCTCGGCGGCGGTGGCGACGACGTCGAAGCCGATGAAGGCGAAGAAGACGACGGACGCTGCGGTGAAGATGCCCATCACACCGAAGTTGGAGGGCGCCCAGCCGATCATCAGCTGGATCAGCGGGGCCTTGAGGTTGCCGCCGGCCGGCACGGGCTCCTTCGGCGGGATGAAGGGGCTGTAGTTGCCGCTGTGGATGAAGAAGGCGCCCGCGATGATGACGACCAGGACGACGGCGACCTTGATGGCGACGACGACCGAGGTGACCCGCGCGGAGAGCTTCATGCCGACGACGAGGATCGCGGTGAGCACGAGGACCAGGGCGGCGGCGAGGATGTCGAAGCCGAAGCCGTGGGCGCCGTCCCGGCCGCTGAGGTACTCGGGCAGATGCCAGCCGGCGTTGTCGAGGAGCGAGTGGATGTACCCCGACCAGCCGACGGCGACCACCGCCGTACCGAGCGCCAGCTCCAGCACCAGGTCCCAGCCGATGATCCAGGCGGGGAACTCGCCGAGGGAGGCGTACGAGAAGGTGTAGGCCGAACCGGCGACCGGGACGGTGGAGGCGAACTCCGCGTAGCACAGTGCGGCGAGGCCGCAGACGACGCCGGCCGCGACGAAGGAGAGGGCCACGGCGGGTCCTGCGTTGTTCTTGGCGGCCGTGCCGGTCAGGACGAAGATGCCGGTGCCGATGATGACACCCACGCCGAAGACCGTGAGGTCCAGGGCCGACAGCGACTTCTTGAGCGCGTGCTCCGGTTCCTCGGTGTCCTTGATGGATTGTTCGACGTTCTTGGTCCTGAAGAGCGTCCTGGCCACGTGCCTACCTCCCACGTTTGTCGTCCTCGACATGATCGAGAGGGCCGGGGATGCGTATGCCCCGGCAAGGGCAGGTTCACGCAGATGGGTCGGTCTCGCCACTTGGAGGAGTGGGGAGACCGACCCATCGGGGTGGTTTGGGGTGCGTCGAGGCGGTGCGGGCTGAGCGCGCAGTTCCTCGCGCCCCTTCGGGGCGCGCCCCGGCTAGGGACGCCTCACATCAATCCCTTGCCGGTTCCACCGAGCTGACATCCGTCGGCTGACCGTCCAGCTTGGCCACCAGACCCGTCACCTGGCGGGCGATGTCCGGGGCCGTCAGGCCGATCTCCGTCATGACCTCGGCCCTCGACGCGTGGTCGAGGAAGCGGGGCGGGATGCCGAAGTCGCGCAGCGGGACGTCCACGCCCGCGTCGCGCAGGGCCTGGGCGATCGTCGCGCCCACGCCGCCGACGCGGATGTTGTCCTCGACGGTGACGACCACCCGGTGCCGCTCGGCCAGCGGGGCCATCGCCTCGTCCACCGGTTTCACCCAGCGCGGGTCGACGACGGTGGTGGAGATGCCCTGCTTGTCGAGGAGGGTGGCGATCTCCAGGCACATCGGGGCGAGGGCGCCCACGGAGACCAGGAGCACGTCCGGGGTGTCGGTGCCGGGCTCGCGCAGCACGTCCATGCCGCCGACCTTGCCGACGGCGGCCACGGCGGGACCGACCGCGCCCTTCGAGAAGCGGACCACCGTCGGTGCGTCGTCGACCTCGACGGCCTCGCGGAGCTGGGCGCGGACCTGGTCGGCGTCGCGCGGGGCGGCGAGCCGCAGACCGGGGACGACCTGGAGGATCGACATGTCCCACATGCCGTTGTGGGAGGCACCGTCGGTACCGGTGACGCCGGCCCGGTCCAGGACGAAGGTCACCCCGCACCTGTGCAGGGCCACGTCCATCAGCACCTGGTCGAAGGCGCGGTTGAGGAAGGTGGCGTACACGGCGAAGACCGGGTGCAGTCCGGCCGTGGCCAGGCCCGCCGCGGAGGTGGCACCGTGCTGCTCGGCGATGCCGACGTCGTAGATCCGCTCCGGGAAGGTGTCGGCGAACTTCTTCAGACCGACCGGCTGGAGCATGGCCGCCGTGATGGCGACGATGTCCTCGCGCTCCTTGCCGAGCTCGACCATCTCGTCGCCGAAGACGGAGGTCCAGTCGGCTCCGGAGGCCTTGACCGGCAGGCCGGTGTCGGGGTGGATGGGGCCGATGCCGTGGAAGCGGTCGGCCTCGTCCTGGAGGGCGGGCTGGTAACCGCGGCCCTTCTCGGTGAGGCAGTGCACGATCACCGGGCCGCCGAACCGCTTGGCCCGGGCGAGGGCCGACTCCAGGGCCTCCATGTCGTGGCCGTCGATCGGGCCGACGTACTTCAGGCCCAGGTCCTCGAACATGCCCTGCGGGGCGATGAAGTCCTTCAGCCCCTTCTTGGCGCCGTGCAGGGTGTCGTAGAGCGGCCTGCCGACGACGGGTGTGCGCTCCAGCAGGTCCTTGCCCCGGGCCAGGAACCGCTCGTACCCGTCCGTCGTGCGCAGGGTCGCCAGGTGATTGGCGAGGCCGCCGATGGTCGGGGCGTACGACCGCTCGTTGTCGTTGACGACGATGACCAGCGGGCGGTCCTTGGCGTCGGCGATGTTGTTGAGCGCCTCCCAGGCCATGCCGCCGGTGAGGGCGCCGTCACCGATCACGGCGACGACGTGGCTGTCGCGTTCGAGGAGCTGGTTGCCCTTGGCGATGCCGTCGGCCCAGCCGAGGACCGTGGAGGCGTGGCTGTTCTCGATGACGTCGTGCTCGGACTCGGCCTGCGAGGGGTAGCCGGAGAGGCCGCCCTTCTGCTTCAGCCGGGAGAAGTCCTGCCGGCCGGTGAGCAGCTTGTGCACGTAGGACTGGTGGCCGGTGTCCCACAGCACCTTGTCCTTCGGAGAGTCGAAGACGCGGTGCAGGGCGATGGTGAGCTCGACCACGCCCAGGTTGGGACCCAGGTGTCCGCCGGTCTTGGAGACCGCCTCCACCAGGAAGCTCCGGATCTCCTCTGCCAGCTGGACCAGCTCCTCGGGGCTGAGCCCGTCCAGATCGCGCGGTCCCCTGATACGGGTCAGCAGCGGCACCCGTGCCTCCTTGCAGTAGAGCTGATCGAGCTGTTGCCGGGCCTGTCGAGTCTAATGTTCCGCCCGGGCGGCCGGACTCCGGCCCATGGGTCATTGGTCACGCGAACGGCCGTACCCATCATGAGGCCCGCCTATGACACGACTGTGCCCGGTACCTTTTCAGGCACCGGGCACAGTCACGCCCGTGAAAGGGGCGCTGGGGGTACCCCCGGCCGAAGGCTGGGGGAGGAACTGCGCTACCAGCCACAACGGACCGGCACCCGCAATCCCACCGCACCCCCAGCGGCGACAGGCGCTATCCGCGCCCCGCCGCCTTCTGGCTCTTACGGGAGACGGAGTCGATAACAACGGCACCCAGCAGAACACCACCGGTGATCATGTACTGGATCGACGTGTTCATGTTCAACAGGTCGAGACCGGTCTGGATGGACTGGATGACCAGCATGCCCAGGAGGGCGGACCAGACGGTACCGCGGCCACCGAACAGCGACGTACCACCGATGACGGCCGCCGCGATGGCGAGCATCAGGGTGTTGCCGCCACCGGCGTTGAGCGTCGCGCTCGCCGTCTGACCGGCGAAGAACATACCGCCGATGGCCGCGAAGCCACCGGAGATCGCGAACACGGTGATACGGACCATCGGCACGCTGATACCGGCACGGCGGGCCGCCTCGATGCCACCGCCGACCGCGAAGACCTTGCGGCCGTAGGTCGTACGACGGAGCACGAAGTCGACGATCACCAGCGACGCGAGGAAGATCACCAGCGCGTTGGAGACACCGGACGCGTTGTTCAGCACCGCCGCCGCGACGAAGGACGCGATCGCGAGCAGCGCGACCCGGACCACGATCTCGCTGGTGGGCCGGAACGGCACACCCGCCGCGCGGCGCCGGCGCTGCTCGTTGAACTGGCCCAGGGCCGAGAGCACGACACCGAGGCCGGCCAGCAGGTAGGCGCCGATGATGGCCTGGTCCATGAAGAAGGAGCTCTGGCCGAGGACGTGCACCGGACCGCTGTCGGCCGGGATGTTGATCGTGCCGCTGGAACCCAGCAGCCACAGCATCAGACCGTTCCAGCCGAGGAAGCCGGCCAGGGTGACCACGAACGCGGGTACGCCGATCTTCGCGAAGAACCAGCCGTGCAGCGCGCCGATACCGATGCCGGTGATGATCGTGAGGACCAGCGCCAGCCACTGGTTCATTCCGTGGTTGACCACGAAGACGGCGAACACCGTGGAGGCGAGTCCGCTCACCGAGCCGACGGACAGGTCGATCTCACCGAGCAGCAGCACGAACACCAGGCCGATGGCGAGCATGCCGGTGGCCGCGAGGAAGTAGCTGATGTTGGAGAGGTTGTCCGCGCTGAGGAACAGGCTGTTCTTCAGCTGGAAGATGGTCCAGATGATGATCAGGCCGACGACCACCGGCAGCGAGCCCAGCTCGCCGCCCTTCACCCGGCGCTTGAACTCGGTGAGGTAGCCCTTGAAGCCCTCCTCACGGACCAGCAGGCGCGGGTCGACGACCGTGACCGGCGCGGCCGTGGGGTCGTCGGCGGGCGCCACCGTGGTCGGGGCCTCGGCGGCCTCGGCCTTCTCGATCTTGGGCGACTCGTCGCCCGCTACGGTCTTGTTCGACGTCTCACTCACTTTGCCGCCTCCGGGGTGCGACGCTCCGAACGACGGGTCACGGCGTTGTCCGTGGCACCCGTGATCGCCGCGATGATCTCTTCCTGGCTGGTGCTCTTCACGGGGAAGAAACCATTGTTCTTGCCGAGTCGCAGCACCGCCACGGTGTCCGCGACCGCCTTCACGTCGGCCATGTTGTGGCTGATGAGAATGACGGCGAGGTTGCGCTCGCGGAGCCGCTCGACCAGGTCGAGGACCTGCGCGGTCTGCTCGACACCGAGGGCCGCGGTGGGCTCGTCGAGGATGACGACCTTGGGGTCGCCGATCAGGGCGCGGGCGATGGCCACGACCTGACGCTGACCGCCGGAGAGGCTGGCGATCGGGATGCGCACGCTCGGGATGCGGATGGAGAGCGTGCTCAGCAGCTCGCGGGCCTGCTTCTCCATCGTCACCTCGTCGATGACGCCGCGGTGCAGCAGCTCACGGCCGAGGAAGAGGTTGCCGACCACGTCGAGGTTGTCGCAGAGGGCGAGGTCCTGGTAGACCGTCGCGACGCCGAGTCCCTGGGCGTCGTGCGGCTTGTTGATGCTGACCGGGCCGCCCTCCCACTCGATGACGCCCTCATCGATGGGGTGCACACCCGCGATCGTCTTGACCAGGGTCGACTTTCCTGCGCCGTTGTCGCCCACCAGGGCGACCACTTCTCCGGCGTGGACCTCCAACTCGACTTCGGTGAGGGCCTGGACCGCACCGAATCGCTTGGAGACTCCGCGCAACGCCAGCACGGGCGTAGCGGACACGTGAACCATCTCCTTCGCCGCCTGACCGGCGGGGATGCCGCGCTTGTTTGATCAGGCGCGGAGGGCCGTGCGGTACCTCAGGTTGGTCGGTGTACGCACGTGGTTTACAAGATGAACATGCGCGAATCCGCTGCGCTTGGCAACGGGTCCGTCCGACGCCCGCTCCGGCAGCGGGGTATGAAGGCCGGAGCGGGCGTCGGAGGGGTTTCGCGAGACCGCCGGACGGACGGGGCCCTTGCGGAAGGGCCGGGTGGTGCGTCGGGCGGCCGGGGCCCGGGTGTCGTACTGCGATCACCCGGGCGCTGACGGCCGGAGCCGGACGGCTCCAGGGCTGGACTACTGCAGGGCTGGACTACTGCAGGGCTGGACTACTGCAGGGCTGGACTACTGCAGGGCTGGACTACTGCAGGCCGGCGGCCTTGCAGGCCTTGGCGAACTCGGCGGTGCAGATGTCCGCGACGGTGTACAGCTTGTCCTTGATCACGGTGTCCGTGATGTTGGCCTTGGTGACCGACACGGGGGTCAGCAGCTGGGAGGGCACCTTGTCGCCGGAGCCGCTGGTCTGCGTGGTGGTGGCGAGCGAGGAGATGCTCTTGCCCTGCAGCAGGTCCACGGCGATCGTGGCGGCGGCGTCGGCCTCCGGCTTGAACGCCTTGTAGACGGTGGAGGACTGGGTGCCGGCGACGATGCGCTGGATGCCCGCGAGCTCCGCGTCCTGACCGGTCAGCGGGATGCCGCTGATGCCGGCGCCCTTGAGGGTGGTGGCGATACCACCGGCCATGCCGTCGTTGGCGGAGTAGACGCCCGCGATGTTCTTGGCGCCGAGCTGCGTGATGGCCGCCTTGACCTTCTGCGCGGCGACGGTGTCCTTCCACAGGCCGGACTGCTCGTAGGCGATCTTGACCTTGCCGTCCAGGGCCTTGTGGGCACCCGCCTTGAACTGGGCGGCGTTCGGGTCGGCGTCGTCACCGTTGATCATGACGACCTTGGACTTGGTGGTCGCCTTGGAGCCGAGGGCGTCGAGGAGGGCCTGGCCCTGCAGCTCGCCGACCTTGACGTTGTCGAAGGAGACGTAGGCCGAGACCTTGCCCTGGGCGAGGCGGTCGTACGCGACGACCTTGACGCCCTTGGCCACGGCGGCATCGATGGAGGACTTGATGGCCGCAGAGTCCTGGGCGGAGATCACGATGACCTTGACGCCCTTGGTGACCATGGTGCTGACCTGCTGGGCCTGCTTGGCCGCGTCACCCGCAGCGTTCGCGTAGTCGACGGTGCAGTCGGCACACAGCGACTTGACCTGCGCCTCGAAGTACGGGTGGTCGAACTTCTCGTAGCGCGCGGTCACGCTGTCGGGGAGCAGCAGACCGATGGTCTTGCCACCGGAGGAGCTGCTGCTGGACGAGTCGCTCTTCTTGTCGTCGCCGGCCTTGCCACAGGCGGCGACGGACAGCGCCATGGAAACCGCGGCGGTGCCGATCACGACTCTACGCATCGTTGCGTTCATTTGGGGGTGCCTCCCTGACAGGGCCGCAACGCTGCGGCCGAGGTGGCTGGAAGTCAACTCGGCCGTGACTTCGACGTCAAGAAGTAAATACTTAACGAGATGGCAACGGCGCCATTCGTTCTCTAAGTGAAGGCAGGTGCAACGGCAGGCAACGAGCCGTCCAAAAGGGTCGAATCGCCCATCTCGCTGAGCGCGAGAGCGAGCGCGCCGAGCACCTCCGCGCGGCCGCCAAGGGCCCCTGGAAGCACCGAGAGCTGCCGGGCGGCGCTGGGGATCGCGTAGCGCCCCACGGACTCCCTGATCGGCGCCAGGACCAGCTCTCCGGCCTCGGCGAGGTCGCCGCCGAGGACCACCCTGCTCGGGTTCAGCAGGTTGCAGAGATTGGCCACACCGCTGCCGATGTGCCGACCGACGTCGGCGATCACCCGACGGCAACCGGGGTCACCGTCCCGGGCCAGCCGTACGACGCCTTCCATGGTCAGGTCGGTGCCGTGACCGGGCTGGAGCAGTGGCAGCACATAGCGGGCTGCCGCGAAGGTCTCCAGGCAGCCGCGGTTGCCGCAGCGGCAGACCGGGCCGGATTCATCGAGTGTAATATGTCCGATTTCGCCTGCCGTGCCGCCGGGGCCCCGGTAGATCTTCCCGTTGATCACCAGACCGGCGCCGACACCGCTCGCGACCTTGATGTAAGCGAGATCACGCACGCCCTTGCCGCTGCCCCAGACCAGCTCGCCCAGGGCTCCGAGGTTGGCGTCGTTGTCCACGTGCACGGGGACGCCGAGACGGAGTCTGAGCTCCTCAGCGGGTCTCGCGCCGATCCAGCCGGGCAGGATGGCACTGGAGCCGAGGGTGCCGGACTCGACGTCGATCGGGCCGGGGACGCCGACGCCCACGCCTGCGATCTTCGAACGGTCCACGCCGGTCGCCGCGATCAGGCGGTTGACCAGCTCTTCCGCCCGGTCGAAGCCCTGGCTGGCCGACGAGTCCACGTCGAGGGGCTCGGACTCCTCGGCCAGCACCTGGTGGGCCAGGTTCCCGATCGCGACGCGCAGGTGGGTGTGGCCGAAGTCGACCCCGATGACGATGCCGGCGTCACCGCTCAGACTCACGCTGCGGGCCCTGCGGCCACCCGCCGACGTGGGCGTGACCTCGACGGTTCCGCCGTCCTTGAGCTCGCGCACGATGTTGGAGACCGTCGCCGCCGACAGGCCGGTCGTACGCGCGATCTCCGCCTGGGTGAGCGATCCGGCCAGACGTACGGCCCGTACGACACGTTCCAGGTTGGCTCGGTGCAGCGACGACTGCGACCCCGGAGTCTCCATCGACCCATCCACTCCCGCCATCGGAGGCGGCCACGGTGCCGCCAACGTGACCCAGGTCACCTCACTGAGACCGGGCCACTTACAAGTTATGAACTCCAAGCTCTGCTGAACGGGTTACCGCCGTCAAGTCCTTGAGAGAAATCGTTGGCGGTTCGGGGGTCGCCTGAGGGACATGCTTTCGACATGTCTAGGCCACTGGTGAGCAGGTGGGAGTGACGGCCGAGAAGTGAGCGCGGGGCGCGTCATGGCTGGTCGCGCAGCTCGTCGCGCCCCTTTGCATGGGCAACCTTGCCGTTACTTCAAAGCGCCGGCCGTGAGCCCCGCCACCACCTGACGCTGGAAGATGATGTACGCCGCCAGGACCGGGAGCATCGCCATCACCAGGCCGGCGAACAGGCCCGACCAGTCGCCCTTGTAGCCCTGGCTGACCGCCAGCTGGACCAGACCCTGGGTGAGGACGTGCTTGTCGGGGTCCGTGTTGAGAACCGTCGGGAGCATGTACTGGTTCCACTGCCCCAGGAAGTTGAAGATCCCCACACTGATCAGGCCGGGCTTCGCCATCGGCAGCATGATCTGGAAGAACGTGCGGGTGTGCGAGGCGCCGTCGACGAAGGCGGCTTCGGCCACTGAGGTGGGCAGGGTGCGGAAGAACGCCGTGAGGAAGAAGACCGTGAACGGCAGCGAATACGCGATGTAGACCAGGATCAGGCCGTGGATGGTGTTCAGCAGGCCCATGTTGTTCACGACGTAGAACAGCGGGACCAGCGCGAGCATGATCGGGAAGCTCATGCCGCCGATGAACAGGAAGTAGATGAAGCGGTTGCCCGGGAAGTCGAAGCGGGCCAGGACGTAGGCCGCCATCGAGCCGAGCACCAGCGTGCCGATCAGCGAACCGCCCACCACCAGGATGGTGTTCAGGAAGTAGTCGCTCATGTTGGCCTGGGTCCAGGCCCGCGCCCAGTTGTCGAAGTGCAGCTTGTCCGGCAGCGCCCACGGCGAGCTGAAGATGGACCGGTCGTCCTTGAAGGAGGTCATCACCGCCCAGACCAGCGGCATGACCACCATGATCGCCCAGAGGATCAGGACGCCATGGGAGAAGACGTTGAGGATGCCGCCCTCGCGCCTGCGCCGGGACGGCTTCGGCGCGGGCGCCTCGGTCTTGGCCACGGGCACGTCGGGGCCCGTCGGCATCGGGGCGTCGGTCTCGGTCGTGGTCATCGCTTCAGTACTCCAGCCGCTCGCGACGGCCCAGCCGCATCACGATCGCCGCGAAGGCGAGTGTGACGACCAGCAGGGCGACGCCGATGGTGGTGGCGTAGGCGGCCTGACCGTCGCGGAACGCCTTCTGGTACACGTACAGGACCATCACGGTCGTCGAGTAGTCGGGACCGCCCGGTCCGGTCGTCATGATCTGTACGACTGCGAACGACTCGGCGCCGAGCGCGAGGATGCCCATGTAGACCCAGCCGGACTGCACGGTGTCCCACAGCAGCGGCAGGGTGAGGCGGAAGAAGGTCGTCGCGCGGCCGGCGCCGTCGAGGAGGGCGGCCTCGTAGAGATCCGTGGGGATGGACGCCATGCCCGCCGAGAAGAGGACCACGAAGAAACCGACCGTGGACCAGACCAGTACGGCCATCACGCACCACAGCGCCAGGCTCGGGTCGCCGAGCCACAGCGGCTGGATATTGTCCAGCCCCATTCCGCGGAGCAGTGAATTGATCGCGCCGCTGTCCGGGTTGTACGCGAAGGCGAACAGCAGCGAGACGATCGCGATCGAAAGCACCTGCGGGAAGAAATAGACGATCTTGTAGAAGGAAGAGCCCCGGACACCGGTGACGACCGGTCCGCCCTTCCTTCTGCGACCGCCCACATTGATCATGAAGGCGAAGAACAGCGCCAGGCTGATCGTCACCAGCGGCAGCACGACCGCGAACATCAAGCTGTGCTGCAAGGACTTCCAGAAGATGTCGTCATGGATCATCCTCTTGTAGTTGTCCAGGCCGACCATCTTGAAATCGGGGCTCAGGCCGGTCCAGTCCGTGAACGAGTAGTAGATGGACTGGATGAACGGCCAGACCACGAAGAGCGCGTACAGTCCGAGGGGCAACGCCAAAAACCCCACAATGAACCGGTACTTGCCGTGCTGCATCGCCACTCCGGTGCCGTGAGGGTGGGTATTACTGGTGCTTGTAGTGCTTGATCGAGGTGTCCTTGGCCGCCTCGTCGGCATAACCCTGGATCTTCTTGATGGCCTCCGCCGGGGTCAGTCGGCCGGCCATCATCTCGCCGAGGCCGGCCACCCCGATCTTCTCCTTCTGAAGCTGCACATACCAGTCCTGGAGCCGCGGGTTGACCACGTTCGACCCGGCCAGCTTCAGGGCGGCGACGCCGGAGGTGAGGCCCGGGGTGAGGGTGATGCCGTCGGTGCCGCCGTTGTACGCGGTCAGCGACTTCACCTTCGACGTGAAGTTCTTGGAGGACGCCTCGCTGAGCATGATGCGCAGCTGCTCCATGCCGCCCTCGGCGTTCGCCGCCTTGGCCGGGACGATGAACGGCTCACCGCCGGAGGCCCAGATGGTGCCGAACGGCATCTTGTCGTTCTTGTCGATGCCGGTGGGCGCGGAGACGGCGAGGTTGAAGTCGGAGGGGATGACGTTCGCCGACTCGTTCTCCACCCAGGAGCCGTTGGGGATGAACAGCGCCTTGCCCTGGGCCCAGGCGGTCTGTGACTGGATGTGGTCCAGGCCGGGGGTGCCCTTGAGGATGTAGCCCTTCTTGTAGAGCTCGTAGTAGGCCTCGAAACACGCCTTGACGGCCGGGTGCTTCCAGGCGTTGGGCTCCAGGTTGTCGATCGCGTTCAGGACCTCGACGCCGCCGACCTTGCCGATCATCGGGTACAGCGAGAAGGGGATGTAGTACGGGTACTTGCCCGCGTAGGTCCAGCCGGCCATGCCCTTCTTCTTGGCCTTCTCGCAGACGGCGAGCATCTGGTCCCAGGTCTGCGGGTACTCCGCGTCGAGCGAGTCCAGGGCCTTCTGCGAGTACCACACGCCGTACACCGTGTAGGCGTAGTACATGATCCAGACCGGGTCGCCGTCGAACTGGCCCATCTCGACGATGCCGGGGCGCAGCGTGTCGCGGACCTTCTTGTTCGGGTCGTCGTACGACGGCGCGTCGAGGAGCGGGGTGAGGTCGGCCAGCTGCTTCTTGCCGACCAGCACGCCCATGTCCATCTGCTCGGCGCCGGAGTTGTCGATGAGGTCCGGCGGGGTGCCCTGGTTGAAGCGGGGCTGCAGGGTCGACTGGATCTTCTGGGTGGCCGAGAACTTGACCTTGGCCTTCGGGTAGTCCTTCTGGTAGATCTTCACCGCGTCCTCGGCGTACTCCTTGCCGAAACCGCCGTCGAAGAGGACGAATTCCATCTTGGCGGTGTCGTTGACGCCGAGCGGGTTCTTGGCCGTCTTCTTGCCGGCCTTGTCCTTGGACTGGCCGCCTCCGCCGCTGCTGGCACAGGCGGAGAGAAATCCGACGGTGGGGACCGAAATCAGGCCGAGTGCGGCTGATCGCTTGATCAGATCGCGGCGGCCGACGCCTTCGGAACCATGACTGGCTGCGGATGTGGATCCCATGCTCAAGTCCTCGCCCTCTCCAGGACTCAGGCGGTGAACCGGATCCTCCCCGGCACCGCGGTCGGGTAGTGCTGGGCCGTGCAGGAAGTCACTCAGGAAACGCCGACAGGTATAGTCCACTTCCCGCCAGTGGGGCAAGATCGAATGCAAGGTTGGCCAAGGGTCTTTTCCTAGTTGAGACCTGTCGGAAATCTGAGCGAGCTGTGTACGGCTTGCCGGAAAAAGAGCCGACATAGACCCCTGAATGCCGCAGCCAACACCCTTGACATCACGGACCACTTGACCACCTACTGGTTCCTGCGCCACGCATCTGACAACGTTGTCTCATGTGGCAGGGAGGGTACCCGTTGTGATGCAGCGGAGAACGCAGCGAAGAACAGGACACAGATCTGGTACGGCGGTCGTGATCGCGGCCGCCGTAGTCATGACCCTGGGCTCCCAGGGGGCCGCGGTCGCCCTGCCGGCCAAGGCACCGGCCGCCGCGACAGAGTTCGCATCCTCGTTCGAGTCTGGCGATCCGTCACCGGACTGGACCGACACGGTCGACACGGACCCCGGTGGCGCCCCGCGCGCCTCGGGTGTCGACGGCGGCTACAGCACCGGCATCCCCGGCAATGTCACCGACCATGTGACCGACATGCGGGCCAGCGGCGAGAACACCGGCGCGGGCGAGGTCAAGGAGAACCTCGTCGACGGTGAGCCGGGCACCAAGTGGCTCACCTTCGAGCCGACCGGCTGGGCGGAGTTCGACTTCGACAAGCCCATCAAGCTGGTGACGTACGCCGTCACCTCCGCGAACGACTACGCAGAGCGCGACCCCGCCGACTGGACCCTCCAGGGCTCGACGGACGGCAAGGACTGGAAGACCGTCGACACCCGCGCCGGCGAAGGCTTCACCGAGCGGTTCCAGACCAGGACGTACGACCTCTCGGCACCCGCCGAGTACCAGCACTTCCGGCTCGACGTAACGAAGAACAACGGCGCCCCGGACATCCTGCAGATCGCCGACGTCCAGTTCTCCACGGGCGGCAGCGGCGGCCCGGTGCCCCAGGACGTGCTCTCGCTGGTCGACAAGGGCCCGAGCGGTTCGCCGACCGCGAAGGCCCGGGCCGGCTTCACCGGGACCCATGCGCTGCGCTACGCGGGCCGGCACACCGCGAGCGGGCGGGCGTACTCGTACAACAAGGTCTTCGACGTGAACGTGAAGGTCCGGCGGGACACCCGGCTCTCGTACCGGATCTTCCCCTCGATGGCCGACGGCGACCTCGACTACGACGCCACCAACGTCTCCGTGGACCTGGCCTTCACCGACGGCACCTACCTGAGCGGACTCGGGGCGGTGGACCAGCACGGGTTCGCGCTGTCCCCGCGCGGCCAGGGCGCGTCGAAGGGGCTGTACGTCAACCAGTGGAACGACATCTCGTCGGTGATCGGCTCGGTCGCGGCCGGCAAGACCGTCGACCGGATCCTGGTGGGCTACGACTCGCCCGCGGGCCCGGCCAAGTTCCGTGGCTGGATCGACGACGTGAACATCGAGCGCGTCGCCCCCGAGAAGCCCAAGGCGCACCTGTCCGACTACGCGCTGACCACCCGCGGCACCAACTCCAGCGGCAGCTTCTCGCGCGGCAACAACTTCCCGGCGACGGCCCTGCCGCACGGCTTCAACTTCTGGACGCCGGTGACCAACGCGTCCTCGGAGAGCTGGCTGTACGAATACGCACGGGCGAACAACGACGACAACCTGCCGACGATCCAGGCGTTCAGCGCCAGCCATGAGCCCAGCCCCTGGATGGGCGACCGGCAGACCTTCCAGATGATGCCCTCCGTCGCCGCCGGCACCCCGGACACCGGCCGGGAGGCACGGGAGCTGGCCTTCCGGCACGAGAACGAGACCGCGCGGCCGTACTACTACGGGGTGCGGTTCGAGAACGGCCTCAAGGCCGAGATAACGCCCACCGACCACGCGGCCGCGCTGCGCTTCACCTACCCGGGCGACGACGCGAGCGTGATCTTCGACAACGTGACCGAGCAGGCGGGCCTGACCCTCGACAAGCAGCACGGAATCGTCACCGGCTACTCCGACGTCAAGTCCGGCCTGTCGACCGGCGCCACCCGCCTGTTCGTCTACGGCGTCTTCGACAAGCCGGTGACCGGCGGCGACTCCGGCGGCGTCAAGGGATATCTGCGCTTCGACGCCGGCTCCGACCACACCGTCACCCTGCGCCTGGCCACCTCTCTGATCAGCGTCGACCAGGCAGAGGACAACCTCCGCCAGGAGATCCCGGACGGCACCTCCTTCGACGCGGTGAAGGCACACGCCCAGAAGGTCTGGGACAGGCTGCTCGGCAAGGTCGAGGTGGAGGGCGCCACGGCGGACCAGCTGACCACGCTCTACTCCAGCATGTACCGGTTGTACCTGTACCCCAACTCCGGCTTCGAGAAAGTCGGGTCGAAGGACCAGTACGCCTCCCCCTTCTCGCCGATGACCAGCCAGGACACCCCGACGCACACCGGCGCGAAGATCGTGGACGGCAAGGTGTACGTCAACAACGGCTTCTGGGACACGTATCGCACGACCTGGCCGGCCTACTCACTCCTGACGCCCGGTCAGGCCGGTGAGATGGTCGACGGGTTCGTGCAGCAGTACAAGGACGGCGGCTGGACCTCGCGCTGGTCCTCCCCCGGCTACGCCGACCTGATGACCGGCACCTCCTCGGACGTGGCGTTCGCCGACGCGTACGTCAAGGGCGTGAACTTCGACGCGAAGGCGGCCTACGAGGCGGCATTGAAGAACGCGACGGTCGTCCCGCCCTCCTCCGGCGTGGGCCGCAAGGGCATGTCGACCTCTCCCTTCCTCGGCTACACCAGCGATGACACCCGCGAGGGCCTGTCCTGGGCGATGGAGGGGTATGTCAACGACTACGGCATCGCCGAGATGGGCCTGGCCCTGTACAAGAAGACCGGCGAGAAGCGCTACAAGGAGGAGTCGGACTACTTCCTCAACCGCGCCCAGGACTATGTGGACCTCTTCGACTCCAAGGCCGGCTTCTTCCAGGGCAAGGACGCCCAGGGCAGGTGGCGGGTGGACTCCTCGTCGTACGACCCGCGGGTGTGGGGTTACGACTACACCGAGACCAACGGCTGGGGCTACGCCTTCACGGCTCCGCAGGACAGCCGGGGCCTGGCCAACCTGTACGGCGGCCGGTCCGGACTCGCCGACAAACTGGACGAGTACTTCGCGACGCCCGAGACGGCCTCCGCCGACTTCGTCGGCTCCTACGGCGGGGTCATCCACGAGATGACCGAGGCCCGGGACGTCCGGATGGGCATGTACGGCCACTCCAACCAGGTCGCCCACCACGTCATCTACATGTACGACGCGGCCGGCGAACCCTGGAAGGCCCAGGCCTACGTCCGCGAGGCGGTCTCCCGGCTCTACCTGGGCAGCGAGATCGGCCAGGGCTACCACGGCGACGAGGACAACGGCGAGCAGTCGGCCTGGTACCTCTTCTCGGCCCTCGGCTTCTACCCGCTGGTGATGGGCAGCGGCGACTACTCGATCGGCTCGCCCCTGTTCAAGAAGGCCACGGTCCACCTGGAGAACGGCCGGGACCTGGTGATCCGGGCGCCGGGCAACAGCGCGACCAACGTCTACGTGCAGGGCGTGCGGGTCAACGGCCGTATCTGGACGTCGACCTCGCTCCCCCACTCGCTCATCTCCAAGGGCGGGATCATCGACTTCACGATGGGCCCGAAGCCGTCGACGTGGGGTACCGGCAAGAACGCCGGCCCGGTCTCGATCGCCAAGGACGACAAGGTCCCGGCTCCGCGCGCGGACGTCCTGAAGGGTGACGGCTCCCTGTTCGACAACACGTCGGCGACGGAGCAGGCGGTGACCTCGGTGGACCTGCCGGTGACCCGGTCGGTCAAGGGGATCCAGTACACGCTCACCTCACCGGCGGACCACACCAGGGCCCCGACGGGCTGGACCCTCCAGGCCTCGACGGACGGCACCCACTGGCGCACCGTGGACCGGCGGTCGGGCGAGACCTTCGCCTGGAACCTGCAGACCCGGGCGTTCACGGTCCGCACGCCCGGGACGTACGCGCACTACCGGCTCGTCCCGGACGGCGCCTCGACGCTGGCGGAGGTGGAGTTGCTGGCCTGAGGCACGGCACGGAGAAGCCAAAAAAAGGGGGGGGCGGCCCCGTTCGGGTCCGCCCCCCCTTTTTTGGTTCTCCGGCTCAGCCGGTGGCGAGGGTGAACACGTGCAGGTCGGTGTTCTCGGGAAGCCGGACGCTCTTGATGCTCTTGCCCGCCGGCGCCTCGAAAGGCCTGGTCGCGAAGACATAGGTGGCCACGGGGTCCTTGTCGGCGCCCGCGACATTGCGGTACGCGGTCCTCGCCACGGTCTCGTTCCCGTACTGGACGGTGCCGCCTCCGCCGCCGACGGTCCAGTCGGTGAAGGCGAGGTCGACCGTGCCGGTGCTGCCGTCGGTGTAGGTGACGGTCGCCCGGGCGGACTGGTTGCCGTTGGTGGCGCTGCCCAGGAAGGACAACTTGTCTGCGGCGGTGGCGAGTTCAACGGTCTGGCCCGCTGCCGTCGCGTTGTCGGGGCGGCCCGCCGGGGCGTTCGGCCAGGTGTAGGCCAGGCCGTCGACGGTGCCCTGGGCACCCGCGGTGAGGCCGGCCGCCACGAGGGCCTGGCGGGAGTAGCTCCAGCCGCCTCCGTCGAAGTCGCCCTCGTCGTGGTCACCGACGTCGTCCGAGACGCCGGTGTTGTCGTAGGCGGCGAGAAGGGTGCCCGGGGCGGCGACGGTCAGGGCGACCGGCTGGGCGTAGGAAGTACCGGTGGAGGTCACCGTGACCTGGACGTCGTAGTAGCCCTGGGGGGTGCCGGAGGTGGTGGACAGGGTTATCTGCTGGGAGCCGTCGGTCACCGTGCCCTCGGCCGGGGTGGCCTTGACGCCGTCCGGGGCCGCCACCCGGAAACGGACCTCCGGGCCGGTGCCGCCGGTGAGGGACAGGGCACGGATGCCGACCTGGGTGCTGTCACCGGGGGCGAGCGTCGCGGTGGTGGGTCCGACGCCGATCTGGTACGGCTGCTCGCCCTGGCGGAAGGACGGCGGTACGGAGGCGCTCCCCCAGGTGCGGTTCGGGGTGGCGGAGAGGGTGTAGTCGAGGCGGCCGCCGTCCCGGACGAAGGAGCTGTCGAGCCAAGCGCGGTCACTGGTACGGCCGTTGACCTTCAGGGACTGGACGTACGGGGCGTCGGCCGCCGCACCCCGGGCGCGGATCGAGATGTCGTCGGCGCCCGGGCGGTCGATCTCGACGCGCTCGAACAGGGGCGAGGCCAGGACGAGTTCGGCACGGGACGGGACCTGGGGGTACATCCCGAGCGCCGAGAAGACGTACCAGGACGACATCGCGCCGAGGTCGTCGTTGCCGGGGATACCGCCCGGACCGGTGGTCCAGAGCGTGGTCATGGCCGCGCGGACGGTCTCCTGGGCCTTGTACGGGGCGCCCGCGTAGTCGTACAGGTAGGGCACGTTGATCGAGGGCTCGTTGTCCAGCTCGGACTTGTCGCCGCCGCTGCCGGTGAGGGCCCAGCTGCCGTCGCTGCTGTGGAAGAAGGCGTCGAGGCGGGCGAGGGCCTTGTCCGTGCCGCCCATCGCGGCGAACAGCCCGGCCGGGTTGTGCTGGACCATCCAGGTGTACTGGGCGGCCGTGCCCTCCACGAACCCGTTGCCGGTGGCCGGGGTGAAGCCGGTGACCCAGCTGCCGTCGGCCTTGCGGTTGGCGATGTAGCCGCCGCTGGGGTCGGCGGCGATGTTGTAGTTGTTCTGCCACCACTGGGAGCGGTCGGCGAAGGTGGCCGCTGTGTTCTTCTCCCCGGCGGCTGCGGCGAGTTGGGAGAGGGAGAAGTCGGCGGTGGACATCTCCAGGGTCTCGGCGGCGCCGCCCCAGGCGTTGGAGACGGACGGCATGTAGTGGTTGTCCAGGTACTTGTCGAGGGACGGGCGTTGGCCGACCGACAGCACCGGTTTGCCCGCCGCCGACAGGTCCTGGGCCGTCGGGACCGTCGCCGCCTTCACCAGGGAGTGCAGCGCGCCCTTCAGGTCGAAGTCGGTGCCGCCGAAGGCGCGGATACCGGCGAGAGCGGTGGGCGAGGGGTCGCCGTTCATGACGTGGGTGCCGCTCGCGCCGTGCAGCCAGCGGTCCCAGATCCCGCCGTTCTGCCGGGCGAGTTCGTAGAGCGACTGGGCGATGTCCGAGCCGGTCCCGGGGTCCAGCAGGGTGAGGAGCTGGACCTGGTCCCGGTAGACGTCCCAGCCGGAGAAGGTGCCGTACTGCGCCCGGTGGCCGCGCCCGACGCCGTGCACCTGGTCGTCGCTGCCCCGGTAGCGGCCATCGGCGTCACTGATGACGTTCGGGTGGAAGAGCGAGTGGTAGAGGGCGGTGTAGAAGGTGGTGCGGTCGGCGTCCGTACCGCCCCCGACGCGGATGGCACCGAGGCGGTCGCGCCAGGCGCGGTGGGCCGCGGCACGGACGGCGTCGAAGGAGCGCTGCGGCGGGTTCTCCGCCCTCAGATTCGCCTCGGCGGCGGCCTGGCTGACGTACGAGATACCGACCTTGACGTTCACCGGGCCGGTACCGGGCGCGAACTCGACGTATCCGCCGGCCCCCTTGCCCGCGACCGGCCGCCCGCCGGTCGAGAAGCCGCCGGTGCCGCCGGACGCGGCCGTGGACCCCGGGCTGAGCCTGTCGTCCTGCCAGGTGCCGGTGGTGGTGAAGGCGCGGTCGAAGTGGGCGGTGAAGTACAGCTTGTAGTAGGCGCGTTGGCCCTCCGGGTCAAGGTAGCCGCAGAAGTCGCCGGAGGTGACCGAGCCGGAGACGGTACGGGTGGCCGGGTCGATGGTGACCGTCGAATCGGCCGATCCCACCTCGGAGTTGGCGGTGCGGATCAGCAACGAGGCGGGTTTGCCGGCCGGATAGGTGAACCGGGCCGACCCGGTGCGGGTGGTCGCGGTGAGGTCGGCGGTGACGCCGGAGGCGAGGCCGACCTTGTAGTGGCCGGGCTCGGCGCTCTCGTCGGAGTGGCTGAAGTCCGAGGCGTAGACGGCGTCCTTGGTGTCGCTCGCCGGGGACGAGGTGACCTCACCGGCGTACGGGAAGAAGGGGATGTCGCCGCTGCCGCCGGCGCAGCCGGTGCCGGACATGTGGGTGAGGCTGAAGCCCCGGATACGGGTGGCGTCGTACTGGTAGCCGCCGGGCGCGGCCGTTCTGGTCGCGTCGCCTCTGGTGTTCTCCGGGCTCCAGGAGAGCATGCCGAACGGCACGACGGCGCCCGGGAAGGTGTCGCCGCCGTTCTTGGTGCCGATCAGCGGATCCACGTACGCCGTGGGGTCCTTGACCAGTTCGGGGACTCGTTCGGGTGCCCCGCTCGCGGTCGCCGCGAGGGCGGGGGTGGCACCGCCGGTCGCGAGCACCGCGGCCAGCAGCAGGGACATGGGACGGAAACGCATGACGCGGCCCCTCCTCCTTCGGACGGGTCGCGCACCACAGGTCGCACAAGCCGCAGGGACAGTAACGTGCGCCACCCGTAACACGGAAGACCGCATCCCCCCGACAGGCACCGACATGGTTCACCCGGTCGGGCTACCCGAATCGGGTTGACATCGTTGTCGGTTGAGGCGGTAGAGTCATGTACAGACCATCAGACAACGTTGTCGTGTTCCATAGCGTCGACACAAGCCGAACAGCACGGCACGCAAGAGGCAGTTCGAGCCACTTCCCCCGGGCAGGTACCCCACCCCCCTCCCTGCCCGGCTCGCGGACCCGGTGTGCACCGACACCGGGTCCGCCCAGAGCGGACCCCGGTGACGTCAACCGACCTGGCACGGCAGGGCGGTTGCGGTGTCTCCGCCGTCGCCCTGGACCACGTAGCCGAAGGTCGTGCTCTGCCCGGGGCTGAGCGAGCCGTTCCAGTCGACGTTGTGGACCATCACGTCCTGTCCGGTGTAGGTGGCGTTGCCGTTCCAGAGGCTGGCCACCGACTGGCCGCCGGGGAGCGTCCAGCCGAGCATCGGGACGTCACCCAGGAGTAGTTGGCCTCGACCGTGCCCGGGGTGCCGTTGAGCGGCGGGTGGTCGACGGTCAGGAACGGCGTGCCCTCCATGTCGTCCCAGGTGAGCAGCCGAGTGGGGTCGTAGCCGTCCTTGATGACGTAGACGTAGAACCAACCCGGGTGCGCCGCCCAGGCGTTGTACGAGAAGTCGACGGTCGCCCCGGAGGTGAGGTGGGTGACCGGCCAGTCGTCGCGGGGCAGGTCGAAGCCCGTGAAGTTGGGGTTGCCGCCGCTGCACAGCCGGCCGTCGGGGACGAAGCCGCCATGGCAGAACTACCTCTGTGTGGGGTGACCGGCCGTACGCGGGTCATGGAGACGAACGCGGGGCGGAAGCGGACCCGGCGCCTCGGCGGGTTCCGGTCCGCCGAAGCCGTTGGGAGCGCTCCCACCCCACACTCCTGTGAAGTTAGCGCGGACGGGGGCGGCTGTAAACGGTAGGGAGGGGTCCACCGTTCCGGAGGTGACACCGGCGCCCGGACTCGCGCTCGACGTCCTGCGGGCGGCCGTCCCAGCGACATCCCAGCAACTCCGTGATGTCGCAGTTCAACACGCCATCGCCATCCCGGCATCCCAAGGCACCCGGAACTCCTTGGCACACACCCGGCCTCGCCGACAGCCTGCTGCCGCCAGGCGGGAGAGGACACCTCGCACCGAGCACACGACCGAACAACGCTCGAAAACACGGGAGGAATCATGAAGAAGCGTGGCATCGCCGCCATCGCCGCCGGCCTCGCGGCCACGGCCCTGGGGCTCACGCCGGGCACGGCCAACGCGGCGGACAACGAGCCGCTCAGCGCCAGCACCACGGGCGCCTCCGTCTCGCTCACCGTCGACTGGACCGGTTCGGAATCGTTCACCCTGCGCAACGTGAAACTCAGTGACACCTCCTGCGACGCCCACCCGGTGTTCTTCTACGTCACCGTGCCGGGTTTCCAGTACCCGAACCACTGGAACACCAGCGGGTGCGGCACCACCACCACCTGGGGCAGCCTGTCGGGCAGCCTGGACGGCGGCATCCACAGCCTCTGGGTGACGGTCTGCCGCGACACGACCTTCGACAACTGCAGCTCGTCCGGCGGATCGATCAACCCCTACGACTGATCCCCTGACGGCAGGCGCCGTCCACCGTAGTCTCGACGGGGTGTGCACCATGATGTCCGACGAGACGGCCGGCCGTCCGGCATGACCGTCCGCGACGCCACCCCCTCGGACTCCGACGCCGTCCACCGTCTGCTGAGCGGGTTCGTGACGAGCTATCGGCCCGACCGGGCGGTCTTCGACGCCGTCACGTTCCCCCGGATCATCGCGGCCGCCGCGGACGGCACGGCCGAGTTCCTGGTCGCGGAGGCGGACTCGGGTGTGGTCGGGTACGCGCTCGCACTGCGCATGCCCACCCTTTTCGCGGGCGGAACCATCCTCGAACTGCTCGAACTCACCGTGGAAGCGCCCTCGCGTGGCCGCGGTACGGGTACCGCGCTGATCCAGGCCGTTCAGGCACGGGCCCGGGAGGCGAAGGACGTCGAGGTGACCGTGCCGACCCGCAGGGCGGCCGGCTTCTATCGCGCCCTGGGGTTCCACGAGACCGCCGTCCACCTCAAGTGGTCCACTGCGTGACCGAAGGGACCACGGGCCTCCGAGCGGCGAGGCGGTCAGACGGTGAGGGACGGCCAGCGGTCGGCGGCCCACTCGGGCCAGGTCGGCCATCCCGGAGGCGGGGCACCGATGTCGTGGCCGGCGAGTTCCGCGGCATCGGGCTCCTCGAAGCGAGCCCTCCAGCGCGAGAGGTCCGTCTCGGTCATCGGGAAGGTCTGTTCCGGGGCCGACGCCTGACGGTGAGCGATCCGGGCACGTTGGGTTTCCCGGTCCACCGGCAGATACACGAGTCGGCAGGACGCGTTCGCGGACTGCGCCAGCCGGCGGATGGCGGACCTCTCGTCACGGGACCAGCAGCCGAAGTCGAGGACCACGTCGGTGCCGAGCCTCAGCACCTCCAAGGCGATCGAGAGCAGCCGCCCTTCCAGGACGTCGCGCTTCCCGTCCTCCCCCGACTCGCCGAACAGCGGAATCATCCACTCGTCGGGGGTCAGCCGGAGCGCGTTGTGCTCCTTCGCCAGGTGCCGGGCCTTCGTGGTCTTTCCGGCACCCGGCAGTCCGACGGTCAGGAACAACGTGGTCATCCCCGGATCGTTCACAAAAGGCCCAGCGAGAGCAACTGCTTTGAGTCCGGCCCGCCCGGATGGCGCGCCCCGACGATCAGCGCGTGATCGCGGTCGCCGTCATGGTCGCCCGGGTCGACCGGCAGTTCGGCGATCTCCATCGGGCCGCCCCGCGACTGGTCACGGGGCGTGCCGGCCCGGGGGTTCGGCCGGCCGGCGGCTCGGCGATCGCCGGTCCGCCCGTTACTCGTACCGGTACTTCAGCGAGTCCGCCTCCGTCTGCTCGATGTCGGCGATCGTCAGCTCCGGCATCCGCAGCTGGGCCAGCGTCACCTCGGCCGAGGTCGGCTGGGCGTCCGCCGGCAGCCACTGCTCCGGTTTCCAGGCCCCGCTGCGCAGAAGCGACTTGGGGCAGTGCGGGTAGACCTCCTCGATCCCCAGCACCAGCGCGCTGGCCGGCGGCTTGCCCACGGCGGTCAGCTGCGACAGCAGCTCCGGGCGGGTGGAGACGCAGGCCCGGCCGTTCACCCTGAGGGTCGTGGTGCGCCCCGGGATGACGAACAGCAGCCCGGCCCGTCCGGTGGCGACGACGTTCTGCAGGGTGTCCAGACGCTTGTTGCCGGTCGCGTCCGGTATCGCCACCGTGCGTGCGTCCAGGACGGCGACGAACCCGGCGGGGCCGCCGCGCGGGGAGACGTCACAGTTGCCCTCGGCGTCCGCGCTGGCGACCAGGACCAGCGACGAGCAGCCGATCAACCGCCGAGTCTGTTCGGTGAGTTCGGTCATCTGCTTGCGCACGGCCGCGCCGTTGGGGAGTTCGTAGACGCGGCGCAGCGCCTCCTGGTCGGGCACGGCGTCGAGGCGGAGCGAATCGAAGACACTGCTGGCAAGGGGCGTCGTCATGCCTCCGACCCTAATGGGCCGACCCGCGATTGATCCCGGTCGGTGAACGCGGGGACATGAGCACGGCCTGCCGTGCCGGCATCCGGGCGAGTCGGCCGCCGGACTCGCCCCCGCCGGTGGCGCGCTGCGAGTCCGGGCGTCATGGCGGACGATCAGCGACGGCCATGACCACGCCCTGTGGTCGGGGGCCGTCGCGGTTGCCGGGCAGTGCCACAGTGAGCCCACAGACTTGACTCTTTTTTGGCCAAGCGCACCGGTGGTGACTGGCGTTCGGTCATGTTCACTTGTCGCGCCCACAAAGTTGGTTCTTGGCGTTTTCTGAGTCGGTCAGGTGGGTCGTGCGAGCAGCCGTCCCGGCCGGATCCCGACCCTCCGATACCGACCGTCGCGCTGTCAGGGCGCTGCGATGGAGGAACAACTCATGAGAAGACACATACGCGGGACGCTGGCCGCGTTCACCGGAGCGCTGCTGCTCACGATGGGGATCACCGCGACCGGCGGCCAGCCGGCGCAAGCCGATGACAACGGTGTCGGACTCAAACCCGCCCTCGGGTGGAGCAGCTGGAGCTTCGTCCGCCGCAATCCGACCGCACAGACCATCGAGTCGCAGGCCAAGGCGCTCAAGACGAGCGGTCTGGCGAAGAACGGGTTCGTGTACGCCAATGTCGACGACTTCTGGTACCAGTGCCCGGGCAGCCAGGGTCCGGACGTCGACCAGTACGGCCGCTGGGTCACCGACCCCGCCAAGTTCCCGCCCCGCGGTGGCGAGAACGGCATCCAGGTCGTGGCCGACTATGTCCACTCCCTCGGGCTGAAGTTCGGGCTTTATGTCACTCCGGGCATCTCCCGGCAGGCGGTCGCGCAGAACACCGCGATCCAGGGAACGCCGTACCACGCCCAGGACATCGCCACCACGACGACGGAGAACAACTACAACTGCGGCGGCATGGTCGGCATCGACTACAGCAAGCCCGGCGCACAGGCGTTCATCGACTCCTGGGCCGGCCAGTTCGCCGGCTGGGGCATCGACTATCTCAAGATCGACGGCGTCGGCACCCCCGACGAACAGGACGTCCAGGCCTGGTCGGACGCCCTGCGGGGGACCGGCCGGCCCATCCACCTGGAGCTGTCCAACAACCTCGACATCAACAAGGCCGCCACCTGGAAGAAACTCTCCAACGGCTGGCGCACCGGCGGCGACATCGAGTGCTACTGCGGACCGGACGGCAGCAGCTACCCGCTGACCACCTGGGCCTCCGTCGCCTCCCGGTTCGACCAGGTCGCCGCGTGGGCACCGTACGGCGGCCCCGGCGGCTACAACGACTACGACTCCCTCGAAATCGGGAACGGCGACAACAACGGCCTCACCCCCGACGAACGCAGGACCCAGCTGAGTCTGTGGTCGCTGGCCGCCTCCCCGCTCATGCTCGGCACCGATCTGACCCACCTCGACCCGGCCGACCTGGCCCTGCTGAAGAACACCGACGTCCTCGCGGTCGACCAGGACGGCATCGACGCCCGGCGGATCTCCGGGGACGGCGACTCCCAGGTGTTCGCCAAGACCGAGCCCGACGGGGACGCCGTCGTCGGCCTGTTCAACACCGGTTCGGCTCCCCGGGAGGTCGCCACGACGGCGGCCGCGCTGGGCCTGCCCGCGGCGCACGACTACGCCCTGCGGGACCTGTGGAGCCACCGGCTGACCGAGTCCGCGGGCCGGATCGCCGCAAATGTGCCGCCGCACGGCGTGGTCCTGTACCGGGTCCACGGCACCCACCACACGGTGGCCGGCGCGGCTCCGGACGTCTCGCTGGCACTCAACTGGGCCCCCGCGCCGAGCGACAGCACCACGCGTACCGTGACCGCGGTCCTGTCCGACAACGGATCGCGGCCGATCACCGACGCGGGCCTGACCCTCACCGGGCCGTCCGGCACGAAGATCACCACGCATTCCGCGACGCGAGCCCGGACGATCCGCGGCGGCCACGCGCTGAAGGCCACCTACTCCGTGTCCATCCCGCCCTCGGCCGAGCTCTTCGCCTCCAGCGACTTCCAGGGGACGGCGACCTACCGCTTCCGGTCGGCGGAGAAGACCCGGCTGACCGCCGGTGACACGATCACCGTCAACCACCAGGTGACGGCCCCGTACCGCACGTTCGCCTCCACCACGGCGAGCTTCAGCGAGTCCGGCTCCAGGCTCGGCATCCGCGCCCAGGGCGCCGACCTGTACAACGGGACGAACGAGTACGGGACGGTCTATCTGCCGGGGGCCGAGCACGACGGTTCCACGACCACCGTGAAGATCGACTCCCAGTCGGACACGGACGTCTGGGCGAAGGCCGGGATCATGGTCCGCAACGACATCACCCGGCCGGACACCTCCCCCGGTTACCTGGCCCTGGTCGTGACCCCCGGCAACGGCTACCTCCTCGACTGGGACAGCGACGGTGACGGACGGCTGGACTCCCAGGACTCCACCGGGACCGCCACCTACCCCTCGTGGCTGAAGCTGGTCCGGCACGGCACCACGTACAGCGGCTACTACTCCACCGACGACTCCACCTGGAACCTGGTGGGCACGGTCACGGTCCCGACCGCCGCGGCCACCCAGGACGTCGGTCTCACCCAGACCTCGCACGCCTCGGGCACCACCGGCGAGGCCGACTTCGACACGTTCACCACAACCCCCTAGGGGGTGTCGTCCGCGCGGCGCCCGGTGCTTTCTCAGACCGGCGCCGTGCGGGCGCGCAGCGCCGTTCCGGCGGCCGGGAGTTCGGCCACCGGGAGTTCCAGAGTGAACTCCGTGCGGCCCGGCCGGCTCTCCACGTCGATCCGGCCGCCGTGGGCCGTGGTGATGGCTGCGGCGATGGCCAGGCCCAGGCCCGAGCCGCCCGTCAGGACACCGGCGCGGGTCCGGGAGGAGTCGGCCCGGGTGAAGCGTTCGAAGACGGCGGGCAGGAGTTCCGGCGGGATGCCCGGTCCGTCGTCGTGGACGCGGATCACGCAGGTGGCGGCGGTGGCCGCGACCGTGGCGGTCACCGTCGTACCCGCGGGCGTGTGCACCCGCGCGTTGGCCAGCAGGTTGGCCACCACCTGGTGCAGCCGGGCCTCGTCGCCCAGGACCAGCGCCGGGCCGTCCAGGTCGAGTTCGAGCCGCCAGACGTGTGCGGCGCCCGCCGCCCGCGCGTCCCACACCGCCTCCGCGACCAGCGCGGCCATGTCGACCTCGGCGGACTGCAGCGGGCGTCCCTCGTCGAGGCGGGCGAGCAGCAGCAGGTCCTCGACCAGGCTGCGCATCCGGGCCGACTCGGCGTTGACCCGGCGCCAGGCCAGGCCCGGTTCGATGCGGTCGGTGCCGCGGTTCATCAGCTCCGCGTACCCGGCGATCGAGGCGAGCGGGGTGCGCAGTTCGTGGCTGGCGTCGGCCAGGAAGCGGCGCATGCGCTCCTCGCTGCGGCGCACCTGTTCCTCGCTGTGCTGGCGTTCCGCGAGCGAGGCCTCGACATGGTCGATCATGCGGTTGAGGGCGGCGCCGACCTGGCCGGCCTCGCTGCCGGGGTCGGTGTCCCGTTCCGGTACCCGGGTCAGGCCGGTGACCTGGCCGTGGCCGAGGGGCGCGTGGGAGACCTCGACGGCGGTGGCGGCGACCCGGCCGAGGGGGCGCAGCTGTCGTCGTATCACCACCGCGCACACGCAGCCGGCGACCGTGAGACCGACCGCGGCGACCGCGACCTCGACCTCCACCAGGTCTCCGATCATGTCCAGTACGTCGTCCATCGGCAGGCCGGTCACGACGCGGACCCCGCTGGCATCCAGGGCGGCTACCCGGTAGGTGCCGAGGCCGGGAACCGTGCGGGTGTCCGGCGAGCCGTTCGGCACGATGCCCCTGAGCGCGTCGGTCTGGGCGGCGGTGAGCGAGCGCGGGGGCGCGTCCTGGGTGACCACGGCCGCGCTGAGGACGTCGCCCTTGGTGTCGATGCGGGCGGCGAGCATGCCGGCCGGCTGGCCGCCCTCGTTGAGGAAGGTCAGGTCGCGGGTCAGCTCCGGATGCAGCGCGGCGCCGCCCGCGTTGCGCTCGACCGCGTCGCTCACCCGGTCGTCCAGGTTGCCCATCAGATAGGCGCGTTGGGCGAAGGCGGTGGTCAGGGCCAGCACGGCGCAGACGCAGACCAGGACGGCGGTGATGAAGACGAGCAGTCGCGTGCGCAGCGACCGGCTCCGCAGCAGGGCTGTCATCTCCCGTCCTCCACGGCCCGTACGACGTAGCCCATGCCGCGCACGGTGTGGATCATCGGCTTCCGGCCCCGGTCGATCTTGCGGCGCAGACTGGAGATGTAGACCTCGACCAGATTGCCGCCGCCGTCGAAGGACGTGCTCCAGACGTGGTCGAGGATCTGGGCCTTGCTCAGTACTTGGCGTGGATGGTCCAGGAGCAGGCTGAGCAGGTCGAACTCCTTGGCGGTGAGCCTGATCGGGGTGCCGGCCCGCTGTACCTCGCGGGACTCCCCGGTCAGCACCAGGTCGCCGAGGACGCGTACGGAGTCGTCGGCGGGGTGCCGTTCGGTGCCGGCCCGGCGCAGCAGTCCGCGCAGCCGCAGCATCACCTCCGCCACGGAGAAGGGCTTGGTGACGTAGTCGTCGGCCCCCGCCTCCAGGCCGTCGATACGGTGTTCGACGGCGTCGCGGGCGGTGAGCATCAGGACGGGCAGCCTCGGCATCTCGTAGCGCAGTCTGCGCAGTACCTGGAGGCCGTCGAGGTCGGGCAGCATCCCGTCGAGCACCACCGCGTGCGGGGTGCAGCCGCGGGCCAGCCGCAGGGCCGTCTGTCCGTCGAGCGCGGGGTAGGGGCGCCAGCCCGCGTCCGCGACGGCGGCGGACAGCAGCTCGGTGAGACCGGGCTCGTCGTCGACGATCAGGACGCGGACTCGGCCGGTTCGGGACCCTGCGGTGGCAGACATGTATCAAGTCTGTGCCGGTCCGCTGGGGGAACGCTGTGTTCCGCCTGAGCCCTGGCGATGTTCCGCGGCGGCCGCGCACAGGTACGGCGAAGGGCCGCGCCCCCGGCTGACCGGGGACGCGGCCCTCACAGGCCCCTTGCGGCTACTTGCGGCTACTTGCGGAGCAGGCTGCGCAGCACGTACTGCATGATGCCGCCGTTGCGGTAGTAGTCGGCCTCACCGGGGGTGTCGATCCGGACGACCGCGTCGAACTCGACGCCCGTGTCGGTGGTGACCTTGACCGTGCGCGGCGTGGTGCCGTTGTTGAGCTCCTCGACGCCGGTGAAGGAGAAGGTCTCCTCGCCGGTCAGACCGAGGGACTCGGCGGTGGCGCCCTCCGGGAACTGCAGCGGGAGCACGCCCATGCCGATCAGGTTCGAGCGGTGGATGCGCTCGTACGACTCGGCGATGACGGCCTTGACGCCGAGCAGCGCGGTGCCCTTGGCGGCCCAGTCGCGGGACGAGCCGGAGCCGTACTCCTTGCCGGCCAGGACGACCAGCGGGATGCCCTGCTCGATGTAGTTGCGGGAGGCGTCGTAGATGAACGCCACCGGCGCGTCCGCCTGGGTGAAGTCGCGGGTGTAACCGCCCTCCGTGCCCGGCGCGATCTGGTTGCGCAGGCGGATGTTGGCGAACGTACCGCGGATCATGACCTCGTGGTTGCCTCGGCGGGAGCCGTAGGAGTTGAAGTCACGACGCTCCACACCGTGCTCGGTGAGGTACTTGCCGGCCGGGGTGTCGGCCTTGATGGCGCCGGCCGGGGAGATGTGGTCGGTGGTGACCGAGTCGCCCAGCTTGGCCAGCACGCGGGCACCGGCGATGTCGGTGACCGGGGACGGCTCGTGCGCCATGCCCTCGAAGTACGGGGGCTTACGCACGTAGGTCGACTGCGGGTCCCACTCGAAGGTGTTGCCGGTCGGGATCGGCAGCGACTGCCACTGGGCGTCGCCGGCGAAGACGTCGGCGTAGGACTTGTTGAACATGTCCTCGCCGATGGCGCTCGCCACGACCTCGTTGACCTCGGCCTCGGTGGGCCAGATGTCCTGGAGGTACACCGGCTTGCCGTCGGTGTCGGTGCCCAGGGCGTCCTTGGTGATGTCGACCTTCATCGAGCCGGCGAGCGCGTAGGCGACGACCAGCGGCGGGGAGGCCAGGTAGTTCATCTTGACGTCGGGGTTGATCCGGCCCTCGAAGTTCCGGTTGCCGGAGAGGACCGAGGTGACCGCGAGGTCGTGGTCGTTGACGGCCTTGGAGACCTCCTCCGGCAGCGGGCCGGAGTTGCCGATGCAGGTGGTGCAGCCGTAACCGACCAGGTTGAAGCCGACCTTGTCGAGGTACGGGGTCAGGCCCGCCTTCTCGAAGTAGTCGGTGACGACCTTGGAACCCGGGGCGAGGGTGGTCTTGACCCAGGGCTTGCGGGTCAGGCCCTTCTCGACCGCCTTCTTGGCCACCAGCGCGGCGGCGACCATGACGTACGGGTTGGAGGTGTTGGTGCAGGAGGTGATGGCCGCGACGGTGACCGCGCCGTGGTCGATCTCGTAGGTCGAGCCGTCGGGGGCGGTGACGGTGACCGGGTTGGTCGGCACGCCGTTGGCGGTGGCCGGGGAGTCGGAGGCCGGGAAGGATTCCTTGCCCGCCTCGTCGTCGTCGGCGACGTAGTTGCGGACGTCGCTCTTGAACTGCTCGGCGGCGTTGGCGAGGACGATACGGTCCTGCGGGCGCTTCGGGCCGGCGATCGAGGGGACGACCGTGGCGAGGTCCAGCTCCAGCTTCTCGGAGAAGTCGGGCTCGGCCTTCGGGTCCAGCCAGAGGCCCTGCTCCTTGGCGTACGCCTCGACTAGCGCGACCTGCTGGTCGCTGCGGCCGGTCAGACGCAGGTAGCTGAGGGTCTCGTCGTCGATCGGGAAGATCGCGGCGGTGGAGCCGAACTCCGGCGACATGTTGCCGATGGTGGCGCGGTTGGCGAGGCTCGTCGCCGCCACACCCTCGCCGTAGAACTCGACGAACTTGCCGACCACACCGTGCTTGCGGAGCATCTCGGTGATGGTGAGCACCAGGTCGGTGGCGGTGGTGCCGGGCTTGAGCTCACCGGTCAGCTTGAAGCCGACGACGCGCGGGATGAGCATGGAGACCGGCTGGCCGAGCATGGCGGCCTCGGCCTCGATGCCGCCGACGCCCCAGCCCAGCACACCGAGGCCGTTGACCATGGTGGTGTGCGAGTCGGTGCCGACCAGGGTGTCGGGGTAGGCCTGGCCGCCCCGGACCATGACCGTGCGGGCCAGGTGCTCGATGTTGACCTGGTGGACGATGCCGGTGCCCGGGGGGACGACCTTGAACTCGTCGAAGGCGGTCTGGCCCCAGCGCAGGAACTGGTAGCGCTCGCGGTTGCGGCCGTACTCCAGCTCGACGTTCTGGGCGAAGGCCTCGTGGGTGCCGAACTTGTCGGCGATGACGGAGTGGTCGATGACCAGCTCGGCCGGGGCCAGCGGGTTGATCTTCGCCGGGTCGCCGCCGAGCTCCTTCACGGCCTCGCGCATGGTGGCGAGGTCCACGACACAGGGCACGCCGGTGAAGTCCTGCATGATCACGCGGGCCGGCGTGAACTGGATCTCCTGGCTGGGCTGGGCCTGCGAGTCCCAGCCGCCGAGGGCGCGGATGTGGTCGGCGGTGATGTTCGCGCCGTCCTCCGTGCGGAGCAGGTTCTCCAGCAGCACCTTCAGGCTGTACGGAAGGCGAGCCGAGCCTTCCACCTTGTCCAGCCGGAAGATCTCGTACGACTCGTCGCCCACCTGCAGCGTGCTGCGGGCGTCGAAGCTGTTCGCCGACACGACAGTCTCCTTCATTGATGTGCGCGTACCACCGTCAATCGTGCCGCCACGCCGACTTGGCCGATCCAGTAAGGTCAGACTAAGTTAGGCAAGCCTTACTAGAGGTGGCGGCTACGGTGCGCCTAGGCAGATATCTCGATGTCGAGATAACTCTAGTACACGGGCGCCGGATGGTCATGCCCGGACCCGTTCTCCGCTGCCCCCGCGGCGTGTCCGAGGCCGGTCGCCGAGGGGCGAATCACCACATCCCGAACGGGCACGCGGGAGCGAACCACCGGGCCCCGAACGAGCACCCGTGAGTCAATCCGGGTTTCACACCCATCAGTTCGCCGAGCGGGGGTAGCCGACGACGGGACGAGAGGAGTCGCAGTCATGCCGCTCACCTTCCGGAAGAGCTTCCGGATCCTGCCCGGAGTACGCCTCAACATCAATCGGCACTCCTGGTCCATCACCACCGGGGGCAAGCACGGGCCCCGGCACACGCACAGCAGTACGGGACGCCGGACGACGTCGATGGATCTGCCCGGACCGTTCGGGTGGCGGCGCACCTCCAGGGAGCGCCGCCGGTGACGTCCGCGGGCGGACCGGAGACCCGAGCGGTCCGCCCGCGGCGTCGTCCGGGCCCGGACGGAGGAGCGGGGAACCCACAAGGCGGATCGTCGGCGTGTCGCACAATATGCCAGATCAGGACAAGCCGGGCTATCCGCACGATGAAGTCGAAGTGCGTACCGACCAGATCGTTGCCCACCCCCGGACGGACGCCCACCGCACCCTCGCTGAGCAGGCAGTTCGGGCTCCGGTCCACCCGGTCGGCGGACGGCACGCCGGCGCCGACGGCGACCTCGGCCGCCGCGCCCCGGTCCTCCGGACCGCTCGTCGCGTGGCTGCCGTCGACGAAGGGGCCGAACCCGTCGACGAACCGGTTGCCCCGGATCACCACCTGGAGCGGACAGGATTTCCGCAGCGCCTCCGTGATCTCGGCTGCCCCTAATCGGTCGGCGCGGCGCGCCCTTGAGTTCACGGTGTCCGGCGACGAGTACGGAATCTGTTCTCAATGTTCCGGAAACCGTGCGGACGGTGTCGACACGACCGGACAGATCGATCGGCGACATGCCGACCTCGAAGTGGTTTCCGTTGACGGAGTGTCCGTCCGGGAGAAGTTCCGGGCGCGCACGACTGGAGAGCTGGAGTTGTTCCGGGAGGCGGATGACGAGATCCGTCCCGGGGCCGGTCATACGTACTTCTTCGCGGGCCGGGAGGAGTTGGGCGATGATCCTGCAATACGCCGCGATACGGCCCGGGATGTCGGTCTCGGAGAACCTTTCCAGACCGTGTCCGGCGACCCGCGGATCAGCCGGGAAAGAGGCCGCAGGAAAGAGTCCGGCGGAATCCACCGCACGCTGCTCCCGGGAGACGACGGCGTCCGCCGCCGGGCACCCCCGCCCACGTCCGCGCCGGGCTCCGGTTCACCGTCCGGCGCCCTCAGGGCGCGGCGGTACATGTCACCGTCGCCCGCCGCGCTTTCCACCATCCAAATCCTTCGGGACATGTGCGATCCCATTGTGTGCGGTGCGAGTGCGGGAATTTCCGTGGCCACCGTAGGCGGGCATCCGAGGAGGGCACCGGCGGCGGCGCGCAGCGCAACGAACCGTGTATCGGATCCCGTTGTGGGTGATCGCCGGGAAATGCTTGGGAATCTCGCCCTCGGAGGTCAGGATGGTCGTTCCCTGATCGGCGTCGAGGGACCCGAGCCGGGCGATGTGCGGGGCTTCCGGAGTTCCGACGAAGAAGGTTGCCTCGATGGCTTCCTGGGGCATTTCCCGTACCTCCGGATTGAGCCTGACGACATGCCGGTTGCGCGCACCGGGCACCACACCAACGCACGGAGGAAATGCCTCCGGCCGACGCCCGAAGGAATTCACCACCAAACGCCGGGAATCGCCTTGAGTTCTCCGACCCTGCCCTTGTGCGCTTCGCAACGATGGTCGACGGGCCGAACGGCCACCCTCGCTGACAAGGCATCACCCGAACGGGCCCCCCAACGGGCACCATCTCATATCTGAGATAGCCTCAACCTCATGGCAGACGACTACCTCGTACGCATCGGCAAGCTCATCCGTGACGCCCGGCAACACCGCGGCTGGACACAGGCACAGCTCGCGGAGGCGCTCGGCACCAGTCAGAGCGCTGTCAACCGCATCGAGCGCGGGAACCAGAACATCAGCCTTGAGATGATCGCCCGCATCGGTGAAGCCCTGGACAGCGAGATCGTCTCACTGGGCTACGCGGGCCCGATGCATCTGCGGGTGGTGGGCGGCCGCCGGCTGTCCGGCGCGATCGACGTGAAGACCAGCAAGAACGCGTGCGTGGCCCTGCTGTGCGCCTCACTGCTCAACAAGGGGCGCACCGTACTGCGCCGGGTGGCCCGGATCGAGGAGGTGTACCGCCTCCTGGAGGTGCTCAACTCCATCGGCGTGCGCACCCGCTGGATCAACGAGGGCGTCGACCTGGAGCTGGTACCGCCGGCCGACCTCGACATGGCGGCGATCGACGCCGAGGCCGCCGTACGCACCCGCTCGATCATCATGTTCTTCGGGCCGCTGCTGCACCGCATGGACCACTTCAAGCTGCCGTACGCCGGCGGCTGCGACCTCGGCACGCGGACCATCGAACCGCACATGATCGCGCTGCGCCGGTTCGGGCTGGACATCGCGGCGACCGAGGGGCAGTACCACGCGCAGGTCGACCGCTCGATCCGGCCGGACCGCCCGATCGTGCTGACCGAACGCGGGGACACGGTCACCGAGAACGCGCTGCTGGCCGCCGCCCGGCACGACGGCGTCACCGTCATCCGCAACGCCTCCTCCAACTACATGGTCCAGGACCTCTGCTTCTTCCTGGAGGCGCTCGGCGTCAGGGTCGAGGGCATCGGCACCACCACTTTGACCGTGCACGGCGTCCCGAACATCGACGTGGACGTGGACTACTCCCCCTCCGAGGACCCGGTCGAGGCGATGAGCCTGCTGGCGGCGGCGGTGGTGACGGAGTCCGAGCTGACCGTGCGCCGGGTGCCGATCGAGTTCCTCGAGATCGAACTCGCCGTCCTGGAGGAGATGGGCCTCGACCACGACCGCACGGCCGAGTACGTCGCCGACAACGGCCGTACCCGCCTGGTCGACCTCACCGTCCGGCCCTCCAAGCTGGAGGCGCCGATCGACAAGATCCACCCGATGCCGTTCCCGGGCCTGAACATCGACAACGTCCCCTTCTTCGCTGCCATCGCGGCGGTCGCACAGGGCAAGACCCTGATCCACGACTGGGTCTACGACAACCGCGCGATCTACCTCACCGACCTGAACCGCCTCGGCGGCCGGCTCCAGTTGCTGGACCCGCACCGGGTGCTGGTGGAGGGCCCGACCCGCTGGCGCGCCGCCGAGATGATGTGCCCGCCGGCGCTGCGCCCCGCCGTGGTCGTCCTGCTGGCCATGATGGCGGCCGAGGGCACGTCCGTGCTGCGCAACGTGTACGTCATCAACCGCGGCTACGAGGACCTCGCTGAGCGCCTCAACACGATCGGGGCGCAGATCGAGATCTTCCGGGACATCTGAACGGCGCAGTGTCGGCCCCCTCGGAGGCAAGGGGCACGACACCTCAACATGCCATCTGACCTGCGGATACCCACCTTCACGGCCCTCCACTGATCACTGTTGTTCTTCAGCACCTTGTGCAACGCACGCGCAAGACGATCTTGAGTGGTTGACGACACGTCAGACATGCCTGAGTATCCGTAAACCTTCACGGAGGGTTGTCGCCGAAGTGGCCTCGCAACGTCCGATGTCCCTCGTGTCTCGCCGACCGCGTCTGGTCGACCATCGGCACCCAGGTCGAAGTCCCGGCAAGCCACCCCGGTAAGTGCTGGCTCTCGCACCGCCGCGAGTACCGCAAATCGACTCACGCAGCAGCCCTCCGCCCCCCAGTCTGAGACGGCCAAGCTGCCGCTGAGATGCACGGTCGTTCCGCGTGACCTGAGGCCGTGCACATCGGGTGCACACCGGCCGGAACAGGGCTCGGCTTCGAGACAGGTACGGCAGTCCACCGGATCCGCGATCAAGGACGCGCGGCCGAGGAGCTCATCGAGAAAGCCGGGCTCGGTGCGGCTTGCAGGGGTCAAGTCCTCGGCCGGGCCACGCAAACCCGGTCAACCAGGGTCAACCTGTTCGAATGCCGCTCGGTCGCGTCCAGCCGCTCCGGCCCGCCGGCCGGTCCGTGTCCCCGCACGCCGTTCGCCGCCTCGCCCCTGCACGCCGGTCGCTGCCTCGAAGTCCCGCAGGCCGCTGCGACCTGTCTGGAACCACTGGCCTGACACCGCGAAGCCCTCGCGTCGGTACCCACGCGTCCGCCGGGTCCTCGAGACCTTACGGCCCCGGCCGCTCGGGGAGATCTCGACGGACGCGCGTGCGGACCCCGTTTCCCGAAATCGCCCCGCTCCGTGCGACGGACCCGCCGCCCTGCCCCGTAGAGCAGACGACATCAGCTCACAGGGAAGGGAGCGCGACGTGGCAGGGCACAGAGTCAGAGGTGCCAGGGGTACGGCGATCGCGGCGGTGGCCATGGCGGCGCTGACCGCGTCACAGGCGCCGGGGGCGGTCCCGGCACGGGCCTCCGTACCCCCGCGGCAGGCGCACGCCGAGCAGGGGCCGAGCGTGTCGGGCGACACCCGGTACCGCACCGACCTCCCGCTGCCGCGGACCCGGGAACGCAAGGGCGAGGCGTCGGTGGCGGGCGCCGCGCTGCCGGCGAGCGTGTTCGCCGCCTACCGGCACGCCGAGGCGGAACTCGCACGCACCGCGCCCGGCTGCCGGCTGCGGTGGCAGTTGCTGGCCGCGATCGGCCAGGTGGAGTCCGGGCAGGCGCACGGCGGTCGGGTGACGGCGGACGGTACGACCGTGGCGCCCATCCTCGGGCCGCGGCTGGACGGCGGCGCCTTCGCGGTCATGCGGGACACCGACGGCGGCGCGTACGACGGGGACGCGGCCTACGACCGGGCGGTCGGACCGATGCAGTTCATCCCGTCGACCTGGGCCCGCTGGGGCACGGACGGCAACGGCGACGGGCGGGCCGACCCGGACAACGTCTTCGACGCGGCGCTCGCCGCCGGGCGCTACCTGTGCGCGGGATGGGGGCACCTCCCGCTCGAGCGAAGCCGAGAGTGGGGGAGAGACCTCTCCGACCCGGTCGAGCTTGACCGGGCGGTCCTCGGCTACAACCACTCGGAGGCGTATCTGCGCACGGTCAGGGCCTGGTACGCGTACTTCCTGGAAGAGTGCCGGGTGGTGCCGGACAGCTCCGCGAAGTCCTCGGCGCACCCGGAGCCGTCGCGGCCGCCGTCCACGCCGAAGCCCTCGCCGACACCGTCCGCCCGTCCGAGCGCCGTCCCCTCCCCGACACCGTCCGTACGTCCCTCGCCAGCCCCCGGCACGTCCCGTCCGGCGGGCGGGGCCGCTCCGACGGAGGAGCCCCAACTCCCCTCACCGGGCGTGGATATCGAACTGCCCGGCGACGACCTGCTGCCCAGCGGCGGTCCGCTGACCAGTAACAGCGGGGACTCGACGACCTCCGCCCCCTCCACAACCGCGACTACCGGGCGGTAATGTCACCACCCGCCGGACGGCACAGGACCGGCGGGTGAGCGCAAAGGGGCCCTCATGGCGACGGACATGCCGGACATGCCTGCGGAGATACAGGCGGCCCACGACCGTTGGCAGCGCATGTGGAGCCACCGCGAGCAACTGCTCAAGGTGGCCCGGCGCAGGTCGATGAGCCCGGAGGACGCCGAGGACGCGGTGCACGAGGCCATGCTGCGCGCCGCGGAGCGCCCCGACCTGGACGACGAGCGCCTCGGCGGCTGGCTGACGACCGTGACCATGCGGCTGTGCGTCGATCGGCATCGCCAGGTCAACCGTGAGGCCGAGGTACACCGCAGCCCCACGCTCGCCGCGCCGGGTCCGGTGCCCGTCGAGGAGGCGGTGTGCGACCGGGCCGAGGCCAGGTGGCTGGCCGTGCGCAGCGGGGAGCTGCCGGCGCGCCAGTCCGAGGCGCTCCGGCTGAAGTCCGAGGGCCTCGACGTCGGCCAGGTCGCCGTGCGCATGGGGCTGAGCTATCGCACCGTCGAGTCGCTGCTCGCCCGGGCCCGGCGCACCCTGCGCAACTCGCTGGCCGGAACGCTGGGCCTGGCCCTGTTCCTGTGGGGGCGCGGCAAGCTGCGCGCGGGCGGACACGCGCAGGCCGTGGCGGTGACCTCGACGGCCGCGACCCTGGTGGTGGCGGGGTTCGTGTTGCCGTACGTCCACGACGGGGACAGGCAGGGCACGGCTCCCCGACCCTCCGTGTCCCGCATGGCCCAGGCGACCACGCAGACCGGCCGGCCCGACGGCGTCGGCCGGGTGGCCGCCCCGAACGCCCGTGATCTGTCGGCCGCCTCGGCGTCCCACGCAGCGACGCCGACGGTGCCGCCCGGCGATGACGACCGGTCGTTGCTGCCTCTGTCGGTGCCACCGCTGCCGGACGCCTCGCGGTCACCAGTGCCGTCCGTCCCCGACGTCCCCGGCGTGTCCGGCCTGCCGAGCGTGCCCGGCCTCCCCGATCTGCCGGCCACGGTCCCGACGACGCCTCCGGCCCTCCCGGAGGCTCCCGCCACGTCCTCCGCCCCGGTCGACGTACCGACCCCGACCGCGCTGCCGTAGAACCGCCGGACAAAGGACTGCCGTAGAACCAGCGGAAAGCGCGGCCGTCGAGCCGCCGGAAACCCGCCCGCAAGACCCCCGAAAAAAATCCGCCTCCGTCGCGACGGACGCCCGGCCCCTCCCCGTAGAGCAGATGTCGGAGCTGCTCCACGGCCGAAGGGTGGACCGGATGGGTGTCGAGATCTGTGTGGAAGGGCTGACCAAGTCCTTCGGTCACCAGGTCATCTGGCAGGACGTCTCGCTGACGCTGCCCGCCGGGGAGGTCTCGGTCATGCTCGGCCCCTCGGGCACGGGCAAGTCGGTGTTCCTCAAGACGCTCGTCGGACTGCTGAAGCCGGACCGGGGTTCCGTGAAGGTCGCGGGCCGGGACGTCACCAAGCTGCGCGAGCACGAGCTGTACGAGGTGCGGAAGCTGTTCGGGGTGTTGTTCCAGGACGGCGCGCTGTTCGGCTCGATGAGCCTGTACGACAACATCGCTTTCCCGCTGCGCGAGCACACCCGTAAGTCCGAGAGCCAGATCCGGCGCATCGTGCTGGAGAAGATGGACATGGTCGGGCTGATCGGTTCCGAGGGGAAGCTGCCCGGCGAGATCTCCGGCGGCATGCGCAAGCGAGCCGGTCTCGCCCGAGCCCTGGTCCTCGACCCCGAGGTCATCCTCTTCGACGAACCCGACTCCGGCCTCGACCCCGTACGCGTCGCCTATCTCAACCAGCTGATCGTCGACCTCAACGCGCAGATCAACGCGACGTTCCTGATCGTCACGCACGACATCGCCTCGGCCCGCCAGGTGCCGGACAACATCGGGCTGTTGTTCCGCCGTGAGCTGGTCATGTTCGGGCCCCGTGAGGAGCTGCTGACCAGCGACGAGCCCGTCGTACGGCAGTTTCTGAACGGCCGGATGCAGGGGCCGATCGGGATGGCGGAGGAGAAGGACGCCGCGCAGGTCGAGCAGGAGCTGGCGCGGCTCGGCGACGCGGACCGCAAACCCCGCCACGTCGGCAACGACATGACGCCGCGCCTGATGCCGGGCCCCGGCATCGCCCGTCCGTCCCGCTGGGAGGCGATCGCGAGACGCGAGGCCGAGCTGCACCGGAAGGCGGTGACCGGCGCATGAGGCTGTCACCCACCGGGGCGCTGAGGCACTCGGGGAACCTCTTCGCGATGGCGCTGGACGTCGTCCGGACCATCCCCCGACGGCCGTTCCAGGCACGGGAGTTCATCCAGCAGGCCTGGTTCGTCGCGAGCGTCACCATCCTGCCGACGGCCCTGGTGTCCATCCCCTTCGGCGCGGTCATCGCCCTGCAGATCGGCAGCCTGACCCGGCAGCTCGGCGCCCAGTCCTTCTCCGGGGCCGCCTCGGTCCTCGCGGTGCTGCGGGAGGCCTCGCCGATCGTCACCGCGCTGCTGATCGCGGGCGCCGGCGGCACGGCGATCTGCGCGGATCTCGGGGCGCGGAAGATCCGCGAGGAGATCGACGCGATGCAGGTGCTGGGCATCGACCCCATCCACCGGCTGGTCGTCCCGCGGGTCCTGGCGTCGATGGTGGTGGCAGTGCTGCTCAACGGCCTGGTGTCGGTGGTGGGCGTCGCGGGCGGCTACTTCTTCAACGTCGTCCTGCAGAACGGCACGCCGGGCGCGTATCTCGCTTCCTTCACGACGCTCGCCCAGCTCTCCGACCTGTGGGCGGCGGAGATCAAGGCGCTGGTGTTCGGCGCGATCGCCGCGATCGTCGCCTCGTACAAGGGACTCACCGCGAAGGGCGGCCCGAAGGGTGTGGGCGACGCGGTGAACCAGTCGGTGGTGATCACCTTCATGTTGCTGTTCGTGACGAACTTCGTGATGACCGCCGTGTACTTCCAAGTCGTTCCGCAGAGGGGCTGAGTCATGGCGCTGCTGAATCGTCTGGAGGAACTGGGCAGCCAGCTGTCCTTCTACGGCCGCTCGTTGGCGTGGACGGGCCGCACCGTACGCCGGTACAAGAAGGAGATCCTGCGGCTGCTCGCCGAGGTGAGCTTCGGACGCGGCGCCCTCGCCGTCGTGGGCGGCACGGTCGGCGTCATCGCCTTCCTGTCGTTCTTCACCGGCACGGAGGTGGGCCTCCAGGGCTACGCCGCGCTCAACCAGCTCGGCACCTCGAACTTCGTGGCGTTCCTCTCGGCGTACTTCAACACCCGGGAGATCGCGCCGCTGGTGGCGGGGCTCGCGCTGTCCGCGACGGTGGGCGCCGGGTTCACGGCGCAGCTGGGCGCGATGCGGATCAGCGAGGAGACGGACGCCCTCGAAGTCATGGGCGTGCCCTCGCTGCCGTTCCTGGTGACCACCCGGATGATCGCCGGTTTCGTCGCGGTGATCCCGCTGTACGTGGTCGGGCTGCTGTCCTCTTACTTTGCCGCCCTCACCATCACCACCGGCTACTACGGGCAGTCGGCGGGCACCTACGACCACTACTTCCAGCAGTACCTGCCGCCGGTCGACGTGCTGTGGTCCTTCGGGAAGGTGCTCGTCTTCGCCGTCCTGATCATCCTGGTGCATTGCTACTACGGCTACTACGCGAGCGGCGGCCCCGCGGGCGTCGGCGTCGCCGTGGGCCGCGCCGTGCGCACCTCGATCGTGGCGATCAACGTCCTGGACTTCTTCCTGTCGCTCGCGATCTGGGGCGCCAACACGACCGTACGGATTGCGGGGTGAGCCGTATGAGAGTGCTGAGACTGCGGTTGTACGGCGTCGTGTTCCTCGCCGTGCTCGCGCTGCTGCTGTCCCTGTCCGTCGCCGTGTACCAACAGGTGTTCACCCCGGCCGTACGGATCGAGCTGGAGGCCGACAGCATCGGCAACCAACTCGATCCCCGCGCCGACGTCAAGCTGCGCGGGCTGCTGGTCGGCGAGGTGCGCGCGGTCCACGCCGACGGGACGAAGGCGACGCTCGGCATCGCGCTCAAGCCGGAGTACGTCGCGTCCATCCCGTCCGACGTGCACGCACGCCTGCTGCCCAAGACCCTGTTCGGCGAGAAGTACGTCGACCTGGTCGCGCCCGCGCGCTCCTCGGCCAGGCCCATCCGCGCGGGGGACGTCATCACCCAGGACCGCACCCGCGTCGGCATCGAGCTCCAGCAGCTGATGAACGACCTGCTGCCGCTGCTGCGGACCGTGCAGCCCGGCAAGCTCAACGCCACGCTCTCCGCGTTCGCCACCGCCCTCGAGGGGCGCGGCGACCGGATCGGCGACAACCTCACGCGTGTGGAGGACTATCTGCACCGGCTCAATCCGCACCTGCCGTCCCTCACCGAGGACTTCGCCCGCTTGGCCGACGTCGCCGAGGTGTACGGCGACGCGGCCCCCGACCTGATGGAGATCCTGCGCAACACCGTCACCACCAGCCGCACCCTGGTCGAGCAGCGGGACCGGCTCGCGTCCGCGCTCACCACGACGGCCACTGCCGCGGGCACCGCGGACGACTTCCTCGACGCGAACGGCGACCGGCTGATCACCCTGGGCCGGGTCTCCCGCCCCACGCTCGATCTCTTCGCCCGCTACTCGCCCGAGTACCCGTGCCTCTTTGCCGGCCTGGTGCGCGAGGAGCAGGCATCCGAGCAGGCTTTCCGGGGCGGCAGGATGCACATCACGCTCGAAGTCGTCCGCCAGCAGGGGGCGTACGAACCCGGCGAGTATCCGCGCTACGACGATCGGTCGGGGCCCAACTGCCGCGACCTGCCCCATCCGCCGGTGCCCGCGCCCGGGGTCCACCTCAACGACGGTTCGGCGAAGGGCAGTTCGTCCGGTCCGGGCGGCGTCTCCGCCACCTGGACCGAGCAGCGCGCCGTCGGCTCGCTCGTCGCGCCCGTCATGGGCGTGCCCGCCGACGAGGTACCGCCGGTCGCGACGCTGCTGTTCGGACCGATGGCGCGCGGGACGGCGGTGAGCGTCGCATGAGGATCACGAGGATCATGAAGACCGCGAGGACTACGAGGTCCACGAGGACGTCAGGAGCCCGGCAGGCCGCCGCCCCGCTGATCAAGTTCAGCCTCTTCGCCCTGGTGACGATGGTGGCGACGGCCCTGCTCGCCGCCACCATCGTCAACATCTCCTTCACCCCCGAGCACACGTACCGCGCGGTGTTCAGCGACGTGACGGGCCTGGAGAAGGGCGACGACATCCGGGTGGCCGGGGTGCGGGTCGGCGAGGTCGAGGGCATCCGGATCAAGGACCGGACGCTGGCGGAGGTCACCTTCACTGTCGGTGAGGACCGGCCGCTGCTGAACAGCACCGGCGCGGTCATCCGCTACCGGAACCTGGTCGGACAGCGTTACGTCGCCCTGACCGAGGGCGCGGGAGACGGCACCCGGCTGAAGCCCGGCGCCACGATCCCGCTGTCGCGCACCCAGCCCGCGCTGGACCTCAACGCGCTGCTGAACGGCTTCAAGCCACTGTTCGCGGCGCTCAGCCCGCAGGACGTCAACCAGCTGGCCACCGAGATCATCCGGACCCTCCAGGGCGAGGGCGGCACCGTCAACAGCCTGCTCGCGCACACGGCTTCGCTCACCACGACGCTGGCCGGCCGCGACAAGCTGATCGGCTCGGTGATCGACAACCTGAACACCGTGCTGGAGACGCTGGACAAGCGCGGCACCCGTTTCTCCGGGCTGCTCAAGCAGCTGCGTCGGGTGATCTCGGGGCTGTCCGCCGACCGCAAGCCCATCGGGCAGTCCCTGGTGGGCATCGGCGATCTGACGCACGCCACCTCGGGGCTGCTCAAGGACGCGCGTCCGCCCCTGAAGGACGACATCGCCGAGCTGACCGATCTCACCGGAACGCTGAACAAGAACGAGAACACCGTGGAGGGCGTGCTGAAGCGGCTGCCGAACAAGCTGGGCGAGCTGACGGGGACGGCGTCCTACGGCTCGTGGTTCAACTTCTACCTCTGCGACTTCGACGGCCGGATCGTGCTGCCGAAGACGAAGCAGGTGCTCACTCCCGAGCTGCATGTGGCGAGGGCGAGGTGCGGCGCATGACAAAGCACTTCCTTCCGCGCAGGACCCGTAAGCGCCGCCCGGAGCCGCTGGTCAAGGTCCGCATCGACCCGCCGAAGCTGCCGAAAATACGGCTGCTTCCGCGCCGGGCACCCCGCCCCCGCCGCCCCGAACCCCTGGTGAAAGTCCGCATCGACCCGCCTCGGATACGGCTTCCACGGATCCGCCGTCCGCGCCTCACCCCGTTCCGTGAGCGAAACCCCGTGGTGATCGGAGCCGTCGGTCTCACCTTCCTCGCGCTGCTGACCGTGGCCGCGTTCAACGCCGACAGCCTGCCGCTGATCGGCGGCGGCGAGACGTACAGCGCGGCCTTCTCGGAGGCGGGCGGCCTCAAGCCCGGCGACGAGGTGCGGATCGCCGGCGTCAAGGTCGGCAAGGTCAAGGACGTCGATCTGGACGGTGACCACGTCAAGGTCACCTTCAAGATCAAGGGCGGTCCGGGGTTCGGCACCGAGACCGGCGCCTCGATCCGGGTCAAGACGATCCTCGGCGCGAAGTACCTCGCGCTGCATCCCAAGGGACCGGGACAGCTGAAGCCCGGCAGCGAGATACCGCTGAAGAGGACGGTTCCGGCGTACGACGTCGTGCAGGCGTTCAGCGATCTCACCACGACGACGGAGAAGGTCGACACCGACCAGTTGGCGAAGGCCCTGGACACCATCTCCACCACGTTCCAGGACTCGCCCACCGAGGTGCGGGCATCCATCAAGGGCCTGTCGAAGATCTCCCGGACGGTCGCCTCGCGCGACAAGGCGCTGGGCGAACTCCTCGACCACGCCAACGGTGTCACGGGCGTACTGGCCGAGCACTCCGAGGACTTCACCGCGCTGGTCAAGGACGGCGACCAGCTGTTCAAGGAGATCAGCAAGCGGCGCAACGCGATCCACAAGCTGCTGAAGACCTCCGCCGCGCTCGGCATCGAGCTCTCCGGCCTGGTCGAGGACAACGACAAGGAGATCGGGCCCGCGCTCAAGGGCCTGAACACCGTGGTGCGGATGCTCGAACGGAACCAATCCAGCCTCGACCGGAGCGTCAAGCTGCTCGCGCCCTACGTCCGGGTCTTCAGCAACGCCCTCGGCAACGGCCGCTGGTTCGACAGCTACGTCCAGAACCTGGTCGCCGCTCCAGTGGTGCCGCGCACGGGAGGCACCCGGTGAAGAACCTGAAGAGGCGCGTGGCCGTGGTCACCGCACTCGCCCTCGTCGCCGCGCTCACCTACGTGCTGTGGCCGCGCTCCGAGTCCGTGCACGTCACCGCGTACTTCCCGCGCACCGTCGGCATCTACCCCGGCTCGGACGTCCGCGTCCTCGGCGTCCGGATCGGCGAGGTCGAGAAGATCACGCCGGAGGGCGACCGGGTGCGGGTGGAGCTGAAGTACGACGAAGGCCGCAAGGTGCCGGCGGACGCCAAGGCCGCCATCATCAACTCCTCGGTGGTCAGCGACCGTTACGTACAACTGCTGCCGGTGTACCGAAAGGGCCCGGTTCTGCGGAACGGCGCCGTCATCCCCGAGACACGGACGGCCGTACCGGTCGAACTGGACCGCGTCTTCGACAGCCTGCACACGACGGCCGACGCGCTCGGCCCCCAGGGCGCCAACAAGGACGGCTCGCTGTCGCGGCTGCTCGGGGTGAGCGCGGACAACCTCGCCGGCCAGGGCGAGAACCTCAACCAGACGGTCGAGGACCTCTCGCAGGCCGTCACCACGCTGTCCGACGGCCGCACGGACCTGTTCGGCACGGTGCGGAACCTGCAGGTGTTCACGGCCGCGCTGGCCGCCGACGACAAGAGCGTGCGGTCCTTCAACACCAGCCTCGCCGAGGTCGCCGGACAGCTCGCGGGCGAGCGCAAGGACCTCGCGGACGCACTCAAGAACCTGGGGACGGCGCTCGGCGACGTGTCCGCCTTCGTGAAGAACAACAAGAAGTCGCTGACCTCGAACGTGCAGGGCCTCAGCAAGGTGACCAAGGTGCTCGTCACCCAACGGGCCGCACTGGCCGAGCTGTTGGAGGTCGCTCCCACGGGTCTGTCGAACCTGAACAACGCCTACAACCCGTCCTCGGGCACCCTCGACACCCGCAACAACGCGCAGCAGGCACAGGATCCGGCCTCACTGCTGTGCTCCGTACTGAAGACGACCGGCGACGAAGGCGGCAAGAGCCCCGACTGCAAGGAGCTAAAAGACCTCTTCGACTCCCTGCCGAAGGTGCCTCGGGGCTCCGCGGTGACGGGCACGGTCGACCGGACGCTCGGCGGAATTCTGGGGGCGAGCGCATGAGCGCACTGCGCAAGGTCGGGGTGGTCGCGTGGGCCGCGGTCGGCTCGCTGCTGCTGTCCGGCTGCGAGTTCAACGGCTGGTACGACGTCCAGCTGCCCGGCGGAGCCGCCGCCGACGGCCACGCGTACCACGTCACCGTCGAGTTCCGCGACGTCCTCGACCTGGTGCCGCAGTCGGCGGTGAAGGTCAACAACGTCACCGTGGGCGCGGTCGAGAAGGTCGAACTGGACGGCTGGCACGCGCGCGTACGGCTGCGGGTCGCCGACTCGGTGAAGCTGCCCGCCAACGCGGTCGCCGAGCTGCGGCAGACCAGCATGCTCGGCGAGAAGTACGTCGCGCTCTCCGCCCCGACCGGCACGGCCCCCATCGGCCGGCTCGGCGACGGCGACCGCATCCCGCTGTCCCGCAGCGGCCGCAACCCGGAGATCGAGGAGGTGCTGTCCGCGCTCTCCGCGCTGCTCAACGGCGGCGGGGTGGCCCAGCTCAAGACGATCACCGTGGAGCTGAACAAAGCCCTCGACGGCCGGGAGAGCCGGGTCAGATCGCTGCTCAAGGAGCTGAACACCTTCATCGGCGGCCTGGACGACCAACGGAAGGACATCGTCCACGCCCTTGAGGCCGTCGACCGGCTCGCGGGGCGGCTCGGCAAGGAGAAGAAGACGATCGCCCAGGCCGTCGACACGATGCCACCTGCCCTGAAGGTCCTGGCCGACCAGCGCCGTGATCTGACGAGGATGCTCACCGCCCTGTCGAAGCTGGGCAAGACGGGTACCAAGGTGGTCAACGCCTCGCACGACGACACGGTCGCGAACCTCAAACAGCTGCGGCCCATCCTGCAACAGCTGAACAAGGCGGGCAACGATCTGCCCAACTCCCTTGAGCTGCTGACCACTTACCCGTTCCCGCGCAATGCGGTGGACGCCGTCAAGGGCGACTACGTCAACCTCGACATCACGGCCGACCTCGATCTGTCCGACCTCTACGGAAACCTGACGGACGGCAACTCCGGCCGGGGCAAGGGCGATTCCCAGAAGCCCGGCACTCCCGACGTACCGGATCTTCCCGATCTCCCCGATCTCCCCGATCTCCCCGATCTCCCCGATCTGCCGAGCGTGCCGACACCCACCGCGCTGCCGAGCACACCGAGCCTGCCGACGTCACCCTCGGTGCCGTCGGCCCCCTCGGGCGGGGGCGGGCCGCTGTGCCCGCCGGTGTGCACCAGCAGCTACACCACCCGAGGCGGGCTGCCCGAGGGGATGGACCTCGCGCTCGCGGAGCTGATGCTGAAGGGGGTTCAGCCGTGATCACCCGTACGGTCAAGGCCCAGCTCCTGGCCTTCGCCACCGTCACCGCCGTCGGGGTGTCGTACGTCGGCGCCGAGTACACCGGTCTGGTGGACGACGTCCTGGGCCGCGGCTACACCGTGCAAGCGGACTTCGCCGACTCCGGGGGCATCTTCCCCGGCGCCGAGGTCACCTACCGCGGGGTGCCGGTGGGTCGCGTCGGCGCGCTGCGGCTGACCGGCTCCGACGGCGTCTCGGTCGCTCTCGACATCAGGGACGGCACGCCACGCATCCCGGCGGACACCCTCGCCGTGGTGGCGAACCGTTCGGCGGTGGGCGAGCAATACGTGGATCTACAGCCACGTACTTCGCATGGCCCATACCTCCTCGACGGCAGCGCCATCCCGCGCGGCAGCACGCGCGTGCCACTGCCCACGACGGACCTGGTGCTGAGCCTGGACCGGCTGGTGAACTCGGTCGGCAAGGACGATCTACGAGTCACCGTGGACGAGTTGGGCAAGGCCTTCTCGGGCACCGGCCCGAATCTGAGCCGACTGGTGGACTCGGGCAACGCGCTCGTGGAGTCGGCCTCCGAGTCACTCCCCCAGACGATCTCGCTGATCGAGGACTCGCGAAAGGTCCTCAAGACGCAGTCCGACCAGGGCTCGTCCATCAAGTCGTTCGCGCACGACCTGGCGGCTCTCACGGCACAGCTGAAGTCGAGCGACGGAGACCTGCGCAAGCTGATCGGCAACGCGACACCGGCCGCGCAGCAGGTGAACTCGCTGCTGAAGAACATCTCACCGCGACTGTCGGTCCTGCTGGCCAATCTGATCAGCGGCGGCCAGGTCACGCTGGCCAACCTGCCCGGCGTGGAACAGTCCCTGGTCACCTTCCCGGCACTGGTCGCGGGCAGCTACACGGTCGTCCCGGGCGACGGCACCACCCACTTCGGCCTGGTGGTGAACGCCGACGACCCGCCGCCGTGCACCCAGGGGTACGGCACGGCACGGCGCGACCCCTCGGACACCAGCCCGCGCGAGGCGAACACCGACGCGCGCTGCACGGCCCCGCGCGGAAGCAAGACGTCGGTACGGGGCGCGCAGAACGCCCCCGGCGCGTCGGCCGCTTCCGGCGATGCGAACCAGGCGGCGTACGTGACGCCGTACATCACGCCTTACGACCCGGAGACCGGCACCACGACCGGCCCGGACGGAAGTCCGGTCGAGATCGGCTCGACGGGTGGCCAACAGGCGGTGTTCGGAAAGGAGTCGTGGCAATGGCTGCTAGTAGGGCCGATGGCATGAGCGGGACCATGAACAGGACCATGAGCGTGACCGTGTCGGGCAAGACCCTGTCGAGCAGAGCGTGGTCGGGCAGGGCGTGGTCGGTGGCGCTCGCCGTGGCGACCGTCCTCACGACGGCGCTGACGATCTGGCTGATCCTTGGGCTCTACGACCAGCACGACAGGGCGCAACGGCGCCAGGACATCCTGGTCGCGGCCCGCCAGTCGGCGCTGAACTTCACCTCGCTCGACTACCGGCACTACGACCGGGACAGCGCGAACGTCCTCCGGGGCGCCACCGGCGACTTCAAGAAGCAGTTCGCCGCGCAGACCGAGCAGCTGACCAAGCTCGTCGCCGCGAACGAGTCCGTGTCCGAGGGCCAGGTCCTCGACGCGGGCATCGTCCGATCCGACGAGCACTCGGCCCGCGTCCTGGTGGTCGCCGACAGCAAGGTGACCAACACCGCCGCCCCCAAGGGCGAGGCGCGCACCTACCGCCTACAGCTCGACCTGGTGCACCGAAACGGCCGCTGGCTGACCTCCGACGTCGAGTTCGTCGGCTGACCGCGCCCTCCCCGCCATACGACCCATGAGGACATGAGGAGTAAGACCGTGGCGAAGACGACCACCCGCAGCCGCGGCTCCGGATCCGGCACCCGGCACACCATGACCGCGGCCGCCCGCGCGGCGGCCAAGCGCGCGGAGCGCGGCCACCTCGAACCGGACCCGGCGTCCACCGACGAAGAGGCCCCGGGACGGCACGAGGCACCGACCGCCGGCCGCACCGTGCTCATCGAGGCCCCCGATGAGGACGGCTGGGACGACCCGCCCGAGCCCTCGCCGGAGTGCTTCGAGGAGGACCCACCGCAGGAGGAGGGCGAGCCCGGCCCCGGTACGGCTACGCGGCACGGTCGGCGCCCGCTGCTCACCGCCGCCCTGTGTGTCCTGCTCCTGGCGGGCCTGGTCGCGGCCACCGTTCTCGGGTGGCGCTACCGGGAGGGCGTGCGGGCCGAACAGGCACGCGGTCAGGCACTCGCGGCCGCACGCCAGGCGGCGCCGGTCGTGCTGTCGTACGACTACAGGCACCTGGACCGCGACTTCGCCGCGGCCCGCGCCCGGCTCACCGGGCACTTCCGCGACGAGTACCGGAAGACCACCACGACGGTGGTCGGGCCGACGGCCAGCAAGTACCACGGGGTGGTGAAGGCCACGGTGGCGCAGCCCACCGGCGGCTCCCCGGCGGCCTCCGTGATCTCGGCCTCGGCCGACCGGGCCGTGGTCCTCCTCTTCGTCAACCAGGTGACCACGAGCACCCAGGTCTCGGGCTCCCGCGTGGACCTGAACCGGGTGCGGATGACAGTGGCCCTTACGTCCGACGGCTGGAGGGTGAGCGGGGTCGACGCGCTCTGACATCTGCTTCTTCCGGGGGCTGAAGGTCGCCGCCCTTGGGGAAGAAGCTGTCGGTGATGAGCTCGTCCCCGGCCTGCGCCTGGCACTTGACGTCGTTGAGGAAGAGGCCCTTGGAGCTGACGAACGTCTCCGGCAGGCCGGCGACGGCCCGGATGTCGGCGTGCCGGATCGCCCCGTCACTGACTTTCGCGTTCTGGTTCAGCAGGCAGTGGGACACCAACGCGATCGGCATGGCCTGTCTCTCCATGGGTGCGCCTTGTCGGTTGTGGTGCGCGAGCGATGGCGTCCGCCGCTCAACGGCCTGACGGCGGACGCCGGTTCAGCCGGACCGGGACCTCGATCGGTCCCTGTACTCCGGATGGCGGGCCCCAGCGCACGGCGCCCGTCGGCTCCGGGGTACGGAATCGCGCCGCCAGGGCCCTGAGTACGGCCGTCAGTTGGCGCTCGGAGGCCGTGGCGCCCATGCAGTAGTGGAGACCCGCGCCGAAGCTGAGGTGCGGGCGGGTCGGTTCGCGCAGGGGGTGGTAGGAGTCGCCGTCGGGTTCGGCGTCGCGGTTGGCCTGCACCGCGCACAGGAGTACCGGCCGGCCGGGTTCCAGGGTGCGGTCGGCCAGCGTCAACGGCACTTCGGTGAAGCGGATCTGGATCGGCGCCGTCGGCATCCCGCGCAGCAGCTCCCCGTACGGCCGCCCTGGCGATCGTCTCGTCGTCGGCCGCCGCCGACCAGGTCCGCGGATGGTCGGCGAGTGTGGCCACCAGCTGGCCGAGCGCGAGGCGATACGGCTCGAACCCGATGAGGAGCGACATCCTGGAGCGCGTCCAGTCCGTGCGCCCGGCTGCCGTGACGCCCTCCCGGCGGGCCAGCCGGCCGAGGAAGTCCTGCACCTGCTCGACCGCCGACTTCGCCTGCGCGAGGGTCTGCGCCGGCGTCAGCCGGTGGATGAGCGCCAGGTCCCGCACCGGCTGTGCGATCTCGCGATACGTCCCCTTGTCGATGTCGAGCAGCCGTGCCGCCTGGGCGTGCGCGATCGAGTCGGCGACGTCCGCCACGAACTCGCACTCACCGTCGAGTTCGGCGGTGGCGGCGAGTGCCTCCGCGGCGGCGAAGGACGGGTCGAAGACCAGGCCGCGGAGGAGGGGACGCATGCTCTGCCGCAGCGCGTCGTGGTCCTCGGCCCGGGAGGAGATGAGCAGCGAGGCTCACCAGGCCCCGATCGCGTGGTCCGTCACCCCGGAGTGCCGAAGCTGCCGCCAGGGGTCGTGCACCAGGGTCGGCTGCCGCAACAGCCGACCGACCGTCGCGTGAGCGCAGACGACGGGACCGTACATGCTGTCCAGGAGCCGGCCCTCGGTGCGAGCCAGACACAAACGGTGGTCGTCGAAACGGAAGGAGGGGGAGTCGACTTCGATGAACGAGCAGGGAATTTCGTTTCTCTCTGCCACTTGCGACGTCATCTTGTGGTCTCACTCGTGCGGTGCCCGCATACGCGAGCCATTGTGCGCACGGCGTCCGGCCGTCAGCGACGTCCCCGAACGGGCGTCCCTCACCCCCGTGAGAGGGGGCCGTCCTCCTCGCGGCTCACCTCGTGGTGGCGGCCGTCGGGGCGGGGCAGCGGCTTGAGGTCGACCTGGATGCGGTGCGTGGAGTCATGGCTCACCGAGCCGCCCAGCCGGGCCTCGACCACACCCAGGCGCAGCCCCGCACCGCCCTCGCCGGCCCGGTGGAACTGCACCGAGAACTCCAGGCTGACCTGCTCCACACTGAACCGCCAGTCGCTCTCGGCGCCCTCGGCCTGGGCCCGGGCCAGTTCCGCACGTACCGTGCCGATGGCCTCCGCGAGACCGATCGGATCCGGATCCCCCATGGCAACACACCGCCGCCTTCCGTTGATTGACCGATCCAACCTGGTCACAAGTCTAGGGACGGGCGATGCCCCGCGCGTAGTGTGAGACAGCATGGGGGAACTGCGTGCGGACTGGAGACTCAGGCTGCGACGCGAGGACGCGCACGGCCTCGTCTGCGGGGCCGGTGTACTCGTCGACCAGCACACGGCGCTGACCTGTGCACACGTGGTGCGCCACCCGGATGCCGTGATGTGGCTGGAGTTCGCCGAGAACAGCGCGCTGGAACCGGTGGCCGCCCGGGTGATGGCGGGCGGCTGGCTCCGGGAGGGCGGACACGGCGAGGACGTCGCCGTGTTACGGCTCGACAGTCCGCGCCCGCAGGCGCGCCCCGCTCCGCTGGAACCCGTGCTCAGGGCCGGTACGGAGGTGTACACGACCGGGTACGCGGAGGGCTTCGACGACGGTATGAGCCTGTGGGGCCGGATCAGCGGCGCCAGCGGCGAGCGGGTACAGCTCGACGCCGTCACCAAGGCCGAGGTGGTGCGCGCCGGGTTCAGCGGCGCAGCCGTGTGCACCCGGCCGCTGGAGGGTCGTCCGGCCCGGGTGGTCGGCCTCGTCGTCAGCTGGCGCGGGGACATGGGCGAGCTGCTGTCCGAGGACAACCGGCTCGCCTTCTCGTATCTGGTGCCGGTCGACCGCATCGCCGAACTCTCGCCCATAGTGGAGGAGTTGAGCAGCCCGGACGCCTGGGATCACGGCTTCGAGGAGCGACTGGGCCGGTGGTACGACGACCCGGACGAGGACCCGGTGAAGATCACCGTGGTGCCCCCGGGCAGCGGCAAGGACCGCTCGCTGCGCCATCTGCTGCACCGTGCCGACATCGTCCATCGCGGCGGCGACAGCAGACCGCACCTCGCCGACCAGGCCCTGGGCCGGATCTCCTTCCCGGTCGGCGAGTACCTCGCGTACTGGGACTGGCTGCTCGGCACCGCGCGCCACCCGACGGGCACGGCCGCCACCCCCGTCCGGCCCGTGACGGTCGTCGTCGACGGCCTCGACGAGGAGCCCCGGCCCGGCCCGCTGCTCGAACTCCTCGTGCGGCTGAGGGTGTTGGGCTTCCGGCTGCTGCTCGTCTTCCGCCACGAGGGCGGCATCGGCTGGAACACGGCCCGTGACGACCTGCTGCGGCCCGCGCTCCTCGGCCACGCGGACGCGCTGCTCGGCCGGCTACGACTCGCCGAGTTCGGCAATGCGATCCGCCGCGACGTCGTCGGCAGCGCCTCCCTCGACTCCGTCACCGAGACCGCCGACCTGCGCCGGGCCGAACTCCGCCGGATCGGCGCGTTACCGGACCCGCAGCGGCAACTGCCCCGGCTGCGCGCACTGCTCAGAACCCTGCGCGCCGACCTGGACCGCCAGGGAGGCCGGTGATGCGGGGGCACCGCCCGGACCGGGCCGGGAGGCAGGACGAGGGGAGCATGACCGGCTGCCCGCACCGGAACTTCGACGGCTCCCGCTGCCAGGGCTCCGTACTGCCCACCGGCTGGTGCGACCAGTGCGGCCGCGCGGAGCGGGGCCCCGCACTGCCCGCCCTGCCCGAGGACCCGCGGGACCTCGGCCCCCGCGACCTCCTCACGCTCCCCGACCGCGCACCGCGCCCCGCCGAGGCACGCCTCGTCGGTACGGAGACACCACTGCGTATCCGGATGGGCTGCTCGGCCGCCGACTGCGGGATCACCTTCGCCCCGCCCTACACCGAGGGCCCCGTGCCCATCACGGGGTACTGCCCGGCGTGCGGCGAGCGGTACTCGTACGAACCCGAGCTCACCGAGGGCGAGTTGCTGCGCGACCAGTACCGGATCATGGGGCCCATCGCACACGGCGGCCAGGGCTGGGTCTACCTCGCCGAGGACACCCATCTCGGGGACATCGTGGCCGTCAAGGGGCTGCTCAACCGGTACGAGCACGACGGCGCCCGGCTCGCCGACGTCGAGCGCCGCAACCTGGTCGCCATGCGCCACCCCCGGATCGTCCAGATCCGCGACTTCGTCGCCCGCGGCGACGGCACCGGGGAGATCACCGGCGGCTACATCGTCATGGACGACGTCGGCGACGGCACCCTGGAGAAGGTCGTCGAGGAGACCCGGCGGGGCGAGTCGGTGCTCGACATCGAGCACGTGGCGGCGTACGGCTGCCAGATCCTCGAAGCCCTGGTGCATCTGCACGCCGGCGGTGAACGGGTCTTCGTCTACGGGGACATGAAGCCCTCGAACGTCGTGCACCACGGGGACGGCGTCAAGGTCATCGACCTCGGCGGCATGCGCGAGGAGGGCCAGAGCCGGCCGCCCGCCCATGTCACCAACGACTACATGGCGCCGGAGACCGCGTTCTCGGGCCTGCCCACCGTCGCCCACGACCTGCACACCGTCGGCGTCACCCTGCGGGAACTCGCCCACTGGGCCGTCGACGAGGTGCCCGGCCTCGGCACCGGCTCCTTCTGGCAGGTCGTCGAGCGCGCCGTGCGGACCGACCCCGGCCGGCGCTTCGCCGACGCCCGCGAGATGGCCGGCCAACTGCGGGGCGCGCTGCGGGAGATCCGGGCCCTGCGCGGCAAGAGCGACCCGCCCGAGCCCTCCGACTACTTCCGTCCGTCCCCGCAGCTGCTCGGCGCCCGGCTCGGTACGGTGCCGGGCATCGAACACTGGCTGGAGCGGCCCCGCCGCGACCGGTACGCGCCGCCGGTGGCCCCCGCCCTCGACCTCGGCGCCCCCACGCCCACCGAGATCGCCGGCTGTCTGCCGGTGCCGCGACGCTATCCGGGCGACCCGCAGACCGCGCGGTTCGAGGTGAGCAGCGGTTACGACCCCGGGCTGCTCCTCGACCAGGAGGACGAGAAACCGGCCTCGGTGGAGATCTGCCTGCACAACGTGCGTGTCCTGCTGGGCCGGAACACCCGGCGCGACCTGGAGCTGGCCCAGGCGGAACTCGACACCGCCGACTCCGTCCCCGGGCCGTCCGCGGTGCGCCGATGGCGTCTGGAGTGGCACCGCGCGCTGCTCGCGCTGCGTCACGCCGGTCTCCACGACACCCCGCAGCAAGTCGCGGACGCCCAGGGCCATTTCCTGCGGGTCCACCTCGAACTGCCCGGCGAGTACGCCCCCAAGCTGGCCCTCGCCTACTGCGGGGAGCGGCTCGGCGACCACGGCAACGGACCCACCGCCAGGGAGCTGTACGAGGCGGTGTTCGCCCGCAACCCCGCGCACGGCGGCGCCGCGCTGGGGCTGGCCAGGCTGGCGCTGCGCGCGGGCGACCGGCGGGCGGCCCTCGACGTGCTCGGCCGGGTGGGGCCCGGCACCCTGGACCACACCGTGGCCCGGATCGCGTCCCTGCGGATCCGCGCGGCCCGGCTGCCCGGGGACGTCGGTCCGCCGTCGAAGAACTTCGCTCCGCTGCCCGCGCCCGCCGAGGTCGACGCGGCGCTGGCCGAACTCCCCGGTCTGGTGGGCCGCGGACCGGGCGCGGGAGAGCCGAGCCTGTCCGAGGAGGAGGCGCTGCGGCTGAGCACCGAGCTGCACGAATGGAAACTGGACGCGCTGCACCACCAGAGCGACCGGACCGGCGCTCCGGGCGCGGGCGCCGGCCGGCTCGACGCCCGCCGGCTCAGACGTCTGACCCCGCCGGAGCGCGAGCAGCGCAGGCGGTTGGAGTCGCTCTACCGGCAACTGGCCGCCCGGCATCGGCAGTCGGCCGCCACCCACGAACACCTCGTGGACCTCCTGCACGCGGTACGACCACAGACCCGAATCTGACCACACGGCCCGACCGAAGCGAACGACGCAGCCGCACGGCAGCACACGAGCACCGCACGACACGACAGCACACGGCACGACAGCCCGCGGCACGACAGCGCACGGCACGACAGAGCCGGGCGGCACCACGCAGTAGCGCAGCGCCGCAGACGCGGTGTCCTCGGTGACGAAGGGAAGGAGCGGTGACGGAGGACATGAGCAGCCACACCCGGCCGTCGCAGCCGGGCATCCGACTCCACGTCGACCTCGACGGTGACCTGCGCCCGCACCGCAGCGCGAAGATCGAGGCCCATCTGCGGGTCGACGTGGCCGCCGACGGCGCCCCCACCGACCTGCCCGCGGTCGAACTCGCCGTGATCATCGGCGTGGACGTCGCCGAGTCAAACCGGGCGGCCGTACGCCAGGCTCTGCCGGCCGCGCTGCGCGCCCTGCCCGACCGGATCTCCTTCGCCGTGCTCGGCAGCGGCCCCGAGCCGGTCCGGTGTTATCCGCGGGGCGACGACACGTGGGCCGTCGCCGACCAGAACCAGCGGCGCCGGGCCGCGTTCGCCGTGGGCTCGCTGCCGCTGCACCGGGACGGTCCGCGTCCCGCCGGGTACGCCACCTGGGCGGCCGAGGCGCGGGCCCTGCTCGCCGACCGCCCGCTGTCCGTACCGCATCTGGTGCTGATCACCGACGGCAGCAGCGCCGCCGGCGAGACGCGTCTCGAGGAGGAACTGGACGCCTGCGCCGGGAAGTTCACCTGTGACGTGTTCGCGGTGGGCGTCGACTGGAACCCTGATCCGCTGCTGGCCATCGCCGAACGGCTGCACGGCACCGCCCAGTTCGTGGACGAGGGTCTCGGCCGGGCGGTCACCGACGCCGTCGCCCGGCTGCGCCGGGTGGGCACGTCCCAGCTGGCGATCGAGGTGACCGTGTGCCCCTCGGTGCGCCAGGTCTCGCTCAGCGAGAAGGCGCCCCGGCCGCACCGCCTCGTCGGGTTGCCCCGGTCCGGCCGGCCGCGCGGCTGGAGCTTCTCCACCCACCAGTGGGAACAGGGCACCCGCGACTACCTGCTCACCCTGGTCGCCAACGCCGACGACGACCCGCTGGAGACCGAGCTGCAGTTCGCCATGGTCTCCGTCGCCGACGTCCATGTGCCGGTCGTCGCCCGCTGGCACCTGCCCCGGCAGTCCGCGCCGCCCGGTCCGGCGGGCGGCGGCAGTGTGCGCAGCCTCAACGCCACCGCCCGGATGCGCGGCGCCCTGCGCGAGGGGCTCACCGCGCTCCAGGGACACCGGCCCGACACCGCCCGGGAGTGCCTGGCGCAGGCGGCCCAGCTGGCGGTGCGGTTCGGCACGGACTGGGTGCTGGACGAGATCCGTACGGTCGCCGACATCGAGGACGCGGCCGCGGGGCGGATCCGGCTGCGCGCCGTGGACGCGGGTGCCCTCGGCCCGATGATCCTGCGGGCCGGCTCCCGTCCGGGCGGACCCATGGCCGACCTCGTCGACGCACCGCCCGGCCCACGCTGCGGCACCTGCCGGAGCCGGGCCGGGGGCGAGGCCCGTTACTGCATCGTCTGCGGGGAGAAGCTGCTGTGACGACCGTACGGACGACCCTCTTACGGCGGTACTCCCCCGCCGCGTTCTGGCGCGGGCGGCTGAGCCACTGGCGGACCCGCCGGCTGCTGGAGACGCATCTGCTGGTGCTGTTCCTGTGTGCCGCCGTGGCCTCGACCTCCCTGTTCTTCTCCTACCGGCAGACCCAGCGCGGCGCCGCGGCCCTCGCCGCCCGTGAGGCGCCGGCCGTGCAGGGGCTCGCCGCCACCCGGCTGGCGGCGCTGCGGGCCGACCAGGAGGCCCACGCCCTGGTGACGACACACCTCGTCGACGTGGCGGGCTCGGGCGAGACCTACCGGTCCCAGCTGTCCGCCGCCGACCAGGGCCTGTCCCGGATCGCCGACCGCACGGACCAGGACCTCGGCACGGTCAACGGTCTGCTCGCCACCTACGGGAACTCGCTCAACCTGGGTACGTCCATGTACCGCGACCAGCCGCTGATGCGGGAGCAGAAACTCGACGAGGCACACTCGCTGCTCACCCGCAGCACGGTCGGGCTCGCGCCCCGCCTCGACGCACTGCAGCGGATCCAGCTGCGGCACGCCGAGGCCACGGCCACCATGGGGCAGCGGCAGCGGGCCGGCTGGTGGCTCGCCGAACTCGCACTGGCCGCGCTGGCGTTGACCCTGCTTTCGGCGCTGTTCGTGCTGCGCGACCGGTGCGGCCGCGACTGGAACCCGTATCTGCTCGCGGCCTTCGTCCTCACCGTCCTGCTCGCGGTGTTCCCGCTACTGACGACGTCGGCCACCGAGGACCGCCTGGACAGAGCGCTCGCCGACCTCGGGCAGATCACCGAGGTGTCCCGGTCCCGGCACACCGGCCCGGGGCCGGCCGGGGCGCAGCAGAGCGTCGCGCAGAAGTCGGAGGAGGTCCGGCAGGAACTCACCGACGGCGGCTGGACCGACCGGATGTACCGGGGCACGGTCGTCGGCGGCCTGCTGGTCGTCGTCCTGCCCGCGCTGGGCCTCGGGCTCCGGCTCGACAGCGACTACTGGAGGCGGCGGTGACCCGGCGGTTCAAGGTGCTGGTCGTGCTCGTGGTCATGCTGCTGATCGCGGCCGGCGGGCTGGTGGTGGTCTGGGCACGGCACGACGACCGGGAGCCGGTGACCATCCTGGGGACCTGGACCGGGGAGCAGGCGGAGCAGTTCGAGGCCGTGCTGCGGGACTTCGGCATCCCCTTCCGCTACCAGGGCACCGCCGCCCAGCGCGAGGTGCTGCTCTCCAAGGTGCAGTCGGGAGAGCCCCCGGACATCGTGATCATGCCGGGCATCGGTGAACTCGCCGAGTACGCCGACCAGAACCGTCTCAAGCCACTGAACAGGCTCTACGACCCGCGGCAGTACGGCGCCCCCTGGAACGCGACCGGCACGGCCTCCGCGTCCGTGTACTGGGTCCCGGTCAAGGCGGACCTGAAGAGCATCGTCTGGTACCGGCGGGGCGAGAGGCCCGCCGACTCACCCGCGCCGTTGCGGAGTTGGTGCATCGGCATGGGGGACGACGGTGCCTCCGGCTGGCCCGGCACCGACTGGGTCGAGGACCTCGTGCTGCAACGGGCGGGGCCGGCCGTGTACGAGAAGTGGGCGCTGGGCGCCGGCGACGCGCAGTGGTGGCGGAGCGCCGCGGTGCGCTCCGCCTGGCAGGCCTGGGCCGGTCTGCTCGGGCAGGACCGGGCCGGGGCCCGGCACGCCCTGCTCACCGACCACCGCGGCGCCCCGGACAGCGACGGGCTGCTGTTCGGCGGCTGGGGCGGATGCGATCTGGAGCACCAGGGATCGTTCGCGAGTTCCTTCTACAAGACCGAGGCGCCGCACGCGGACCTGACGGACTCCGCTCCGCTGCTGCCCGGCGGCGGCCAGGTCCGGGCCCACGAGGTCACCGGGGACTTCGCGGCACTGTTCAGCGACCGTTCCGAGGCCCGTGAGCTGGTCCGGCGGCTGGCTTCCAAGGAGGGCCAGCAGGAGTGGGCCGACTCGGCGGACTTCTTCTCGGCGAACCGGCAGGTGAAGCCGCAGAACCACACGGTGGAACGCGAGATCGCCGAGCGGCTCCGGGCGGGCCCGCGCTGCCTGGACGCCTCGGACGTCATGGCGCCCGCCGTACGGGACGCCTTCTACGAGGCCGTCCTGCAGACCATCGCCCGGGTCGCCGCCGGCCAGGACCCCGGCATCGCGGTCCTGCTGCGGGACCTTCAGCGGGTGCAGGACGCACAGGGCACCCCCGGCAGAGCGGCGCCGCGGACGGTGTGCAGTTCCCGGTGACGGGTCCGTCGCCGGCCGCCTAGGGCAGAGCTTTCTCGATCGCCGCCAGCCAGGTGTCGACCGGTCCGGCCGTCACCAACCCGCTGCCCGCGCCCGCGAGTTGGCCGGCGGCCGGGCGCAGCCCGTCCTGGCAGCGGCGCAGGGCCCCGCGATCGCCGACCGCCAGGGCGACGGCCGCCACGACACACCACAGCGCCTCCTGCACGAGGTCGGCAGGAGGCTCGGGCAACCCGTGCAGCGCTTCGCGGGCCGCCCCCTCGCCGTCGGCGGCAAGAGCGAGCCCCGGCCGGATCCAGGGGAGATACGGCCCCCAGTCGGCGTCCGGGTCGAGGGCCGCACGGATGCCGTAGGGCCGCCCGGCCAGGCGCAGGCAGAGCAACGCGAGCGGAAGCAGCCCGGCGCGCACTCCGGGCATGCCCGGCCCGTCCAGCAGCCGGTCGACCTCGCGGTAGGCGGCCTCGGCGCGCTCCGGATGCCCGGTCGCGGCCAGCCGCAGCGCCCGGTACCCGTCCGTGAACACCCGGACCAGCGGCAGTTCATGGCGGTCGGCCAGCCGGTCGGCCGCCTCGGCGTGTGCGTCGGCGGTGGTGAGGTCGGCGAGGCCCGCGCGGGCCTGCACCCGGATCAGATGGCCGAGCACCTCGTAGGTGACGAGGCCGTGCCGGGTGGCCAGGGCGATCAGTTCGGTGCCGAGGGCGTCACGGCGCGGGGCGAGGCCGGCCCGGGTGCAGGACTGCATGAAGACGCCGTTGAGGGCGAAGGCGAGCAGCGCCGGATCGTCCAGGCCGCGGGCCAGCCGTTCCGCTTCGACGGCGGCCTCGGCGGCACGGGCCGCCCGGGTGCCGCGCGACTCCAGGGCGACCGTGGCGAGCAGTCGGCAGCGGGCGGTGTCCCGGGCCGGGGTCACGGGCAGCCGGGCCAGTGCGCGTTCGGCGGCCTCGACCACGCGGCGGGCGGCCGCCGGGTCGTCCGAGCGGGTCCAGATCGCCGGGACGTCATAGGCGCCGATGATCCTCGCCGCCAGCTCCGGGTCGCCGGACTCCTCGGCCGCGGTGATCGCCGCGGGGCGGTGTTCACGGGCGGCGGCCAGCCCGCCGGAGCCGGTCACCGCGAGGGTGCGCAGCAGGCCGACGGTCGATTCGAGCCGGGCCCGGGCGTCCGCGGCGACGGTACGGTCGTACGCCTCGGCCGCCCGGGACCACACCCGTGCCGCGACGGCCTCCCGCTCCGCGTCCAGGGCGGGGTCCTGCGCGAGGATCCCGGCCTCCAGCCGCCGCAGCGCCGGGCCGGGGTCGAGTCCCAGCTGGTCGGCGAGGGTCGCGCGGGCCCGGCGCAGCACCGCCAGGGCGTCGCCCTGGCGGCCGGTCCGGTAGAGGGCGAGCGCCAGCAGCCGCCATCCCTCCTCGCGCCACGGGTGCCCGGTGAGGTGGGCGTCCAGATCGGGCACCGCCTCGGCCGCCCGGCCCCCGTCGAGCAGCGCCTCGGCCCGCTGCTCGACGGCCCGGAGCCGCAGCTCGGCCAGCCGGGCCCGCTCGCCCCCGCACCACTCCTCGTCGGCGAACTCGGCGTAGGCAGGCCCCCGCCACAGCTCCAGCGCCTGCCGGAGCCGCCGGGCGGCCCGCGCGGGCTCCTCCTGTACGGCGGTCTCCACGGCCGTCTCGAACCGCCAGGCGTCCACCGCCGCCGTTTCCGCACGCAGGGCGTAGCCGGGTCCGTCGGTGACGAGCAGCCGGGCCGGGGTGCGGGGCGGGCGGTCGGGTTCGAGAGCGCGGCGCAGGTCGCCGACGAAGGTACGGACGGCGCCGACGGCGGTGGGGGGCGGCTCGTCCCAGAGGTCGGCGACCAGGCGGCCCACCGGCACGACCCTTCTGCGGGCCACGATCAGCCGGGCCAGTACGGCGCGGTGCCGGGGGCCCTTCAGAGCGAGCGGAACACCGACGCGCTCGGCCGTCACGGGTCCGAGCACCCCGAAGGCGACCTGCTCCATCCTCACCCGCCCCACGGTATATCCCGGCCCACGCCGGACCCCGGCCCACGGCAGCTCCCGGACCCGCCGGATCCCACCTCACGCCGAACGCCCCACGCCGGACCCCGGACCCGCCGGATCCCGGCCCACGCCGGACGCCGGACCCGCCGGACCCCGGACCCGCCGGACCTCGCCCCACGCCGGACCCCGGACCCCGGACCCGCCGGATCCCACCCCACGCCGGACCCCGCCCCACGGCAGGTGCTGATCCACCGCTGATCCGGGCGCGGGAGTCTCGGGGCATGAACATCCCCGGTTTCACAGCGCACCATGTCCCGGTCGCCGACGGCGTCTCCCTGCACGCGTCCGTCGGTGGCACCGGCCGCCCGGTCGTCCTGCTGCACGGTTTCCCGCAGACCCACCTGATGTGGCGGCAGGTGGCCGCCGACCTCGCCGCCGACCACACGGTGATCTGTCCCGACCTGCGCGGCTACGGCGCCAGTGACAAGCCGGCCGACGCGGACGGGCTGACGTACGCGAAGCGGACCATGGCCGCCGACGTGGTGGCGCTGGCCCGCGCCCTCGGCCACGAGAGCTTCGCGCTGGCCGGGCACGACCGGGGTGCGCTGGTGGCGTTCCGGGCCGGCCTGGACCATCCGGACAACGTCACGCACCTCGCCCTCCTCGACGTACTGCCCACCCTGGACATGTGGGAGGTGCTGCACGGCAGCACCGCCGCCGTGGCCTTCCACCTCTACCTGATGGCCCAACCCCCTGGTCTGCCCGAGCAGTTGATCGGCGCCGCCCCGGACCTGTTCTTCGGTCACTTCCTCGACCTGTGGACCCGGGACCCCTCGGCGATCCCCGCCGACGTCCGCGCCGCCTATCTCGCGGCCTGCCGGGCGGCGGTGCCCTCGATCGTGGCCGACTACCGGGCCTCGGCCGGCATCGACGCCGAGCACGACCGGGCCGACCGGGCCGCCGGGACCGTGCTGGGCATGCCGGTGGCCGTGCTCCAGCAGGACTGGGGCGCGGCCCTCGGCTACGACGCGGCCGCGCTGTGGCGGGCCTGGGCACCGGACCTGGACCACCGCACGGTGAACTGCGGGCACTTCATGGCGGAGGAGGCACCGGACGAGGTCACGTCCGCGCTGCGGAAGCTGCTGACCCGGTGATCCGGGTGGTGATCCGGACCCGGCACCGCCGGGGTGCCGGGCCGCCCGGGACCGCGCCTCAGCCCTTGCCGAGGGTGACGTCCTGCTGCTGGACGGCATGGAAGGAAGGCAACGGCAGGCCGCCTTGGGGGCGCAGCTCCATGATCGTGGCCTCCACATGGGCCGCACCGCGCTTCAGCTTCTCCGAGGTCACCTTGCCGGTGTTCTCCCAGTGGTGCTTGTGGCCGTCGCACACGGCCCGGGTGCCGCCGACGCCGTGGCGGTAGTTCGGCGATTCCTGGCTGACCGACGAGCTGACGAACACCGGGCCCGAGGCATCGGTGCAGGTGTAGGTGCCGGAGAGGGTGACCGTGCCGTCGTCGGCTAGACGGCCGGTGTGATCGACGGTGACGGACTCGGCGGGGGCGGGGGCGGCGGTCGCGGGGGCGACGGCGGCGCAGAGCAGCGCGGCGGAACCGAGGCCCGCGGCGAGGACGGGGCGTAGGGGCATGACATCCTTCCCTGGTCGTGGTGTGGGGCATGCCCTGGATACCGGGCGGCCGGCCCGGGAAGCGTGACCATCACCCCTTCGGTGGCGCGTCCCACCACACGGAAGCCACGAACCGCACCGCGGAGGCGCGGCGCCACCGTGTGCTGTCCCGGGCGCGCGGCGACCGTCGTGGGAGCGTCCGGGAGTTGTCCGTGTGTTGTCACAGGTCGCGGCAGGAGGTTCCGTGGCGTTCACGGCGGGAGCATGGTCTGGTCATGCCGGTGGGCGACCGCGCCGGAGGCAGACCCGTGGAGGTGCGCCATGTGTTCCCATCAGTTCCCGAGCGCGACGGCCGACCGCGGCCTCCCGCACATCGTCGCCGCCCACCCCGAGCAGGGCTGGACCCTGCTGTGCGACGGCGCGATCGTCTTCGACGACACCGGCGAGCTGCACCCCGACGGCAGCGTGACCGAGCCGCACCGCGGCCCGGCCGGCCGGCTCGCCATCGCCGCCTGACCCGCCGCGGGGAGGGCGCGAACAGAGCTCCGGCGGCTCCGCGGACACCCCGTCGGTCCCCTCCCCGGAATCCTGACTCATGTTCAGGCGCGTACCGGAGGTGACCAGCAGCGATGCCGGGGACCTAAAATGATCAACGTGTCCGAGCAACACGCCCCGAGGTCCCTCATCGTCACGCTCTACGGCGCGTACGGCCGTTTCCTGCCCGGCCCGGTGCCCGTCGCCGAGCTGATCCGGCTGCTGGCCGCCGTCGGCGTGGACGCCCCTTCCGTACGGTCGTCGGTGTCCCGGCTGAAACGGCGCGGCCTGCTGGCGCCTGCCCGTACCGCGCAGGGCGCCGCCGGCTACGAACTCTCCGCCGAGGCCCGCCAGTTGCTGGACGACGGCGACCGCCGGGTGTACGCGGCGGCGCCGCCGGAGGACGCGGGCTGGGTGCTCGCGGTGTTCTCGGTGCCGGAATCGGAACGGCAGAAGCGGCACGTGCTGCGCTCCCGGCTCGCCGGACTCGGCTTCGGCACGGCCGCCCCCGGCGTGTGGATCGCCCCGGCCCGGTTGTTCGAGGAGACCCGGCACACCCTGCGCCGGCTCGGCCTCGACCCGTACGTGGACTTCTTCCGCGGCGACCATCTCGGGTTCGCGCCCACCACCGAGGCGGTCGCCCGTTGGTGGGACCTGACAGCGATCGCCAAGGCGCACGAGCAGTTCCTCGACGACCACGAGCCGGTGCTGCGCGGCTGGGAACACCGGACGGACACCCCGCCCGAGGGTGCCTACCGCGACTATCTGCTCGCCCTGGACTCCTGGCGCCATCTGCCGTACACGGACCCCGGGCTGCCGACGAGCCTGCTGCCCGCCGACTGGCCGGGCACCCGTTCGGCCGCCGTCTTCCGGGCGTTGCACCAGCGGCTGCGGGACCCGGGCGGTGCCTTCGCCGGCCTGTGAACGGACCGGTGAGCAGATCGCCGATTGTGAAATGTCCATGGCACGACCCCGTGACCTCTTGCGTACCACGAGTCACTCAGCTAAACCTCAGCTTCCTTGACCACTCCTCTCAGACTTCTTACCTACTCTTCGACGGGTCGTACGCGAGCTTGACGAGACGGTAAGGAAGAGGTCTGTTGCGCATGACCACCACGCCAAGGGCTCAGGGGGCCACGGTCTGGCTGACGGGGTTGCCGAGCGCGGGCAAGACGACGATCGCCCGGCTCCTGGGGGATCGGCTCAAGGCCCAGGGACATCGCGTGGAGGTCCTCGACGGCGACGAGATACGCCGCTTCCTCTCGGCCGGCCTCGGCTTCTCCCGGGCGGACCGCAACACCAACGTGCAGCGCATCGGACTGGTCTCGGAGGTGCTGGCGCGCAACGGCGTGCTCTCCGTCGTCCCGGTCATCGCCCCCTACGCCGACAGCCGCGAGGCGGTCCGCAACCGGCACGAGAAGAGCGGCACGCCGTACCTGGAGGTGCATGTCGCGACCCCGGTCGAGGTGTGCAGCGAGCGGGACGTGAAGGGCCTGTACGCCAGGCAGGCCGCGGGCGAACTGTCCGGGCTGACCGGTGTCGACGACCCGTACGAGCCGCCCACCGACCCGGCGCTGGTGCTGCACACCCAGGACCAGACACCGCAGGAGTCGGCGCACGCGGTGCACGCGCTGCTGGTGCAGCGAGGGCTGGCATGAGCACCTTCACCCTGTCCCACCTGGACGCGCTGGAGTCCGAGGCGGTCCACATCTTCCGTGAGGTGGCGGGCGAGTTCGAACGGCCGGTGATCCTGTTCTCCGGC
>NZ_JBSHAF010000022.1:192735-202907 GCF_053611365.1 Streptomyces sp. NPDC054813 | reverse complement strand
TCCGCAGCGCGAGACGCGCGGCGATCTCCTTGCCCTCCGCGGAGGAGGGGATCAGGACGGCGGCCGGGGACACCTGCTCGACGGCGGCCTGGAGGACGAAGGGCGGCGACGGCCGCCCGCAGTTCCCGCGCCAGCCGGAAGTAGGTGCTCTGCCGCTGCGGCTGCTCAGCCACGGCGACTCCGCTCAGCCATCGAGGCCGCCTCTGGCCACCAACTGCGCGGCGATCACGTTCCGTTGGATCTCGTTGGTGCCCTCGCCGACGATCATCAGCGGTGCGTCCCGGAAGTACCGCTCCACGTCGAACTCGGTGGAGTGGCCGTAGCCACCGTGGATCCGGACCGCGTCGAGCGCGATCTCCATGGCCGTCTCGGACGCGAACAGCTTGGCCATGCCGGCCTCCATGTCGACGCGCCGTCCGGCGTCGGCCTCGCGGGCCGCGTACAGCGTCAGCTGGCGGGCGGCCGTGAGCTTGGTCGCCATGTCGGCGAGGTGGTTGCCGATCGACTGGTGGCGCCAGATGGGTTTGCCGAAGCTCTCGCGCTCCTGCGCGTACCGCAGCGAGTCCTCCAGGGCCGCCCGTCCCACGCCGAGAGCGCGCGCGGCGACCTGCAACCGGCCGGTCTCCAGCCCCTTCATCATCTGGGCGAAGCCACGGCCCGGCGCGCCGCCCAGCACCGCGTCGACGGGCGCCCGGTAGTCCTCGAAGGACAACTCGCAGCTCTCCACGCCCTTGTAGCCGAGCTTGGGCAGGTCGCGGGAGGCGGCCAGGCCCGGGCCGTGCTCGGCGAGCAGGATCGAGATGCCCCGGTGGCGCGGCTCGGCGTCGGGATCGGTCTTGCAGAGCAGCGCGATCAGGCCGACGCGGCGGGAGTTGGTGATCCAGGTCTTGGACCCGTTGACGACGTATGTGTCGCCCTCGCGGCGTGCCACGGTCGTCATCGCCTGCAGATCGGAGCCGCCGCCCGGCTCCGTGAGCGCCATCGTCGCCCGGATCTCTCCGGTGGCCAGCCGGGGCAGACAGCGTTGCTTCTGTTCCGGAGTGCCGTACGACTGCGGGAGCTTGGCGACGACCGTGTGACCGCCCATCGCCCCGGCAAGGCTCATCCAGCCCCGCGCGAGTTCCTCGGTGACCAGGACGAAGCACGGCGTGGAGACGGGGTTGCCCCCGTACTGCCGAAACGGCCGGCCGATCCCCTGCGCAGGTTTGTACGGCCAAATCTTCGACCATGTCAACGATGCCTCCACCGCTGTCACCTGTGTGTTGTCGCACTCCTTCGAGGTGGCGAAGACGACATCCGCGCGGGGCTCGGGATCTGTGCGCACCGATCCGATGGGCCGGCCGGGCACCCGTAGACAGCAGGAAGCCCGCGTCGGGGCGGACGCGGGCTTCGGCCGGGTGCCCGAACGGACCGGGCGCCTCCGTGGCCTGGGCTCGGAGGAAGCTTTCTTCAGGACTCGCGGTTGGGATCGCACAGCACCATGACCGCGCGGGCGACGAGTTCGCCGGCGCCGCCCAGTTCCTGGCGGTAGCGGCCCGTGATGCCGCGTACGGTCTCCGCGAAGGCCGGGTCGGCGGCGCGGGCGCGGGCCGGGGGCGCGAGTTCCTGGGCCATCGCGCGGCGGCGCGCGAGAAGCGCGATGATCTCCTCGTCGAGGCGTTCGAGCGGGGCGAGTGACAGATCCGCCGGCGCATCGGTAGCGGGGTTCGTCGTCACAAAGAGATCTCCGTTCTCCGAGGACGGGTTCCCGGTCGTGGTTCCCGTCCGCCTTTTCATCGCAGTTGGTCCTTCATCACTTTGCCCGTGGCGTTCAGCGGCAACTCCTCTCGGAATGCCACGGCGAGGTGAAGACGACGTCCGTCACGTCGTAGCCGCTCGCCTGCCTCCCGAACGGTGAACCCGCCGCCAGGAAGCCGGACTTGAGATCGATCACGGGCACCCCTTCGGCGGCCCGGTGAACTCCCGCCCGGGGAAACCCTGTTGGACCAGTACCCGTCCTGGCTCCGCCGCGTACGACGATGTCGTGGGCAGCGGCGTCCGGAAGAACGGGGTGAACCCGTACGGCGGGCGCCGTCGGGGCGGAGCGCCGTACGGGTTCGAGGGCTACTTGTTCTCGCCGGGCTTGCCGACGTGTTCGCCGTCGCCGGGGGTGCCGTCGCCGGGCTTGCCTGGTCCTGGCCGAGGCCGGCGGGTGCGGTGGAACCGGGTTCGGTGTGGTTGCCGTCGTCTCCGGATTTGCCGGTGGTGCCGGAGAGGTTGAGCTGGAAGGCGAGGAGGAGGCCGGTCACGGCGAGGGTGGCGTGATCCAGAGGGTGATGCGTCGCATGGGTACTCCCGGTCGGTGGGTCAGGTGTGGCGTGGTGGTCGCGCGGCTACCAGGCGAACCCCTCGGTGCGGACGTTGTCCCGGTGGGCGCCGGCGCCGCGGGCGGCCTTGCGGGCGGCGGTGATCCAGGCGGGCGGGCCGCAGACGTAGATGTCGCGGTGGACGATGTCGGGGACGAGGCTCTTGAGGGCCTCGGCGTCGTCGCCGGAGTGTGCGGGGCCTGCGGCCTGCCAGGAGGTGTCGGCTCGGCGGGGCCCGGGCAGGGAGACGAGCTCGACGCCGCGGCGGGCGGCGGTCTCGCGGAGTTCGTCGACGAAGACGGCGTGCTGGTCCACGCTGTAGCGGTAGACGAGCGTTGTCTCGCCGGGGGCGTAGGGGGTGTCTTCGAGCAGAGCGCGCAGGGGGGTGATGCCGATGCCCGCGGCGATCAGGAGCATGCGGGGCTGGGTGCGGCGGCGGGCGGTGAGTGTGCCGTAAGGCCCTTCGATCAGAGCGCGGGTGCCCGGGGCGAGGCGCGCGGCACGTTCGCTGCCGTCCCCGGCGGCCTTGATGGTGATACGCAGCCGGTCAGGGGTGGGGGTCGCGGAGAGGGTGTAGGGGTTGCCGCGGGACCAGCCGGGGCCGTGGAGGAAGCGCCAGACGAAGAACTGGCCGGAGGTGGTCTTCATCCTGTCCAGCCGGTGCCCCTTGAGGGTGACGGAGACCGCGCCGGGTGCTTCGGTGACCACGCACTCCACCCGCAGGCGGAGGTAGAGGGAGCGCCAGGCCGGCAAGGCGATGCGGTAAGGGAGGGTGGCGGCGAACGCGAAGCCGTACAGGCACCACCAGTAGACGTGGGTCCAGGTCTCGTGGAAGTCGGCACCGTCGACGAAGGTGTGGGGGAACGTGGCGGCGATCCCGGCGTAGGAGTACAGGTGCAGCAGGTGCCAGGACTCGTAGCGCAGGCGGCGGCGCGCGGCGCGGACCGAGGTGACGACCACCATGATCAGAAGGATGGTGCCGACGGTGGCGAACAGCATCCAGGAATCGGTGATGAACACCCGCACCAGCGCATCCAGCATCGCCGCGGGTTCGCGTACGACGCGTTCGACGGCGAAGAGGACGACGTGGGCGGCCATCAAACGAGGCGAAGCCGATCCAGCGGTGCCGGCGGGTCAGCAGATCGTGGCCTCAGGAACGCTCGACCCAGGGGATCCGGGCCAGGAGAACGACCTGAAGGATCATCAGGTCGGTGGCCAGCAGGCCGGTGAGCAGGCCGAGGGAGCCCGTCGCCCGATCCGGGGTGGTGAGGCTGAGCGGGCCGCCCTGGTTCATCACCCACAGCGCGACGACCGCGATGGCGGAGAGGATCGCGAGGGCGCCGAGCGGGTCGGCCAGGGTGAAGCCCCGTCGGCCCCGGCGGCGGCCGGGTGGCTTGCGGTGCCCGCGGGGCAGCACGGTGGACAAGGTCATCAGCGGGCTTCCTTCGTCACGGCGGGAATCGGGCAGAGCCCCGGAGACTGGGCGTGCACTTCACCCTGGCCACGGTTCTTGTGGCCGCTCTGAGGAGCACGCGGCACCACCGGGCCACTGCCCGCCGTCACCCGCCCGCAGGGAGTCGCCGACCTCTCCCACGCCCTGAACACCATGCTCGACCAGCTGCGCACCAGCATGGAGGCCACCCGCCGCTTCACCGCCGACGCCGGCCACGAACTACGCACCCCCCTGACCAGCCTCGGCATGACCATCGAAACCCTCCAGCGCAACCCCGAGCTCCCCGCCCGCCAGCGCAGCCGCGCCCTGGACGCGATGCGTACCGAGCACGGCCGCATCAGCGCCCTGCTGACCGGACTGCAGACCCTGGCCCGCGGCGACGCCCACGCCCTGCCCGAACGCCCCCCGTCCACCTCGGCGAACTCCTCGACGAAGCCGTCGCCCACGCGTCCCACCGTCACCTACCACCTGGCGGCCGCCACCCCCGCAGCGGTGCTCGGCCGGCCCGCCGGCCTGCGCCTGGCCGTGGAACAACCTCCTGGAGAACGCAGCTCTCCACGGCCGCCCCGACGGCACCGTCGACATCCACCTCGCCCACGCCACCGGCAGCAACACCGTGCGGATCACCATCGGCGACGACGGGCCCGGCATCCCGCCCGACCAGCGCCACACCATGAAGGAGCGCTTCACCCGTGGAACCCGAACCCGTGCACCCGGATCCGGCCTCGGCCTGCCCCTCGTCGACCAGCAGGCCCACCTCCACCACGGCTCCCTCCACCTCGGTCAAAGCCCTGCCGGAGGGCTCGAGGCCGCACTCACTCTCCCGGGCGCCGACGAGCCGGACCCCGCAGGCAAGCACACAGCCGACGGCGCTTCCACGGACGGTTCCTGACGTCCCCTGCGATGAACAGGCGCAGCTGCCACCTGAGGCTGAACGCGCCCTGGCCCGGGGGCCGGTGGACCGGATCGCGGAGTGAGACGGCCGTCGGGGCGGTGCGTCAGCCGATGCAGATGACCAGCAGGCAGAGTTGCGAGTGCGAGGGTGAGGGCGAGGTCGCGGTCGGTGCGGGACTCGCCGTCGGTGCCGGTGTGCTGTCGCCGGCGGTGGGGGTGGGTGTGGCCGCCGGCTCCGACTGGGGGGCGGTGATGGTGCCGGACACCGTGGCTGCGGCCGCCGCCTGGGGCTGGGCGGCGGACGACGCCGTGGACGGCACCGACGTGAGAGTGAGCCGACGGGGCGTCGGGGTGGCGCGGGGTGTACCGGCGGTCTGCTCCTGCGGCGCGTTGGCGGTGGCCGTCGACCGGGCGGAGGGGGTGGGGTCCGGGGCCCGGTGGCGGCCGGTCGGTGCCGACGCCGACGGCGTGGGCACCGTGGCCTCCTCGTCCGCGACTCCCATGGTCGTGTTGTCCGGAGCGCTGGCCGCCTGCGCCCGGTCCGTGGACTGCCGGTCCAGCGAGGCGACGGTCAGACCGCCGCCGACCAGGGCGACCGCCGTGGCCACCAGGGCCCGCCGCTGGGTCTTCTTCCAGCGGGCCCGCTGACGGCGCCGGGCCGCCCGGCCGACCGGCGCGGCAGACCCGGCGGGGGAGCCGTCGTACGAAACCTCGGTGGCCTCTGCCCCCTCTTCCGTCTCGTCCATGTGGTCGTGCCAGGTGCTGTCCGCCGGGGCCCGCCAGGGCGTCACAACGGCGCGGGGAGCGATGTCCGGGGCGTAGGCGCCGCAACCGGGGCACGCCAGGGCGCCGTTGAGGTGCCGACGGCACGAGGAGCAGTAGTCCATCCGCGGTCTTCCTGACTCGACTGCGCCAACGGCGTCCTCGGCCGTGGCCTGATCTCGATCGCACGTGGGATCGAACGGCCAGAACGGTAGCGATCCTTTGGCCGGGCAGTGTGCAGCCTGTGTGCTGGTTCTGCGCAGATGCAACACGTGGATACGCCGGACACACGGAGTGACCGCCGTACACGAACCGCGGTAGGCCCTGCTGAACACGCGGTACGTCGGCGCGCCCGGTGTCGTGAGCCTCGGCGCCCTCGCCGTCCCGATGGTCCAATTGCAGCTCGGCATGCCAGGAGACGGGGCCAAGTCCACGTCCACCACCGAGCGGCGCGCGGCCGGAAGCGGGAGTACGGGAGTGCGCCGGTCGCGGCGGGTCAGCCCGCGGTCTTCTCCTCGGGTCTGCGTCCCCAGGCGGTCAGCATGCCGGCGGAGAGCGCGGCGCACTCGTCGGAGGCCAGGTAGCGGACCGCCGCGTCGACGGCCGCGTCGTCGACCAGGCCGGTGGCGAGCATCGCCGCCCGGCTCCGCTCCCAGGTGTCCGCCCAGAACCGGCTGATGGGGCTGCCCGGCAGCAGCGGCGGTACGTGGATCTCGGCGGCGACGGACACCAGCCCCGCCCCCCGCAGCAGCTGCGGGTACGACGGCACCCAGGAGATATCGGTACCGATGGTCGCCCGCAGCCCCTGCCACATCGCCCGCATCGCCATGGTGTACGGCGTGTCGGGCGTCCGGTCGCTCGTCAGGTCGACCGCGTCGCTGAGCACCAGCACCCCGCCCGGCTCCACGAGCCCGGCCAACGCGGTGATCAGGCGGTCGTGCTCGGACAGGTGCATCAGCACGAAGCGCGCGTGGACGAGCCGGAACCGGCCGTGGACCGAGTCCGGGGCGGCGGTGATGTCGGCCTCCAGGACATCGAGCCCGGGCCGCTCGGTGAGGAACCGTACGTCCCGGTCCACGGCGAGCACGCTCTCCACCCCGGCCTCCTCCAGGAGCCTGCGGGAGACCGTGCCCGTACCGGCACCCACATCGAGGCAACGCCAGCCCGGGCCGACCCCGAGCGCCCGCAGCCGGGCCATCGTGACGTCGTCGTAGACGAGGGCGCCGGCGTCGATGCGCTCACCCTCGCCCGCCTGATCGGGCCGGAAGAAGGTCTCGCCGTAGCGGCCGCCGCCCGGAGCGGCCGTCATGCCGCCGCCGCGGTGTCGCCACGGCGGCCGCCGAGCCCGAGCGGCCTGAACAACGGGCTGTCGAGGAGTTTCATGGCCGGGCCTCTTCACGTGGTGGTGCGGCCCGTCCCGAGGCGGCCGCACACCCGATCCTGCACCGACGACCGCACGCACACCCGAGGCGCGCCGCGCCTGACCCGATCGGCCTCACCCGTCGTGGGCGGCCGCGCCTGCGCGCCGTACGGTGCCGACGGCCCTCACCTTCCGCACGCGACCGGGAGTTACGACGATGACGCAAGCGACCGGCAGCCCCGATGCCCCCTTGCACGGCTTCGTGGGGCTCGGTGTGATGGGGCAGCCCATGGCGCTCAATCTCGCCCGGGCCGGTACCCCGCTCGTCGTGTGGAGTGTCGAGGACGTCTTCGCCCAGCGGCAGGACCTGGACCTGGAGACCTTCCGGGCCGTCGTGGACTCCGGCCGGCTCGGCAGCGGCGTGGCCCGGGTCAGGGTCCCGATGCCCGCCGCGCACGACTTCACGGTGCAGGCCGCCACTTCGGACGCCTACGCCGGCACCCGGCTGATCGCGGACGCGGCCCGCGCGGCCAGCATCGCCACCCCGCTCCTCGACCTCAGCAGCGACCTCTACCGCGAGAGCGTACGGCTGGGCAACGGCCGCCTCGACATGTCCTCGGTCCTCACCGCGATCGAGGCCCGCACGTATGCCACCCCGGACCGGCCCTAGGCTGTGGACATGCGGATCTCCGTCTCCTCCGACATGGACGAACCTGTCGCGCGGCTGCTCGTCGAGGAGCTGCGCCGCCGTGGCCACGAGGTGCGTACGTACGGCGCGCTCGAACCGGGGGCCGACCCGCAGTGGGCGGTCTGCTCGGAGACGGCCGCCCGCGATGTCGCCGCCGGCACCGCCGACCAGGCGGTCGTCTGCTGCTGGACCGGTACCGGCGCCTCGATCGCCGCGAACAAGGTGCCCGGCGTCCGCGCGGCCCTGTGCGCGGACGCGTACACCGCCGACGGCGCCCGCCGCTGGAACGATGCCAATGTCCTCGCCCTGAGCCTGCGCCTGACCTCGCAGCCGGTGCTCAAGGAGATCCTCGACGCCTGGTTCGCGGCAACGCCGAGCCAGGACGCCGAGGACCTCGGGAACCTGGCCCACGTCGGACGTCTCGACGCGGGCCGGGGGGCTGTCTAGGGTCAGTGGGCGCCGAGCCCGCCACCGCCGAACGAGCCGCTGCTGCCCTTGCTCCAGCGCGGCCGGTCCGTCGACGTGCTCGGCCTGGTCTGCTGATTGCTCAGCTCGTAGGGAGTGAGCGGACGGCCGCCCTTGGGCATCCGGGGGATCTCCTCCGACTCACGGTTCTCCCGGATCTCATGGACCGCGCCCTCCGGTGGCAGCTTGGGCTGCTCATCAGGGCGCGGCCGGGGCGACTCGCGGTACTTGACACGGTTGCCCAGCCAGAAGCCCCCGGCGAGCATCGCCAGTACGGCCACGGCCACCACGAACAGCCCGAGACTCAACAGGCCGCTGGGAGCGGCCAGCTCCATCGATACGGTGCTCATAGCCAAGGGATACCCCGCCCAGAACGGTATGAACCGGACACTCTCGGTGGTCGACCGTACCCGCCCGGCCAGTTTCGACGGCAGCCGCGACGACCGGAGCCCGTGGTGGACCACCTTCGGCGGTGACGGCCGGAGCGGGAGCGGTAGGCCTCGAACCGCGACTCCGCCGCTGTCCCGACGGCATCGGTTGGCAGCTGCAATGCGGCTCCCCTTCTCCCGTCGGCCTCGGACATGCTCCCGGAGGCTCGATCCCTGCTCCCGGATGTTCGTCAAAGCAGCTCAAGGTCAGGGTGCGTCGCCTCGCCCGGGTGTGCGCCGCCCGTGCCGGTCGCCTCTTTCGGCGTGCTGTGACGGGCTTCACCGCAAACATGAGGACCCCCTCGAGTACGCTGGGCAGCGCTGAACATGAGGACCCCCTCAGGATGTCCCCCAGGGCTCGGCACCGGCTGATCCGGAATCTCCGGGTCGCACAACACGGACATCGCAGCGGCTGCCACATCGGCGCAGTCGCCGCACATGGAAATGACAAGGAATTGACCATGAACAGGTGGATCAGGCGCGTCTCGATCGCTGTCGCTTCTACGGCACTGGCAGGCGGAGCCCTTCTCGGAGCCGGCGGCGCGGCGTCGGCGGCGACGGCCTCGGGACCCGCGGATCACGCGCGGTCCTCGGTCGCCGCCTTCGCGGCCGCCCGCGACCGTGACAGCCACCGCGAGGACGTATACAGGAGCGGTCACCACGGGGAACAGGACGACAGCTGGGACGCACCCCGTGGCTGGTACAAGGACGACGACCGCCAAGGTCACCACGACGACCGGCACCACTACCGCACGCAGGAAGAGCGTGGGGACGGCAGCCACCTGTACGCCTGGGACGGGCACCGCCGGCAGGAGGAGGCGACGACGCGGTCCGGCATCGGCGGCGAGCGCTGGTACCTGGACCAGGTCGCCTGGTATCTGCACCAGCGCTGATGCGGCTGCAGGCCGTCACGGTCGGTTTGACGAGCCGCAGCGCCGTGGCCGGGGGACACGTCGTTGCGACCCGTCAAACCGATCGCTCGCCGAGCCGACATCAGGCCCGGTCCGATGAAATCGCTTCCTGGCCGAACGGGGCCGGCACGCATGAACCGCGTGTACCGCTTTCGTCTTGCGACGCTTGTGGTCGCGCCGGCGATGCCACCACGTCCCGTGCCTCGAAGCACCCGGGGAGCGATCACAGCGCCGGGCGAGCGGGATGCAGGAGTGAGGGACAGTGAGATCGGTCAGAACCGTGGCGTACGAGCTGCCCGTGGAGCTCGTCCTGTCACAAGACCTGTCGGTGCCGATGTATGCGGCACTGCGGTACGAGACGGACGACCCCTATGCCGTCCGCGCCGTCTTCCACCTTCCGGGCCAGGATCGAACGGTCGAGTGGTTCTTCAGTCGCGAGATGCTGGCTCAGGCCCTGAGCGGGCACACCGGGCAGGGAGGCGACGTGCACATGTGGCCGGTCGTCGACTCGGGACGCGAGCTGGTTTCCATCGCTCTGCGTTCACCCGAGGGATCGGCCCTACTCGAGTTCCCCGCGCAGGGCGTGAAGTCCTTCCTGCGCGAGACGTGGTCCGTGGTGCCGCCGGGGTCCGAGTCCGGCCGGTTCGACCTGGACGCGGAGCTGGCACAGCTGCTGGCGGGAAACTGAACGCCTCCCCTGGAGGGCGACGCCCTCGCGGTGACGAGCGGGGGCCCGGGGCGCCAAGGGCACCGGGCCCCCCCGGGGGGTGGTTGGCGGGGGGTTGGACCACGACCCGCACCAAGCCCCAACCGGCATACCGCCGCGGGGCGCCCCGGGTACGGCGAACGCGGGCGTCGGCCCCCCA
>NZ_JBSHAF010000022.1:136632-192725 GCF_053611365.1 Streptomyces sp. NPDC054813 | reverse complement strand
CCGGGCGGGGGCGGGGCGCCCGGGGGCGGGTGTAACCCACCCCGCCCCGGCGTGGGCCCCCCGCCGTCGCGCGCGGGGGGGGGGGGGCCCCCCCCGCCCCCCGGGCCCCCGCTCGCTGTCGTGTTGCCCGGCGGCCTCACCCGCCGCGGCTCATGCCTCCTCCTGGCACTCGCGGCACTCCTCTTCGGGGCACTCGAGAGTGGTGAGGGTCTGGTCGACCTGCCGGGCGGTCAGCGGAGGCTCCGGCAGCTCATGGGTACACTGCGCACGGAACGCGTCAAGCATCAGGTGCAGGTGGCGGCGCCAGGCGTTGGGGGCGACGGCACGGGTGGCCTGGATGATGCCGGCCTGGGACCAGATCACGAAAGCGAGGTCTTCCGGGGTGACGTCGTCACGGAGGACGCCCTGCTCCTGCGCGTTGCGGAAGATCTGGGCGGCCCGTTCCTGTGTGCGCTCGAAGATTCCCCTGCCGAGCGCATGGACCGGCAGCCGGGCCGAGACCAGGTCGTTGAAGGCGCGGTCGCAGGCCTGCAGTTGACAGAGCTTCTCCAGGTAGTGGCAGAACCCTGCCCAGGTGTCGTCCATGCCCGCGGCCTCTTCGGCCGCGGCCAGTAGATCCGTGAACTTCGCGGTGAAAAGCTCTTCGACCAGGTCGAGCCTGCGGGGGAAGTGCCGGTAGAGCGTCCCGATCGCGACGCCCGCCTCGCGGGCAACACCCTCCAGGGACGCGTCCAGCCCCTGCTCGGCGAAGGCCTTGCGGGCGGCGGCCACGATCGCGTCCCTGTTGCGCTGCGCATCACGGCGCAGTGCCTTGGCCGGTGCCTGAGGCGCGGACAGGACGTGCTGCTGACTCATGCGTCCAGACTAACATGAGGGGCCCCTCGAATTCGGGATGTGGCCATGCTCACGCCACGCAAGCGGTCTCAGCGGAACCGGAAGGCGGCCTCGGGCTGCACGGCGCCTTTCGAACCGGAAGACACCGGCAGCCCGAAAATGGGGCTGACGCCCCTGTCGTTCTCGGAGGCGGTTTGCCGGTCCGGGGCTCGGCAACCCGGGGTGCATGACGTCGACGACTTCTCAACAGGAGCTGTACGGATACCTTGAGGATCGTTTCGCCTGCGCGCAGGCCTGTACGGAATGTGCTCGACTGTGTGCGCTGGGCGCCAGCGTGCTCGATCCGGAGGGCTCGGTCGAGCTGGAGCGGGTACGCCGTACGGGCATCATGTGCGCCGAGGTGTGCGACGCGACCTGCCGGGCGCTGACCGAGGAGAACGTCCAGGACGAGGCCGGTCTGCGCGTCCAGCTGGAGTGGTGCCGGACGATCTGCCTCCAGTGCGCCCAGACCTTCGACAGTCGGCCCGGCGCCGAGAAGAGCGCGGCCGCGTGCCGGGCATGCGCCGCGGCCTGTACGGAGTTCATGGCGGTGATGGCCTGAACGGCCTAGCCTTTCCGCGGGGTGTCACCGCCGACGGGGAGCCGAGATGCCATCGCCTGAGACGCCGTTACGCCGACGGCTGACCGTCGGCACCGTCCTGGGCGGCGCTGCCTTCACCGTCCTGCTGGCGTTCCTGAACTTAGTCACCGGCGTCTACACCTGGCTGGCCTTCGCACCGCCCCGGGCGTTCCCGTTCGACAATCTCGTCGCCGGCTACATCGCCTGCCTCCTGGCGCCCCTGACCGCTCTGGTCACGCTGATCCCGGTGGGCAAGCGCTGGTTGAGCATCTGGTTTCTCGCCCCGCCCGCGGCGTTCTTGGCGACGGTACTGGGTCGGCTTGTGTACGTCCTCGCCGGCTAGGCCGGGGGCTCTCCCGCGCCGCGACGCCCTGGGGGCAGCCGGTTGGGCGCCGCGGGGTGCCGGTCGTGGTGCCGGGTCCGGGGTCAGTCGAGGGTCGGGTAGTCGGTGTAACCGGTGTGGTCGCCGCCGAAGCTGGTGGCGCGGTCGGGGGCGTTGTAGGGGCCGCCCCGGGCGAGGCGGGCGGGCAGGTCCGGGTTGGCGAGGAAGAGGGCGCCGTAGGCGATGAGGTCGGCGGTGCCGTCATCGAGCAGCGTCAGTGCGCCCGGGCCGGTGGGCTCCATGCCCGTGAAGGGGTTGAGGATGAACGTGGTGGGCCAGGCCTTGCGCAGGCGCAGGGTCAGGTCGCGGATCTCGGGGGCTTCCATCTGGTGGAGGTAGGCGAGGTTCAGGGGAGCGAGGGCGTCGACGAGGGTGGTGTAGGTGGCGTCGACATCGGTGCGGTCGCTCTCGTCGATGTCGTTGTACGGGTTGCCGGGGGAGATGCGGAAGCCGGTCCGGTGGGCGCCGATGGCCTCGGCAACCGCCTTGGCGGTCTCGACGGCGAACCGGATCCGGCCCTCGGGGCTGCCGCCCCATGCGTCAGTACGGGTGTTGGAGTTCGGCGCGAGGAACTGGTGGATGAGGTAGCCGTTGGCGCCGTGCAGTTCCACGCCGTCGAAGCCTGCCTCGACGGCGTTGCGGGCCGCGTCGGCGTAGTCCGCGATCGTGTCCCGGATCTCTTCCTTGGCGAGCTCCTTCGGCGTGACGAAATCCTGCGGACCGGCGTGGGTGTAGACCTGGCCCGCAGCCTTTACGGCGGAGGGGCCGACGGGGGTGCGGCCCATCAGGGACGGGTGGCTGACGCGGCCGGTGTGCATCAACTGGAGGTAGATGACGCCGCCTTGGGCGTGGACGGCGTCGGTGACCTTGCGCCAGCCGGCGACCTGCTCGGCGGAGTGGATGCCGGGAGTGTCGGGGTAGCCCTGGCCGATCACCGACGGCTGGGTGCCCTCCGTGACGATCACGCCGGCCCCGGCGCGCTGGGCGTAGTACTCGGCCATCAGATCGGTCGGGGTGTTGCCCTCGCCGTAGGCGCGGGAGCGGGTCATCGGCGCCATCACGATCCGGTTGGCGAGGCGCCTGCCGCCGAGTTCGGTCGCTTCGAAGGCCTTCGGCATGATCATCATCCTTGGTTCACGGGAACACCTGCCGCTGAGGGCGGCCGCTTGCGGACAGGGCTCGGCGTGTGACGGTCCGCCCCTGTCCGAGCCATTTACTGTCCGAACAAGTAAACTCACTGTCGCTTCCAGAAGTGGTGTTGTGATGTGGGTCACTTGCGGGGGTGGTGGGGGCTGTGCTGCGACCCTGAGAAGGCATCTGACCTTGGAGTTTCCATGCGCCTGAGGGTCTTGCTCGCGCAGGGTGTCGGAATCTCTTCCGACGTGCGAGAAATAAATGGTCGGCAAATGTTACCGGCGGCCGTGCGGGTGGCTCAGTCGCTCTCTGTGCTCGTGTGGAGATGGACGGTGATGTCCTGATGTGTCGGGGAGGGCGGCAGTGGACGGGGGTCGTTCGGGCGCAGGCCGTCCACGAAGATGCGCACATGGCGGGTGGCCAGGGCCTTGGCCTGTTCCGTGGGCAGGTACGGCATGGGGCGGCAGACCAGCGCCCCGGTGGTGATCAGGTCCATGTGCGTGACATCGGATCGGATCGCGCCCCGGGAGCGGGCGTGGCTGAGTACCTCGTCCAGGAGCGGCGCGATCCGGCCCTGGAGTTCGACCGCGTCGGGGCTGGTGGCGACCGGCCCGCCGATCAGGGGGAGTACAAGCGTGTCCCGTTCGTCGACCAGGTGGAGCAGGAACCCCTCGACGGCCGCCAAGGGGTCCTGCTCGGCGGTGTCCAGGGCGCGGCGAGCGGCCTCGGCCACCGTGGCGAACCCGTCGAGGACGACCTGCTGGACGAGGGCCTCCCGATCGGGGAAGCGGCGGTAGAGCGTGGCGATGTTCACGCCGGCGCGGCGGGCGATCTCGTCCAGGGGGGCGGCGGTGCCCAGTTCACGGAAGGCGGTGCGGGCGGCGGCGAGGATCTGCGCCCGGTTGCGGGCCGCGTCCGCGCGCAGCCGTGGTCTGCCGCTGTCGCCAGGGGTGCGGGAAGCCACCGTGTGCCCGTCCTTTCTCGGCCGCGCCGACCGGCCGTGATCATCGCGGGTCGACGCGTCGAGGTTACGTCAGTCGGATTCTCGTGAGGCGATAAGCGAAGGATTTCCTGCGCTTGATGTTACGGTGGGCATGCCGTCGTAGACCGACGACGTCCGGACGCACACGCCCGGGCGCGGTGCACGCTCCCGTCGGGTCAGGGCGCCGCGGCCGTTGCCCACAGAGACAGTCGGCGACGTTTCCTTGGAGAAGAGCAGTGGTGTCATCCGCGCAGAAGGCACGATTCGAAGGCAAGGTGGCGGTCGTCACCGGGGGCAGCCGTGGCATCGGCGCCGCGGTCGCCAGGCGCCTGGTCCAGGAGGGTGCGGCGGTGGCCATCGGCTACCGGGGCAACCAGGAGGCCGCGGCCGCCCTGGTCGCCGAACTCGGTGACGGCGGCGGTCGGGCCGTCGCCGTCCAGGCCGACGTCGCCGACCCGGAGCAGACCGGAGCGCTGATCGAGCGGGCGGTCGCCGAGTTCGGCCGGCTGGACGTGCTCGCGTCCTGTGCCGGTATCGAGCACTTCGACGCGCTGGAGAAGATCACGCCGGCCGACTTCGACCGTGTTTTCGCGGTCAACACACGCGGGCAGCTGTTCGCGGTCCAGCACGCCGTCGCCCACCTGGGCGAGGGCGGCCGGATCGTGCTGACCTCGTCGGTGAGCGCGTCCAAGGCGTTCTTCGGGCACACGCTGTACGCCGCGAGCAAGGCGGCGGTGGAGTCGATGGTCCTGAACCTGTCCGCGGAACTCGGACGCAAGGGCATCGCCATCAACGCCATCGCTCCGGGCGGCACCGCCACGGACATGGCGCGCGAGAACGGCGCGAGCTATCTCCACCCCGACCTGGCCGGGAAGCAGGACCTGTCCGAGTGGCTGAAGGTCGGCGTCGCGCTGCGGCGGCTGGCTGAGCCTTCCGAGGTCGCCGCCGCATACGCCTTCCTCGCCTCCGCCGACGCGGCCTACATGACCGGCCGCACGCTGCAGCTCGACGGCGGGATGTTCTAGGACGGCGGGATGTTCTGGACGGACAGTCCGAAGAAACGGCAACGGCGAACCCGCCCCACACCCCGACCATCAGCGGCAGGCCACGAAGCCCCAGCGCCCCGCCCGACCCCGGAAAGCTCTCGCCCATGCACCACGGCATACAGCCCTCTGTCAGCGTGCCGCCCCAGGCGGCCCCGTACCCCCCGGGTGCCGACCCCGCCGTCGATCACGTCCGGCACGCCAGGCACGCGCTGGTCGACTCCGAACCCGGGCTGCCCGCCCCGGTGCTCGCGGCGGCCGCCGGCGCCCGGAAGGCGGTACTCGTGCCGGTGCTCACCGCGCTGGCGATAGGCACCGTGTTCGTCGCCGTGTACCTCGCGGCCTTCCACTCCCCGACGGCCCGTCACCAGCCGGTCGGCATCGCCGCCTCCGACAAGGTGGCCGCGCACACCGAACTCGCCCTCAACAACGCGGCCCCGGACGGGTACACCTTCTACCGCTACCCGGATGCCGCGGCCGCCCGCCGGGCGGTCACCCACGACCAGGTTCCGGCCGCCCTGGTCGCCGACGGCCGGGGCACGCGCCTGCTGGTCGCCGGCGCGCAGGGGCCGTCCACGGTGTCCAGCCTCGCCACGGCGCTGACCACCGCGGTCGGCAAGCCGGTTCCCGTCAAGGACGTACTGCCCCTGGCGGCGGGGGACTCCCGCGGACTGTCGGTGTTCTACGCCGCCTTCGGCGTCGTGCTCGCCGGCTTCCTCTTCGCCGTCTCCTCCTACCAGATAGCGCCACGCCTGGGGCTGGCCGTCCGCGTCGCCTCGATGCTGGTCTTCGCCGCCGCCTCCGGCTTGATGGTGGCACTGATCGGGCACAGCGCCCTGAGCGCGCTGCCCGCCCCGTTCGCGGTGGTCGCCCTCGTGGTGGGCCTGCTGGCGTGGGCCGCCGCCGCGGCCGCCGGAGTGCTGCTTCGGGTGTTCGGGCCGCTCGGCATGCCGGTCGCCTCCGTGGTGCTGCTGATCCTCGGCAACGCCACCTCCGGCGGCATCCTGCCGGCCACCTTCCTGCCCGCCTGGCTCTCCCCGCTCGCCTCGGTCCTGCCGCCGGCCGCGGCGGTACGCGGACTCCGGGGCGCCGCCTACTTCCACGACGCGCATCTCACCGGCGCCGTGACGACCCTGGCCGCCTGGGGCCTGGGCTGCCTCACCCTCCAGTACGTACTGGACCGGGTCGCCGCCCGTCGTAAGCCGGCCGGTTCCGCGGACCTCGCGGTCGCACGCTGACGGCCCGTCACCCCGCCGTCGCAGACCGCCCGGCCTCGCCGCGGATGTCGGCCCCGATCCTGTTCAGGTCTGCTGCGACGTCGCGCGGGCGAGGCTCTCCTCGATGCGGTTCAGGACTTCGACGGCCTCGGCCTGCCGGGCCGGGGTCATGCCCTCGGCGACCCTGGCCTCCAGGTCCGTCCAGACCTGCTCCACCTCACCGCGCAGGGCGTTGCCGGCCGCCGTGGGCTCGATGATGGAGACCCGTTTGTCGGTGGCGCTGGGGTGCCGGCGGACGAAGCCCGCGTTCTCCAGCCGCCTGACGGTACGGGTCATGGTGGCGGCGTCGGAGCCGAGCAGCCGGACGAGGTCGGTCTGCCGCTGCGGGCCCCGGTCCCACAGCTGCATCATGACCAGTTCCTGGCCGGGGTGGAGCCCTACCCGGCGCAGTAGCTGGCCGGCCAGCATGCGGTGCAGACGGGCCACGCGGAGGATCGCGTGATTGAGCGTGCCGGCCGCTACGGAATCCGGCATGTGTACGTCCGCCGGTGCCGTGGTCCCGGCGCTGGGCTCCGGCTGGCTCATGGGGTTCCTCGCGTGACCTGTGCGGTTGATCGAACAGGGAGAGGCTACCGCGAAGCGGTTCCCCAAGAGGGGCGCCGGCCATGCCCCGGAATAGGGGACTGCCCAGTGATCCACGGCCGGAACTACCGTCGGAGCGCGCGTGAGTGGCCGCTTCCGGGTCTTCCACGACCGCCAGTGGCGCGCTCCGTGGTCACTCCTCATCGGCTTTCCTTCCCTAGGAGCCCATCGCCGTGAACAGCGGTCTTCTCACCCCGCCCGCGGCCGGTGCCGGCGGCGCGGCGACCCGACCCCCCGAAGCGTCACTCACCTGGAGGAGGTCAGGGAGCTGGCGGCGGCGATGAGCGTGAAGGAGGCGCTGCACTACGACCCCACGGGCCGCTACCTCCCCATGGGCGGCGCAAAGGGCGGGATCGACTGCGACCCGCTCAGCAGCGAGGCGCGCGGTGTGCTCTCCCGCTTCCTCGCCTTCATCCGGCCGTAACTGGAGAACAACTGCGCGACCGGTGACGACCCCGGTACCACCACGGAACTCATCGAAGAGGTGCTCGGCGAGCTGGGCGTGGACGGCTGCATCGCCCCGGTCGTGCGCACCCTCGACGACCCCCCGGCGGCGCGGAAACGATTCGCCGACGCGTTCGCCGTCGAGGTCGACGGCATCGGACTCGCCGAACTGGTCGGCGGCTGCGGGGTCGCGGAGGCGGTGCTCACGCTCCTGGACCGGGACGGTGTCTCCCGGACGTCCGCCACCGCCGTCATCCAGGGCTTCGGCGCCATGGGCGGCTCCACGGCCCGCTTCCTGCACGAGGCGGGGATCCGGGTGGCCGGGATCTCGGACGTCCACGGCACCGTCGCCAACCCGCGCGGCCTGGCCGTCGACGACATGCTGCGCCACCGCCGGGCGTACGGCGCCATCGACCGCAGCCGGCTCGGTCCGGACGACGTCCTGCTGGAGCGGGACGCCTGCCTGTCGCTCGCGGCCGACGTGCTGGTCCCCGCCGCGACCTCCTACACCGTCCACGAGGCCAACCAGGACCGGGTCGCGGCCCGCTACATCGTGGAGGCGGCGAACCTGCCCGTGACCGCGGGCGCGGAGGAGATGCTCCGCGCCCGCGGCCGCGTCGTGGTACCCGACGTCGTCGCCAACTCGGGCACCAACGCCTGGTGGTGGGTGCTCTACGGCGATGTCGCCCCGACCGCCGACTCCTCCCTGTCCAAGGTCCGGGGAGCCCTGCGCGACCTGGTGACGGAGACGCTGAAGCTCGCCGAGGACGCGGTGTGCACGCCCCGCCAGGCGGCCTGCTACCTGGCCGACGCCAGACGCGATGTGCTGCTGAGCCGGACAGGTGCCTGATGGTCACCACACTGCTGGCCGCCGTGGCGGCGCTCGGCTGGGGCGCGGCGGACTACTGCGGCGCCAGGACCTCGCGGAACATACCGGCCGCGCGGGTCGTGTTCCTCTCCCAGGTGCTGTCCCTCCCGGTGATCGCCGTCTGGCTGGCGGCGATCCGATACCCGCCGCATGGCAGTCCCGTAACTGGTCTTTGACGTGAGGGTGGTTGGTCAGGGCTGGATCCTGGGGACCATCGGTGGGAGGCAGAGTCCCCCTGGTATGTTGCGCCGATGTCAGCGATCAAGAAGTTCCAAGTCACCTTTGACTGCGCAGAACCTGAGCGCCTGGCTCGCTTCTGGTGCGAGGTGTTGGGGTACGTCGTACCGCCGCCACCGGAGGGGTTTGCCACTTGGGACGACTACAAGGGCTCGTTGCCACCTGAGCAGCAGGATTCATGGTTCGCCTGCAGTGATCCCTCGGGGGTGGGCCCGCGACTGTACTTCCAGCGTGTTCCCGAGGGGAAGGCCGTCAAGAACCGGGTGCATCTTGACGTGCGGGTCGGCACCGGCCTCGTGGGCAAGGAGCGCCTTGCCGCACTTGAGGCCGAATGCGCACGACTGGTCCCGCTCGGGGCGGTACACGTGCGAACGCTGTACGACGGCAATGACGCGTGCATCCCGATGCTGGACATCGAGGGCAACGAGTTCTGTATCGACTGAGCATTCCGAGCAGGAGGGGTTGGAGGCCGCCCCCTTGGGCCGTTGGGGGGGCGCCTCCCTTGAGCCTCTCTGGCCGTGTACGGGGCGGGAGTTGTCCCGTGGGGGCGAGGTTGCGCAACCGGCCGACGACGGCGAGTTGGGTGTGCGAGCGACGGCCCGAGGCGGCCGATGATGCCGTTGGCGGCCGACTCGACACCCCTGACGGCAGGGTGAGCGGACGCAGCGCCCGGTCGGACACCCATCTGTCGTCACATCAAGTCCCTTGCGATGCCCGGAAGTTCTGGCATGCCTGCCGTCCTGCCGCCCCGCGCCGGGACGCCGTCCGCCGGGTCCCGGGGACACCGGAATGGGGATCTGTCGGCCTCTCGTTGCCGCTGCGACGCTGAACTGGACCGGTATCAGTCCACCCGGACAGGAGCTGTACGGTGACCGACTTCAAGGTGACACCGGAGCAGATCTCGCTGGCCGCGACGTCGTGCGACAGCACGGCGGCCGAGATCCAGGGGCAGCTCTCGGACCTCAAGACCTACGTGGTCAACATGGAGGGCTGGTGGCAGGGCATCGCCCAGGACACCTTCCAGGCCCTGATGCAGGAGTACGACATCTACTCCCGCATGCTCCACGACGCACTCACCGACATCGCCGGCGGGCTGCGCGGCAACTACGTCAACTACACCGACAGCGAGCAGCAGAACATCACCTCGATCAACAACATCGAGGCCGGGCTGCCGAGCGCCAACCTCAGCTGACTCGTCGTCAAATCAACGGCACCCGAAGGCCCCACTCGGCATCCGCCACCACCAGGGAGTGAATCATGGCAGGAAACGTCGACGGCGCGAACCTCATGGTCAAGGAGGAACTCGCCGGCTCGGGCACGCGCATCAACGGCGTCGCCCAGACCATCGCCGACGAACTCCACGACCTCATCAACAAGCTCCAGCCGGTCCTCGCCGGCGGGGACTGGAACGGCGCCGCTACCTGTCCCTGGGGTCTTTGGGGTCTCTGGACACCCGGCTCCTCCAGCACCTCGTGGACGTCGTGGCCCGCACCGGACACCGCACCGTTGTCTCCATGGGCCCCTGCCACCATGAGGTCACCCTCGGCCCGAACATGTACGGCGAGCCGTTCCTGCCGCAGCCCAGCGTGCTGCCCGACTGCGATCTCCTCATCACCCACGGCGGCAGCAACACCCTGGGCGAGGGGGTCACCGCGGGCCTGCCGATGATCGTCCTCCCGCTGTTCCGGGACCAGTACGACAACGCGCAACGCGTCGCCGACCTCGGCTTCGGCGTCCGGAAGGACACCTACGGCTTCGACCCCGACGCCCTGGTGGACACGATCGAGGACCTGCTCGCCGACGACGACCGCCGGCAACGCCTCGCGGAGGTCCGCGAGAACACCCGTCGCGCACCGGGCCGCGAGGCCGGCGGCACCCTGATCGCCGACCTCGCCGCCTCGCTGACCGGCTCCTCGCCCCCGCCGCGACGGCCGTCTCGACGGTCCCCGTCTCCTTCGCCTTCCTAGGTCCCGCCGGCTCCGGCACGGACCTGTCACACGTGCCGGCGCGCAGATCGCCCCCGCGCCCGTTCGGGGCGCGGCCCGTGGGCCCGCTCGTGGCCACCATCGGCATCGGGCCGGCCCGGTTCGCCGCGGTGTTCCTGGCCGGCTCCGTGTCGGTCCTCGCCCTGGCACCGAAGCGGGTCGCACGGACGTGGGCTGAGCCGGGCGCCACGGCTGACCGGAACGGGCCGGGTCGCGCACTCGCGTCGCCATTCCCAATTTCTGGAACACGTTCTACGGTGTGCGCCGTCAGGACCGCCCGTCGGGAGCCTGGAGGCGCCGTGCACCTCGACCACACGCCCGAGCAGCAGCGGCTGCGCACCGAACTGCGCGCCTACTTCGCCGGCCTGGTGCCGGACAACGCCTATGCCCGCTACGCCGACCCGGCCGCGCAGAAACGCTTCTACCGGGAGACGATCCGCCGGCTGGGCACGGACGGCTGGCTCGGCGTCGGCTGGCCGAAGGAGTACGGCGGCCGGGGCCTGACCGCCATGGAACAGTTCATCTTCTTCGACGAGGCCGCCCAGGCGGGCGTACCGCTCCCGCTGATGGCGCTGAACACGGTCGGCCCGACGATCATGCGGTACGGCACGGACGAACAGAAGGCGTACTTCCTGCCCCGCATCCTCTCCGGCGAAATCGACTTCGCCATCGGCTACAGCGAGCCAGACGCAGGCACCGACCTGGCCGCGCTGAAGACCCGGGCCGTACGGGACGGCGACGAGTACGTGGTCGACGGCCAGAAGATCTGGACCACCAACGGCGACACCGCCGACTGGGTCTGGCTGGCCACCCGCACCGACCCCGAGGCCCCGCCGCACAAGGGCATCACCATGCTCCTGGTGCCGACCTCCGACCCCGGCTACTCCTGCACCGTGATCAACACCCTCGCCTCGCACGACACCACCGCCAGCTACTACGAGAACATCCGCGTCCCCGTATCCCGCCGGGTCGGCGAGGAGAACCAGGGCTGGCGGCTGATCACCAACCAGCTCAACCACGAGCGGGTCACCCTCGCAGCCCACGGCACCATGGCGATCCGTGCCCTGCACGACGTCCAGCGCTGGGCCATGGAGACCAAGCTCGCCGACGGCCGCCGTGTCGTCGACCTGCCCTGGGTGCGCCGCAACCTCGCCCGCACCCACACCCGCCTCGACGCCATGAAGCTGCTGAACTGGCAGATGGTGACCGCCGTCCAGGAGGGCACCCTCACCCCGCACGACGCCTCCGCCGTCAAGGTCTACGGCTCGGAGGCCCGCCGCGACGCCTACGCCTGGCTGATGGAGATCGCCGGTGCGGCGGGCCCGCTGAAGGAGGGCTCGGCCGGCGCGGTCCTCCACGGCGACCTGGAACGTGGTTACCGCTCGGCGGTGATCTTCACCTTCGGCGGCGGCAACAACGAGATCCAGCGCGAGATCATCTCGTGGATCGGACTGGGGATGCCACGGGTCCGGCGTTAGTCTGCGGTCATGGGCGGCGACCCCGGGCTGTTCACCCCGGACTCCGTGACCTGGCAGGTGCACGGCGACCCGATGATGTGGGTCGCCGGTGTCCGCGCGCTCTACCTCCAGGCCCTGCACCCGCGCGCGGTGCGCGGCGTGATGGAGAACTCGGACTTCCGGCGCGACGCCTGGGGCCGGCTGATGCGCACCGCGAACTTCGTCGGCACCACGACCTACGGCACGACTGAGGCCGCCGAGCGGGCCGGGGCCCGGGTACGGAAGATCCACAGCCTGCTGGGCGCGACGGACCCGGACACCGGGGAGCGGTACGGCGTGGACGACCCCGCACTGCTGCTGTGGGTGCACTGCGCCGAGATCGACTCGTATCTGCACGTCCTGCGCCGCTCTGGTTTCCCCCTCACCGACGCCCAGGCCGACCGCTACCTCGCCGAACACCGGGTCAGCGCCCGCCTGGTGGGCCTCGACCCCGCCGCCGTACCGGCCGACCGGGCGGACATGGCGGCCTACTTCCACGAGGTACGGCCGCTCCTCGCCGCCGGAGCCGACGCACGCGCGGTGGACGACTTCCTGCTCCGCCCCCCGACGCACCCGCTCCTGATACCGGCGCGCGAGGTGTTGTGGCGGCGCGTGGCCCACCTGGCGTACGCCTCTCTGCCGCCGTACGCCCACGAGTTGTACGGCAGACCGGCCCCCGAACCCGCCGTCGTGACCCGGCGACTGCGCGCCACCGGCACCCTGCTGCGCGGTGTTCCCGCACGTCTGCGCTGGCAACTCCCGCCCAAACACATCCTGCGCGCCATGGCGAGGCTCGGCCCCGACGCACGCCCGGCACCGTACAAAGTCGGGCATTAGACCGCCATACTGGACGACCAGGGGAGTGTGTCACGGAACGGGCCGGTTCGGCGCGGCCACACCTTGACCGCGACCCCCTGGGGAGGGCGGGGCTGTAGCGACGGGGGGCGACGGCGCGCGATGGCTGACACCAGGCTGGTCCAGGGGCGGTACCGGCTGCTCGACCTGATCGGACGGGGCGGGATGGGCGAGGTGTGGCGGGCCCGCGACGAGTCCCTCGGCCGCCAGGTCGCCGTCAAGTGCCTCAAACCGCTGGGCCCGCACCACGACCAGGCGTTCACCCGCGTCCTGCGCGAACGGTTCCGCCGGGAGGCGAGAGTGGCCGCCGCCCTCTCCCACCGCGGGGTGACCGTCGTCCACGACTTCGGCGAGCACGACGGCATCCTCTACCTCGTGATGGAGCTGCTGGACGGCCGCAACCTCAGCCAGCTCATGGAGGACAACAAGCACCATCCGCTGCCCGTCGGCGACGTCGTCGACATCGCCGAGCAGGTCGCCGCCGCCCTCGCCTACACCCACCAACAGGGCATCGTGCACCGGGACCTGAAACCCGCCAACATCATGCGGCTCACCGACGGCACGGTGAAGCTCTGCGACTTCGGCATCGCCCGCCTCGGCCACGACATCGGCCTCACCTCCCGGCTGACCGGCACCGGCATCGCCATGGGCACCCCGCACTACATGTCACCCGAACAGATCGGCGGCACCGAGGTCGACCAGCGCAGCGACCTGTACTCCCTGGGCTGCGTGCTGTACGAGATCGCCACCGGGGCACCGCCGTTCGACCTCGCCGACGCCTGGGCGATCCTCATCGGCCACCGTGACACCCCGCCCGCTCCACCCCGCGACCGCCGCGCCGAGCTGCCGGGCTGGTTGGAGAAGGTCGTCCTGGACCTGCTGGCCAAGCGGCCCGAGCAACGGCCCTACGACGCCAAGGAGGTGGGCCGCCGGATCACCTCCGGGCGTACGACACCCACGTACGTCCCCACCGTCGTCACCGCGCAGCCCCGACTCGGGTCCCCGGAGACGGCGTTCCGCGAGCCCCGGCTGCCGTCCTGGACTCGCGGTATGACCACCGGCCACAAGGCGACCGGCACCGGCCTGCGCACCACCCCGCCCGACCCCGCGGCCGGGCTCACCGGCGAGTGGACGACCCGCCCGGGCGCCGGCCCCGCCGAACCCCTCCCCGCGGTCCCGGCCCCGGCCCCGGAGGCCATCACCGCGCTGGCCGGGCGGCACAACGCCGGGCTCAGCCTCGGCCGCCTCGGGCGCTGGGCCGAGGCCGGCGAGGTACATCGCGCGGTCGCCGCCGAGCGCGCCCGCCTCCTCGGCCCCGACCACCCGGACACCCTCGCCAGCCGATACGAGATCGCCTTCACCCTGAGCCGCACCGGGCACGCCGCCGACGCCCTGCGCGAGTACACCGAGGTCGCCCGTGCCCGGGAACGCGGGCTCGGGGCCGACCACCCCGACACCCTCGCCGTCCGCCAGGAAATGGCCTATGTCCTTGGTCAGTTGGGCCGCCACTTCGAAGCCCACCAGGCGTACACGGCCGTACTCGCCGTCCGGCAGCGGCTGATGGGTCCGGACCATCCCGACACCCTGCGCTGCCGCCACAACCTCGCCTTCAACCTCAGCAGACTGGGCCGGCTGGAGGACTCGTACCGCATGGCCCACGACGTGGCCGTCGCCCGCGCGCGCGTCCTCGGCCCACAGCACCCCGACACCCTGGTCACCCGCTACGAAGTCGCCTACGCGCTGGGTCAGTTGGGGCGCTGGGAAGAGGCCCTGCGGACCTACCGCGAGGTCGCCGAGGCACGCTCGCGGGCCCTCGGCCCCGACCACCCGGACACCCTCGCCGCCCGCTACGAGGTCGGCATCAGCCTCGGCCGCCTCGGCCGCAGCGCCGACGCGCTCACCCTCTACCGCGCCCTGATCGACGACCGTACCCGCGTCCAGGGCCCTGCCCACCCCGAGACCCTGCGCGCCCGCCACGGCCTCGGCGTCAACCTGGGCCGCCTCGCCCGCTGGGAGGAGGCCCTCGCGGAATCCCGGGACGTATGCGCCATCCGCGAACGCGTGCTCGGCCCCGACCACCCCGACACCCTGGTCAGCCGCCGCGAGGTCGCGGTCGGCCTGGGCTGGCTGGGCCGCTGGACGGACGCACTGACGGAGTACCGACGGGTGGCCACCGCCCGGGAGCGGGTCCTCGGCCCGGACCACCCGGACACCCTGGCCAGCCGAAACGACGAGGCGCACTGTCTGGAGCAATTGGGCAGAGGTGCCGAGGCGGTCGAGCTTTACCGACGCGTGGCGGTACTACGTCAACAGCAGGCATCGGGCGGACGCCTGTAGGACGAGCGCGCCCGTCAGGGGCGCGGGGCTGTGCCCATATACGGCTCCGCCGCGTGGGCGGGACAACCCCCGCAATCCGCACTGTCCGAACGGCCCTCCCCGCACAGCGAACCGGCAAGCCTCTTACCCGCCTAGATCATCATGTGTTACGAAGAACCATGCCCCCTGCCACCGAACCATCCAGGACCTACGACGCCATCATCGTCGGCGGCGGCCACAACGGCCTGGTCGCGGCGGCCTATCTGGCCCGGGCCGGACGCACCGTACTGGTGCTGGAGCGGCTGGCCCGCACCGGTGGCGCCGCCGTCTCGACCCGCCCCTTCACGGGTGTCGACGCACGGCTGTCGCGCTACTCCTACCTGGTCAGCCTGCTGCCCAGGAAGATCGTCCGCGACCTGGGCCTGGACTTCCGGGTCCGCGGCCGCACGATCTCGTCGTACACGCCCGTGGAGCGCAACGGCCGGCCGACCGGACTGCTGGTCGGCGGCGGCGAGCGACGCATCCGCGAGGCGTTCGAACGGCTGACCGGGGGCAAGCAGGAGTACCAGGCCTGGCAGCGGTTCTACGGCATGACCGGCCGGGTCGCCGAGCGCGTCTTCCCGACACTCACCGGACCGCTGCCCTCGCGCGAGGAGCTGCGCCGCCGGATCGACGACAAGGAGGCCTGGCGGGCCCTGTTCGAGGAGCCCATCGGGGTCACCATCGAGGAGACCTTCACGGACGACCTGGTGCGCGGGGTCGTCCTCACGGACGCGCTGATCGGCACGTTCGCCGACGCCCATGACCCCTCGCTGCGCCAGAACCGCTGCTTCCTCTACCACGTCATCGGCGGCGGCACGGGCGCCTGGGATGTGCCGGTGGGCGGCATGGGCGCCCTCACCGACGCACTGGCCGCCGCCGCGCGCTCGGCGGGCGCGGTGCTCGCCACCGGGCACGAGGCGGTACGGATCGAGACGGACGGCCGGGCCGCCGAGGTCACCTACCGCACCGCCGACGGCGAGGGTGTCGTCGCCGCCCGGCACGTGCTGGTGAACGCCGCCCCGCAGGAACTCGCCGCCCTCACCGGCGACCCGGCCCCGGAGCCCGCCGAGGGCGCCCAGCTCAAGGTGAACATGCTGCTGAAGCGGCTGCCCCGGCTGCGTGACACCGCCGTCGACCCGCGCGAGGCGTTCTCCGGCACCTTCCACATCGCCGAGGGCTACGAGCAGCTGGCCACCGCCCACGCCCAGGCGGCGGCCGGCCGGCTCCCCGCCGCCCCGCCCTCGGAGATCTACTGCCACTCCCTGACCGACCCCACGATCCTCGGCCGGGACCTGGTCGAACGCGGCTACCAGACACTCACCCTCTTCGGCCTGCACACCCCCGCCCGGCTCTTCGCCGCCGACAACGACGCCGTACGCGCCGAACTCCTCAGGTCCACCGTCGCCCAGCTCGACGCCCATCTCGCCGAGCCCCTCGTCGACTGTCTCGCCCTCGACGCGGACGGCCGCCCCTGCATCGAGGCCAAGACCCCTCTGGACCTCGAACGCGACCTGCGCCTCCCCGGCGGCAACATCTTCCACCGCGATCTCTCCTGGCCCTACGCCCAGGACGGCGCCGGCCGCTGGGGCGTCGAGACCCGGCACGCCAACGTCCTGCTGTGCGGGGCAGGCGCGGTGCGCGGGGGAGGGGTGAGCGGGGTACCCGGGCACAACGCGGCGATGGCGGTGCTGGAGGGGGAGTGACGGGCGCCTCGCCCGACCCGGTGGACGCCGGAGAATCCGGCAGGGCGGGAATCCGGCAGGGCACAAAACTGACAGAGCGGAAAACCGACAGAGCTGAAAACAGGCGGAGCAAAAGCCGGCGGAGCAGAAATCTGACGGGGCATCAGGAAAACTCTTCCGTCGGCCGGTCGACTGCGGCATCCTGCGCCCATGCAGACGGAGCTGAGCAAGACCCTGGGAGTCGAGCACGCCGTCTTCGGCTTCACGCCGTTCCCCGCCGTCGCCGCGGCCATCAGCCGGGCCGGTGGGTTCGGGGTGCTCGGCGCGGTCCGCTACACCGCCCCCGACGACCTCAGACGCGACCTCGACTGGATCGAGGAGCATGTCGACGGGAAGCCGTACGGACTCGATGTCGTGATGCCCGCCAAGAAGGTCGAAGCCCCGAAAAACAGAACACTGAGTGAGGCCGACGTCGAGGAGATGATCCCGGACGGGCACCGGCAGTTCGTGCGGGACACCCTCGCCAAGTACGGGGTGCCCGAGCTGGCCGACGGCGAGGCGTCCGGATGGCGGATCACCGGCTGGATGGAACAGGTCGCCCGCACCCAGCTCGACGTCGCCTTCGACTACCCGATCCGGCTGCTCGCCAACGCCCTCGGCTCCCCGCCCGCCGACGTCATCGACCGTGCCCACGAACAGGACGTCCTGGTCGCCGCACTGGCGGGCAGCGCCCGGCACGCCGTCAAGCACCGGGACGCGGGCATCGACATCGTCGTGGCGCAGGGCTATGAGGCCGGCGGCCATACTGGCGAGATCGCCACCATGGTGCTCACCCCGGAGGTCGTCGACGCCGTCGCCCCGCTTCCCGTGCTGGCGGCGGGCGGCATCGGCAGCGGCCGGCAGGTGGCGGCCGCACTCAGTCTCGGCGCCCAGGGTGTGTGGCTGGGCTCCATCTGGCTGACCGTCACAGAGGCCGACCTCTCCTCGCCCGCCGTGACGCGCAAACTGCTCGCCGCAGGCTCCGGCGACACCGTCCGCTCCCGGGCCCTCACCGGGAAACCGGCACGTCAGCTGCGCACCGAGTGGACCGACGCCTGGGACGACCCGAACGGCCCCGGCACCCTCCCCATGCCGCTGCAGGGCCTGCTGGTCGCCGAGGCCGTCACCCGCATCCAGAAGTACGAGGTCGAACCCCTGCTCGGTACCCCCGTCGGCCAGATCGTCGGCCGGATGACCAGCGAACGCAGCGTCCAGGCCGTCTTCGACGACCTCACCCGCGGCTTCGAGCAGGCCGTCGACCGCATCAACCGCATCGCCGGAAGGAGCGCCAAGTGACCAGCACGCCCCCCGCCGGATTCTGGGCCCAGGCCGCCAGCGAGCCCGACCGCACGGTGCTCGTCGCACCCGACGGCGAGGAGTGGACCGCGGGCCGTCTGCACGCCGCCGCCAACAGACTCGTCCACGGACTGCGCGCCGCGGGACTGGAGCGCGGCGACGCCTTCGCGGTCGTGCTGCCCAACGGGCCCGAGTTCTTCACCGCGTACCTCGCCGCCACCCAGGCCGGCCTCTACCTCGTGCCCGTCAACCACCACTTCGTCGGCCCGGAGATCGCCTGGATCGTCTCCGACTCCGGCGCCAAGGTGCTGCTCGCCCACGAACGGTTCGCCGGCCCCGCCCGGCACGCCGCCGACGAGGCCGGTCTCCCGGCCACCCACCGGTACGCCGTCGGCGAGGTCGAGGGCTTCCGGCCGTACGCCGAACTCCTCGACCAACAGCCCGAGTCGGCCCCCGCGGACCGTGAGCTCGGCTGGGTCATGAACTACACCTCGGGCACCACCGGCCGCCCCCGCGGCATCCGCCGCCCGCTGCCCGGCAGGCTCCCCGAGGCGGCCTACCTCGGCGGCTTCCTCGGCATCTTCGGCATCCAGCCCTTCGGCGACAACGTCCACCTGGTCTGCTCGCCGCTCTACCACACGGCCGTACTGCAGTTCGCGGGCGCGTCCCTCCACATAGGCCACCGCCTGGTCCTGATGGACAAGTGGACCCCCGAGGAGATGCTCCGCCTGATCGACGCACACCACTGCACCCACACCCATATGGTCCCCACCCAGTTCCACCGCCTGCTCGCCCTCCCCGAACAGGTGCGTTCCCGCTACGACGTCTCCTCCATGCGGCACGCCATCCACGGCGCCGCCCCCTGCCCGGACCACGTCAAGCGGGCGATGCTCGACTGGTGGGGGCCCAGCGTCGAGGAGTACTACGCGGCCAGCGAGGGCGGCGGCGCCTTCGCGACCGCCGAGGACTGGCTGAAGAAGCCCGGTACGGTCGGCAAGGCCTGGCCGATCAGCGAACTCGCGGTTTTCGACGATGACGGCAACCGGCTGCCGCCCGGTGAACTCGGCACCGTCTACATGAAGATGAACACCGGCGGCTTCTCGTACCACAAGGACGAGGCCAAGACGGAGAAGAACCGCATCGGCGACTTCTTCACCGTCGGCGACCTCGGCTATCTCGACGAGGACGGCTACCTCTTCCTCCGCGACCGCAAGATCGACATGATCATCTCGGGCGGGGTCAACATCTACCCCGCCGAGATCGAGTCCGCGCTCCTCTCCCACCCCGCCGTCGCCGACGCCGCCGCCTTCGGCATCCCGCACGACGACTGGGGCGAGGAGGTCAAGGCCGTCGTCGAACCCGCTCCGGGACACGAACCGGGACCCGACCTCGCCCGCGCCCTTCTCGCCCACTGCGCGGAACAGCTCGCCGGCTACAAACGGCCCAAGACCGTCGACTTCATCACCGAGATGCCCCGCGACCCCAACGGCAAGCTGTACAAGCGGCGGCTGCGCGACCCCTACTGGGAGGGCCGCACCCGCCCGGTGTGAGCCCCGACGGCCTCAGGGGTGCCGGCGAGGACGGTCCTCCAGGAACCCCGCGAGGCCGGCGGCATCGGTACCGATCTTGCGGTAGACGCGGGACAGCAACTGCCGTACGCCCTGCTCGGTGAGGCGCAGCTCCTTGGCGACCACGGCCACCGGGTGCCCCTGCACGGTCAGTTCGGCGGTACGGAGTTCCTGGGCGGTCAGTGTGTCCGCCTGCACATAGCGCAACGGCAGCGGGCGCAGCCCGGCCGCCGACAGCTCACCCCTGGCGCGGGCGGCGAGCGCCTCGGCCCCGCAGTGGACGGCTCCTTCCAGGCCCTGGTAGAGCCGGTCGGCGGCCTCCTGGAGCCGCCCGTTGCGGGACAGCGCGGCACCGTGGCCGACCTGGGCGCGGGCGAGTTCGTAGGCGGCCGGCGACTGCTCCAGGCGGCCGACGGCCTCCGCGTACAGATCGACGGCCGCGGGCCCGCCGGTCACCTCGGCGAGGGTGTGCAGGGCCTGGCCGATGGCGGAGGCGGCCCCGAAGTCCCGGGCGCGCCGCACGGCTTCCTGGGCGTGACCGATCGCCTCCTGGGGGGCGGTGGGGGCGAGCGCGGAGGCCAGATGCAGCTGCCAGGGGCACCAGGAGGGGTTGCGCCAGGCCCGCCCGTCCAGCCACTCGCCGACCGAGGACAGCAGCAGCGCCGCCTCGGCATGCCGTCCCTCCGCCAGCAGCAGCTCCGCGTACACGGTGCGGGGGTCGGGATAGGTGACGGCGTTCGGGGCCGTCTCACCGAAGTGGTGCCGGTCGGCGAGTGCACGTGCCTCCGCCACCCGCCCACGGGCGACCAGGGTCTGGATCAGGATGCCGACGGCGAACCACTGGGCGGGCACGGCCCCTTCCACCCTGTCGGCGATCCGCAGACCCTGCAGTTCGAGGTCCTCGGCCTCGGCCAGGCAGCCGCGTCGGTAGCGGATGTAGCCGGCGAGGGTGTGGCCGAGGGCCAGATGGGAGCCGCACCACCCCTTGGCCACACACTCGGCGATCCCCTTGCCGAACAGCTCCTCGGCCTGGCGCGGCTGGTCCCCGTACATGAAGACCAGCGCCACCGAAGCGGGTACCTCGAAGCCCCGGTTCTCGTCGGTCCAGCTCATGCCGCCGTGCAGGGCCTTCTCGGCATACCCGAGGGCGGTCTGCCGCGGTTCGCCGCGCATGATCGCGTCCCAGGCCCGCAGGCCCAGGATGTAGCGCTCCTCAAGGCTGCGGCCGGGCAGGTGCTCGGCCAGCCGCGCCAGCCTCCGCGAGCGGGCGGGTGAGTCCCGGTCGTCGGTGCGGAACATGCCCCATACGAACTGGTCGGCCTGCATCCGCAGTTTGACGCGCGGATTCGGAGCCTGCCTCGCCTCCTCGGTGGCCACCCGCTCCGCCTCGGCCATCTGGTCGGTGTGGGCCAGAGCCTGCGTCAGCCGGAAGACGACGGAGGCGCGCAGATCGGGGTCGACGTCGGGCTCCGCCAGCGCCTGCCGCAGATGCCGCACCGTGGCCGTGGGTTCGATCAGGAAGGTGGCGCAGGCGAGTTCGTGCAGGATCGCGGCGCGGTCCTCGGGAAGGGGTGGCTCCTGCAGCGCGCGGGTCAGCAGCCGCCCGGCCGCCTCGGTGGCCCCGGCACGAAGGTATTCACGGGCGGCCTCGCGCAGACACTCGACCGTCTCGGTACTGCCGTCGCAGGGGACCTCCAGCAGATGGCGGGCGGCGCTGGCCGCGCCGTATCCGGCGGCCAGGACCGCCTGTGCGGCGGCGTCGTGCAGTCCGGCCCGGAAGTCCGTGCCGATGGACTCGTAGATGGTCGTGGCGATCAGCGGATGGACGAACTCCAGCTCGCCCTCGGGGCCGTGGCCCTCCGCCAGGATCCGGGCCGCGCGCAGTTTCCGGGTCGCCTCCGCCGCGGCCTGTTCGCCGAGGATCGCGATGGTCGCGGCGAGCCGCGGTGCGAAGGGCGACCCGAGTACGGCCGCGGTATGAGCGAAGCGGACCGTCGCGGTGCCGAGCCGTTCCAGGCGCGCGATCAGCCCCGGGCCCTTGATCGCCGCGGCCAGTTCACGCATCACCGGCAGGTCGTCCTCGGTGCCGCCCAGTTTCCGCTCGGCGAGTCCGATGGCGAGCTCCACCGCTTCGAAGGGGCTGCCGCTCGTGGCCTCCCAGCACTCCTTGCAGAACTGGTCCTCGGCCGCCTCCCCGATCTCGCTCCTGACGATCTGTGCCACGCCGTCCACGGTGAGCGGCGCCAGGCCGTGCGGGCGGTCCCCGTGGTCCGCGACGAGGGCACGGAGTTCGCCCGCCTCGGGCGGCAGCTCGTCGGGCCGGTAGGCGACCACGATCAGCAGCGGCAGGTCCTCGACCCGGGAGGCGAAGGAGGCGAGCCAGGTCAGGGACTCGGTGTCCGCCCAGTGCAGGTCGTCCAGGAGCAGGACGACGGGCGCCTGCTGCACCGTGAGACGCGTCATGACCCAGTCGAGGCCCTCGCGGACCCCGGTCGGGTCCGGTGCAGGGACGGCCCCCCGTGCCTCCAGGCCGAGCACGGCGGCGACGATGTCGTACCAGCTGCCGAGGAACGCGTGGAGTTGCGCTTCGTCCATCCTCGCCAGCGAGGGCTGCATCAACTGGCGTACGACGCGGAACGCCGACCCCTGCTCCGACTCGCCGCCCCGGCCCGACAGCACGGTGAGCCCGGATGCCGCGGCCCGGTCCCGGGCCTCCGTGACGAGCGCGGTCTTGCCCAGTCCGGCTCGGCCGGTCAGGGCGAGCAGTCCCCTGCGCCTCGCGCGCGGCACACCGTCCGTGGTCCCTCGAAGTTCCCGAAACGCGGCGTCGAGGGACTCCAGTTCCCGTTGGCGTTCGATCAACGTCCTCCGGTCGGTGATCGATTGCCGAGGCTCCGTCGCCATGTGCCGTACCGCTTTCTGTCGTTCGGCCCAGGGGAGCCGAGCGTACGCCCAGGCCAGGTACGGCAGGCCGGATTGGGCACCATAGGGTGAATCATGAACTGAGAGAGGGATAATCTCCGATCTCCGGGTATGGGGCTGGGATGGTCAGGTCCCTGTGGCGCCGTCACCGGGGTGTGTCGGGGGCCTACGAAGCGGCGGGCACCGACACCACGTCCGCGTACCGTGGCACGGTCCGGGACCAGTGGTAACAGCCCCGGATCCAGCCGATCATGCCCTCCACGTAGCCGACGCCCGCGGGGCTCAGCTCCGGCTCGACCTCGGCGTAGAGCCTCTGGAACTCCTCGATCGTGGCGTTGATCTGCTGGATGGCCAGGACGACGGCGGCCTGCAGGGAGCACCGGTGCTCGCGCTGGCGGGCCAGGGCCAGATTGATCATTCCGCCCGCCCGCTGTTCCTTCACCGCGGAGAACAGGTCGGGTATCCACACCGCCGCGTCGGCCGACAGCCGGCCCAGCCGCTGTACGACGGGGTGGTGGAGTTCGGCAGGGGAGAGTTCGTGCGGCTGGGCGGCCTCGCACAGCGGGTAGAACGGCTCGACGCCCGCGGTCAGCGACCGTATCGAGGTGCAGTCACCCGCCCGTACGAGGTAGGGCTGGGCCTGCGCCACCGCCTCGTACAGCAGGCCGTGCACGTACTCACGGCTCTTCCAGGCCCACCGCGCGGCCTGTGCGGGGGTGCACCGCTCCCGGACCTGTCGGTACAGGTCGGCCAGGGCCGCGCCGAGGGCAGTGCCGGGCGGCCGGTCGTCCCGCAGGACCGCGATGCTCTCGCAGAGCATGGGGACCAGCCTGCCCGGGGAGCGCCGGCCGACGTCCTCGGCACAGTCGTCGAAGATGAACTGGTAGGCGATCTGGATGGCCACGATCTGGAGCAGGGCGGAATCCATGGTGGGACTGTTGTAGGAGGCGAGTTCGGCGGGTCGGGTGTAGGCGATCATCGCCGTCACACCGGGTTCGCCGGCCAGACCCCACCTGCTCAGCCAGGCGTCGACGCCGGCGGCGGCCTCGGCTTCGTGGGGGTTGCGCCGGAAGGGAAAGGGCATGTGGAGGTGGGTGTCGATCAGGTCGCGGAGGTTGGCGACCGGGGGTTCGTCCAGTACACCGACCGTGATGTCCTCATGTGTTGCCGACAACGTGATCACCTGCCGTTCGGGTGTCCGAGACATGCGGGGTGGCCACGGCTCGGGGGGCGGGGGAGTCGGCGCGGGGCGTCGCGCCTGACGGCATGCGGGAGCGGGCTTCGCAGGTCATGACAAGGGAACGCGGACCCAGCGTGATCGCGGGCCGGGGGGGCTGTTCGGCGGCGCCGGGCAGATGGCGCAGGCGCCGGCGGCCGGCGATGGTCGCGAGCGCCAGGGTGACCTCCACCATGGCGAACTCGTCGCCGAGGCATTTGCGGTTGCCCGCGGAGAACGGCATCGTCGCGCGGCGCTGCGCGGCGGTGGGCCGCCCCGGCAGCCAGCGGTCGGGGTCGAAACGCTCGGGGTCGGGGAACCACGACGGATCGTGATGCAGGAGGTAGGGGCTGTAGAGCACGGTGGCCCCCGCGGGCAGCCGGCACCCGGCGAGTTCCGTCTCCCGGGTGGTGACGCGGGTGAAGAGCCAGCCGGGCGAGGAGTGGCGCAGCGTCTCGGCGACGACGCACCGGGTCTGGACGAGGCGTGGCAGGTCGTCGGGGCCGGGCCGGCGGCCGTCGGGGAGGACGGCGTCGAGCTCGGCGTGCAGCCGGCGCTCCGCCTCCGGGTGGCGGGCCAGCAGGCTGAAGGCCGCGGCCAGCGCCAGTGCCGAGGTCTCGGCGCCCGTGAGCAGCAGCGTGATCAGGTGGTCGTGGATCTCCTGGTCGGTGATCGCCGCCGATCCGTCCGCGCCGCGCGCGGCCGCCAGCAGCGTGCCGAGCACGTCGTCGCGGTCGGCGCCGAGCCGGCGCCTCGCGATCGCCGTGTCGATGATCGCGTGCAGGCGGGTCAGGGCGATCCGATAGCGGCGGTTGGCCGGGGTCGGAATGCGGAAGAGGACGTCGACCGGGACTACCGTGCGGAGGAACAGGCCTCGGACGACGTCCGCGAGACAGTCCCGCACCTCTGCGGTCGTCCTGTCGTCCAGGGAGTCGGAGAGCAGGACCCGGCTGATCACCCGGGTCGTGAAGGTCAGCATCGCCTCGGTGACCGGCACGGTCCCGCCCGCCTGCCATCCCTCGCACACCGACTCGGCCTCCTCGGTGACGAGGTCCGTGTAGGCGGCGACATGGGAGGGCCGGAAGGCCGGTTGCAGCAGCCGGCGCTTGGCCCGGTGGGTCGGCTGGCGGCAGGTGACGAGACCGTCGCCCATGAGCTTCCCGAGCCGGTCGTAGAGCGGGCCCCCTTTGTCGAAGGTGTGCGGATCCATGAGCACCTCGTGGGTCAGCTCCGGGTGGCACACCATCCAGGCACGCTGGGGGCCCAGTCGTATCTCGACCAGATCTCCGTGTGCGGGCAAAGAATTCAGAAATGCCAGCGGCCGCCGGTAGAAGGCGATACCGTGACCGAGGAGAGGGAATATGCCGGGAGCAGTACCTGTCGTCCATGTTCGTTTTTGTTCAGGCACGGCGTCGTTCATGGAAACCTCCTGCCCGGTGCTACACGTGAAATGAGTGAACCTGCCTCGGGTCGAACGTCCGAGACAAGTCCTGCCCAGGTTTCACGTTCCGCGGTTTCCCGAAACCTTTCTCCAGAGGGGCGCACGGGAGCACGTTGAAGCAGAATCCCGATCGTCTGAACGACTGTTGATGCAGTGCGCGTCGACCGGGATTTCCTTGTGTCACTCACGTGCGGTCCCGCCCCATGAGGAACGGGACCCCACGCACTCAGCTTTCGTGCACCCGGACGGATTTCAACGCCGGGGACGAAAGGATGTCCTTCTCGCAGAACCGCGCCGTCACCCATCTCTCGGCCGAGAACAGCCGGGTCTGGTCGCTGTGGTGCGGCGAGTTCGGGTTCGAGGACTGGGAGTACGTCAGCAGGGTGCGGGCCACCGGGCACCGACTGCCGTCCCAGCCCACCGCCTGGATGTGACTGGAGCCGAACGCGACGTCCGTGTAGCCGCCCTGGCCGGCGTTCCAGACCGGCTCGATCTTGTTCCAGACGCCCAGCGCCTCGGTGCCGCCCGGGACCGGGATCCGCCGTCCGTCGCGCACGACGAACTGGTGCTCCCCGAGCCGGGAGTCCAGCGGGACGCCCGCCGCCCGGAGTTCGGCCACGGCGTCGGCGAGGGCCGTGGCGAAGCCGGGGGCGGCGGTGTCGAGCGTGTTCGGGGTGTGCACCGGGTCGGCCGCCGAGAACGGCACCCGCCACCGCTGGGCCGTCGGCACCGCGGCCGTCAGCTTCCGCCAGAAACGGTCGAAGAGCAGGGCGCCCCGGCTGCCGGTGTCCATGGTGCGGTTCCAGGCCGCGAGTACCGGGCAGGCGGCGGAGACGTCGACCGCGGTGCCGTCACTGCCCGTCGCCGTACCGCCCGGCAGCGCGGCACAGGCCTGCGCCGCGGCGGCCGCCGCCAGGTCGCCGACCGGCACCCGGTTGGCGAACTCCTGGTCCTGGAGGTCCCGGACGGTCAGCCCGCCCCGCTCCGCCATCGCGGCCACATCCTCGATCGCGCCCCGGGTGCGCGGTGTGCGCTGCGTGCCGACGTCGCCGAAGATCCGCTCGTACCCGGTCAGCGGCCGGTCGGCATTGGTCAGCCAGGCGCTGTCGTTGGAGTTCTCCACGTACGGGGCGTCCTGGAGGACGGGCATCCGGGCGGGCCCGAAGATACCGGGCTGCACGGCGTCGGCGTCCCTGCCGGGCGTGCAGCCGGCGCGCGAGCCGTCGAGCACCGCGAGCCCCGCCAGCGGATAGGTGATCCTGCCCAGATCGGTGGAGCAGCGGGCCGCGAGGTCGTCGGTGATCCGGGGCAGCACCTGCGACTGGGTGTACAGGGTGTGCCCGGCGGAGTCCGCGGCGACGGTGTTCACCCACGGGAGCCCCTGGTGCCGGTCGAGGGACGCCCGGACGTCCGCCGCGGAGCGCGCCCTGCCGAAGCCGAGCGAGGTGTCGGCGAACCGGAAGTTGGCGGCGTTGGGGTCGTTGAACGCGTACGCCGTCGTGGCGGTCCAGGGCAGCGGCGGATCGCCGTCCGGGTCGGCGACCACCGGGCCGTACCGGGTCCACCACTGGGTGCGGGTGACGGGGGCGCCGTCCTTGACCGCCACGGTGACGGTCCGCCTGGTCATCCGCTGCGGTCTGCCGTCCACCAGATAGACGGTGGGGTCGGACGGGTCGAGCGTGAGCCGGGTCAGGTTGAAGGGGACGCCGGTCGCGACGGTGTGACTCCAGGCCACCCGGGAGTTGTAGCCGATGGCCACGGTCGGCGTGCCGAGCAGGGACGCGCCGGCCACGTTCAGCTGGCCCGGAATGGTCTGCTGGGACTGCCAGAACCGGCGTCCGCCCTGCCACGGGTAGTGCGGGTTGCCCAGCAGCAGACCCCGGCCGTTCGCGGTGGTGGCGCCGCTGAAGGCGACCGCGTTCGATCCCAGGTCGGAGATGGCGGACCGGTCCTGTACGGCCTTGATCAGGGCCTCGGCGTCAGCACTCCGCTCGGGGGCCGGGGCGCCGGTGGGGGGCGTCGCCCCGGTGATCTCGTCCACGGCGCCGCCCTGGCCGCCGAGCACGGAGAGGGCGTAGTAACGGGTGGCCACGTCCAGTGTCGTGACCGGCCGCACCCAGGCGGCGCCGGCGCAGGCCGGGTCGGTGATCCGGTGCTTCGCCAGCCAGGTGTTGTATCCGGCGGCGAACCCACGTACCAGGTCCTTCACCTGCCGGCTCGGGCCCAGCGGCGCCGGTTCGGCGAGCAGCTTCGCCACCGTGCCGGACTGCCGTACGCCCCGGAAGTAGAGGTCGCTGGAGAGGTTGTCCCCGGCCGAGGAGAGCGAGAGGTCGGTGGCCGCGGTGGCACCGAAGAAGCGCGAGCGGTCGCCGCGTACGGTCGCGAAGCCGTCGGCAAGGGTGCAGACCTGATCGGCCGCCTGCGCCCAGCCGGTGCCGAAGCCCAGGTCGGCGTAGTCCTCGGCGAGGATGTGCGGAATGCCGTACTCGGTGTAACGGATGACGGCGGACAGACCGCCGTGCGAGGGACGGTCCTGAGGAGCGGGCCGCTCGGCCGCGGCGGCCGGTAACGCGGCCGGGGCGGTGAGCAGGGCGACGGCTGCGACGAGCAGCCGTCTCGCGCGGGTGGTGCGCATCTGTGTCTCCCAACGTCGTTGCGGGACAAAGCGGTTGAGCCCGGTCGCGCGGGGGTGCGGTGCCACGGTGCTTGACCTCTCCCGGCGACGGGCCGAGGATCATGAGTCATGACGCAGGGACAGGGCAGCACGGTTGACGGGGTGCTGCGGCGCAGCGCCCGGCGCACCCCCGCACGGGTGGCGCTGGAGTACGGCGAACGCCGGTGGACGTACGGGGAACTCGACGACGCCGTCTCCCGGGCGGCGAGCGTCCTGCTCGACCAGGGCCTCACCCGCGGCGACCGGGTCGGCACCTACGGGCACAACTCGGACGCCTACCTGATCACGTTCCTCGCCTGCGCCCGGGCCGGCCTGGTGCACGTGCCGGTCAACCAGAACCTGACCGGCGACGACCTCGCCTACATCGTCGGCCAGTCGGGCAGCTCACTGGTGCTCGCCGACCCGGGTCCCGCCGGCCGGCTCCCGGACGGGGTGAGGGTGCTGCCGCTGCGGGACGCCGACGGCTCGCTCCTCGCCCGGCTCGCGGACGCGCCGCCGTACGACGGTCCCGAACCGCGTACCGAGGACCTCGTGCAGTTGCTGTACACCTCGGGGACCACGGCGCTGCCCAAGGGCGCGATGATGACCCACCGGGCGCTGGTGCACGAGTACCTGAGCGCGATCGCCGCCCTCGACCTGAGCGCCGGGGACCGGCCCGCGCATGCGCTGCCGCTCTACCACTCCGCCCAGATGCACGTGTTCCTGCTGCCCTACCTGGCGGTCGGCGCGACCAACATCGTTCTGGACGGGCCGGACGGTGACACCCTCTTCGACCTGGTCGAGGCCGGACGCGTGGACAGCCTCTTCGCACCGCCCACCGTGTGGATCGGGCTGTCCAACCGGCCCGACTTCACGTCGCGTGACCTGAGCGGACTGCGCAAGGCCTACTACGGGGCGTCGATCATGCCGGTGCCCGTCCTGGAGCGGCTGCGCGAACGGCTGCCGAAACTGGCCCTGTTCAACTGCTTCGGGCAGAGCGAGATCGGGCCGCTGGCCACCGTACTGGCGCCCGAGGAGCACAAGGGGCGGCTGGACTCCTGCGGCCGTACCGTGCTGTTCGTGGAGGCGCGGGTGGTCGACGAGGACGGCGAGGACGTGCCCGACGGCACCCCCGGCGAAGTCGTCTACCGTTCCCCGCAGTTGTGCGAGGGGTACTGGGAGAAACCCGAGGAGACCCAGGAGGCCTTCCGGGACGGCTGGTTCCACTCCGGCGACCTCGCGGTGCGCGACGCCCACGGCTACTTCACCATCGTCGACCGGGTGAAGGACGTCATCAACTCCGGTGGCGTACTGGTCGCTTCACGACAGGTCGAGGACGCCCTCTACACCCACGAGGCCGTCGCCGAGGCCGCCGTGATCGGGCTGCCCGACGAGCGGTGGATCGAGGCCGTCACGGCGGTCGTCGTGGCGCGCGGCGAGGTCGGCGAGGCCGAGCTGATCGCCCATGTGAAGGAGAAGATCCCCGCCTTCAAGGCGCCCAAGCGGGTGCTGTTCGTGGACGCGCTGCCCCGCAACGCCAGCGGGAAGATCCTGAAGCGGGAGCTGCGGGAGCGGTTCGGTGAGGCCTCGTGACGACCCAAGACGACTGGTTCCATACCTTGCCCGGCTTCCGGTACCACGTCCGCCGTTCACCGGTGGCGTGCACATAGCAGACATGCGCTGCTGTCTCCCCGTCCCCCTCGGCGCACTCGCGGGCATCCCCGGCCCCTGCGAGATGCTGCGCTCCGGTTTCCTGCTCGCACCCGCCCTGCTCAGGTCCGCCACCGCCCCCGCGCCCCGTCACCCCCGCTCCCTCGCCGCCGTCCACCTGGAACTGGTCACCCTCACCGAGGACCGCGCCGTCATCACCTGGCACACCGCCCTGCCCGGCACCGACGACGGCACCGGCCGTTTGCTGCCCGCCGTCACGGAGGGAGAGGTCGTCTACGGTACCCATCCCGCCCACCTCAACCGCACCGTGGGCGAGGACCGCCCCACCGCCCACCACCATGTCGAACTCACCGGCCTGGAGCCGGGCCAGACGTACTACTACCAGGCCTGCTCCCGGGGCGTGCCCGCCACGCCCACCGCGCTGCACCTGGTGCGCGGCAACGCGGCCGGCACCTCCCGGCACGGCCTCGGCTCGCCCGGCGGCCCCTACTCCTTCACCACCCCGCAGCCCCCGCCCGGCCGCCACCTGCTCTCCCTCGCCCTCTGCAACGACCTGCACATCGGCGAGACCGTCGCCGGTCTGGTGGCCGGCGTGCCCTTCTTGCGCGGCGTGGCCCAGCGGGCCGGACTCACCGCCTACCCGGAGCTGATGAGCCGCGCCGTGGTGGACGAGGCCCGCCACCGCGGGGCCGAGCTGCTGCTGGCCGCCGGTGACGTCTCCGCCGGCGGCGGCCCCCGCGACCTGGCGGAGGCCAGAGGGATCCTGGACGGCTTCGGCACCCACCGGCGGGACTACTTCGTGGTCCGCGGCAACCACGACCGCGACGCGCGGGAGGGCGACGGCTTCCGCCGCGCCTTCGGTACGCCGGACGGTCCCAGCTACTTCGAGCACGACGTGGGCGGGCTGCGGATCATCGGGCTCGACACCTACGACAAGCGCGGGAACGGCGGTGACGCGGGCGGTCTCGGGGCCGAGCAACTGTCCTGGTTCCGCCGCCGGCTGCGGGCACACCGGGAACAGCCCACCGTGGTCTTCGGGCACCATCCGCTCACCGTCCGGGACGCCCTCTTCCCGGTGAGCCCCGGACAGCGCCTCGGCCGCCGCCAGGCCCGTGCGATCCTGCAGGCCTATGCCGCCGCCCCGGGTGTGTTCCTGCACCATGCCGGCCACACCCATCGCAACAAGCGCACCCATGTGCCCCTCGCCCCCCGGGTGACCCTGCAGGAGGTCGGCGCCGCCAAGGAGTACCCCGGCGGGTTCTTCCTGCTGCGCATCCACTCCGGCGGCTACGCCCTCAACTTCTTCCGGGCCCGTCGCACCGAGGCCCTGGAGTGGAACGAGCGCAGCCGGCGCCAGGCCGGGGGAGTCTGGCCGTACCATGCGCTCGGCCGTACGGTCGCCGACCGCAACAGCGTGACCGTCCGTGACCTGACCGGCATCAGCCGCCCGGCACAGCCGTCCGCGCCGCCCCGTTCGCCCCAAGGGATGACGGCCGACCCGAACCCCCGCCTGGATGTGGCCTGAGACACGGCGCCTCCGTAGCGTGGACGCATGTCGACCCTGTGGGAACTCATGCACGACTGCATCCCTGACGACCACGCCCGCCAGGTCACCTCCCGCTACTACCTCGACGAGGCCATGAGCTCGCCGCGGGCCCCGGACCGGGTGGTCGACCTCGGATGCGGGCGGGGCACCTCGGCCGGGCTCTTCCGGCGGCACGCCCCGGACGTGCGGTGGGTGGGGCTCGACATCCGCGACTCCCCGGAAGCCGCACAGCGCTCACCCGGCGGCGACCCGGTGGTGTACTTCGACGGCGTCAACATGCCGTTCCGCTCCGGCGCCGTGCCGCTGGTCTACTCGCACCAGGTCTTCGAACACGTCGCCCGGCCCAGGGAACTGCTCGCGGAGGTGGGCCGGGTGCTGCGTCCGGGCGGACTGTTCATCGGCAGCACCTCCCAGTTCGAGCCCTACCACTCCTTCAGCCTGTGGAACTACACCCCTTACGGCTTCCGGGTACTGGTGGAGGAGGCCGGGCTGGCCCTGGAGGAGATCCGGCCCTCGCTGGACGGCGTGACCCTGATCATGCGCACCTACCACTCCTCGCGGAAGAAGGAGTACGGCCGGTTCTGGCAGACGGAGTCGCCGCTCAACACGGAGATCGACACCTGGGCACGCAAGAGCGGGCGCCACACGGCCCTGGTGAACCTGCGCAAGCTCACGTTCTGCGGCCAGTTCGCGTTCCGGGTGAGCAAGCCGGCCCCGCAGACCTGACGCCGCCGCCCGCGCGGGTGGGCCCCGCCGAACTCCGTTGCCGTACCGCGCCGCCGTCCTCCATGATCGATCCCATGCCAACCTTCACCGCGGCGGACGGGACCCGCCTGGCCTACCACGTCCGGGGCGAGGGCGAACCGCTCGTCGTGCTGCCCGGCGGACCCATGCGCGCCTCCGCCTATCTCGGGGACCTGGGCGGGCTGACAGCCCACCGCCGACTGATCCTGCTCGATCTGCGCGGCACCGGCGACTCCGCGGTGCCCGCCGACCCGGAGTCGTACCGCTGCGACCAACAGGTCGACGACGTGGAGATGTTGCGGACCCACATAGGGCTCGACCACATGGACGTACTGTCGCACTCGGCGGGCGCGAGCCTGGCGATCCTGTACGCGGCGGCCCGTCCGCACCGGGTACGTCGGCTCGCGCTGATCACCGGCAACCCCTCGGCCCTCGGCCTGCGGACCTCCCCGGAGGAACGGCTGGCGGCGGCCCGGCAGCGGGCCGCGGAGCCCTGGTTCGGCGCGGCGTTCCCCGCCCTGGAGGCGTGGCTGAACGGTACGGGGGACTTCGACGAGGCGTTCATGCCCTTCTTCTACGGCCGTTGGGACGACACCGCCCGGGCCCATGACGCGGCCGCCGAGGAACAGACCAACGACGAGGCCGGCGACCGCTACTTCGCCGACGGCGCCTTCACCCCCGACGTCACCCGGAGCGCCCTGCGCGCGCTCACCGCCCCCGTCCTGCTGTACGCGGGCGAAGTCGACGGCGGACCCAGCCCCGCACTGGTCCGGCGCGCCGCCGCGGCCTTCCCGAACGCCGAGGTCATCGTGCAGCCCGGTGCCGCCCACTACCCCTGGCTCGACGACCCCGAGGAGTTCGTCCGCCGTACCGTCGGTTTCCTGGACGCCTGAGCAAGGCTCAGTTCCGTGGCCCGTACGCCTTCAGGAAGCGGTCGCGGAACTGGTTCATCGCCCAGATCGGGGCGTCCCCGGCCGGCTTCAGACCCGGCGTCCAGCCCCAGCCGGCCACCCGGTCCAGGACCTTCGGGTCATGGGCGACGATCGTGATCGGGACGTCCCGGCGCGGGCTGCCCGCGACGACCTCCGGGCGGGGCTGATGGTCGCCGAGGAACACCAGGACCGTGTTCACGTCGGCATAGCGGCGCATGAACCCGATCAGGCTGCGCAGGGAGTACTCGACGGAGCCCCGGTACTCGGTGCGCACGCTCTCCGTGTCCTTCCAGACCTCCGCCGGGTCCTTGCCCGCCTTCTGGATCGGCCCGAAGACCGAGCCGTCACCCAGTTCCTTCCAGTCGATCATGCGGGGCAGGGGCGCCCAGGGCTGGTGGCTGGAGGCGAGGACGATCTCCGCCATCATCGGGCGCCGGTTCTTTCTGCCGAACTCCCGGCGCTCGAATGCCTCCAGCGTGAACTGGTCGGGGACCGGGCTCCAGCTGAAGTACGGGCCGCGGTAGCCCAGGTGGGTGGAGTCGTAGGAGCGGTCGAGGCCGAAGAACCCGGCCTCCGGCCAGGCCCGGCGGACGCCCGGGACGACACCGACCGTGCGCCACGCACCGGTCTTGCGGAAGTACTTGTTGAGGGTCATCCGGTCGCCGGAGACGAGGTGGCGGTAGCGCTGCTGGTTGTTGATCCACAGCCCGGACAGCAGCGTGGCGTGGCACATCCAGCTGCCCGCTCCGATCACCGGCGACCGCAGCCAGCCGCTGCGCGCGGCGAAACCGGCCGCCTTCAGGGAGGCGGTGCCCTCCGCGAGGACCGCGCCGACCTGCCGGGCCATCGCCGGGTCCTCGATCGCCGTGCGGCCGTAACTCTCGACGAACGTGAACAGCACGTCCTTGCCGCGCAGTCCTGTGAGCAGCTGGTCCGGTGGCGTCCCGGCGAAGGCGTCGACGCGGGCCTCCGTCTCGAAGACCCGGGCGTCGGCGAGCCCGGCGCGGACCGCCCGTACCCGGTCGTCCACCAGCTGCGCGTCCAGCGTCGAGGCGACGGGGGCACCGCCGGCCTGCAGGCCGAAGATCGCGCAGGTGACCCAGGCGACGGCGAGGGCGAGGATGGCGTGGCCCGCGGGCGGGCGGCTGCGTGCCATCCGGTCGGCGAGCCGCACCATGGCGAGCACGGTGAGGACGAGCACGGCCACGACCAGCAGCAGCGCTCCGGCGATCGCGAGCACCTCACTGGTCCGGCCGAACGACTCGCGTACGAAGTCCGCGGCGTCGTCCAGCAGGATCCAGTCGAGCACCAGGTCGAAGGGGCGTTGCAGCACCGAGTAGAACCCCATGTCCAGGCACTTCACGAGCGTCAGTACCCCGAGCAGCACGCCCGCCACCGCCGCGGTGACCCGCCGCGCCCGTCCGGGCAGCACCAGTAGTACGGCGGTGAGCACGATGCCCTCGACCGGGATCCGCAGGAACGCCGGCGGCGTGAGCAGGTCGAGCCGGTTCGGCAGCGCCAGGGCGCCCAGCGGCACGGCGGCGGCCAGGACCGTCGTCCCGACCGTGACGCTCCGGGCGAGACGCTGGTGTCTTCGCCGTCGGCCTTCGGTACCGGCCGGTCGGGGCTGCGCGGGCGGGGCCTTCGGCGGGGCTTCGGTCTCCGGCGGCTGAGGAGGCGTGAGGTGCGACACCGGAGGTCCTTCCGAGTGGCCGTCGTGACACTGCGCGCGTGATCCATGTCGAATCGTGCGCACAGAGTACGGCCCCCGGGCCGCCCCGCCGCGGTGGCACACCCGCACGTCCTACCGGTCGGCGGCCACCGCCACCTCCCGCGCCCACCGGTAGTCCGCCTTGCCACTCGGTGACCGCTGGATGGACTCGGCGATCACCAGCTGGCGGGGGATCTTGTATCCGGCCAGCTGGGTACGGCAGTGGGTCTGGATGTCCGTGAGAGAGGGCTGATCGGCGCCCTCGCGCAGTTGCACCACGGCCGCCACATGGTTGCCCCACTGGGCGTCCGGCACCCCGGCCACCAGCGCGTCGTAGACGTCCGGATGGGACTTCAGCGCCTGCTCGACCTCCTCCGGGTACACCTTCTCGCCCCCGGTGTTGATGCACTGCGAGCCCCGGCCGAGCACCGTGACGACGCCGTCCTCGTCGACCGTGCCCATGTCGCCGAGGAGCACCCAGCGCCGGCCGTCCTTCTCGAAGAAGGTCTCGGCCGTTTTCCGCGGGTCGTTGTAGTAGCCGAGCGGGACATGGCCGCACTGTGCGACCCGGCCGATCTGGCCCGCCGCGACCGGCTCATGGGTGGCCGGATCGACCACCTGTGTACGGGAGTTGACGCGGACGCGGAACCGGCTGCCGGCCCCGGAGTCGTTGGTCGCGGTGCCGTTGAAGCCGGACTCGGAGGACCCGAAGTTGTTCAGCAGCATGCAGTTCGGGACGAGTTCGCTGAACTGCCGGCGCACGGTCTCGGAGAGGATCGCGCCGGAGGAGGAGACGCTGAACATGGAGGAGCAGTCGGTGCCCTTCAACGGCCCTTTCAGGGCGTCGATCAGCGGGCGCAGCATCGCGTCGCCGACCAGCGACATGCTGGATACCTTCTCCTTCTCCACGGTCCGCAGCACCTCCTCGGGCACGAACTTGCGGTGGATCACCACCCGTTGCCCGAAGTTGAAGCCGATGAAGGTGGTGAGTGTCGACGTGCCGTGCATCAGTGGGGGAGTGGGGAAGAAGGTGATCCCCGCGCCGCCCGCCGCGACCCGCTCCGCCAGCTCCTCCGGGCGCTTCACCGGCTCGCCGGTCGGCGCGCCACCGCCCAACCCCGCAAAGAACAGGTCTTCCTGACGCCACATCACACCCTTGGGCATCCCGGTGGTGCCGCCGGTGTAGATGATGAACTGGTCGTCCGCCGAACGCGCCGGGAATCCCCGTTCGGGCGACCCCGCCGCCTCGGCCTCCGCGAAGGACAGGGCCTTCGGGCCCGATTCCGCCTCGCCCACCCGCACCAGGTGCCGCAGCTTCGGCGCCCGCGGCAGCGCCGCCGCCACCCGGTCGTCGAACTCCGCGTCGAAGACCAGCGCGACCAGGTCGGCGTCCTGGTAGAGGTAGGCCAATTCCTCTTCGACGTAGCGGTAGTTGACGTTGACCGGCACAACCCGGGCTTTGAGGCAGCCGAGCACCGTCTGGAGGTACTCGACCCCGTTGTAGAGGTGCAGCCCGAGATGCTCGCCCGGGCGGATCCCGCTGTCGACCAGATGGTGGCCGATGCGGTTGGCGGCCGCGTCCAGCTCCGCGTAGGTCAGCCGGCGCTCCGCACCCGTGCCGGGGTGGTCGAGGTACACGAGCGCCTCGCGGTCCGCGGCCACGTCGACGACCGACTCGAACAGATCGGCAAGGTTGTACTCCACCGCTCCTCCTGACCCCGGCAAACCATGGCGAAGAAAGGCGCACTTGTCGGTTCGCCGGTCATCAGAGCAAAGGGCGCGGCAAGTGGGAAGGGTTCGCGCGAAGAAATCTGACTGTCTGTCAGAAAACCCTTGAAGTGACTCCCGCCCTACTGCAACCTGTTCTCGTTCCGGCAGAGGGGAGAGGTCCATGGGTGGGACGGAACACCTCACCGTACGGCGCGAGGGCGCCACACTGGTGCTCACGCTCAACAGGCCCGAGGCCAAGAACGCGCTCTCGATCTCCATGCTCGTCGGCCTGTACGACGGCTGGATCGAGGCCGACGAGGACGACGAGGTCCGCTCGATCGTGCTCACCGGAGCCGGCGGCGCCTTCTGCGCCGGGATGGACCTCAAGGCGCTGGCCGGACAGGGCATGGCGGGCGAGCACCTCCGCGACCGGCTGAAAGCGGACCCGGACCTGCACTGGAAGGCCATGCTCCGCCACCATCGCCCGCGCAAACCGGTGATCGCCGCCGTCGAGGGCTACTGCGTCGCGGGCGGCACCGAGATCCTGCAGGGCACCGACATCAGGGTCGCGGGCGAGTCCGCGACCTTCGGCCTGTTCGAGGTGAGACGCGGGCTCTTCCCGATCGGCGGCTCCACGGTCCGGCTGCAACGCCAGATCCCGCGCACCCATGCCCTGGAGATGCTGCTCACCGGACGGCCGTACACCGCCCGCGAGGCCGCCGGCATCGGGCTCGTCGGCCATGTCGTCCCGGACGGCGGCGCGCTCGACAAGGCCCTGGAGATCGCCGAACAGATCAACGCGTGCGGGCCGCTGGCGGTCGAGGCGGTCAAGGCGTCGGTGTACGAGACGGCGGAGATGACGGAGACCGACGGGCTCGCCTCCGAGCTGAAGCGGGGCTGGCCGATATTCGATACGGCGGACGCGAAGGAAGGCGCGCGTGCGTTCGCGGACAAGCGGGCGCCCGATTACAAGCGTGCGTAGAGCCGCGTCGGCCTGGGGCGGTCCGGAAGCTGCGGGCCGTATGTCGCTGGTCGCGCCCACGCGGCGGAGCCGCACATGTCGCAGCCCCGCGCCCCCCAAGGGGCGCTAGTCACCGACCTTCTCAAAGGAGGCAGCCCGGATGCCTGAAGTCCTCAAAGCGCCCCTCGTCGTCGAGTTCCCCTTCACCCGTTCCCTCGGCCCGGTCCAGAGTGCGTTCCTCACCGGCCTGCGGGAACGTGTCGTCCTCGGTGTGCAGACCGGGGACGGCCGCATCCTCGTCCCACCTGTCGAGTACGACCCGGTCACCGCCGAGGAGATCCGCGACCTGGTCGAGGTCGCCCCCACCGGCACCGTCACCACCTGGGCCTGGAACCACGAGCCCCGCCGCGGCCAGCCCCTGGACACCCCCTTCGCCTGGGTCCTGGTCCGCCTCGACGGCGCCGACACCGCCCTGCTGCACGCCCTCGACGCCCCCGGCCCCGAGGCCGTCCGCACCGGCATGCGGGTCCGGATCCGCTGGGCCGAGGAGCGGTCGGGTGCCATCACCGACATCGCCTGCTTCGAACCGTACGACGGTGAGGCGGCCGAACCGACCGGACACAGCGGTGAGTTCGAGGACGCCGTGCACGGCATCGTCGCCCATGCCCGCCTCGACTACACCTACTCGCCCGGCCGCGCCCAGTCCGCCTACATCGACGCCCTGTCCACCCGGCGGACCTACGGCGAGCGCTGCCCCTCCTGCCGCAAGGTGTACGTCCCGCCGAGGGGTGCGTGCCCCACCTGTGGGGTGGCCACAGTGGAACAGGTCGAAGTGGGTCCCCAGGGCACGGTCACCACGTTCTGCATCGTCAACATCAAGGCGAAGAACCTCGACATCGAGGTGCCGTACGTCTACGGGCACATCGCCCTCGACGGCGCCGGCCTCGCCCTGCACGGCCGGATCGGCGGCATCCCCTACGACCAGGTGCGGATGGGCCTCAGGGTCGAACCGGTGTGGACCGAGGGGGCCCGCTTCCCCGACCACTACCGGCCCACCGGCGAACCCGACGCGGACTACGACACCTACAAGGAGCTGCTTTGAATCCTCCCCCGCCTGACGGCCGGGGATTCCTGGCTCACGCTGCTCAAGCGCTCAGCGAGCGACCAAGTCTTCCGCGATCAGCACCAGCCGGGTTGAAACCAGCCCGGGCATATGAAGTTTTGAAGGGAGTTGCTATGCGGGCTTGGTTCTCGCTCCGCGTCCGACGACTCTACCAGTGGGAGTGCCGGTGATACGCGAGATCGCGGTCGTCGCCTACGCGCAGACCGACCACCGGCGCACCAGCGAGGAGCTCTCCGAGGTCGAGATGCTCATGCCGGTGCTGCACGACGTCCTCCAGCAGACCGGGCTGCGCACCGCCGACATCGGCTTCACCTGCTCCGGCTCCAGCGACTACCTGGCCGGCCGTGCCTTCTCCTTCACCCTCGCCCTGGACGGCGTCGGCGCCTGGCCGCCGATCTCCGAGTCGCACGTCGAGATGGACGGCGCCTGGGCGCTGTACGAGGCGTGGACCAAGCTGCTCACCGGGGACGCGGACACCGCCCTCGTCTACTCGTACGGCAAGTCCTCACCGGGCTCGGTCCGGGACGTGCTCACCCGCCAGCTCGACCCCTACTACCTGGCCCCCCTCTGGCCGGACTCCGTCGCCCTCGCCGCGCTCCAGGCGCAGGCCCTCATCGACGCGGGCGAGACCGACGAGCCGGCTCTGGCCGCCGTCGGCGCCCGCAGCAGGGCGGACGCGGAGGCCAACTCCCATGCCCAGCTGCGGGGTTCGGTGCCGCAGGGCGACTACCTCGTTCGGCCGCTGCGCGCCGGCGACTGCCCGCCCATCGGCGACGGGGCGGCCGCGGTGATCCTCGCGGCCGGGGAGCGGGCCCGCGAGCTGTGCTCCCGGCCAGCCTGGATCCGGGGCATCGACCACCGTATCGAGGCGCACGGCCTGGGCGTCCGCGACCTGACCGACGCACCGTCCGCCCGGCTCGCCGCCGAGCGGGCCGGCGCCTTCGAACGGCCCGTCGACACCGCCGAGCTGCACGCGCCGTTCAGCTCGCAGGAGGTCGTGCTCCGCAAGGCGCTGCGGCTCGGCGACGACGTGCGGGTCAACCCGTCCGGCGGCGCCCTCGCCGCCAACCCGATCATGGCCGCCGGGCTGATCCGCATCGGCGAGGCCGCCGCCCGCATCCACCGCGGCGACTCCGACCGCGCCCTCGCCCACGCCACCTCCGGGCCCTGTCTGCAGCAGAACCTGGTCGCCGTACTCGAAGGGGACCCACTGGAGAGCCCCTCTCAGGAAGGGGATCCGCGATGAGCAAGGAGCCCGTGGCCGTCGTAGGGGTCGGCCAGACCAAGCATGTGGCGGCCCGGCGGGACGTGTCGATCGCCGGGCTGGTCCGGGAGGCCGCACGACGTGCCCTCGACGACGCCGAGTTGGACTGGGCCGACATCGATGCCGTTGTCATCGGAAAGGCCCCCGACTTCTTCGAGGGCGTGATGATGCCCGAGCTGTACCTGGCCGACGCGCTCGGGGCGGTCGGCAAACCCATGTTGCGGGTCCACACGGCGGGGTCCGTCGGCGGCTCCACGGCACTCGTCGCGGCCAACCTCGTCGCCGCCCGTGTCCACTCCACCGTGCTGACCCTCGCCTTCGAAAAGCAGTCCGAGTCCAACGCCATGTGGGGACTGTCCCTGCCGATCCCCTTCCAGCAGCCGCTGCTGGCGGGCGCGGGTGGTTTCTTCGCCCCCCATGTGCGGGCCTACATGCGGCGCAGCGGCGCCCCCGACACCGTCGGCTCGCTGGTCGCCTACAAGGACCGCCGCAACGCCCTCAAGAACCCCTACGCCCACCTCCACGAGCACGACATCACCCTGGAGAAGGTCCAGTCGTCCCCCATGTTGTGGGACCCCATTCGCTACTCGGAGACCTGCCCGTCCTCCGACGGCGCCTGTGCCATGGTCCTCACCGACCGGGCGGGGGCCGCGCGCTCGCCGAAACCGCCCGCCTGGATGCTGGGCGGCGCCATGCGCAGCGAACCCACCCTGTTCGCGGGCAAGGACGCCGTCTCGCCGCAGGCGGGCAAGGACTGCGCGGCCGACGTCTACCGCCAGGCCGGGATCGCGGACCCGCGCCGGGACATCGACGCCGTCGAGATGTATGTGCCGTTCTCCTGGTACGAGCCCATGTGGCTGGAGAACCTCGGCTTCGCCGCGGAGGGCGAAGGCTGGAAACTCACCGAATCGGGTGTCACCGAACTCGACGGGGACCTCCCCGTCAACATGTCGGGCGGAGTGCTCTCCACCAATCCGATCGGCGCCTCCGGCATGATCCGCTTCGCCGAGGCCGCCCTCCAGGTCCGCGGCCTGGCCGGAGAACACCAGGTGGACGGCGCCCGCAGGGTGCTCGGGCACGCCTACGGCGGCGGCTCCCAGTTCTTCTCCATGTGGCTGGTCGGCGCCGCGGCCCCCGACTCCTGAAAGGACCCCCTCACGTGGCCTGTTGAGTGCCGGGACCGAAAGCTAGGCTGGCCGCGGACGACGAATTCGGGAGGAGCACGGACGTGGCCGAGAGCACCATCCAGCAGCAGTCGGTACTGGGCTGGGACAAGCCGGAGCTGGACCTCAGCGAGGCTGAGTGGCAGTCCAGCAGCCGTGGCCTGGGGGATGTCCAGATCGCCTTTGTCGAGGGATTCATCGCGATGCGCAACAGCGGCCGTCCGCAGAGCGCTTCCCTCATCTTCACCCCCGCCGAATGGGGCGCCTTCGTGTCGGGGGCCCGGGAGGGCGAGTTCGACCTGACCTGAGCACCGCCCCCCGGTTCCGCGGCAGAGAGGTGAACCGGGGGGTGTTCCGCAAGGATTTCCGGACACGTGACCAGCAGCGCCCTTCCGGGGCCGCCGCCTGAGACAGGCTGGCCCCGGACAGGGAAGGTCGTATTCCGGAGGTGAGCAACGATGAGCACTGCGCCGGTCATCGCCGCGGTGGACGGTTCGGACGACAGCCTGCGCGCCCTGGACTGGGCCCTCGACGCGGCCCGGCGACGGGACGCGCCGCTGCGGGTGGTGCATGTCCGCCAGTACGCCGCCTGGGGACAGCCGGACGTCATGGTCGCCGGAGAGAGCGACGCGGCCGGCGACCCCGTCCTCGACGAGGTCCGTGACCGGCTGGCCGCCGGCAGCGGGGGACCGGCCGTCGAGTACGTCGCCATGGAGGGCGCCCCGTCCGCCTTGCTGCCCGAACTGGGCTCCGACGCCCAGCTGTTGGTGCTCGGCTCCCGGGGCCGCGGCGGCTTCGCCAGCCTGATCCTCGGCTCCAACGGCATGGCCGCCGCCCGCGACGCCGGATGCCCGGTGGTCGTCGTACCCCGGCCGGGGCGCGAGGTCCCCGACGAGTTCCCCGCGCGGCCGGGGCCCCGGGTCGTGGTCGGCGTGGACGTGGACAGCCCCGACGACGCCACCCTCGCCTTCGCCTTCGCGGAGGCCGCGTGGCGCGGTGCCCGGCTCCAGGTGGTCGCCGCCTACCCGTGGCCGGTCCAGTTCTGGGCCACCGCCGGGGAAGTCGCCCCGCCGGCCCTCGACCAGGACGAGATCGAGCAGGAGACCCGCACTCTCGCCGAGGGCTTCCTCGCCCCGCACCTCAAGGAGCACCCGAAGGTACCCGCCGAGGCCCTCGCGCTGCCCGGCGACGCGGCCGGCGCCCTGGTCGCCGCCTCCAAGGACGCCGAACTGGTCGTCGTGGGGCGCCATCGCCGGCGCCTGCTGGCCCCGACCCGCATGGTGGGCTCGGTCACCCAGGCGGTCCTGCTGCACGCGGCGAGCCCGATCGCAGTGATCCCGCCGCCATCGTCCGAAGAGTCCTGAAGTGTCCTGTCAAGCCCCTTGGGTCAGTAACCGTCAGTAGGGAGCGGATCACGCTCTACGGGCGTACGCTGAGCTGCCTGCAAGCCACGGTGCGCGCCCGCTCCCCGCGCTCGCGCATCACCGTGGCAGGGGGTGGTCATGGGACAGCGGGTCCTTCGGAACCGACGGACGCTCTACGAACGTGAGAGCGAACTCGCCACCGTCGGGGAGGCGTTGGCGGAACTCACCGGCCTGAGCACGAACGGAGCGGCGCCGGCCGACCGGCCGCTCGGCGCGCTGCTCGCCTTCGCCGGCCGTGCCGGCATCGGCAAGACCACGCTCCTCGCCGAGGTCCGCCGCCGCGCCGCCGCCCAGGGCTGCACCGTGCTCTCCGCCCGCGGCGGCGACCAGGAACAACGCGTCGCCTTCCATGTCGCCCGCCAGCTCCTGCAGCCCCGCCTCGCCGGCGCACCGGAGGCCGAACTCCGTGCCTCACTGGGCAGTTGGTACGACATCGTCGGCCCCGCCCTGGGCCTGTGCGCCCCCACCGAGGGCGCCCCGCCGGACCAGCAGGGCCTGCGCGACGGCCTCGACTGGGTGCTCACCCACCTCGTGGTGCGTCAGGCGCCGATGGTCCTCGTCCTCGACGACGCGCACTGGGCCGACCCCGAATCCCTCGGCTGGCTCGCCGCGTTCGCACCCCGGGCCGAGCAACTCCCGCTGCTCGTCGTCGTCGCCTACCGGCCCGACGAACTCCCCGACCACGCCGAGTCGTTGCGCGGACTGCCCAGTCGGGCCGGCGGCCGCCCGCACGACCTGGAACCGCTCAGCGCCGACGCCGTCGCCGGCCTGGTCCGCGAGAGCCTCGGCGCGCACGCCGACGACACCTTCTGCCACGAGTGCTGGGCCGTCACCGCCGGCAACCCCTTCGAGACCGTCGAACTGACCGCCAAGGTCCACGACCGCGGCCTCGACCCCACCGAGGCCGGCGCCCCCCTGCTGCGCGACCTCGCCGCCGCCGTCAAGGGCAGCGGCCTGATCGCCCGGCTGGAACGCCTCGGCCCCTCCACTGTCCGGTTCGCCTGGGCCTGCGCCGTGCTCGGCACCGAGATCCATCCCGCGCTCGCCGCCGCCGTCGCCGGCCTCGGCCACGAGGAGGCCGCGGACGCCGCCGACGCCCTGCGCGGCGTCCGTGTCCTCACCGGCGCCGAGACCCTGGAGTTCGTCCACCCGCTGATCGCCACCGCCGTCTACCGGGCCATCCCGCCCGGCGTCCGGGTCGCCCTGCACGGCCAGGCCGCCTGGTGCGTCACCGACGACGGTCAGGCCGCCGCCACCGCCGCCCGCCACCTGCTGGAAACCCACCCCGAGGGCGACACCTGGGTCGTCCAGCGGCTGCGCGCCGCCGCCGGCGAGACCCTGCGGGCCGGCGCCCCCGACGCCGCCTGCCGCTACCTCGCCCGCGCCCTGCGCGAACCCCCGCCCGCCAAGGACCGCGCCGCCGTCCTCTACGAACTCGGCAGCGCCTCCCTGCTCACCGAACCCGCCACCACCGTCAACCACCTGCGCGCGGCCCTCGCGGAACCCATCGCCGAGCCCGAGCTGCGCCAGAACATCGTCTACCGCCTCTCCCAGGTGCTCGCCCACAGCGACCGGCTCGCCGAGGCCTCCGAGACCCTGGCCCGGGAGATCCGGGTGACCGGCGACGCCCGGGTCCGGCTGCGGATGCTCTCCGAACAGTTCATGTGGGACGCCTTCCGCGCCGACGAACCCGACCACCCCTCCCGCTCCCGCCGGCTGGCCCGGCTCGCCGACCGGCTCCAGGGCCGCGACCTCACCGAGCGGTACATCATCGGCCTGCGCACCTGGGACGCGGTCCAGCGCGGCGAACCCGCGCAGGTCGCGCTCCACCACGCCGAGCGCGCCCTCGCCGGCGGCCTCGGCTGGGCCGAGTCGGACCGCGGTTTCGAGGTGCCCGTGCTGGTCGCCCTCGCCTTCATGTACGCCGACCGGCCCGACCGCACCGAGGAACTCTTCGCCACCGGCACCGCCGACTTCGAACGCCAGGGCTGGCGGGGCGCACACCTCTCCTTCGCGTACACCCTCCACGGTTATGTCCGCTACCGGCGCGGCCGCCTCGCCGAGGCCGAGGACCTGGTCCGCTCCGGGCTGCGCATCGCCGAACGCGTCGGTCCCGGCACCCCCGTCTATTGGTACGCAGTCGGCACCCTCGTGCAGACCCTGCTCGCCCGCGGCCGCACCGACGAGGCCACGCAGGTCGCCGAGGACCACTCCTTCCACGAGCCGTTCCCGGCCGCGGTGGTCTTCCCCGACGCCCAGACGGTCTACGGCGAACTGCTCCTCGCGCGTGGCCTCACCCAGGACGCGGTGGCCGAGCTCTCGGCCGCCGGCCGACGCCTCGAACCACGCGGTATCCGCAACCCCGCGTGGTGCCCCTGGCAGCTCCACCTGGCCCGCGCCGAGAGCCACGACGCACCCGACCGTGCGCTGGCCACGGCCCTGGAAGCGGTCGGCCGCGCCCGCCAGTTCGGCGCCCCGTCGGCGATCGGCCAGGCCCTGCGCACGGCGGCGGAGGTCACGACGGGCCCGGCCCGCCTGACCTACCTGAAAGAGGCGGTGACCCACCTGGAACGCTCCCCGGCAGCCTACGAACTGGCGTGCGCGCTGGTGGCCCTGGGCACAGAGCTCCACGACCCCACCCACCTCCGCCGGGGCCTGGAGACGGCCGAGCAGTGCGGGGCGGACGGCCTGGCGGACGAGGCGCGAGCCCAACTGGCGGCGGCAGAGACGGCGACTTTGTAGCAGCCGTCGGCGACGACGTACCCAGAGGTGCGGGGCCGCCTCCGATACATCGCGGGCTTGGTCTGTCCCGAGTCTCGTGGTGAGGTCGTCCGCCGGCCACGGACGGCACGGGATGCGGGACGGTGCGTTTCGTTGGAACGTTGTCGTGTTCGAGGGTGCCGCCCCGCATGCCTGGAGCGCGATGGTGTCCGCCCACGGGTTGAGGAGAAGGAATGAGCGGCCTGCTCTCGGAGATTCTCGAGGCCCACGGCGGCGTGCAGCGGTGGGAGCGGCTGACGACCGCGACGGCCACCATCGTCAGCGACGGCGAACTCTTCGCGTCCAAGGGCCTGCCTCAGGACCTCCAGCCGCGCCGAATGACCATCGGCCTGCACGAGGAACGCGCGTCGGTGAGCCCCTTCGGCTCCCCCGAACAGCACACCGACTTCACGCCCGGCCGGGTGGCGATCATGCGGAGTGACGGCACGGTCGTCGCCGAGCGTCTCGACCCGCGCAAGTCGTTCTCGGGGCACGTCCTGGACACCCCCTGGGATCCGCTGGACCGTGCCTACTTCAACGGCTACGCGCTGTGGACGTACCTGACCACACCGTTCTTCATGATCATGGACGGCATGGCCGTGGAGGAAAAGGAACCATGGACCGAATCGCCGACCGAGGCCTGGCGCCGTCTGCGGGTCACCTTCCCGGACGCCGTCGCAAGCCACAGCACGGTCCAGGACTTCTACTTCGGGGACGACCTTCTCCTCCGACGGCACGACTACCACGTGGACATCGCCGGCGGCTTCGCGGCCGCCCAGTACGTCACCGACTTCGAGGAGGGGGACGGCATCAGGTTCCCGACCAGGCGTCGCGCGTATCTGCGCGGGCCCGACGGACGTCCCGACCACGATCACGTCATGGTGAGCATCGACCTGAGCGACGTGCACTTCTCCTGACGTTCCCGAGGAGGCGCGGCGGTGGGGAAAGCGCCGCGGCCCCGTACCATGGACCGCATGTCGTTCCTCCGTCGCCGCAGCGCCACTCCCGCCGGCCCCGACTTCGACGTACTGGCCATGGACCCGGGCGACTGGCCCGGCAACCTCGGCGCCGGGCTGCTGCCCGCCCCCGACGGCACCTGCCAGGGCGTCTTCCTGCGCTACGACCTCTTTGGCGGCCGCGGCCCCGCGATGATCATCGGCAACCTCCCCGAGGGCTCCCCGGCCCGCGAGGTCACGGAGGACGAGGTCCCCTTCGAGGTGGGCCAGCTCCTGCTCGCGCTGGAGAACGACGAGGACGTCACCGTCGTCGGCACCGAGGACATGCCGGTGCTGCAGGGTGACAACCTGCTGATCGTGCGCCGCCTCAAGCTCTCCGAGAGCCGGATCTCCTGCGTCCAGTTCGACCGCAGCGACGGCGTCCTCGTGACCATCGCCGCCTGGGACCGCCCGATCACGGACGACCTGTACGCCCTGCTGAAACCGCTCCCGGCGGAGCTGTTCCAGCAGGGCTGACGACGGTTACCGCCGCCCCCACCGGCTGGCGGGCGCCACCGTCACGTCGGCGGCGCGGACGAACTCGACTCGGTGGCCGTACTGGATCTCGTAGTACAGGTCCTTGCCGACCACGACCCGGTGCGAGGCGGTGTCGAAGGTGACCGCGTAGTAGTACTCGCCGGGCACCGCGTCACCGACCACGTACTCCTGGCCCGCCGGGATGGTGTACGGCAGCGCCGACACCGCCTGCGCGGGTACCCCGGAGGGGTAGGCGGCCGCCTCCGGATAGGCACGGCCGTACACCGGGATGCTGGTCAGGCCAGCCTTGGGCGTCACCACCAGCCCCGCCGCGGTCACCGCCGTCGGCGCCTTCGCGGGGTTCTTGAACCAGGCCTTCTGCCCCAGGTACCAGATCGCCGTCCAGTCACCCCAGGTGTCCGCCACCGCGTACTGCTGGCCGGTGGAGACCCGCGAGGAGAGATCGTTCACGTCGGCCGTCGGCGTCCTGCCGAGGCCGATGTCCTTGATCAGGGCCGAGCTCTCGTCGTGGTCGGAGTACAGCCGTACCTCACTGGAACCGTGCGCGGCGCACGGCTGGCCGCTGGTGACACAACCGGTGTACGTCGGCTGGTTCGTGGCGTAGTCCGGCAGGATCGTCACCAGACCGCCCTTCTTGCCCGCCGTGCGCTTGAAGGGGTGCTCCAGCAGCTCGAAGTAGTGCCGCCAGTCCCAGTACGGGCCGGGGTCGGTGTGCATCCCGGGGATCGTGGAGGTGGTCGGCCCCGGCACGTTGTCGTGGCCGAGGATGTGCTGCCGGTCCAGCGGGATGCCGTACTTGGTGGTCAGGTACTTCACCAGCCGGGCCGACGACCGGTACATCGCCTCCGTGTACCAGGCGTCCGGCGCGGCGAGGAAGCCCTCGTGCTCGATGCCGATCGACTTGGCGTTGATGTACCAGTTGCCCGCGTGCCAGGCCACGTCCTTCGCCTTGACGTGCTGGGCGATCAGACCGTCGGTCGAGCGGATGGTGTAGTTCCAGGACACATAGGTCGGGTCCTGGACCAGGTTGATGGTCCCGTCCCAGGCGCCTTCCGTGTCATGGATGACGATGTACTTGATGCTCTGCGAGGCCGGCCGGTCGCCAAGGTCGTGGTTGCCGTAGTCGTTGTCCCCGAATTCTTCGTAGGGCGCCGGGATCCATTCGCACGACACCGTTGTCGGGCATTCCGTGTCGTCCGCCGCCACGGTGCGCAGCCCGGTCAGCTTCAGCTGCGCGCTGTCGGCCTTCAGCTCCGGCCGGGCGGCGAGGGCGACGAGCTGTCCCTCGTCGGTGGTGCGTTCCTCGCCCGTGTGGAGGACATCGAACACGTCGTTCGCGTACGCCGCCGCGGTCGCCGAGTCGTCGGCGCCGGAGAAGCGGGCGATCGCGCCGTACCAGTCGGCCGGGTCGGCGCTGAGCGGCTGGTGCAGGGAGTGCTGGGCGGACGCGAGCAGGGCGGCGCCGCCGGCCACGTTCGCCGCCGGGTCGGTGCGCAGCTCCGCCGCCGGGATGCCGGTCAGCCCGGCGGCCCGGACCAGGGTTCTGAGGCGGGCCGGGAGCGCGGAGTTCGCCGGTACCTTGACGCCGGGGTGCAAGGCCGGGCGGGCGCTGTCGCCGCGGGCGTCCTCGGTGCCGTCGGCGAAGTGCTCGGTGGTGGTGGCCAGCGCGGTGCGCGCGTCGGTGAGGTGCATCGGGCCGTAGCCGCCCGTCACACTCGGCGCGCCGCCGTGGGTGTCCCAGCGGGACTGGAGATAGGAGACGGCCAGCAGAACGCTCTGCGGCACGTGGTACTCGGCGGCAGCGGACGCGAACGCACGCTGGAGCAGTCCGGCGGACGACGAGGTCTCGCCGGGCGGCGGAGCGGCACCCAGCAACGGCAACAGCAGCGCCGCGGAACCGACGGCAGCGGCCGCCCTCCGCATATGTCTGCCGCCACGAGTGGGTGCTGGCTCGGTGACGGATCCTCGCAATGCGGCCTCCTGGGGCGATCGAGCGCGGCGGGGCGTGCGGGGCTGAGCGTGGCTCAGTGGTACCGGCTTGCCGACGATCCGTCAATCATGCCCAGAGGAGGGAGAATTCCCATGTCATACGATGATCGTGGGAGTTTCGCGCCGGAGGCTCCCGGCCTGCGCGGCGTCAGTGGCGTACACCTGTGAACGGTACGGCCATCCGAGAAATCCGCGGCGCGCAGCTGCCCTGAGCGCACCGCGGATTTCTCGTCCCCGTCAGCGAGTGCCGACCGCCGCGCGCACGGCCCGGCGGGCCAGCTGGCAGTCGTCGTGCAGCCGCCGGAGCAGCAGCCGCTGTTCCTCGCCGGTCGGCGCGGCACCCGGATGGGCCGTACCCTGTGCCGCCGGGGTCGCGTCGTGCATCGAACGCTGCACGGCGGTCTCGTAGGTCCGGATCTCCCGGGTGAGGACCAGCATCAGGTTCACCAGGAAGGCGTCCCGCGACGCGGGCCCCGCCGACTGGGCGATCTGGCTGATCTGACGACGCGCCACCGGAGCGTCCCCGAGCACCGACCAGAGCGTCGCCAGGTCGTACCCCGGCAGGTACCAGCCCGCGTGCTCCCAGTCCACCAGCACCGGACCGGCCGGCGACAGCAGGATGTTCGACAGCAGGGCGTCGCCGTGGCAGAACTGGCCCATCCCCTGCCGGCCCGCCGCGACCGCGATGCCGTGCAGCAGCTTCTGCAGGTCACCCATGTCCCGGTCGGTGAGCAGACCCAGCTCGTGGTACCGGGAGATACGGGCCGCGTAGTCCACCGGGGCGTCGAAGGTACCGGCCGGGGGCCGCCAGGCGTTCAGCCGGCAGATCGCGCCCAGGGCGGCCCGGATGTCCGCCCGGGGCGGAGCCTCCGCCGGGTGACGCTGTACCGCCGCCACCCGACCGGGCATCCGCTCGATCACCAGCGTGCAGTTGTCCGGGTCCGCCGCGATCAGCCGCGGAACCCGGATCGGAGGCCGCTGCCGGACGAACGAGCGGTATGCAGCTATTTCGTGGCGGATCCGCTCCGCCCAGGCGGGGGAGTGGTCCAGTAGACACTTGGCTACGGCCGTGCTGCGCCCTGTCGTCCCGACGAGGATCACGGACCGCCCGGAGCGCCGCAGCACCTGCACCGGAGCGAACTCCGGGCAGATCCGGTGCACCGACGCAATGGCGGTGCGCAGCTGTGCGCCCTGGGGGCCGGACAGGTCGAGTCTCCCGCTGAGCGGTTGGGTGCCTGGCCCCGCGGCGCGCCGTTGCCGGCCCACGACCGGTACGGCGGCCCCTGTACGCGCGGGGTCGAGATAGGGTCCGCTGCCCGCCGGGCGGGGGCGCAGCGTCCGGGGCGGGGCGGACACGGAGGACGATGCTGCGTACATGGGCGATACAGATCCCTTCGTGTACCTGCGGTGCCTGCCTGAGAAGTCCTGCGAGAGGTCCTCGGCGCCCACCCGGCCCGGCCGCCCGGGCACACCCTGGGGAGTGTGCCCGTCGAGTGGTGACCGGGTCGGGGTGGCGCGTTCCTACCTGACACCCGTTGCCCAGTGGCACACCATCTGGCGCACCCTGGCGAACCGTGGCGAATAGTCGCCCGGCAATCGTCACGGGGCTACTGTCAACTCAGCCGAGAACCTGGGGGCTTGACGTGAGCGGACAATCCAACACCCGTCTCTCGGACCTGTTCGGCCTGGCCGGCTGGTCCAAGGGCGAACTCGCGAGGCTGGTCAACCGGCAGGCGGCGGCGATGGGCCACCCCCAGCTGGCGACCGACACCTCCCGGGTGCGGCGGTGGATCGACACGGGAGAGATCCCGCGCGATCCGGTGCCGCGGGTGCTGGCGGCCCTGTTCACCGAGCGTCTCGGCCGTGTCGTGACCATCGAGGACCTCGGTCTGGTACGGCACGGGCGTACGGGAAAACGGCCGGACGACGGGAACGTGGAACATCCCGACGGCATGCCGTGGGCGCCCGAACGAACCGCCGCGGTCCTCACCGAATTCACGGGAATGGACCTCATGCTCAACCGACGCGGCTTGGTGGGCGCGGGTGCCGCGCTCACCGCGGGATCCGTACTCAGCAGCGCCATGTACGACTGGCTGCACACCGACCCCACCCTGAAGGCCGACGCCCCCGTCCTCGACGACCCTCTGCACGCCGACCCCGCTGGGTTCGACCGCTACGAGGCCGCCCCCATCGGATCCGAGGAGATCGAGGAACTGGAGCGCTCCGTCGAGGTGTTCCGTGCCTGGGACGCGGCCCGCGGCGGCGGGCTGCAGCGCAAGGCCGTGGTGGGACAGCTCAACGAAGTGGGCGGCATGCTCGCCTACCGTCACCCCGACCATCTCCAGCGACGCCTGTGGGGCGTCGCCGCCAACCTCGCCGTGCTCGCGGGCTGGATGTCGCACGACATCGGCCTGGAGCCCACGGCCCAGAAGTACTTCGTCATCGCCGCCCACGCGGCCCGTGAGGGCGGTGACCGGCCGCGTGCCGGGGAGGCGCTCTCCAGGGCGGCTCGCCAGATGGTGCACATCGGCCGGCCCGACGAGGCGCTCGACCTGATGAAACTCGCCCAGTCCGGCTCGGGCCACGAGGTGCTGCCGCGCACCCAGGCGATGTTCCACACCATCGAGGCGTGGGCGCAGGCGTCGATGGGCAAGGGCCAGGCGATGCGCCGTACCCTCGGTCAGGCGGAGAGCCTCTTCGTCTCGGACCGCAGCGATGTGCCGCCGCCGAGCTGGATGCAGATGTTCAACGAGGCGGATCTGTACGGCATGCAGGCCCTGGCCTACCGCACGCTGGCCGACCATGACCCGAGCGCGGCCGTGCACGCCCGGCACTATGCGGACAAGGCCCTGACTCTGAGGGCCGACAGCATGCAGGAGCGGTCGAAGATCTTCGACTTCCTCTCCATGGCCTCCGCCTGCTTCATCGCGGACGACCCCGAACAGGCGGGCCACTACGCGCGGTTGGCCCTGGTGTCGATGGGATCGAACTCCTCCCACCGCACCTGGGACCGGCTGCGCCAGATGTACCGGCTCACCGCCGAATACTCCAGCTATCCGAGGATCCAGGACCTGCGCGAGGAGATCAAGCTCGCCCTGCCCAAGGCCAGGAACAGGGGGACGAACAACAGCGCACAGGCATAGGGGGCCTGTGCGCATCCAGGCGCACCGGTCGATCCGGGTGGCGGCAGCCGCCCTTATTCACTCACCTTGGCGATGAGCACGCAGGCCTCGTCCTCGCGCTCGGTCTCGCCGAACTCCTCGAGCACGGCCCTGACACAGTCCTGGGCGGTGGGTGCCGCCCCGAACCGCGGGGACAGGCCGAGGAGACGGTCCAGGGAGTCCGCCGCGCTGTGCCCGGGCAACAGTCCGTCGGTGTGCAGCAGGAGCAGATCGCCCGGTTCCAGGGTCACTTCGGCCTGCCCGTAACCGGCTCCCGAGGTGGCGCCGAGCAGTACGCCGTCCGGCGCGCTCAGCACGCACCCCGTCCCGTCGCGGAACAGCAGCGGGGCGGGGTGCCCTGCCTGGGCCCAGGTCAGGGTGCGGGTCGTGGGGCGGTAGCGGCAGCAGACGGCGCTGCCGAGCGCGGGTTGCACGGTCGCGTCGAGCAACTGGTTCAGCAGGGACATGAGGTCCCCCGGCTGGGCGCCGGCCATCGCCATGCCGCGTACGGCGCCCAGCAGCATCGCCATGCCCGAGGCGACGGCGACACCGTGCCCGGTGAGGTCGCCGACGCTGAGCAGGGTGTCGCCGTCGGGCAGGTCCAGCGCGTCGTACCAGTCGCCGCCGAGCAGGGCGCTGGCCCCGGACGGCAGATGGCGGGCGGCGGCGTCGAGGGTGCCCGGGCCCCCGCGTGGCAGCCGCAGCGCACTGCGCCCCGGCGGCAGCACGGCTTGCTGCAGTTCGGCCGCGAGCCGCTGCTCGGTCCGGTCCTGCCGGTGCTGATGACGCATCGAGTCACAGGTCTCGCGCACCGTACGCTGGCTGCGCCGCAGTTCGCTGACGTCCCGCAGCACGGCCCACATCGAGGCGGTGCTGCCGTCGCCGCCGAGCACGGGCTCGCCCATCATGTGCACGGTCCGAACGTTCCCGTCGGGCCGCAGGACGCGGAACTCTCCGTCGATGGGCTTGGCGTCGACGAGGCAGTCGGTGACCATCGCGGTCAGTCCGGGCCGGTCCTCGTCCAGGACCATGGCGGGCAGTTCGTCGAGGGTGAGCGCGGGCGCGGCCGGGTCGCGGCCGAGGATCTGGTAGAGCTCGCCGGACCAACTGGCCTCGTCCGTCAGGAGGTTCCACTCCGCGCTGCCGACCCGGCTGAGCAGCGAACCGTGCGGGATGTCGGCCGGCGCCGACCGCTGCACAGGCCCGGGCGGCAGCGCCGCGGGGCCGTCCCGCAACTGCGCCAGGTGCTCGTCCAGATCGTTGAGCTGATGCAGGGCCAGGTCGTACAGCGCTCGCTGCCAGCGGTCCCGGGGGTCCGAACCGTCGCTCCGGGTGTCCCGTCGTACGGCGTCCACGTCACCCTTGAGCCGCCGCGTCTGCGATATCAACGCCTCGACCGAGCCGCGCCCGGGCGGCTGGGCGGCGGGGCGGTCCGCGGAGACATGGGACGGCATGACGCACTCCGATGCGGGGACGGTACGGCCAGGACGGGCGGGGGACCGGTTACGACTGTTGCACAGCCTGCGACGCCCCGTAAGGGATTTGGCAACACCCGATACGGTGGTGCTTCTGGCATATGCCAGAGTCTTCACGGGCTGGTGGACCGCTATGAAAGACGTACGCGGCCGGGTGGGGCAAGTCGTAGGCGGACTACGCGACTTGACTTACTTTCAAGGGTCCTCATGTCGCGCTCGGGCGACTGTTCGACGTGCCTGTGTTCACAGTCTCGGGGTCTCGGCCAACCGCGGCAACTCTGTCCGGATTTCGCGTCATGCGAGGGGCACCTATGGAGTCCTACAGGCATGGACATCACTTTCGAGCAACCCGCCCGCGCCCGGCTGATCACCGCCGAGGACCAGGAGGTCCCGGTGCCCGCCACGCTCCGGTACACCTCCGGTGATCCGCTGGCCGTGTTCGTCGACTTCCCCGCCGAGGTCACCCTCGGCGGCGAGGAGGTCACCTGGACCTTCGCGCGCTCGCTGCTGGACCAGGGTCTCGATGTCCCCGCCGGGCGCGGGGACGTGCACATCTGGCCCTGCGGCCGGGGCCGTACGGCCGTGGAGTTCCACTCGCCGCACGGGCTCGCCCTGCTCCAGTTCGACACCCAGGCGCTCGTCCGCTTCCTGCAGCGCACCCACGAGGTGGTGGCGCCGGGGGAGGAGGACGTCGAGGCGGTCGTGGAGCGGGGTCTGAGCACGCTGTTCGGCGGTGTGTGAGAGGGATCCGGCGCTACCGACGCGTACTTTGACTTCTGTTCACTCCGCCTCACCGCTCCGGTCCGGACCCTGATGAATGCCCCGTGCACCCTTGCGCACGGTGTGTCACAGGGGCACACCGGTGACGAGGACGGGGCGAATGACACCGATCAGCCGAAGAGGCTTTGTGGGGTTGGGCGCTTCCGTGGCGGCGGGCATGGCGGTGGGCGCCGCCGGCCCACGGACGGCGGCCGCGGCCCGGACCACGGCGACCGGCACGATCTCGGACGTACGGCACGTGGTCGTCCTGATGCAGGAGAACCGCAGCTTCGACCACTACTTCGGGCGCCTCAAGGGTGTCCGCGGCTTCGCGGACCGCAGCGGCATCACCCTGAGCGGCGGCTACCCGGTCTTCAACCAGCCCAACGGCTCGGGCCGCCAGTATCCCTGGAAGCTGAGCGCGACCCCCGACGCCGGCGGTCAGGACGGTGAGACCCTGGCCCAGTGCAACGGCGACCTGCCGCACTCCTGGTCCTCCCAGCACTCCGCCTGGAACAAGGGCCGCCTCGACAACTGGGTCGCGGGAGTAGGCAACGTACGGTCCCTCGGCTATCTGGACCGCTCCGACATCCCCTTCCACTACGCGCTCGCCGACAACTACACGATCTGCGACGCCTACTTCTGCTCCACCCTCAGCGCCACCGGCCCCAACCGCACCTACCTGTGGAGCGGCAAGGTCGACCCGGCCAGCTATGACGGCGGTGACGAGTCCGGCCTGACCTGGCAGAACTACGCCGAGGCGCTGCAGAACGCCGGAGTGACCTGGAAGGTCTACCAGAACGCCCAGGACAACTACGGGGACAACGGCTGCGCCTACTTCAAGAACTTCGCCGGCGCCAAGGCGGGCAACCCGCTGTACGACCGGGGCATGGCCTCGGTCCCGAAGGCGACGGGTTCCACCCCCGACGACATCGCCGCCGCCATCAGGGCCGACGTCGTCGCGGGCACCCTCCCGCAGGTCTCCTGGGTGGTCGCCAACCAGGCCTTCTCCGAACACCCCTACGCCCCGCCCGGCGACGGCGCCCACTTCGTCAATCTGGTCTACCAGGCCCTCGCCGCCGACGAGGACGTCTTCGACTCGACCGTCCTGTTCCTCAACTACGACGAGAACGACGGCTACTTCGACCACGTCCCGCCCCCGGCACCGCCCGCCGGCACGGCCGGTGAGTTCCTGAACGGCGTGCCGTACGGCTTCGGCTTCCGCGTCCCCATGATCGTCATCTCGCCCTGGACGCGCGGCGGATGGGTCTCCTCCGAAGTCTTCGAGCACACCTCCGTGCTGCGCTTCCTGGAGACCTGGACCGCGGCCCTCGGCAAGCCCGCGAGCTGCCCCAACATCAGCGCCTGGCGGCGCACCGTGAGCGGTGACCTGACCGGCGTCTTCGACTTCGCCAACCCGGTTCACGGCGCCGTCTCCCTGCCCCCGACCAACGTCATCGGCTACGCCACCTGCGGTCCGCTGCCCAACCCGGTGCCCACCACCAACGCCCTGCCCGCCCAGGAGTCCGGTACCCGCCCGGCCCGTGCGCTGCCCTACCAGCCCAACGGGTACCTGGACCACCTGGAGTTCGGGACGTCCGGCACCATCCGCGCCTGGTTCACCATGGCCAACCAGGGCGCCCCGGCCGCCCGGGCGGCGCACTTCTCCCTCCACCCGAACGCCTACCGGGACACCACGCCCTGGCAGTACACGGTGGCCGCGGGCGGCACCGCCTCCGACTACTTCGACATCGGCACGGGGTTCGGCGGCGGCAAGTACGACCTGAGCATGGTCGGCCCCAACCGCTTCCTGCGCCGCTTCCAGGGCGACGCCACCAAGGCCGGCAAGTCGGCCGAGGTGAGCACCCGTTACACCGTGGAGCCCGGCACCGGCAAGCTCGCCGTCTGGTTCAAGATGACCAACTCGGGCTCGGCGCCGGTAAAGTTCACCATCACTTCGAACAACTACCGCACCGACGGCCCCTGGAGCTATCAGGTCGCCGCCGGTGCCTCGGTCGAGGACTACTTCAACGCCGTCGCCTACCAGGGCGGTTGGTACGACTTCACGGTCACGGTGGACTCCGACGCGACCTGGTCGCGCCGCTTCACCGGCCACCTGGAGACCGGCTCCGCGAGCGTCAGCGGCTGACGTCCCTGGCGTACAGGTCCGGGCGCGGGGCGGGGGCGGCCGCCCCCCCGCCCCCCCCCCCCCCCGCCCCCCCCCCCCGCGCGGCCCCCCCGCGGGGACCGGTTTCGCCGCCAAAGCCACGGGCCGGGTACCGGGCCCGGGCGGG
>NZ_JBSHAF010000022.1:0-136622 GCF_053611365.1 Streptomyces sp. NPDC054813 | reverse complement strand
ATGGTGAGCCGGTTCTCTCTCGGGCTCTGGGCTTTGAGATGGTTGTGCTCGGCGGGGGCGGGGCGGGCGCTCTGGCGCCGGGGCCGCCCCCCCCCCCCCCCCCCCCCACCCCGGCCTCGGCGACCACGGAGGACGCGTAGCCGTCCCAGACGCTCGGTCCGGTGACCCGGCCCTGGCGGGTGGCGTCCACCCAGGACTGCACCTCGCGGTCGTAGGCGTCGGCGAACCGCACCAGATAGTCCTGGGGCACCTCCTCGCGGGCGGCGCCCGCCGAGGTGACCAGCATGGTGTGGTCCTCGCCGATCCGGGCGCTGCCCCGCTCGCAGACGGCCTCGCAGCGCACCTGGTAGCCGAAGCCGCAGTTGACGAAGACCTCGACGTCGACCAGGGCGCCGCCGTCGGTCTCGAAGAGCACCAGCTGTGGATCGAGCAGTCCCTGCGGGGCGCCCGAGGACGGCTGCGGCCGCAGCACGGTCACCGCGGTCAGCTCCTGGCCGAGCAGCCAGCGGGCCGCGTCGATCTCGTGCGAGACCGAGCTGTTGATCACCATGGCGCTGGTGAAGCCGGGCGGCGAGGACACATTGCGGTGGGTGCAGTGCAGCATCAGCGGCCGGCCCAGGCCGCCGCCGTCCAGCAGTGCCTTGAGGCGCCGGTACTCGGCGTCGTAACGGCGCATGAACCCGATCTGGGCCAGCCTGCGGCCGAGCCTGGCTTCGGCCTCCACCACCCGCAGCGCACCTGTGGAGTCCGGCACCATGGGCTTCTCGCACAGCACCGGCAGCCCGCGGGTGAAGGCCGCGAGCAGCGGCTCCTCGTGCGCCGGGCCGGGCGAGGCGATCAGCACGGCGTCGACGCCGGGTGCGTCCAGGGCCGCCAGCGGATCCGCGTGGACGGTGACCCCGTCGAGGCCGGCCACCGCTTCCTTGGCGCGGTCCAGGTCGGGGTCGGCGACAGCTGCCACCCTCGCGCCGCTCACCACTTGGTCGAGCCGTCGTATGTGGTCGGCACCCATGTGTCCGGCACCCAGTACCGCGACGCCCAGCAGCTCAGCCACGCCCACACTCCCTCTCAGCCGACGATCACGCTGCAGAGCCTAGACGTCGGCCGAGTGAGCGGATTGGTCAGTACCGCAGCACCCCGGCGATGCCGTTCTCGTCGCCCAGGGTGCCGTCCGGGACGAAGCGGACGTCGGCACCGGTCTCCAGGCACTGCTCGACGATCTCGTCCACGATGTCGTCGCGGGCGTCGAGGTCGCCGCTCGCGGCCGGGATGAGGTGGTCGCCGTCGTCACGGACGGCGGTGCGGTAGTTCTCCTCGACGGCCAGGAGCCGTACCCGGCCCTCGCGGGCGCTCTGCCAGACCTCGTCGACACCGGCCGCGAACGTCCTGTGACCGCGCGCGGATTCGAGTTCCCGGGTCACCGACGCGGTGTTGCGGCGGGAGTCCGCCTCCAGCAGCGGCCGGATCACCTGCCACACGGCCTCCGGACCGGCGTGCGTGAGGCCGCCGTGCTGTACGGGGATGCTGTTCCTGGCGACGTTGCCGAACTCCTCCCACAGGGACAGAGCGGCCTGCTCGCCGGTGACGTACAGGCGCCGCGGCTCCTCGCGCAGCAGCGCGGCCATCGCGGTGTCCGCGTCCCGCAGGAAGCGCTTGGTGTCCTCGTCGCGGAAGGTGCTGGGCATGTCGCCGATCCGCTGCAGCCGCTCGGCGTCGAAGTTCTCCTGGGCGCGGGTCATCGGGAAGCCGCCGGCCTCGCTCTCGGTGATCCGGTCGACCCCGCCGTTCCACAGCGTGATCCGGTCGGCCGAGATCGACAGCACCCAGAACGGCCGCTCGGCGGCCTGGGCCGAGACCAGGTTGCGGGTGAGGAAGGTGTCCGAGAGCACCACGCGCTCGGGCACGCTGCGGGCCAGTGACCACACCTGGTGCTCACCCGGTGCGGCGAAGATCACCAGACCGTCCTCGGCATGCGCCAGATCGACCTCGGCGAGGGCCCGGTCGAGCTGGTCGAAGAGGTCGCCGCGGCGCTCCCGGGTGACCGCGGGATCGGTCTCCAGCTGCTTCTTCGCCTCGGCCACGACATTGCGCAGCCGGACGGGATCCTGGGCGTTGTCGGGCTCGCGGCGGTGCGTCGGCGTCAGCACGGACACGGCGGGGTAAGGGCGCGGGCGGCGCAGCTCGGCGAGGGTCGAAGGACTGAGTGCGTGCTCCATACCAGCACCATAGGGCCGATTCGCCATTGCGGCATTTGGGGTAATCAACCCCATGGGAATCGTGCGGTGGGATTCGTGCCGCGGGATTCGTCCGGTGAGTGGTGGAGGTGAGCGCGATGGCCCGGCTGACCGTCGACGGTGACGAGGTCGTCGTCCGTCTGGGAGGGCGGGAGCAGCTGCTCGCCCACCGCCGCGGGCTCAGGGTGCCGCTCGCGCAGGTGCGCGGAGCCTCGGTGGAGCCCGACTGGTGGCGGGTGCTGCGCGGCGAACCGCACCCGGGCCACTTTCTGCCCGACCGGTTCTGCGTCGGCGCCTGGCAGTACCCGGGCGGGCAGGACTTCGTCGCCGTCCACGAACACGGCCCGGTCGTCCTGGTCGACCTGGCGCCGTCTGCGCCCTTCGCCCGGCTCGCGGTGTCCGCGAACGACGCCGAGGCGACCGTGGCGGCCATCAGGCGCACGCTGTAACCGTGTTGAGGCCGGCCGCCCGATGACGGTGGCCGGGGCGGCCGGTTACCGTACCCGGCAGTAACCGGATCACGCCCCAGGAGGCCCCCATGCCGCAGCTCGAAGTCGACGGAGCGGCGCTGACGTACGACGACGAGGGCCCCCGGGACGGCGCCGCCGCGCCCCTGGTGTTCATCCACGGGTGGACCGCGGACCGGCACCGCTGGGACCACCAGATGGCGCACTTCGCCGAGGACCGCCGGGCGATCCGCCTCGACCTGCGTGGTCACGGCGAGAGCACCGGGGCCGGCGTGAAGACGATCGCCGAACTCTCCCAGGACGTCGTCGCCCTGCTCGACCATCTCGAGGTGGATCGTTTCGTCCCGGTCGGTCACTCCATGGGCGGCATGATCTCCCAGACCCTCGCGCTCACCCACCCCGCGCGGGTCGAGCGGATGGTGCTGGTCAACTCCATCGGCCGGATGACGTACAGCCGCGGCCGCGGCCTGCTGATGGCGGCCTCCACCCTGGTGCCGTTCAAGCTGTTCGTCGCCGCCAATATCCAGCGCGCCTTCGCCCCGGGGTACCCCCGCGAGGAGATACGCGGGTACGTCCGCGCCTCCGCGCACACCCCGCGCGAGGTCGTCATGACGCTGTACGGCGCCATGCGGGCCTTCGACGTCCTCGACCGGGCCGGGGAGATCACCGCGCCCACCCTGATGGTGCACGGCTATCACGACATCCAGCTGCCGGTCGGGCAGATGCTGCGGATGGCCAAGGCCTACCCGGACGCCGAGGTCCGGATCATCGACGCCGGCCACGAGCTTCCCGTGGAGCGGCCGGCCGAGCTGACGGCGGCGCTGGACCGGTTCCTGACGGCGGCGCAGGCGCGCGAGGCGCACGAGAACGCGTAGCGCGAGGATGCGTAGCGCCGCGAGGACGCGACAGCGACAGCGACAGCGGCAGCGGCAGGTGGCCGGCGCCCGGTGAAAACCGCGGCGCCGGTTCCGTTTGGGGAAGTTTTTGCGGTTGGCCTGTTCCGGGCGGGCGGGGCCCGATGCCGGGCGGGTTCGCGGGCCTCGCGCGGGCAAAGCGCGGCCGAAAGAGTGAGGCGGGGCGGCCGTCCGTGTTACGGCCAGGTTGACCGGCCCGGGTCCCGGGCGCACGCTCGTTATATAGGTGCTGAATACAAGTGGTTCGCTCGGGCAATCGCCTTCCGTCGTGGAACCGCAGGTGGCGGGTGTTGTCCGGCAGACCGGCAGCAGGAGGTAACGCATGTGTGGCATCACCGGCTGGGTCTCCTTCGACCGTGACCTCACTACCGAGACGCGCGTATTGGATGCAATGACGGAGACCATGGCCTGCCGCGGTCCCGACGACCGCGGTACCTGGAGCGAGGGCCCCGCCGCCCTGGGGCACCGCCGGCTCGCGATCATCGACCTGCCCGGCGGCCGCCAGCCCATGACCGTCCGCACCCCGGACGGCACCGTCGCGATGGTCTACTCGGGCGAGGCCTACAACTTCACCGAGCTGCGCCGCGAACTCACCGACCGCGGCCACGAGTTCACCACCGACTCCGACACCGAGGTCGTACTGCGTGGCTATGTGGAGTGGGGCGACACCGTCGCCGAGCGGCTGAACGGCATGTACGCCTTCGCCGTCTGGGACGGCCGCCACGACAAACTCGTGATGATCCGCGACCGCATGGGCATCAAGCCGTTCTACCTGTACCCGACCCCGGACGGCGTCCTGTTCGGCTCCGAGCCGAAGGCGATCCTGGCCAACCCGCTGGTGCGCCCCCGGGTGGGCCTGGACGGGCTGCGCGAGCTGTTCACCATGGTCAAGACCCCCGGGCATGCCGTGTGGGAGGGCATGCGCGAGGTGGAACCCGGAACCGTCGTCACCGTCGACCGCCACGGACTGCGCACCCGGACCTACTGGCGGCTGGAGACCCGCCCGCACCCCGACGACCGCGACACCACCGTCGCCACCGTCCGCGAGCTCCTCGACGACATCGTGCGCCGCCAACTGGTCGCCGACGTGCCCCGCTGCACCCTGCTCTCCGGCGGCCTCGACTCCTCCGCCATGACCGCCCTGGCCGCCCAACAGCTCGCCGTGCGGGGCGAGAAGGTCCGCAGCTTCGCCGTCGACTTCGTCGGCCAGACGGACAACTTCGTCGCCGACGAACTGCGTTCCACCCCCGACACGCCCTTCGTGCACGACGTGGCCCGGCTCGCCCGCACCGACCACCAGGACATCGTCCTGGACGTGAACAGCCTCGCCGACCCCGCCGTCCGCGAGCGGGTGATCCGGGCCCGCGACCTGCCGGCCGCGTTCGGGGACATGGACGCCTCGCTGCTGCTGCTCTTCCGGGCCGTCCGTGACCAGTCCACCGTCGCGCTGTCGGGGGAGTCCGCCGACGAGGTGTTCGGCGGGTACCTGCAGTTCTTCGACGAGGACGCACGCACCGCCGACACCTTCCCCTGGCTGTACCTGGCCGGCCGGCACTTCGGCGACGACACCGACGTACTGCGCGCCGACCTCACCAAGTCCCTCGACCTGGAGTCGTACATCGCCGACGGCTACCACTCCGCCGTCACCGGTGTCCAGCGCCTCGACGGGGAGAGCGACTTCGAGTTCCGGATGCGCCGGATGAGCTATCTGCACCTCACCCGCTTCGTCCGCATGCTCCTCGACCGCAAGGACCGGATGAGCATGGCCGTCGGCCTGGAGGTCCGGGTGCCGTTCTGCGACCACCGGCTGGTCGAGTACGTCTACAACGCGCCCTGGGCTCTGAAGTCCTTCGACGGCCGGGAGAAGACCCTGCTCCGGGAGGCCACCCGGGACGTTCTCCCGCAGTCCGTGTACGACCGGGTCAAGAGCCCCTACCCGTCCACCCAGGACCCGGAGTACGGGCGGGCCCTCCAGGACCAGGTCAAGGACCTGCTGACCCGGCCCGACCACCGGGTCTTCGAGCTCGTCGACCGCGAGAAGCTGGACCGCGCGGCCCACCGGACCGGGCTGAGCAGCCACGCCGCCCGGCGCGGCCTGGAACGCACCCTCGACCTGGCGCACTGGCTCGATCTCTACGCCCCCGAGCTGACCCTGTCCTGAGCCTCAGCCCGACGAGTCGGTGCCGGTGACGCGGGCGTCGGCGTCCGCCGGGCAGGAGCTGCCGTCGGCCGGCAGCGTGCCATACAGCAGGAATTCGTCGACCTTGCCGTGCACGCACTTGGAGGACGTGTACCCGGTGTGGCCGTCGCCCCGGTTGTCCAGCACCACGGCCGACGGCCCGAGCCGCTTCGCCGTCTCGAGCGCCCAGCGGTACGGCGTCGCGGGGTCGCCGCGCGTGCCCACCAGCAGCATCGGGGCGGACGGCACGTCCTTCACCTTGTCGCGGATGAAGTCGGTGCCGCGCGGCCGGCCGTAGCAGAGCAGCACCTGGGTCAGCCGGAACCGGCCGAAGATCGGGGACGCCTGCTGGTACTCCTTGCCGAGGCGGTCGACGTCCTGGGTGAGCCGCCGGGCGCTCGGCCGGTCGGGGTCGTCGGCGCAGTTGATCGCCATCAGGGCGGCCGACAGGTTGTCCACGGGGATGTCGGCGCTGTCCACCAGCCCGCTGCCGCGCCGCTGCCCGACGGGGAGGGCGTAGCCGCCGGACGCGATGTTCTGCACCCCCCGGGTGTCACCGTCCTCGATCAGGGAGGCCAGCCCCCGCTCCAGCAGCGGCCACAGGTCCCTGCCGTACAGCCCCTGCCCGATGGCGGCCACCAGGTCCTGACCGGTGAAGGGGCCGCCGAAGTCGGACGGCACCGGGTTCTCGTCCAGCGAGCGCACCAGCTCCGTGACCGCCTCGCCCGCCTTGCGCCGGTCCTGCCCGAACGGACACCCCAGGTCGGTGACGCACCAGTCCAGGAAGTCGTCCAGCGCCGTCTGCTGCCCCTGGGCGCCCGCCACCCCCTGCTCGGCCAGCGACTCGGTCAGCGTGTCCACACCGTCCAGGGCCATGCGGCCCACCTTGTGCGGGAACTGCGCCGCGTACACCGCGCCGAGCTTGGTGCCGTAGGAGAAGCCCAGGTAGTTCAGTTTCTTGTCGCCGAGCGCCTGGCGGATGACGTCCAGGTCGCGGGAGGCGTTCACGGTGCCTATGTGGGACAGCACGGGCCCGGAGTTCTGGGTGCACCGGACCGTCAGCTGCTCGAGGATCTTCATCAGGGCCTGCGGATGGGCGACGTCGGGGACCTTGTCGGTGCTCGCGTCGCCGGAGGACTCGTCGAGGCCGTCGCCGCAGCTGACGGGGGAGGAGCGGCCGACCCCACGCGGATCGAAGCCGACCACGTCATAGCCGTTGGTCAGGCTCATGAAGTCCTTGCCGGCCTGCCCGAGGCCGCTGACGCCCGAGCCGCCGGGACCGCCGAAGTTCAGCAGCACGGAGCCGCGTGACTTCCCGGTCGCCCGGTACCGGGACAGTGCCAGGTCGATGGTGCCCTTGGCCGGTTTCGCGTAGTCGAGCGGCACGGTCACCTCGGCGCACTGCATGTCCTTGGGCAGCTCCACGTCCTTGCACGCCGTCCAGTGGGCCTTCTGCCGGTAGAAGCGGCTCAGGTCGGGCTCCTTGCTGCTCGTCGTCGTCGCCGCGGCAGCGGGCAGCCCCGCGCCGAGCAGGGCCAGCGCGACGGCTCCGGCGCCGGCGCAGCGACGCACGGCGGGCCGGTTACGGGGCATGGCCGGCATCGAGGGCCTCCAGGGACACTCCGTGGCGGACCGAGAACAGGGCTTTCGATCACCATAAGCGGGTCCTGGTGGGCACACCTCCCGGCGAGCGGGCCGGACCGGGGGGCCGTATCGTGCCGCGATCACCGGCTTCAGGTTCCTAGCACGGTTTTGCCCCGAGTTCGATAACGATGTCACTCGATGGGGTGAAATGTGGATAAGCCATAACTCACATGGTGCGGCCACGGTTTAGCCGGTGCGGGCGAGCGCCCGTGAAAATGTCTGGAAGGCAGGGAACCTATGAAACGGGTTACCCGAAACGGTGTGATCGCCGTCGCCGCCGCCTCCGGTGCGATGGCCGTGGCGGTCCCGTCCTGGGCCGACTCGGGCGCGGACGGCATCGCGGCCGGTTCGCCCGGAGCGATCTCCGGCAACGGCATTCAGCTGCCGGTGCACGTCCCGGTGAGCGTGTGCGGGAACACCGTGAACGTGGTGGGGCTCCTGAACCCGGCGGCCGGCAACACCTGCGTGAACGAGGGCGGCGGCGCCACTGACGGCAAGACCGGCGGCTCGGCCTCGACCGGCGGCGCCGGTGGCGGCAAGTCCGGCGGCTCGGCCACCACCGGCGGCGCGTCCGCGCAGGGCACCGAGGAGGACTCGCCCGGAGTGATCTCCGGCAACGGCATCCAGTTGCCGGTCGACCTCCCGGTCAACGTGAGCGGCAACAGCGTGAACGTGGTCGGGGCACTCAATCCGGCCACCGGCAACACCTCCGTGAACACCTCCGGCGACCACCCGAGCACGGAGACACCGGCCACCCCGCCGCCCACCCCGACCCCGGTCAAGACCCACCCCGGTCCCAAGACGGACCTCCCCGCCCCACCGCCGGCCGCGACGACCACGCTCGCCCACACCGGGACGGACCTCACGGGTGCCGCAGCCGCGGGCAGCGCGGCGCTGCTGCTCGCCGGGACCGCCCTGCACCGGCGCTTCCGGCCGGGCCGCATGCGCTGACCCGTCCGACGCGCTGCCGAGGCGGCGCGCCGAGAAACGTGCCTGCAGGCCCCACCGGACCCCGACCGGTGGGGCCTGTGCCGTGTGCGTGTCCCGGCGCGCCGCCTCGGTCAACAAGCCTGCCGAAGCGGCCTGTTGCGCATGCCGACGGCTTGATCCCGGCGTGGTGCGGCGCCCGGCGATCGGGAAGGATGCTGCGGACGCGGCGCCGCCCGCCGCGCTGTCCGACCGCACCGTGTGGGCGGCCCGGGCCGCCCTGACCAGCCGCTGAATGGAGCGCATCGATGACCTCTCCGGCCCCCCAGGACCTCGTCGTCACCCAGGCCACGCCCGACGACTGGCCGGTGGTCCGCGGCTGGGCCGTGGACGAGGGCTGGAACCCCGGACTGTCGGACCTCCCCGCCTTCTTCGCCCAGGACCCCGAAGGGTTCTTCATCGGCCGCATCGACGGCGCACCGGTGTCGGCCGTCTCCGTCGTCAACCACGGCCCCGACTACGCCTTCCTCGGCTGGTACCTGGTCCGCCCCGACCTGCGCGGCCACGGCCACGGCCTCTCCACCTGGAAGACCGCACTGGCCCACGCCGGCACCCGTACGGTCGGCCTCGACGGTGTGGTGGCCCAGCAGGACAACTACCGCCAGTCCGGCTTCGAACTGGCCCACCGCACCGCCCGGTTCGTGGGTCACGCCCCGGCCGCCGAGATCCCCGCCGGCGTCCGCCCGGCACGCGCCGCCGACCTGCCGGCCGTCACCGCGTACGACAGCGCCTGCTGCCCGGCCGACCGGCCGCGGTTCGTGGCCGCCTGGCTGACCGGCGCCGGCCACCGGGCCTTCGTCCGGCACGACGGCGACCGCCTCACCGGCTACGGCGTGATCCGCCCCGGCCACGACTGCCTGCGGATCGGCCCCCTCTTCGCCGACACCGCCGAGGACGCCCGCGCCCTGTTCACCGCCCTGATGGCCGAGGCGGCCGGCCGGCAGGTCGCCGTCGATGTGCCCGAGATCAGCACGGCGGGCGTCGCCCTCGCCGAAGAGGCCGGATTCACCCCCTCGTTCGAGACCGCCCGCATGTACACGGGCCCGGTCCGCGACTACGCCCTGGAGCGGGTCTTCGGGGTGACGACGCTCGAACTCGGCTGACCGGCGGAGCGGCCGCGTTCAACGCCAGGCCGACCGCCCGGAAACGCGTGCCGCCGGCCCAGCGCGACGACCATCAGCGCGACCGACACCCGCGGCAGCGCGGTCCAGGGCAACGCGGCCGCGCCCAGCCGGCCCAGGACGAGGCCGCCGGCCAGCGAACCGGCGGCGATGCCCGTGTTGTAGACGGTGGTCTGCAGCGAGGTCGCCACCTCGGCGTCGGCGGGTCCCGAGGCGTCCACCAGTCGAGTGCCGTGCGAACGGTGCGAGGTAGGTGTACATCGCCTGGTGGCCGAGCAGCAGGAACAGGGTCACGGACAGCACCGGGCGGATGCCCGGCCGTGCGGCGACCTTCAGGAGCGGCGTCCGCGCGTGCCGCGGTTCACCGGGGAAGTCGGGCACCCGCCACCGCACCCAGCCCACCAGCGCAGCGGCGAACCCGGCCAGGGCGGCGAAGGCGCCACGCCAGCCCACCGCGGCGGCCAGCGCCGTACCAGCGGGCACGCCCAGGGCCAGCGGCAGGGTGATCCCGGCCAGGACGACCGCGATCGCCCGGCCGCGCCGCCCGGCACCATGCGGGCCGCGTGTCCGGCGAGCAACGCCCACAGTGTCCCGCCCATGGCTCCGGCCAGCAGCCGAACCGCGAAGCTGAGTGCGTAGGACGACGACTGCGCCACCAGGGCGTCGCTCACCGCCAGGCCGATCAGCGCGCCGCCCAGCACCCGGCGCCTCGGCAGCCCGCGCAGGGCGGCGGTGAGCGGGATCGCGGCCAGGAAGGAGGCCGCCGCGTAGCCGGTGACCAGGAAGCCGACTTGGGACTCGGACACCCCGAGAGCCGGGGCCATCGCGGGCAGCAGCCCGGCCGGGAGGAGTTCGGTCAGCACGGCGGTGAAGGCGGTCGCGGACAGGGCGAGCAGCCCGGACCAGGGCAGCGCAGCGCCCTTGACCTGGGAAGAGGTGGTCATGCGACCATGGTCGGACCCTGACATCAGTGTGAAGGCAAGCAGGCGCTGCGGAGGACGCGATGAGGATCGGTGAACTCTCCCGCCGTACCAGCGTCCCCAGTCGGCTGCTGCGCTACCGGGATTCATTCGCAGTGCTCCGGCCTTCAGGCCGGGGGTGAAGCGAATCTCGTGGTGGCGACGCCGAGCGTCGCGGTGTTGTCCCGGCGGAGCCGGGCAGTGCGGGACTCAGGTGACATCTCGCACGCATGTTCCTGACGACACTGGGTGTTCGGGCTCTTTAGGGTGATCGTCATGCAGCTCCGGTACGCGTTCAGGCTCTACCCGAATGCAGGTCAGCGCACCGCGCTGGCCAGGGCGTTCGGGTGCGCCCGGGTGGTGTTCAACGACGCGGTCCGCACGCGTGAAGACGCGCGAAAAGCTGAGCAGCCGTTCCCGACGGCCGGTCAGCTGTCCCGGAAGCTGATCACCGAGGCGAAGCGGACGAAGGAGCGGTCCTGGCTGGGCGAGGTGTCCGCGGTGGTGCTCCAGCAGCCCCTGAGGGACGCCGAGAAGGCGTACCGCAACTTCTTCGCCTCCCTCAAGGGCACGCGCAAGGGACCGAAGGCGGGAACGCCCCGCTTCAAGTCCCGCAAGGACGCCCGGCAGTCGATCCGGTTCACCGCCAACGCCCGCTGGAAGATCACTGACAGTGGCCGTCTGGACCTGCCGAAGATCGGCGCGGTGAAGGTGAAGTGGTCCCGCACCCTGCCCACCACCCCCACGGCATCGATCTCGGCCTGACCCACTTCGCGGTCCTCTCCGACGGCACGAAGATCGACTCCCCGCGTTTTCTACGGCGCGCGGAGAAGAAGCTGAAGAAGGCCCAGCGGGAGCTGTCCCGCAAGCAGAAGGGATCGAAGAACCGGGCCAAGGCCCGCCTCAAGGTTGCCCGCGCCCACGTCAAGGTCGCTGATGCACGCCGAGAGTTCCACCATCGGCTCTCCACGAGACTGATTTCCGAGAACCAAGGGATCGCGGTGGAGGACCTGTCGGTGGCGGGACTGGCCCGCACGAAGCTGGCCAAGTCGGTGCACGACGCCGGATGGTCGGCGTTTATCAGCATGCTGGAGTACAAGGCGGCACGGTACGGCCGCACCTTGGTCAGGATCGGCCGGTTCGAGCCGACCTCCCAGACCTGCTCCGCCTGCGGCGTCAAGGACGGACCCAAACCCCTGAACGTCCGCGAATGGACCTGTACCGCCTGCGGCACCGTCCACGACCGGGACCACAACGCCGCACTCAATGTGAAGACGGCCGCCGGACTGGCGGTATCGGCCTGCGGAGCGCCGGTAAGACCTGGAGCGATCCCGGCACAGCGCGAAGAAACAGGAAGCCTCGGATTCCCGACCGAACCCCGTGCCGCGTAGCGGCACAGCAACAAGTCGAGAAGACCGGAATCCTCGCCCTTCAGGGCGAGGAGCTAGTCAATACGAGGAACAGGAGCTGCTCTTGCTCCACCCCGACCGCGCCGACAACGGCTGCCGGTCCTACGGCGAGGCCGCGGTCCAGGACGTCCAGCAGATCCGCGGGCTGCTCGACTCCGGGCTGACCACGGAGATGATCCGCGCGATCCTGCCGTATCTCTCCGTGCCCGGGCAGATCCACCCGCCCCGCGAGTGTGTGACCCCGGAGACGGCCGCGCTGCTCAGCGGGCACGTCGAGCGCATCCAGGCCCGCATCGACTGCCTGGCCCGCAACCGGGACCGGCTCGCCGCGTACCTGACGGCCGTTCGGCCGTGCGGGAGCGGGTAATTGCGTTGCCGCGGTGGCGCGCGGATGGTGGAGTGCTCGGATGGATCGTCAAGGGGTGCTCGCGCTGTACGACCGTGACATGCGCGCGGGCGCCCGGCCCGACGGTCCCGGTGCGCGGATCGAGCGCGCCGGCGCCGTGGTGCGTCAGGTGGCGGACAGCGAGGGATGGAACGGCGTTGTCTGGTCGGCCCTGAACGAGACGACCGCCGATCGTGCGATCGCCGAGCAGATCGACCGCTTCCGCCGGCTGGGCCACGACTTCGAGTGGAAGCTCTACAGCCATGACCTCCCGTCGGACCTCGGGGCGAGGCTCCTCGCGGCCGGATTCCGGCCCGAGCCGGAGGAGACGCTGATGATCGCCGAGGGTGCCGAGCTGACGGTCGACGCCGAACTTCCGGACGGCGTGCGGGTGGTGCCCGCCCTGGACGCGGTGGGCGTCGATCTCGTGGTGGACGTCCATGAGAAGGCGTTCGGCGCGGACGGTTCGCGGCTGCGGCACCGGTTGCTGACGCGGCTCGCCGAGCAGCCCGACACTGTGGTCGCGGTCGTCGCTCTGGCCGGGGACGAGCCGGTGAGCGCCGCGCGAATGGAGTTGGTGCCGGGGACGCGGTTCGCCGGGTTGTGGGGCGGCGGCACGGTGGAAGGGTGGCGGGGACGCGGTGTCTATCGCGCCCTCGTAGCCCATCGGGCCCGTGCCGCCACGGCTCACGGCTACCGGTATCTGCAGGTGGACGCGTCTCCTATGAGCCGGCCGATCCTCCAGCGACTGGGTTTCCAGGCGCTGAGCACGACCACGCCGTACCTCTACGCGATGTGAACGGCGCGCTTCGGCCGCCGACGTGCTCCGGCTAGCGGCGGGCCCTGGTCCGGTCGAGTGCCGCCACGCCCAGCGCCGCCAGCGCGATCTGGATGAACCACTCGATCCAGTCCGGCCCCTTGGTGTCCGCCACGCCGAAGCCGGCCGCGATCGCCGAGCCCAGCAGAGCCGCCACGATGCCGACGACGATGGTCAGCAGAATGCCGATGTGCTGGCGGCCGGGAACGACCAGGCGCCCCAGCACACCGATGATGATACCGATGACGATGGCACTGATGATGCCCGAGATCTCCATGTCCGCCCTTCTTCGTCTGTACTCCGCTGAAGTCCAATCTGCCCGCTCAATCGGCAGGCAGTCCCGTCCGGTTGTTACAGCGGTTTTCTGTTCATCGATCCGACATGCCATGTACCTTTCAATGAGTCGACGCGTGTAGAAATCTCAACCGGGTTCTACGCGCGAAGAGTTGGCGTCCCCACCGCCTCTACCCCACCCCCTCATGGAGGTTCGCCGGATGTTCGGATCCAGCAGATCCCGCCACAGAATCACCACCGCCCTGGCCGGGTTCGCCCTGCTCACCACGGGAGCCGCCCTCCAGGTCGGCACCGCGGCCGCCCCCGCGCACGCGGCCACCACCTACCGCGTCCTGTTCGACGACGGCCACGCCGAGGAGGCGGGCAACGCGGACTGGATCATCTCCACCAGCAAGCCCGATCCGCTCTCCCAGGACTCCTCGCCCTCCTCGGAGACGGACTGGACCGGCGCCCTCTCGTCATGGGGCGTCGCCCTCCAGAAGACCGGCAGCTACAGCCTCAAGACCGCCACCAGTGCGCTGACGTACGGCGGTTCGTCGACGACCGACCTGTCGAACTTCGACGCGTTGGTACTGCCCGAGCCGAACACGCTGTTCACGACCGCCGAGAAGACGGCGATCATGAACTTCGTGAAGAACGGCGGCGGCCTCTTCATGGTCTCCGACCACACCGGCGCCGACCGCAACAACGACGGCGAGGACGCCGTCGAGATCTTCAACGACCTGATGACGAACAACAGCGTCGACTCGACCGACCCGTTCGGCTTCTCGATCGACACGCTCGACATCAGCTCCGGCTACCCGGCCGCGATCAGTGACAGCACCGACCCGGTCCTGCACGGCTCCTTCGGCACCGTCACCAAGAGCCTGATCGCCGACGGTACGACGGCGACACTGAAGCCGTCGGACAACTCCGCCGTCAAGGGCCTGCTCTACCGCAGCGGTTACTCCGGCAACACCGGCGCCTTCTTCGCCACCAGCGCCTTCGGCAGCGGGCGGGTCGCCTTCTGGGGCGACAGCTCGCCCATCGACGACGGCACCGGCCAGTCCGGCAACACGCTGTACGACGGCTGGAACGACAGCGGCGCCACCAACGCGGCCCTCGCCCTGAACGCCACCGCCTGGCTCGCCGGGGGCGGCAGCAGCGGCGGAGGCGGCGGGGGTGGTGGTGGCGGCACCTGCACCGCCGCCCAGCTGCTCGGCAACCCCGGCTTCGAGTCCGGCAACACCACCTGGACCGCCAGCAGCGGGGTCATCACCAACTCCAGCAGCGAGGCCGCCCGCACCGGCTCGTACAAGGCCTGGCTCGACGGCTACGGATCGGCCCACACCGACACGCTGTCCCAGTCGGTGACCATTCCGTCCGGCTGCTCCGCGACCCTCAGCTTCTATCTGCACGTGGACACCGCGGAGACCACTACCAGCACCGCCTACGACAAGCTGACGGTGACCGCCGGATCCACCACCCTGGCCACGTACTCGAACCTCAACGCGGCCTCCGGATACGTCCTCAAGAGCCTCGACGTCTCCTCCCTGGCCGGCACCACGGCCACCATCAAGTTCACCGGCGTCGAGGGGTCGACCCTCCAGACGTCCTTCGTCATCGACGACTCCGCGCTCAACGTGAGCTGAGCCCGGCGGACGGTTCCGGCGCGGCTGCCGGAACCGTCCGCTCCGCCGCGTTCCAGCCGGAGACCCGCACCCGGGGCTCCGAGCCGTGCAGATCGGCGGTGCGGTAGGTGGCCGTGAGGGTCGCCGACTCGCCCGGCCACAGGCTGACCTCGTTGTCCGACCAGCGCACCGGCAGTACCGGCCTGCCGTTCGCGTCGACGAGATGGACGTCCGTCAGCAGCGCCGGAGTCTTGTCCGTACCGGCGTTGCGGACCGTCACCGTGGTGGTCGACATGCCGTCCGCGGCCGTGGTCGACGCCGTGGCCGTGACCGGCACCTGGGCCATCGACGTCAGCCCCTTCAGATCCGCGTAGCTGGTCGTCGGCGTGTGGTACCAGTCGGTGCTCGCCCAGTCGAGGGTGTCCGCCTTGGTGGAGAGCCAGTAGACGTTGCGGCTCACCTCCTGGCCGGCCGCGTCGGTCAGGACCAGCCGTACCAGGTACGTGGACGACAGTCCGCTCACCGACGCCGGCAGGGTGAACGCGGTGGTGTGCGCGCCGTCGCCCTTGACCGAGAGACCGGTGACGGTCCGGTCGTACTTCTGGGTGCCGTCCGGGTCGAAGAGCGTCGCCCGCGCGGTGAGCTGGGACGCCGCGGCGTGCCGGTTGTTGACCACGGCCACCGAGCGGTCGTCGTACGAGTACTGGACGTGCAGTGGCTCGTTGGCCTTCTTCGCGCCGAAGTAGGCGCCGCCCTGGTCGAGGTAACGGTCCATCAGCTGCCAGTGCAGGGACGTCCAGCCGCTGTTGAACATCCAGTAGACGACCCCGGTGGACGGCTTGGAGGCGTCGGTCTGGTTGCGTCCGTACGCCTCGTACTGGGCGCGGACGTTCTCGTACTGGGCGAGCTGCGCCTTGCGCACGTAGTCCGTGAGGCTCTTCGGGGCGCCGTAACGGCCGGTGAGGGCGTCGTCGTAGATCTTGAGGGTGCCGAAGACCGGGGACGGGGAGCGGTGGTACTGCCTGAGGTCCGGGTTCTTCCAGAGCGTGTCCAGCTCGGCCGGGGTCATCATGCGGCGCAGGGTGTCGAGGGTGGGGATGTCCGGGCCGGCGCTGGTCTCGGAGTTGAAGCCGGTGGCGCCGCCCTCCCGCTTGGCGTACCAGTAGCCCGGCGGGATCCAGTCGTAGGGGCCGGTCATCTTCATGCCCGAACTGCCCAGCTGCGGAGTGGAGTTGTCGGAGGCGGCGGAGACCACGGGGACGGTCCAGTCGGCGGCGTTCAGGGCGTCCAGGTAGGTCTTCTCGATCTTCGCGTCGGGGGCGAAGTCGCTGCCGATCAGGAACGAGACGACGCTCGGGTGGTCCCGCAGCCGGGCGGCCTCGGCGGCCATGGAGGCCTGGGCGACCGGGTAGTCGGCGGCCGTCCACTTCTCGCCCCGCTCGCCGTCGCCGTTGACCTGGCCCTCCCACTTGTCGCAGCACTCCCAGCCGGGCAGGGTGAGGATGCCGTACCGGTCGGCGATGTCGAAGAACTCGTCGGGCTCGATGTGGCCTTCCAGGCGGATGGCGTTGAGGCCGAGGTCGAGCGCGTACTTCAGGCGGTCCTCGGCATAGGTCCGGTCCCAGCGCAGGAACTCGTCCGGTGACCAGCCGCCGCCCTTGATCAGCAGCTTGCGGCCGTTGATCGAGTACTGGCGGGCGCCGTCGGAGTTCAGCGGTGCCTGGACGTCACGGATGCCGAAGCTCTCGTGCGCGGTGTCCGACGCCGTGCCGGCGACGGAGGCGGTGAGATCGAGGTCGTACAGCGGTTGGCCGCCCATGCCGGCCGGCCACCACACCTTCGGGGAGGTGAGGTGCAGGCCGGGGACGTCGGCGGGGGTGAAGGTGACGGTCTTGGTCTGGTGGGCGGCGAGGGCGACCGACCTGGTGACCGCCACGCCGGCGACCGTGCCGGAGACCTCGGCGGTGACCGGCGTGTCGGAGTCGTTGCGGGCCTGCGCCCGCACCGTCAGGTCGGCCGTCGCCAGGGACGGCACCGCCAGCTTGGTCACCACGTGCGCGTCGCGCAGCGCGACCGGGCCGCCGCGCCGGACCAGGACGTCACGGACGATGCCCATGTTCTGGTCGGGCGGCGGCTGCAGCCAGTCGATCCAGCCCATGGTGAGGTTCTTGTCCGGGTCGTTGGGCTGGATACGGAAGGCGACCGTGTTCGTCCCGCCCTTGACCAGGGAGGTGACGTCCAGCTCGTGGTGCGTGTAGGCGCCGGTGACGTCGGCGGTCGTCGCGACCCGGTGGCCGTTGACGTAGACGTCGGCCGCCGAGATCACTCCGCTGAAGTCCAGATAGGTGCGCTGTGAGGGGTCCGCCACGGTGAAGTCGCTGCGGTACCACCAGGGCACCTGGAAGGGTGATTTGGGGATCTTCTGCAGGTTGGTGGAGACGAACGGGTCGTCGTACACGCCGTCGGCGAGGAGTGCGGCCAGCACCGTGGACCGGGGGCCCGCCGGATACCAGCCCTTGGCCGGATAGCCGGGGGAGGAGACCGTCGCCGCCGAGTCGCTCACGTCGGCCGTCGACCGGATCGCGTAGCCGGACAGCGCGGTCTGCGACCCGGCGGTGGACGGCACACGGGTGATCCGGGCGGACCCGTGGGCCGGGTCGCGGGCCCCGGCCCAGGCGCTGGTGTTGAGTGAACCGAGCAGGCCCAGGGCCACGGCGGCCGTGGCGAGGCGGTGTCCGGGGTCGCGGCGAGGGAACACGGTGGTCTCCAGGCTCGTAAAGTTAGGAAACTTTACTAACCCGGCTCAAGCTAGGGTCCCAAAAGGGCCGTGTCAATCACCGTGGCGCCCGCGCGAGTTGGCGGCGGCGGATTCAGGACGCGGCCGACCTGCGCTCGAAGACCAGGTCACGGGCGGTGCCGAGGGCCGTGGCCACCGCGCCCAGCAGCACCGCGTCCTCGCCGAGCCGGCTGGGCGCGAGCTTCGGGCGCAGCGGGGTGAGCGTGCGCAGATGGTCCCGTACCGGACGCAGCAGCAGGTCGACGCTGTGGCCGACACCGCCGCCGAGCACCACCAGGTCGGGGTCGAGTACGGCCGCGGCGGCCGCCACCGTATGGGCGATCCGCTCGCCCTCGAGCCGTACGGCCTCGACGGCGGCCGGGTCGCCCTGCCGGGCCGCGTCGAACACGGACTTCGCGGTGAGCTGCCCGGTCATCCCGAACCGGCGCGCCGCCTCGACCACGGCCACCCCCGACACCGCGTCCTCCAGCCGCTCCGGCTTGCGCTGCCGCCCGGGCCAGGGCAGGAAGCCGATCTCCCCGGCGAGTCCGTGGGCGCCCGTGAACAGCCGCCCCTCGCTGACGACCCCCATCCCCAGACCGGTGCCGATCATGATGTACGCGAACAGCCGGCTGCCCGCCCCGACGCCGTACGTGTACTCGCCGAGCGCCGCGAGATTGGCGTCGTTGTGCACCTCCAGCGGGACGCCCAGCTCCCCGTGCATCCGGTCGAACAGCCCGGCGCGTCCCCAGCCCGGCAGGTGCATCGCGTACCGCACCCGCCGCTGCCGCTCGTCGTACACGCCTGGCGTGCCCACCACCCCGTGCACCACCTCGGCCGGATCGACCCCGGAGTTGGCGACGACCTGCCGTGCGGTGGTGACCAGCAGGTCGGCCATGGCGTCCGAACCGCGGGCCCGGTTGCGCACGTCGGAGCGGGCGACCAGGGTGCCGTCCAGGTCGGCGACCGCCACCCGCAGCCAGCCGCGGCCCACGTCGACGCCGAGCGCGTACCCGGCCGCCGGGTCGGGGGCGTACAGCACGGCGGTGCGGCCGCGCTCCGGCGCATGGGTGCCCACCTCGTGGACCAGGCCCGCCGACTCCAGCGCCGCGAGCGCGCTGGAGACCGTCGGTTTCGACAGGCCGGTCTCGCGGGCGAGTTGGGCACGGGAGGCGGAACCGAGCAGGCGCAGCCGGTCCAGCAGCAGCCGCTCGTTGGTGCTGCGCAGTCGCTGCCGGCTCCAGGGCTTTTCCTGCTGCTCTACGACGTCGCTGGCGGCCATCACACCATTCTCACCGATTCCTGACGCATACTTGACGCATCTAGTAAGGCTCCTTAACTTTATCGGCCATCCCGCCGAATCGGCCGCCGTCTGTCGTCAGCGTCCCGCCTCTTCCCCAGCGCCTCGCTCAGGAGCCCCCATGTCCGGTAGTCCCGGTAGTCCCGGCAGTCCCCTCGGTCCTGGTAGCCCGCCGTCCGACGGCGGTTTCGTCCGGCGCGTCGGCCTGTTCCAGGCCACCGCCATCAACATGAGCCAGATGTGCGGCATCGGCCCGTTCGTGACGATCCCGCTGATGGTGTCCGCGTTCGGCGGCCCGCAGGCGGTGATCGGCTTCGTCGCGGGCGCCCTGCTCGCGCTCTGCGACGGTCTCGTCTGGGCCGAGCTCGGGGCCGCGATGCCCGGCTCCGGCGGCAGTTACGTCTATCTGCGCCAGGCCTTCCAGTACCGCACCGGACGCCTGATGCCGTTCCTGTTCGTCTGGACGGCGATGCTCTTCATCCCGCTGATCATGTCCACGGGTGTGGTCGGCTTCGTGCAGTACCTGGGCTATCTCGCCCCCGGTCTCGGCCAGACCTCCGGCGACCTGGTCGGGCTCGGCATCATCGCCCTGGTGGTGCTCCTGCTGTGGCGGGGCATCGAGCACATCGCGCGGATCACCGCCGTCATGTGGACGGTGATGATCGCCTCGGTGGTGCTGGTGATCGTCGCCGCGGCCTCCGACTTCAGCCCGCACCTCGCCTTCACCTACCCGGCGCACGCCTTCGACCTGACCAGCGACCACTTCTGGCTGGGCTTCGCCGCGGGCCTGACCATCGGCATCTACGACTACCTCGGCTACAACACCACCGCTTACATGGGCGCCGAGATCAAGGACCCGGGCCGCATCCTGCCGCGCTCCATCCTCTTCTCGATCGTCGGCATCATGGCGATCTACCTGCTGCTGCAGATCGGCACGCTCGGCGTCGTCGACTGGCACCGCATGACGAACCCGGGCGACATCGCCTCGACCTCGGTGGCCTCCGCGGTCCTGGAGGAGACCTGGGGCAAGGGCGCCGCCGACACGGTGACCGTGCTGATCCTGATCACGGCCTTCGCCTCGGTCTTCACCGGCCTGCTCGGCGGCTCCAGGGTGCCCTACGACGCGGCCCGCGACCGGGTCTTCTTCCGCCCCTACGAGAAGCTCCACCCCAAGCACCGCTTCCCGATGCTGGGCCTGGCCACCATGGGCGTGATCACCGCGATCGGCTTCCTGATCGGCCGCCACACCGACCTGGCCACGCTCATCCAGCTGCTCACCACCGTGATGGTGATCGTGCAGGCACTGGCCCAGATCGTGGCGCTCACCGTGCTGCGCCGCCGCCAGCCGGCGCTGAAACGGCCGTACCGCATGTGGCTCTACCCCGTGCCGAGCATCGTCGCCTTCGCCGGCTGGTGCGTGATCTACGGCTACGCCGACAAGAACTCCCCGGGCCGCCACCCCATCGAGTGGTCCCTGGCCTGGCTCGCCCTCGGCTGCGTGGCGTTCCTGATCTGGGCGCGCCTGGAGAAGGTGTGGCCGTTCGGACGCAAGGAGATCGACGAGGAGTATCTGGCACCCGAGAGCCCGGTCGCGGTGTAGTTTCCGGAACACACGTCAGCCTCACCCGGCGCGGTCAACTGCCGCCGGGTGAGGCTTTTTTCATGTCTGACACCACGGAAACCGCCGACGTCGTCGTCCGCCCGGCCGCCATCGAGGACCGCCCTGCCGTCGAACGGCTGTGGCTGATGTTCCGCCACGACCTGTCCGAGTTCCGCCGGCTGCTGCCCGGTCCCGACGGCACGTTCCGCAGTGAACGCGTCGAGGACGCCTTCTCCTCGCCCGGCTGGGCGCCCTACCTGTTCGTACAGGGCGGGCATCCGGTCGGCTTCGCGTTCGTCCGGGGCCTGGACGCGTCCGTGCGGGTGCTCAACAGCTTCTTCGTGGTCCGCGGCGCACGCCGGACCGGCCTCGGGCTGCGTACCGTCCGTGAGGTCCTCACCCGGCATCAGGGCGGCTGGGCGATCGCGTTCCAGTACGAGAACCCCGGCGCCGTCGCCTTCTGGCGGCGGGTCGCGGCAGAGGTGGCGGGGGACGCCTGGACGGAGGAAACCCGCCAGGTGCCGGGTCGGCCGGAGCTGCCGCCGGACGTGTGGATCTCGTTCGACCTGGGGGGCCGAGGGCGCGCCTCATAGTGCCGATCTTGACATGCAAGGAATTGCCTGCATAACGTTGAGTGTGCGATCAGAGGACGACAGTGGGATGGACCAGGTCTTCAAGGCGCTGGCCGACGACACGCGCAGACGGTTGCTGGACCGTCTGCACGAGCAGAACGGGCAGACGCTGGGCGAGCTGTGCGAGCGCATCGCGATGACCCGGCAGTCGGTGACCCAGCACCTGGCCGTCCTGGAGGCCGCGAACCTGATCAGCACGGTGCGGCGGGGGCGGGAGAAGCTGCACTACCTCAACCCCGTGCCGCTCCACGAGATCCAGGAGCGGTGGATCGACAAGTTCGAGCGCCCGCGCCTGCGCGCGCTCGGCGACCTGAAGCGACGAGCCGAGGAAGCCATGAGCGACAAGCCCAGCTATGTCTACGTCACCTATATCGCCAGCACCCCCGAGAAGGTCTGGGACGCCCTCACGGACGCCGACCTGACCGCCGTCTACTGGGGGCACTCCAACGTCTCCGACTGGCGGCCCGGCTCCCGCTGGGAACATGTGCGCACCGACGGCTCCGGCATCGCCGACGTGGTCGGCACCGTCGTCGAGAGCGAGCGTCCGACCCGGCTGGTCACCAGCTGGGCAGCGCCGGAGCACGAGGGAGAGCCGGACCGGCACTCCCGGGTCACCTTCGACATCCAGCCGCACGCCGACATCGTCCGGCTCACCGTCACCCACGAGGACCTGGACGGCGAGGACGAACTGCGTGCCATCTCGGCCGGCTGGCCGGCCGTGCTGTCCAACCTGAAGTCCCTCATCGAGACCGGCGGTCCGCTCCCGCAGGAGCCCTGGCTGGTGCCCGGCCGGTGAACAACGCGGCGGGGCCGGTCCGCCGTCACCGGACCGGTCCCGCGTCCTCCCTTCTGAGGGGGAGCTCTGTGCGGCTACGACATGGGCGTCCGCCGGGCCGACGAAGCGGCACACACCAGCCCGAGACAGAGTGCCAGCGCGCCGATGATCACGTTGTTGATGATGACGCCCGTGTCCGGGCTGCGGCCGACCACCCAGGGCGCGATGATCATCCAGATACCCAGGGCGCACATGGCCCAGCTGAGGCCGTACATACGCTCCGGAGCCCGGGTGAACCCCAGTGCCAGCAGGCCTATCGCTATGCCCATGATCAGGTTGTGGGTCATCAGCGCCGGCTGGCTCGCGGCGTAGTGGACGATCCACGGGGACGCCGCGCAGTACAGACCGAGCAGGAACACCGGTCCGTCCACGAGGGCCACATCACGACCGCCGAGCATGCGGGCGTAGCGCTCCCGCATCTCGCCTACATCGGGGTGGCTCGATATGTCGCTTCTGCCGTGCGAGACGTTGGCCATGAGTCGTCTCCTTTGACTGTGCAGGCCTGACCGGGTCTGATGCGGGCGTTATACGCCGCTATCAGACATTCTGCTCTTATTTCCTCTTTATGTGTAGAGCGGGACGTGAGTGCCGGAGCGGGTGGGGTGCGTCGACCTGCGTGGAGGTCCGCACCGTTTCTGCATCGAAAAGACGTACGGGTGGCGAACCGGTGAGCGGCTCAGCCGCCCGCCTCCTGCTGGAGACAGCCGCGCAGCCGGCGCAGGCCACGGCGGGCGTGACTCTTGACCGTGCCCAGCGGCCAGCCGGTGCGTTCGGCGATCTGGGTGTGGGTGAGGTCCTCGTAGAAGGCCAGCCGGAGCACCCGCCGCTGAGGGGCGGGCAGCTTGGCCAGCTCGCGCAGGACGATGACCCGGTCGAGGGCCGCCTCGGGCTGCCGGGCCGCGGGATCGGTCAGGGCGAGCGACGAGCCGGCCGACGCGAGCAGGGCGAGCCGGCGGGTCCGGGCGCCCAGCGCGTCGGCGATCTTCCGCCTGGTGATCCCCGTGATCCAGCCGCCGAACGAGCCGCGCTCCGGACGGAAACCCCCGCGCCCACGCCACACCCCGAGGAACACCTGCTGGGTCACGTCCTCCGCCTCCCTGGCATCGCCCAGGGAGCGCCAGGCCATCGTGTGCACCAAGGCCGACCAGCGGTGATAGGCCGCCTCCAGGCAGTCCTCGTCACCCGCCACGAGCCCGCGCGCGAGCTCCTCGTCGGTGAGGGACTCCGCCGGCGCCGACGCGACGGCACTGTCCTGCGGGCTCATGACGGCGGCTCCTCACGTCGCGCGGCCCCCTGCGGGGGAGACTCGGCCCGGCCGGGCGGCTGCCGGAAGGGCGGACTCGGAACGGCCGCCGCCGCGAGCCCCCGGCACCGCCATCGTCCGAGGGACCGAACCAGGTCATCAACTCGCATCGGTTCTGCGTCGTATAGTCGCTGCCATGAGTCAGCCATCCGCGCCCGGGGACTCCCCGAACGGCGAGGTGCAGGACCGGCCCGGACGGTCCGCGACTGCGGCGGACGTCCCCCTGACGACCGGGGCACTGGCCCGTCGGCTGGGGGTGTCGCCCACCACGCTCCGCTCCTGGGACCGCCGCTACGGCATCGGGCCCGCGGTCCGCGCCGAGGGACGGCACCGCCGCTGGACCCCGCAGGATGTGGCCGTGCTCGAGGAGATGTGCCGGCTGACCTCGTCGGGGGTACCGCCGGCCGAGGCCGCCCGTGCCGCCAGGGAGAGGGCCGAGGCACCGCCGGGGACGGCCGGGACGACGGTGCGCCCGCCGGACCGCGGTCCTTCGCACGCGGCCGGCGCGCTGTCGCTCGCCGACGTGCGCCAGGAGTGCCGGGGGCTGGCCCGTGCGGCCGTACGGCTGGACGCCCCGGCCGTCGAGGAACTGCTGACCGCCGCCGTGGAGCAGTACGGCATCGCCGTCGCCTGGCAGGAGGTGATGGTGCCGACCCTGCACGCCGTCGGACGCAAGTGGGTCTCCTCCGGCGACCGTTACGTCGAGGTCGAGCACCTGCTGTCCTGGCATGTCTCCACCGCCCTGCGCTGCCGGACCCCGCCGCCGGACCGGCAGCGCGCCGGACCCGTCGTCCTGGCCTGCGTGCCCGGCGAGCAGCACACCCTGCCGATCGAGGCGCTCAACGCCGGACTGGGTGAACTGCACCTGCCCACCCGCATGTTCGGCGCCGCCGTGCCGGCGGAGGCGCTCGCGGCGGCGGTGCGGCGGCTGGGCCCGTCGGCCGTGGTGCTGTGGGCGCAGGCGCGCTCCACGGCCAGCCTGCCGCTGGCGCGGCATGTCGCCGACACCCAGTGGGGGGTGAAGGGGGCGCGCCGCCGTCCCCTGGTCGTGCTGGGCGGACCCGGCTGGTCCGGTCCGCCGGTCCGCGGAATGCTCCGGCCGCCGAGCCTCCAGCACGCCCTCGACATCCTCTTTGCCGCGTACCGGGAAGGAGCGTCCGCCGAACCGGCCTGACGATCGCATCCGGGGGAGGGCCGGGCAGTGGCCGCCGCATCCGGGGTACCCGGAGGGCGGGAAGTCATTTCCGCACGCGTGCGCCGTTGCGCACGGCCGACGCCGGCCGGGACCCCACCCGGCCGGCGCGCCCTCAGGCTCCGGTCGTTGACGCCCGGCTTCCTCGTGCACACCGGACACGGCGGCCCGCTGCGCTTCGGCGAACCGACACGGTGGCCCCGCACCCCGCCCGAGCTGGTCACGGGGCGGTTCGCCGGCCCCGCGACCTCGCGGCCACCCGGCTGCTGTCGGTCCGGGACATGCTCGCCCACGAAATGCCAGTGGGGGGCCGTGCGCGGGGTTCCTTCAGTCGTGGGCGCGCGCTCGCTTGAAGCGGGCGAGGCCTTCGGACAGCTCGACGACCGGGTCCGGGTAGTCGGCAAGACCGTACCGGTCCGGCCCCCGCAGCTTCCAGGGCTCGTGTACCGCCGGGCCGTCGACCGCGGCGAGTTCGGGAACCCAGCGGCGGACGTACGCCCCGTCGGGGTCGTAGCGCTTGGCCTGGGTCACGGGGTTGAGGACGCGGTTGGGGCGGGTGTCGGTGCCGGTGCCCGCCATCCACTGCCAGTTGAGCTGGTTGTTGGCGATGTCGCCGTCGACCAGGAGGTCCAGGAAGTGGCGGGCGCCCACGCGCCAGTCGACGTACAGGGTCTTGGCGAGGAAACTCGCGGCCAGCAGCCGGCCGCGGTTGTGCATCCAGCCCTCGTGGCGCAGCTGGCGCATCGCCGCGTCGATCACCGGGTATCCGGTGCGGCCCTCCTTCCAGGCCTCGATGTCCTCGCGCGCGGCGTACTCGGAGCGCCAGTGATCACGTTTGGTCCGGTAGTCGGCCGTGGCGGCCGTGGGCCGGGCGGCCAGCACCTGGCGGTGGAAGTCCCGCCAGGCGACCTGCCGTACGAAGGCCGCGGCGCCGGGTCCGCCCGCCCTGCGCGCCCGGTGGACCAGTTCGACGGGGGAGAGCGTCCCGAAGTGCAGATGGGGCGAGAGACGGGAGGTGGCGTCGCCCGCCAGGTCGTCGTGGCGGTCCTCGTACGCGCCGATCCCGTCGCGCAGCCAGGCGGACATGTGCCTGCGGCCGATCGTCTCCCCGCCGGCCGCCAGGCCCTCGGAGACTCCGGAGAGGTCCGCGCGGGTGGGCAGGTCCTCGGAGCCGATCCCGTCCGGGACCCGCACGGTGCGCGGCGCGGCCAGCGTGTCCCGCAGTCGCACTCCGGACCACTGGCGGAAGTACGGGGTGAAGACGGCGAAGTGGTCCGAGGAGGCCGGGGTGAGGTCGCCGGGCGTCACGGCGGTGGTCACGGTGTCGTGCACGTGCAGCCGCCGACCCTCCGGCTCCAGCGCCCGGCGCAGCCGCCGTTCCCGCAGCTGGGCGTAGGCGCTGACGTCGCCGGCCAGGTGGACTTCGTCGGCGTCCGTCTCGGCGGCCACCTTGCACACCTCCTCGACGACGTCGCCGGAGCGCACCACCAGCCGCCCGCCCCGCTTGCGCAGACCGCCGTCGAGGTCCCGCAGGCAGTCGGCGAGGAAGGCCATCCGGTTGGGCACGGCGAACCCGGCGTCCGTGACGCCCGTGTCGCGTACGAACAGCGGGACCACCTCGCGGGCTTCGTCGGCCGCCCGCAGCGGCGGATGGTCGTGCAGGCGCAGGTCGGCGGTGAACAGGACGACCGAGACGTTCATGGTGCTTCTCCGGAGTCGAATGGCGGGCGGCCGGTGAGGTACTTCCGGCCCGGCCGGCCCTGCGGATGCGGCCGTCATCCGCGGGGTGTGAATTCCCTCGCGGGAGTGACCGGGGTGCGGGCCGCGGCGAGCGCGATGTTGCGGGCCATGCCGCCGAACACCACCGTGTGGAAGGGTGAGACGCTCCACCAGTAGGCGTGGCCGAGCAGCCCGTGCGGATGGAACACGGCCCGCTGGCGGTAGCGGGTACGGCCCCCGGGATCGGTGTCGGCGTACATCTCCAGCCAGGCGAGACCCGGCAGCCGCATCTCGGCCCGCAGCCGCAGCAGACGGCCGGGCTCGATCTCCTCCACCCGCCAGAAGTCCAGCGAGTCGCCGACCCGCAGCCGCGCCGCGTCCCGCCGCCCCCGGCGCAGCCCCACCCCGCCCACCAGCCGGTCCAGGCCGCCCCGCACCGCCCAGGCCAGCGGGAAGGAGTACCAGCCGTTGTCCCCGCCGATCCCCTCGATCACCCGCCACAGGGCCTCCCGCGAGGCGTCCACGGTCAGCTCCCGCCGGTCCGTGTACAGGCTGCCACCCGCCCAGTCGGGGTCGGTGGGCAGCGGGTCGCTGGGCGCGCCCGGCACCGCCGCCGACGACCAGCGGGTGGTCACCTGCGCGTCCTGGATGCGCTGCAGGGCCAGCCGTACCGCCTCGTCGAAGCCGTACGGATGCCCGGGTGGGTCCGGAACGTACCGCGCGATGTCGTGCTCGTGGCAGACGACCTCGTGGCGCAGCGACTCGGTCAGCGGCCGGGCGATCGACGCGGGGACCGGGGTGACCAGCCCGACCCAGTGACTGGACAGGCCGGGGGTCAGCACCGGCACGGGGAAGATGACCCGGCGGGGCAGTCCGGCGACCGCCGCGTACCGCAGCATCATGTCGCGGTAGGTCAGGACGTCAGGCCCGCCGATGTCGAAGGCGCGGCTGACGCCGGCCGGCATCCGGGCGCTGCCGACGAGATACCGCAGCACGTCCCGGACCGCCACGGGCTGGATGCGGGTGCGCACCCAGCTGGGGGTGACCATGACGGGCAGACGCTCGGTGAGATAGCGCAGCATCTCGAAGGAGACGGAGCCCGAACCGATGACGACCGCGGCCCGCAGTACGGTCGTGGGCACCCCGGAGTCCAGCAGGATGCGGCCCACCTCGGCCCGCGACCGCAGATGCGGCGACAACTCGGATTCCGGCACGCCCGTCGGCGTCAGACCGCCGAGGTAGACGACGCGCCGTACCCCCGCGGCCCGGGCCGCCTCACCGAAGATCCGCGCCGCCTTCCGGTCGGTCGCCTCGAAGTCGTCGCCGCTCCCCAGCGCGTGCACCAGGTAGTAGGCCACGTCGACGCCCCGCATGGCCTCGGCGACGCCGGCGGCGTCCGTGACGTCGCCCCGCACCACCTCCGCCCGCCCGGCCCAGGGATGGTCGCGCAGCTTGCCGGGGGAGCGCGCCAGACAGCGCACCCGATGGCCCTCGGCGAGCAGCTCCGGCACCAGCCTGCCGCCGATGTATCCGGTCGCCCCGGTCACCAGGCAACGCAGGCCGGGGGCGTGGTCGTCAGCGTTCATCAGCTCTGCGTCCTCCGCGTCGGCCCCCCTGGAGATCACTTCCCCGTGTGCCGCCGTTTCGGATGCGGCGGGTTCCATGGTCTGCCCGCCGGGGGCAACGGTCGACCGGGGGCGGTGTACGGCGGGCCTGCGCGGGCTCGCTGGGCATGTCCGCGCCGATCGCGGGCATGCGAACCGGAGGACAGGGGGCCGGATCCGGCCGAAGGAAGGATGCTGGAGGTGTCTGCCGCTATGAGCGCCAAGGTGTTGGAACGTTTCCCCGCCGGAGCTCCGCGGGGATCGTGGCCGGCGGAGGAGTACGCGGCGGAGCGCCGCGCCGCGGGCGAGCCCGCGACGGTCGTGATGGATCTGCGGACCGACGCCTTCCTGGTCGTGGTCCCCGGCCCGGACGACGACTGACTTCCTGGTCACCAGCCGGCTCACGATCGGCTCGGTGGTGAACTTCGCGATGCGGCGGTGTCCTTGACCGCCGGTTCGGGCTCCGCGATGCTGTGTTGCGATATACGAGATGCGTGTCGTCATGGGCAACGTCTCGCCCCCTCTGTCAGTCGAGGAGCGGCCATGTCGCAGCAGGTCCGAGCCGTCGTCGCGCGGAGCAAGGGCGCCCCCGTCGGCGTGGAAACGGTCCTGGTGCCCGATCCCGGCCCGGGTGAGGCACTGGTCAAGGTCGAGGCCTGCGGGGTCTGCCACACCGATCTGCACTACCGCGAGGGCGGGATCAGCGACGACTTCCCGTTCCTGCTGGGACATGAGGCGGCGGGGGTCGTCGAGGCGGTCGGGGACGGGGTCACCGACGTGGCACCCGGCGACTTCGTCATCCTCAACTGGCGGGCCGTGTGCGGACAGTGCCGGGCCTGTCTGCGCGGGCGGCCGTGGTACTGCTTCAGCACGCACAACGCCCGGCAGAAGATGACCCTGACCGACGGCACCGAACTCTCGCCGGCCCTCGGGATCGGCGCCTTCGCCGAGAAGACGCTGGTGGCGGCCGGGCAGTGCACCAGGGTCGACCGGGCCGCGTCGGCGGCGGCCGCCGGGCTGCTCGGCTGCGGGGTGATGGCCGGCATCGGCGCCGCCCTCAACACCGGTGGCGTCGGACGCGGAGACAGCGTCGCCGTGATCGGCTGCGGCGGCGTGGGTGCCGCCGCGGTCCTCGGCTCGAACCTGGCCGGGGCGGCGAGGATCATCGCCGTGGACATCGACGACCGCAAGCTGGCCACGGCGCGACAGCTCGGCGCCACCCACACCGTCAACTCCCGGGAGAGCGACGCCGTGGACGCGGTGCGGGAGCTGACCGGTGGATTCGGCGCCGACGTGGTGATCGAGGCGGTGGGGCGGCCGGAGACCTACCGGCAGGCCTTCTACGCCCGTGACCTCGCCGGGACCGTGGTGCTGGTCGGCGTCCCCACCCCGGAGATGAAACTGGAGCTGCCGCTGCTGGACGTCTTCGGCCGGGGCGGGGCGCTGAAGTCGTCCTGGTACGGGGACTGTCTGCCCTCCCGTGACTTCCCGATGCTCATCGACCTCTATCTGCGGGGCCGCCTCGACCTGGACGCCTTCGTCACCGAGACCATCGCCCTGGACGAGGTCGGGAAGGCCTTCGAGCGGATGCACCACGGTGACGTCCTGCGCTCGGTGGTGCTCCTGTGACGATCCGGGAGCGGATCGACCGCGGTCTCTGACCGCCCCCCCCGCGACGACGCGGCCCTGCCCGGCGACCGAGCCTTCCACGGCACCGGGGCAGGGCCGCGTCGTCGCACGCGAAGGGATGCCTGTTTTCCCTGTTCACCCTTGCTTTCGGGGGCACTTCGGCATGCTCGGGGAGCCGCCGTCGCGGCCCGCGCAAACCGGCGGCTGAACGCCTTGACAACGCTTCGGAACCGCCCCCAGACTGACGTTGCGCTCATCGCAATCCGTTTCGCTATACGCACCGAGGTGTCATGATGATTCCCGCGTGCCGCCTCGCGGATCTGCCGCGAGGCGAGGCCCACCGGCTCGATATCGACCCGCCCGTCTCGGTGTTCCACACCGAGGACGGCGAGCTCTTCGCCATCGACGACACGTGCACCCACCAGGACGCCTCGCTCGCCGACGGCTGGCTGGAGGGCCGCGAGGTCGAATGCCCCCTGCACGCCTCCAAGTTCGACCTGCGAACCGGCGCCGTGGACGCACCCCCGGCCAAGCGCCCGGTCCGCACCCACGAGGTCGTCGTCGAGGACGGCACGGTCTACGTCCGGCTCTCCGCCGACGCCCCCAACCTGCCGCCGTGCGTCGCCGCCCGGCTCGCCGGGGGCGCGGCGTGAGGACGGTCGCCGTGGTGGGCGCCTCGCTGGCCGGACTGTCGGCCGCGCGCTCGCTGCGGCAGCGGGGGTACGACGGCCGGCTGGTCGTCATCGGCGACGAGCCCCATCGCCCGTACGACAGGCCGCCGTTGTCCAAGGAGTTCCTGGCCGGCACCCTCGGCGAGGCGGACCTGGCGCTGGAGCGGGACGACGAGGAACTCCGTGCGGAGTGGCTGCTCGGGACGCGCGCCACCGGGCTGGACCGCGCCGGGCGGGGGATCCGGCTCGCCGACGGCCGGGAGGTCCGTGCCGACGGCGTGGTGGTCGCGACCGGCGCCGCCGCCCGCATCCTGCCCGGCACCGAGGGTCTCGCCGGGGTCCATGTGCTGCGCACCCTCGACGACGCCCGCGCCCTACGGGACGACCTCGCCCGGGGCGGCCGCCTTGTGGTGATCGGCGGCGGGTTCGTCGGCGCCGAGGTCGCCTCCACGGCGTACGCCCTCGGACTCGACGTGACCGTGATCGAGGCGGCGCCGACCCCGCTGGCCGGACCGCTCGGTCCGGCCATGGGCGCCGTCGTCTCCGCCCTCCACGCCGACCACGGTGTACGGCTGTTGTGCGGGGTCGGGGTGAAGGGGCTGAGCGGCGAGCGCCAGGTGGCGGCGGTTCTCCTGGAGGACGGCCGCAGTGTGCCCGCCGACACCGTCGTCGTCGGCGTGGGGGCGCGGCCCTGCGTCGAGTGGCTGGAGGGTTCCGGCGTCGCGCTCGACAACGGCGTGAAGTGCGGCGCCGACGGGCGGACCAGCGTGGCCGGGGTGGTCGCCGTGGGCGACTGCGCCAACTGGTACGACCCGCACACCGGTGGCCATCGAAGGGTCGAGCACTGGACCGGCGCGCTGGAACGGCCGGCCGCCGCCGTCGCCGCGCTTCTCGCGTACGGCGCGACGGAACCGGGTGTCCCCAGGCCCCCGTACTTCTGGTCCGACCAGTACGGCGTGAAGATCCAGTTCGTCGGGCACGCCGCCGGGGCCGACGAGGTGACGGTCGAGGAGGGCTCGACCGACGACCGCAGCTTCCTCGCCGTCTACCGGCGGGCGGGCCGGCCGGTCGCCGTGCTCGGGATGAACCAGCCGCGGCTGTTCACCCGCCTGCGCAAGCAGTTCGGCACCACCGCGTCCTGACCCGGCGCCCGCGCCGTTCCACCGACCCACGACGTTCTCCGAGGAGTGCACCGTGACCTCGACCAGCCTGCCGGACAGCCTGATCGCCACCCTCCCCGGTTCCGCCTACACGGATCCCGGCATCTTCGCCCAGGAACAGGAACACATCTTCGAGACGATGTGGTTCTGCGTCGCCCGCGCGGCGGACCTGCCGAAGCCCGGCGCGTTCCGCACGGTGGACGTGGGCCGCGAGAGCATCCTCGTCACCCGGGCCCGGGACGGGGCGGTCCGTGCCTACTTCAACGTCTGCCGGCACCGCGGGGCCAAGCTGTGCACCGAGGACACCGGCGCGGTCAGGCGCGCCTTCCAGTGCCCGTACCACGCCTGGACCTACGACCTGGACGGCAAGCTGGTCGCGGCCCCCAACCTCACCAAGATGCCCGATGTCGGCCGCACCGAGTACGGCCTGGTGGGCGTGGCCGTGCGGGAATGGCTGGGCTATGTGTGGGTGTGCCTCGCGGAGGACCCGCCGTCCTTCGAGGAGGACGTGCTGGGGGCCGTCGTCGAGCGGCTGGGCGACACCGCGTCGATCGAGCGCTACGACATCGAGCACCTCGCGGTGGGCCGGCGGATCGTCTACGACGTGCGGGCGAACTGGAAGCTCATCGTCGAGAACTTCATGGAGTGCTACCACTGCGCCACCATCCACCCCGAACTCACCGAGGTGCTGCCCGAGTTCGCCGACGGCTACGCGGCGCAGTACTACGTGGGCCACGGCGCCGAGTTCGGCGCGGACGTCGAGGGCTTCACCGTCGACGGTTCCGAGGGGCTGGACCGCATCCCCTCGGTCGCCGCCGACCAGGACCGGCGGTACTACGCGATCACCGTGAAACCGCAGGTGTTCATCAACCTCGTGCCCGACCACGTGATCTTCCACCGGATGTACCCGGTGGCCGTCGACCGGACGGTCGTCGAGTGCGACTGGCTCTACCTTCCGCACGTCGTGGAGAGCGGCAAGGACGTCAGCCGGTCCGTGGAGCTCTTCGACCGGGTCAACCGCCAGGACTTCGACGCCTGCGAACGCACCCAGCCCGGGATGAGCTCACGGCTGTACGCCAAGGGCGGTGTGCTGGTGCCCAGCGAGCACCACATCGGCGCCTTCCACGACTGGGTCCACGAGCGGCTCGGTACCCGGCAGCCGGAGTGAGGGCGCTCAGCCCAGGTACCCCATGCGGTGGCTGATCTCGTGTGCACCCTTGACCAGCACCGGAGCCAGCTCGTGCATACGCTCCTCGGTGAACCGGTAGGACGGTCCGGAGGCGCTGATCGACGCGATGACCTGGCCCTCCCGGTCCCGGATCGGCGCGGCCACGGCGTGCAGCCCGATCTCCAGCTCCTCCAGCGTCCAGGCGTAACCGCGCTCCCGGGCCTCGGCGAGGTTCTTCTCCAGCTTCGCCTTCGTGGAGATGGTGTGCGGGGTGAGCTTCTTCAGGCCCCCGTCCGAGATCAGCGCGGCCCGGTCCTTCGCCGGCAGATGGGCCAGCATGATCTTGCCGCTGGAGGTGGCGTGCAACGGCGTCAGCTGGCCCACCCAGTTGTGCGCGGTGACGGCGGCCGTACCGCGCACCTGGTAGAGGTTGATCGCGTAGTGCTCCTGCATCACCGCGATGTTGACCGTCTCGCCGATCTCCTCTGCCAGCCGCTCGCACACCTGCCGGCCCTGCTGGGTGACGTCGATACGCCCGGTGACGGCGCCCGCCAGACGCACGATGCCGAACCCGAGCGCGTACTTGCCCCGTTCGCCCGCCTGCTCCACCAGACCGCGCGCCTCCAGGGCGCCGAGCAGGCGGAACGCGGTCGACTTGTGTACATCGATCTCGGCGGCCACCTCGCTCACTCCCGCTTCGCCGCGCTGGGCGAGGATCTCCAGGACGCTGATGGCGCGGTCGACGGACTGTACGCCGCCGGAGGATGAGCCGTTCGTTTCTGTGTCCGGACTGTAGTTGCTCATGACGGAACTATACGCGGAGTAAACAACAGCGCCCAAGTAACGCGATGTGAACAAAGATCTTACAAGTTGCGTTGTTCGCAACCTGGTGCGCATTGCGATACCCGTACTAGCATGCCGCGCACATCGACGGCGCGAGCGAGACGAGGCGCGATGGCTCCCTTGCAGTACGACTTCGTCATCGTCGGCGGCGGATCGGCCGGCAGCGCACTGGCGAACCGGCTCTCGGCCGACCCCGGCAACCGGGTGCTGGTGCTGGAGGCGGGCCGCCCGGACTACCCGTGGGACGTGTTCATCCATATGCCCGCGGCGTTGACGTACCCCATCGGAAGCCGTTTCTATGACTGGAAGTACGAGTCCGAGCCGGAGCCCCACATGGGTGGCCGCCGTGTCTACCACGCCCGCGGCAAGGTGCTGGGCGGCTCCAGCAGCATCAACGGCATGATCTTCCAGCGCGGCAACCCCATGGACTACGAGCGCTGGGCCGCCGATCCCGGCATGAAGACCTGGGACTACGCCCACTGCCTGCCGTACTTCCGCCGGATGGAGAACTGTCTGGCCGCCGACCCCGACGACGAGTTCCGTGGCCATGACGGACCGCTCGTGCTGGAACGCGGCCCGGCCGCGGGCCCGCTCTTCTCCGCCTTCCTCAAGGCCACCGAGGAGGCGGGCTACGCGCCCACCGACGACGTCAACGGCTACCGGCAGGAGGGCTTCGCCAGGTTCGACCGCAACGTGCACCGCGGCAGGCGGCTGTCCGCGTCCAAGGCGTACCTCAAGCCCGCCAGGAAACGGCCCAACCTCACCGTGAAGACCCGCGCCCTCGTCACCCGCGTCCTCTTCGAGGGGAAGAAGGCCGTCGGCGTCGAGTACCGGCGCGGCAGGGGCGCCCTCCGGCAGGTCCGGGCCGCCGAGGTCATCCTGTGCGGCGGCGCCGTCAACTCCCCGCAGCTGCTCCAGCTTTCCGGCGTCGGCAACGCCGAGGAACTGCGCGCCCTCGGCGTCGACGTCGTGCAGGATCTGCCGGGCGTCGGCGAGAACCTCCAGGACCACCTCGAGGTGTACATCCAGTACGCCTGCAAGCAGCCCGTCTCCGTGCAGCCGTACCTGGCGAAGTGGCGGGCCCCCTTCATCGGCCTGCAGTGGCTGTTCCGCAAGGGGCCGGCCGCGACGAACCACTTCGAGGCCGGCGGCTTCTGCCGCAGCAACGAGGACGTGGACTACCCCAACCTGATGTTCCACTTCCTGCCCGTCGCGGTCCGCTACGACGGCTCCGTGCCCGCCGGCGGCCACGGCTACCAGGTCCATGTCGGGCCCATGTACTCCGACGCCCTCGGCTCGGTGAAGATCCGGAGCAAGGACCCGCGCGAACACCCGGCGCTGCGCTTCAACTACCTCTCCACCGAGCAGGACCGCCGCGAGTGGATCGAAGCGGTCCGGGTGGCCCGCGAGCTACTCAACCAGCCCGCGCTCGCCCCCTACAACGACGGGGAGATCTCGCCCGGCCCGTCCGTGGCGACGGACGAGGAGATCCTCGCCTGGGTCGCCAAGGACGGCGAGACCGCCCTGCACCCGTCCTGCACCTGCAAGATGGGCACGGACGCGATGTCCGTCGTCGACCCGCTGACCCTGCGGGTGCACGGAGTGGACGGACTGCGCGTGGTCGACGCCTCGGTGATGCCGTACGTCACCAACGGCAACATCTACGCCCCGGTGATGATGATCGCCGAGAAGGCTGCCGACCTCATCCTCGGCAAGGAACCGCTGCCGCCGTCCGATGCCGTCTACTACCGGCACCGCGACGCCCGGAAACAGGCCGGGTAGCGCACTCTGCCCGGACCTCTTGACGGCGGTCGGTCCGTTCGTCAGGGTGTTCCACCAAAAGCAATCCAATGCACAATGCGCAACGAGTTCGGGTTCGAAGGGCGCGGCCGTGGCAGATCTGTATGTGGATGGTGAATGGCGTGCGGCGGTGGCCGGCGGCCGGCGCGAGATCCGCTGTCCGGCGGACGGCACCCTCGTCGCCACGGTCTCGGAGGCGACCCGCCCCGACACCGAGGCCGCGATCACCGCGGCCCGGCGCGCCTTCGACGACGGACCCTGGCCGCACACCCCCGAGCGGGAGCGCGGCGCGCTGCTGCTGCGCACCGCCGGCATCATCGAGCGCGATGCCAAGGAGTTCGCCCGCGCCGAGTCCCTCGACACCGGCAAGCGTCTGGTGGAGAGCGAGTACGACATCGCCGACGTCGTGTCCTGCTTCCGCTACTACGGAGGCATCGCCGGCACCAGCGCCGGGCGGGTGGTCGACACCGGCCGCGACGACGCGCTCAGCCGGGTCACCTACGAACCCGTCGGCGTCTGCGGGCTGATCACCCCCTGGAACTACCCTCTCCTGCAAGCCTCCTGGAAGGTCGCCCCGGCCCTGCTCGCGGGCAACACCGTCGTCCTCAAGCCCAGTGAACTCACCCCCTCCACCTCGATCCTGCTGATGAAGGCACTGGAGGAGGCGGGTCTCCCGGCCGGCGCCGCCAACCTGGTGCTGGGCGCGGGCCCCGAGGCGGGCGCGCCGCTCGCCGAGCACCCGGCCGTCGACATGGTGTCGTTCACCGGCGGACTGCACACCGGCCGGCGCCTCATGGCCACCGCCGCCGCCACGGTGAAGAAGGTCGCCCTCGAACTCGGCGGCAAGAACCCCAACGTCGTCTTCGCCGACGCCGACCTCGCCACCGCCGTCGACTTCGCGCTCACCGCCGTGTTCCTGCACTCCGGGCAGGTCTGCTCGGCCGGCGCCCGGCTCATCGTCGAGGACTCGGTCCACGACGCCTTCGTCGACGAGGTCGTGCGCCGGGCCCGACTCATCCGCCTGGGCGGCCCCTTCGACCCGGAGGCCGAGACCGGGGCGCTGATCTCCGCACAGCACCGCGAGAAGGTCGAGGCGTATGTCGCCGCAGGCCTCGCCGAGGGCGCCGTACTGCGCTGCGGCGGCGCGCGCCCCGACGATCCCGCGCTGGCGAACGGCTTCTACTACCCGCCCACCGTCCTCGACGAGTGCCGGCAGGACATGCGGGTGGTGCACGAGGAGTCCTTCGGACCCGTGCTCACCGTGGAGCGCTTCCAGGACGAGGACGACGCCGTCCGCATCGCCAACGACACGGAGTACGGCCTCGCCGGAGCCGTCTGGACGCAGGACGCGGGCAAGGCGCAGCGGGTCGCCCGCAGGCTGCGCCACGGCACCGTGTGGATCAATGACTACCACCCCTATGTGCCGCAAGCGGAATGGGGTGGCTTCGGGCACTCGGGCGTGGGCCGCGAGCTGGGACCGACCGGCCTGGACGAGTACCGAGAGCCCAAGCACGTCTGGCAGAACATCCAACCCCGGCCGCAGCACTGGTTCCGCGGCTGACGCCGAAAAGAGGCCGATCATGACCCCAGCCCAGACCGAGGTGTCGCAGCGGCGCGACTCGTCCCAGGACCCCGGTGACCGCACCCCGGTCATCTCCGTGCGCCGGCTGTGGAAGGTGTTCGGGCCGAAGGCCGACCAGGTGCCGGGTTCCGAGGAGTTGTGCGGGCTGACCCGCCGCGAGCTGATGGACCGCACCGGCTGCACCGCCGCCGTACGGGACGTGAGCTTCGAGGTGTCGCCCGGCGAGGTCTTCGTCGTCATGGGCCTGTCCGGGTCCGGCAAGTCCACCCTGGTGCGATGTCTGACCCGGCTGATCGAACCCACCGCCGGCGAGGTCGTGTTCGAGGGCGAGGACATCCGGGGCGCCGACGCCCGGCGGCTGCGGGAGCTGCGGCGCAGCAAGTTCTCCATGGTCTTCCAGCACTTCGGTCTGCTGCCGCATCGCAAGGTCGTCGAGAACGTGGCGTTCGGCCTGGAGATCCGGGGCATGAGCCGGGCCGAACGGACCAGGAAGGCCATGGAGGTCGTCGAACTGGTGGGCCTCGCCGGGTACGAGAACTCCTACCCCGACCAGCTCTCCGGCGGTATGCAGCAGCGCGTCGGCCTCGCGCGCGCCCTGGCCGGCGACCCCGACGTCCTCTTCTTCGACGAGCCGTTCTCCGCGCTCGATCCGCTGATCCGCCGTGACATGCAGAGCGAGGTCATCCGCCTGCACCACGAGGTCGGCAAGACCATGGTGTTCATCACCCACGACCTCTCCGAGGCATTGAAACTCGGCGACCGCATCCTGATCATGCGGGACGGCAGGATGGTCCAGTGCGGCACCGGCGACGAACTCGTCGGCGCCCCGGCGGACGACTACGTACGGGACTTCGTCAAGGACGTGCCGCGCGGCGACGTCCTCACCCTGCGCTGGATCATGCGGCCCACCACCCCCGAAGACGCCCTGGACGGACCCGAGTTGGGCCCGGAGGTGGTGGTCCGCGAGGCCACCCGGGCGGTGCTCGCGGCCGAGCGGCCGGTCAAGGTCGTCGAGAACGGCAAGCTGCTCGGCATCGTCGGCGACGAGGAGATCCTCGCCGTCGTCGCGGGACAGGAGGGCGGCGCGTGATGACCGCCGTCGCCGACGCGACCGCGCCCGTCGCCACCCTGCGCCACAAGGTGAGCCGCCCCATGGTGGTGGCGGCGATCCTGGTCGTCTGGCTCGTGCTCTTCACCGTGCTGCGCGGCCGGCAGACGCTCACCCTGGCCGCCGCCGACCTCACCGGACTGCACCGCTGGCTGAACGACGTCAACGACAGCATCGGCGCCAACCGCAACTCCAACCCGGTCTTCCTCTACTTCTTCAACGAGATCCGGCTGGTCATCGACAACCTGGTGACCTTCGTCCAGTCGCTGATCTCCCAGCCCACCGGCTCCCGCCCGGTCCCGCAGATCGGCTGGCTCGGCGTCGTCGGCCTCGCCGGTTACGTGTCCTGGGCCGTGGGCAACTGGCGGGTCGCGCTGCTGGCCGCGGCCGGCTTCACCTTCTTCGGGCTCCAGGGCCTGTGGCAGGAGAGCATGGACACCCTGGCGCTGACCCTGTCGGCGGTCCTGGTGGCCCTGCTCATCGGCATTCCGCTCGGGGTGTGGGCAGGGCTCTCCGACCGGTTCAACCGGATCATGACGCCCTTCCTGGACTTCATGCAGACGATGCCGACCTTCGTCTACCTCGCCCCGCTGACCCTGATCTTCCTCATCGGCGGGGCCTCCGCGGTGATCACCACGGTGATCTACGCGGCACCGCCCGCCATCCGTATCACCGCGCACGCGATCCGCTCGGTTCCCGAGACCACCGTCGAGGCGGCCGACTCGCTCGGCGCGACACGGACACAGCAACTGCTGAAGGTGCTGCTGCCGATGTCCCGGCGCACGGTGGTCATGGGCGTCAACCAGACCATCATGGCCGCCCTGGCCATGGTCACCATCGCCGCCCTGATCGACGCACCCGGCCTCGGCAAGACCGTCGTCCAGGCCCTGCAGTCCCTAGATGTCGGCACCGCCTTCAACGCCGGACTCGCCATCGTCGTCATGGCCATCGTGCTCGACCGGGTCACCACGGCGGCGGCCGCCCGCACCCAAGTCCGCCGCGCCGACGGCCCGTTCCTCAAGTGGCGCCGCCCGCTGCTGGCGGCCGGCGGCATCGCGGCCGCCGTCCTGGTCTACCTCTCCCACACCTACGTCTGGGCGGCCGAGTTCCCCGGCGACGGCACCGTCGGCACCCACATCGCGAGTGCCGCCGACACCGCGACCACCTGGCTCCAGGACCATCTCTCCGGCCTGACCAACGCCCTGCGGGACGCCCTCACCAACGGTCTGCTCAACCCGTTCCAGACGCTGCTCACCGACTCCCCGTGGTGGCTCGTCGGCGCCACCCTGGTCGGGCTCGGCGCGGTCCTCGGCGGCTGGCGGGCCGGGGTGACGGCGGCCGTGTGCGTCGGGCTGCTGGTCGGCACGGGCCTGTGGTCGGACAGCATGACCACGCTCGCCTCGACCGCCGTGGCCACCGTCCTGGTGATGCTGCTCGGTGCCGTCGTCGGCGTGTGGATGGGCCGCAGCGCGCCGGCGGACCGGCTGATCCGGCCTGCCCTGGACGCCGCCCAGGTCATGCCGCCCTTCGTCTATCTCGTGCCGTTCCTGGCGCTCTTCGGCGCCACCCGCTTCACGGCGATCGTCGCGGCCGTCGTCTATGCGGCACCCGTAGCGATCAAGATCATCGCGGACGGGGTGCGGAACGTTCCCGAGTCCACCGTGGAGGCGGCCACCTCGGCCGGGTGCAACACCTGGCAGATCATCACCAAGGTCCAGCTGCCGATGGCACGCGGCGCCCTGACCCTCGCGACCAACCAGGGCCTGATCTACGTGCTGTCGATGGTTGTGGTGGGCGGCCTGGTAGGCGCGGGCGCCCTCGGCTACGACGTCGTGGCCGGTTTCTCGCAGGGCGAGTTGTACGGCAAGGGGCTGGCGGCGGGGCTCGCCATCGTCCTGCTCGGAGTCATGTTCGACCGGATCACTCAGGCTGCGGCGCGACGCACCCGGGCATAAGGAGCACCGACACCATGGCACAACACTGGCGCATAGGCGCGGCCGGCCTGGCCGTCCTCGGCCTCACCCTCACGGCCTGCGGCGGGGCGAAGGTCGGCGACGACACCTCGGCCGGCTCGAAGTCCTCGGGCGGCAAGTGCGGCACCTTCAACCTGGCCGTCAACCCGTGGGTGGGCTACGAGGCGGACGCGGCGGTCGTCGCGTACGTCGCGGAACACGACCTCGGCTGCACGGTGCAGAAGAAGGACCTCAAGGAGGAGATCGCCTGGCAGGGCTTCGGCACCGGCGAGGTCGACGCGGTCCTGGAGAACTGGGGCCACGACGATCTGAAGAAGAAGTACATCACCGGGCAGAAGACGGCCGTCGAGTCCGGCTCGACCGGCAACAAGGGGATCATCGGCTGGTACGTCCCGCCGTGGCTCGCCAAGGCGCACCCGGACATCAAGAACTGGCAGAACCTCAACAAGTACGCCGCCGAGTTCAAGACGTCCGAGTCGGGCGGCAAGGGCCAGCTCCTCGACGGCGACCCGTCGTACGTCACCAACGACGCCGCCCTGGTGAAGAACCTCAAACTGAACTTCAAGGTGGTGTACGCGGGCAGTGAGACCGCGCTCATCCAGGCCTTCCGGACGGCCGAGAAGAACAAGCAGTGGCTCATCGGCTACTTCTACGAACCGCAGTGGTTCCTCTCCGAGATACCGCTGGTGAAGGTGGACCTGCCCAAGTACACGACGGGCTGTGACGCCGACGCGGCGAAGGTCGCCTGCGACTACCCCGTCTACGACCTGGACAAGATCGTCAGCGCGAGTTTCGCCAAGTCGGGCAGTCCGGCGTACGACCTGGTGAAGAAGTTCAACTGGACCAACGACGACCAGAACACCGTGGCCAAGTACATCGCCGTGGACAAGATGTCGGACGACGCGGCGGCCAAGAAGTGGGTCGACGCCAACCGTGCCAAGGTCGACGCCTGGCTGAAGTAGCGGGGGGAGTGGAAAGGCCGGTCCAGTACGCCCGGCGGGCGGTGCGCACACGGTGCACCGCCCGCCGGGCGTTGCCTCGTGCCCCACTGCCTTTCGGCCGTTTCCCGACGTCACCGGACCTCTTGACACCCCTCCTCGACGACGGGCACATTGAGTTGCGCAGCCTGAATCACGTTGCGCACAAAGCAACTGCACCGGTCTCAAGTTCGGAGGTTGGGCGATGGCGGGACCACGAGTGGTCATCATCGGAGCGGGCGTCGTGGGAGCCGCCCTCGCGGACGAGATCTCCGCACGCGGCTGGACCGAGGTGACCGTGGTCGACCAGGGCCCCCTCCCGGCCACCGGGGGCTCCTCATCGCACGCCCCCGGCCTGGTCTTCCAGACCAACCCGTCGAAGACCATGACGGAACTGGCCCGCTACACCGTCGAGAAGTTCTGCTCCCTCGACGTCGACGGCAAGCCCTGCTTCCTCCAGGTCGGCGGCCTCGAAGTGGCCACCACCCCCGAGCGCCTCGCCGAACTCCACCGCCGCCACGGCTGGATCACCGCCTGGGGCGTCGAGGCACGGATCCTCACCCCCGAGGAGTGCCTCGAACAGCACCCGCTGGTGAACCCGGACCGGGTCCTGGGCGGCCTGCTCGTCCCCACCGACGGCATCGCCAAGGCCGTGCTCGCCGTCGAGGCCCAGATCCGCCGGGCCACCGAGCACGGCGTCCGCTTCCTCGCCCGCCACGAGGTCCTCGAAGTCCGCCAGAGCGAGGGCCGCGTCACCGGTGTCCTGACCGACCAGGGCGAACTCCCCGCCGACATCGTCGTCTGCTGCGCCGGCATCTGGGGCCCGAAGATCGCCCGCATGGTCGGCATGAACCTGCCGCTCACCCCGCTCGCCCACCAACTCGCCTGGACCGGACCGGTCCCCGCCCTCGCCGGCCAGACCGAGGAGGCCGTCCGCCCGATCCTGCGCCACCAGGACGCCGACCTCTACTACCGCGACCGCTTCGACGGCCTGGGCATCGGCTCCTACGGCCACCGCCCGATGCCCGTCTCCGCGGACGACATCCTCTCCTTCGACGAGGCCGAACAGATGCCCTCCGTCCTGAAGTTCACCGAGGAGGACTTCGAGGACGCCTGGACCGAGGCCCGGTCGCTGCTCCCCGCGACCCGCGAGGCCAAGGTCGAGGAGGGCATCAACGGGCTGTTCTCCTTCACCACCGACGGCTACCCGCTGCTCGGCGAGTCCCCGGAGGTGAAGGGCTTCTGGGTCGCCGAGGCCGTGTGGGTCACGCACTCCGCGGGCGTCGGCCGGGCCGTCGCCGAATGGCTGGTGGACGGCCACTGCTCGTCCTTCGACCTGCACGAGTGCGACATCAACCGCTTCGAGCCGCACCAGCTCGCCCCCGAGTACGTCCTGGCCCGCGACTGCCAGAACTTCGTCGAGGTCTACGACATCCTCCACCCCCTCCAGCCGAGCGGAAAGCCACGCCCGATCCGCACCAGCCCCTTCCACGCCCGCCAGCAGGAACACGGCGCGTTCTTCCTGGAGGCGAACGGCTGGGAGCGCCCGCAGTGGTACGAGGCCAACGCCGGCCTGCTCGAAGGCCGTTCGATCCCCACCCCCAACGACTGGGCCGCCCGCTACTGGTCGCCGATCGTCGGCGCCGAGGCCCAGGCCACCCGCGAGACGGTCGCGCTGTACGACATGACCGCCCTCAAGCGGCTGGAGGTCTCCGGCCCCGGCTCCGCCGACTTCCTGGAAGGCCTGGTCACCGGCAAGGTCGCCAAGTCCGTCGGCTCGGTCACGTACACCCTGCTCCTCGACCACGACGGCGGCATCCGCAGCGACATCACCGTCGCCCGCCTCGCCCGCGACCTCTTCCAGGTCGGCGCCAACGGCAACCTCGACCTCGACTGGTTCACCCGCCACCTGCCGGCCGACGGACGGGTCCAGGTCCGCGACATCACCCCCGGCACCTGCTGCATCGGCCTGTGGGGCCCGCTCGCCCGCGAGGTCCTCCAGCCGCTGACCGACGAGGACTTCTCCAACGAGGGCCTCAAGTACTTCCGTGCCAAGCGCGCCTACGTCGGCTCGGTGCCAGTCACCGCGATGCGGCTGTCCTACGTCGGCGAACTCGGCTGGGAGCTGTACACCACCGCCGACCAGGGCGCGAAACTCTGGGACACGCTGTGGCGGGCGGCCGAACCGCTCGGCGGGATCATCGCCGGCCGGGGCGCCTTCAACAGCCTGCGCCTGGAGAAGGGTTACCGCTCCTTCGGCACCGACATGACCTACGAGCACGACCCCTACGAGGCCGGCGTCGGCTTCGCCGTCAAGCTCGACAAGGGCGACTTCGTCGGCAAGGCCGCGCTGGAGCGGCGCAGGACGGAGGTACGGCGCCGGCTGAGCTGCCTCACCATCGACGACCCGCGGGCCGTCGTGATGGGCAAGGAGCCGGTGTACGACGGTGAGCGCGCGGTCGGCTACGTGACCAGCGCGGCCTACGGCTACACGATCGGCAAGGGGATCGCGTACGCGTGGCTGCCGGCGGAGCTGGCGGTGCCCGGGACCGGCGTCCAGATCGGGTACTTCGACCAGCGTGTGGCGGCGGTGGTGGCCGAGGAGCCGTTGTTCGATCCGGCGATGAGTCGTCTCCGTGGGTGAGGGGGACGAGCGGTGTCGTTGTTCGGCTGCGGGCTCGTCGTGGCTGGTCGCGTACCCGCGGCGGCAGTCGCAGTATCGGCACAGCCCCGCGCCCCTGACGGGGCGCTGCAGTTCGGCTTCTTGGAAGGAGCACCGCCGGTGACCGAGAGGAACGCGAACCCCGTATGAACGCGCTGAACACGCCCCTGGCCGAGCTGGACCCCGAGGTCCACGCCGCTCTCCGCGCCGAGCTGCACCGCCAGCAGTCCACCCTGGAGATGATCGCCTCGGAGAACTTCGCGCCCATCGCCGTGATGGAGGCGCAGGGTTCGGTCGCGACCAACAAGTACGCCGAGGGCTACCCCGGCCGGCGCTACTACGGCGGCTGTGAACACGTAGACGTCACCGAGCGGTTGGCGATCGAGCGTGTCAAGTCGCTCTTCGGGGCGGGCTTCGCCAACGTCCAGCCGCACTCGGGCGCCCAGGCCAACACCGCCGTCTTCTTCGCCCTCCTCCAGCCCGGCGACACGATCCTCGGCCTCGACCTCGCGCACGGCGGCCACCTCACCCACGGCATGCGCATCAACTACAGCGGCAAGATGCTCAACGTCGTGCCGTACCACGTCTCCGAGACCGACCACCTCGTGGACCTGGACGAGGTGGAGCGGCTCGCCAAGGAACACCGCCCGAAGATGATCATCGCGGGCTGGTCGGCGTACCCCAGGCAGCTGGACTTTGCGGCCTTCCGCCGGATCGCCGACGAGGTCGGTGCCCTGCTCATGGTCGACATGGCGCACTTCGCGGGGCTGGTGGCGGCGGGGCTGCACCCGAGCCCCGTCCCGCACGCCCACGTCGTCACCACCACGACGCACAAGACCCTCGGCGGACCGCGCGGCGGAGTGATCCTCACCAACGACGCCGCCCTCGCCAAGAAGATCAACTCGGCGGTGTTCCCCGGGATGCAGGGCGGCCCGCTGGAACACGTCATCGCGGCGAAGGCGGTCTCCTTCAAGGTCGCCGCGGCACCCGAGTTCGCCGAGCGCCAGGCCCGCACCCTGGCCGGCGCCCGCATCCTCGCCGAGCGCCTGACCCGGCCCGATGCGGCCTCGGCCGGAGTGAGGGTGCTGACCGGCGGCACGGACGTCCACCTCGTCCTCGTAGACCTGCGGGACTCGCCCCTGGACGGTCGTCAGGCGGAGGACCTCCTCCACGAGATCGGCATCACCGTCAACCGCAACGCCGTCCCCTTCGACCCGCGCCCGCCCATGGTCACCTCCGGCCTGCGCATCGGCACCCCCGCGCTGGCCACCAGGGGCTTCACCGAGGAGGACTTCGCCGCGGTCGCCGACGTGATCGCGCTGGCCCTCCAGCCCGAGCCGGACATCCCCGCCCTGCGCGCCCGCACCGAGGGCCTGGCCGCCAAGCACCCGCTCTACCCGCACCTCTCGCACGACGGAGACGTCCGATGAGCCCCCGCACTCCCGGCGCCGACCTCCCCGACCATCCGGACTTCCTCTGGCGCACCCCCGAGCCGAAGCGCTCGTACGACGTGATCGTGGTCGGCGGCGGCGGACACGGTCTCGCCACCGCCCACTACCTGGCGAAGAACCACGGCATCACCAACGTGGCGGTCCTGGAGAAGGGCTGGCTCGCGGGCGGCAACATGGCCCGCAACACCACGATCATCCGCTCCAACTACCTCTGGGACGAGAGCGCGGGCATCTACGAACACGCGCTGAAACTCTGGGAGGGCCTGGCGGAGGAGCTCGACTACCCGATCCTCTTCTCCCAGCGCGGCGTGCTGAACCTCGCCCACAGCCTCCAGGACGTCCGCGACAGCGTCCGCCGGGTCGAGGCCAACCGCCTCAACGGCGTGGACGCCGAGTGGCTCGACGCCGAGCAGGTCAAAGAGGTCTGCCCGATCGTCAACACCTCGCCCGAGGTGCGCTACCCGGTCCTGGGCGGCACCTACCAGCCGCGCGCGGGCATCGCCAAGCACGACTACGTGGCCTGGGGCTTCGCCCGCTCCGCGGACGCGGCCGGCGTCGACATCATCCAGAACTGCGAGGTCACCGGAGTGGACGTGGTGGCCGGCCAGGTGGTCGGCGTCCGGACCACCCTCGGCCCGATCGCGGCCGGCAAGGTGGCTCTGTGCTCGGCCGGCCACACCTCCGTCCTCGCCGCCATGGCGGGCATCGAACTCCCGCTCCAGAGCCACCCGTTGCAGGCACTGGTCTCCGAACTCCTGGAGCCCGTCCACCCGACCGTCGTCATGTCCAACGCGGTGCACGTCTACGTCAGCCAGGCGCACAAGGGCGAGCTGGTGATGGGCGCGGGCATCGACGCGTACAACTCCTACACCCAGCGCGGCGCGTTCCACATCATCGAGGAGCAGATGGCGGCCGCCCTGGAGCTGTTCCCGGTCTTCGCCCGCGCCCACGTCCTGCGCACCTGGGGCGGCATCGTCGACGTCAGCCCCGACGCCTCACCCATCGTCGGCCTCACCCCGGTGGCCAACCTCTACCTCAACTGCGGCTGGGGAACGGGCGGTTTCAAGGCCACCCCCGGCGTCGGCTGGGTCTACGCCCACACCATCGCGCACGACACCCCGCACGACCTCAACGCCCCCTTCTCGCTCGACCGTTTCACCACCGGCGCGCTCGTCGACGAGCACGGCGCGGCCGCGGTGGCCCACTAGGGAGCCCCACCATGCTGCTCATCCCCTGCCCGTGGTGCGGGCCCCGCGACGAGTCCGAGTTCCACTACGGCGGCCAGGCCCACGTCCCCTACCCCGAGACCCCCGCGTCCCTCACCGACGAGGAGTGGGCCCGCTACCTCTTCTTCCGCGCCAACCCGAAGGGCCCCTTCGCCGAACGCTGGAACCACACGGCAGGCTGCCGCAGATGGTTCAACGCGGTACGCGACACATCGACGAACGAGATCCTGACGGTGTACCGCCCAGGCGAGACACCTCCACCACCCCACCCGGCGACGTCTCAGCCGCCACCTCCCTCAGCCGATCCGGTGACGTCTCAGCCGCCGCTGCCTCCCTCAGCCGATCCGGTGGCCTCTCAGCCGACTGCGCCTTTCTCAGCCCGTCCGGCGTTTGAGGACGAGGCCGTTCAGGCCGACGGGGGGTCCGAGGGCGCAGCCCCCAGCGGGGCCGACGGGGCAGCGCCCCTGGAGGACGGGAAGGGTAGGGGCGGCGGGGGCGACACCCCCCTCGGCGGCACCACCGCGGCCCATCCCCACCGCACCCCCGCCGGCGGCCGAATCGACCGCACCACCCCCCTCACCTTCACCTTCGACGGCACCGAATACCAGGGCTACCGAGGGGACACCCTCGCCTCCGCCCTCCTCGCCAACGGCGTCGTCCAGGCCGCCACCAGCATCAGACTCGGCCGCCCCCGGGGCATCTTCACCGCCGGCCCCGAAGAACCCAACGCGGTCGTCCAGATCGAGGCCCCCTTCCCCGAACCGATGCTCTCCGCCACCACCGTCGAGCTCTACGACGGCCTGGTGGCCACCGGCCTCCCGGGCCAGGGACGCCTCGCCACCGAACCCGACCCCGCCCGCTACGACGCCGTACACGCCCACTGCGACCTGCTGGTCGTCGGTGGCGGCCCGGCCGGCCTCGCGGCGGCAGCGGCCGCGGCCACCAGCGGCGCCCGCGTCATCCTCGCCGACGACCAGCCGGAACCCGGCGGCAGCCTGCTCGGCACCGGCGAGCACCCCGACTGGGTGGCCGCGACACACGCGCGCCTCGAAGCCGCCCCCGAGGTCCGCGTCCTGCGCCGCACCACCGTCTTCGGCCACTACGACGACAACCACCTCCTCGCCGTCGAACGCCGCACCGCCCACCTCGGCGCCGACGCCCCCGCGCACGTCTCCCGCGAACGCGTCTGGCGGATCCGCGCCCGGCACGTCGTCCTCGCCACCGGCGCCCACGAGCGGTCCCTCGCGTTCGGCGACAACGACCGCCCCGGCGTGATGCTGGCCGCCTCGGCCCGCACGTACCTGCACCGGTACGCCGTCCTGCCCGGCCGCCGCGCGGTCGTGTTCACCACCAACGACAGCGCCTACTCCGCCGTACTCGACCTGGCGGCGGCCGGCGTGGACATCGCGGCGGTCGTCGACACCCGGCCGGAGCCGGGGGAGTGGGCCGAACGCGCCCGGTCCGCCGGGATCGAGGTACTGGCCGGACACGCGGTCACCGGCACGGCGGGCGGCGCCCGGCTCACCGCCGTGACCGTGGCCCCGTACGAAGGCGTGACCGTAGCCCCGCATCAAGGCACCCGCGGGCAAAGGGAGTTCGCCGCCGACCTGCTGCTCGTCTCCGGCGGCTGGAACCCGGTCGCGCACCTGTTCAGCCAGGCGGGCGGCAGGCTCCGCCACGACGAGACGCTCGGCACGTTCGTGCCCGACGGCTGCCGTCAGGCGGTGGCGGTCGCGGGCGCCGCGAACGGGGCGTTCGATCTGGCCACGGCCCTCGCCCAGGGCGCGGCGGCCGGCGCCCGGGCGGTCGAGGCAGAGGGGTACACCGCCGAGGCCCCCGGCCTTCCGACGGCACCCGCGCAGCCGTACACCCCGCCCATGCAGGTATTCACGATCCCCACCGCCTCCGGCGCCCCCCGCTTCGTCGACCTCCAACGCGACGTCACCGTGGCCGACCTGACCCGGGCGACCGGCGCGGGCCTGCGCTCGGTGGAGCACACCAAGCGCTACACGACGGCCGGTACCGCGAACGACCAGGGCAAGACCGGCGGCGTGCTGGCGAGCGGGGTCGTCGCCGAACTCCTCGGCGTGGACGTCTCGGCGCTCGGGCTGCCCACCTTCCGGCCGCCGTACACCCCCGTCTCCTTCGCCGCCCTCGCCGGCCGCGACCGGGGCGCGCTGCACGACCCCGTCCGCACGACCGCCCTGCACGGCTGGCACGTCGAGCACGGCGCGCTGTTCGAGAACGTCGGCCAGTGGAAGCGGCCCTGGTACTACCCGCGGGACGGCGAGGACAAGGAGACGTGCGTACTGCGCGAGTGCCGTGCCGCCCGCGAGGGGGTGGCCTTCATGGACGCCTCCACGCTCGGCAAGATCGAGGTGCAGGGCCCGGACGCCGCGCTCTTCCTGGACCGGCTCTACACGAACATGATCAGCACCCTGGAGGTCGGCATGATCCGCTACGGCGTGATGTGCCGCCTGGACGGAATGGTCTTCGACGACGGCACGGTCATCCGGCTGGCCCCGCACCGGTTCCTGGTCACCACCACGACCGGCAACGCTGCGGCCGTCCTGGACTGGATGGAGGAGTGGCTGCAGACCGAGTGGCCCGACCTGCGGGTGCACTGCGCCTCGGTCACCGAACACTGGGCCACCGTGGCGCTGGTCGGCCCGAGGTCGCGGGCGGTTCTGGCCTCTGTCGCGCCCCGACTGGCCGTGTCCAACGACGACTTCCCCTTCATGGCGTGGCGGGAGACCACCGTCGCCGGCCTCGACGCCCGGGTGTGCCGGATCAGCTTCTCCGGCGAACTCGCCTACGAGATCAACGTGTCGGCGTGGCAGGCCCGCGCGCTCTGGGAGGCGCTGTACGCGGCGGGGGAGCCGTACGGCATCACCCCCTACGGCACCGAGACCATGCATGTGCTGCGGGCCGAGAAGGGCTACCCGATCGTCGGCCAGGACACCGACGGCACGGTCACCCCGCAGGACCTCGGCATGGGCTGGGCGGTGTCCAGGAAGAAGCCCGACTTCATCGGCAAGCGCTCCTTCGCCCGCCCCGACACCGTCCGCCCCGACCGTAAACACCTGGTCGCCCTGGTCACGGACGACCCCGGTGTCCTCCTCCCGGAAGGCACCCACCTGGTTGCCGAGAGCGAGCTGCCCGCCCCGCCCGTCCCCATGCTCGGCCATGTCACCTCCAGCTACCGCAGCGCGGCGCTCGGCCGGACCTTTGCGCTGGCCCTGGTCAAGGGCGGCCGGGACCGCATCGGCGAGCGCCTCTACGCACCCGTCGGCGCCCGGCTGCTGCCGGTGACCGTCGCCGGTCCCGTCCTCTACGACCCCGAGGGAGCCCGCCGCGATGGCTGACACCGCCCCGACCGCAGCGCAGCGCAGCCCCCTGGCCGACGCCGCGCACCGGCTCGCCGCCGTGACGCGCTCCTCCCGGGGCGCCGTCCGGCTGGCCGAACTCCCCTTCCTGGCCCAGGTGAACGTCCGCCTGGACGTCAAAGGCCCGGCGGCGGACGCGGTCGGCCTGGCCCTGGGACTTCCACTGCCGCTGGAACCCGACACCGTGGTGCACACGGGGGAGGCGACCGCGGTGTGGCTCGGCCCCGACGAATGGCTGGTGGTGGGCCGGCCCGGCACCGAGCGGGAGCTGGAGGGCCGGATCCGCTCGGCGGCCGGGGCCGAACCGGTCGCCGTCACCGATGTCTCCGCCCAGCGCACCACCCTCCTGGTCGGCGGCCCCCGCGCCCGTGATCTGCTGTCCCACGGCTGCGCGCTGGACCTGCACCCGCGCGCCTTCGGCCCCGGCCGCTGCGCCCAGACCGCACTGGCCCGAACCCAGGTCGTGCTGGTCGCCCGCGAGGAGAGCCGGGCCGGGTTCTGGGTGCTGGTGCGCTCCTCCTTCGCCGGCTACCTGGTGGACTGGCTGCTGGACGCGGCCGTGGAATACGCCTGAGCGGCCCGGCGGCCGGCTCAGCGGGGCCGCTGCGCGAGCCGCTCCAGATGGGCCGTGCGTGATGCGGCGGTCTGGCCCTGGACCAGGAGGAACAGGGCCTCCCGGGCCAGGCGCTGGGCGCGGGCGGTGACGGACATCGCCCGGCCGCCGCCCGTCACCACGGCCGCCGTGGTCGCCGTACGCATCAGCGTGAACGCCTCGGCCCGCAGCGCCAGCCGCTCCTCCGCGTGCTCCCGCGGCACCGGATGGTCCGCGAGAGCGTAGGCCCGGCGGCGCAGATCGTCGGTACGGGCTCGCAGCGGAGCCGCGTACTCCTCGTCCACCAGGGCCAGGGCCGCCGCCGTGATCCCGAAGACGGCCGGGTTGGCGTTGCGGGACTTCGGGCGGTCCGTCGCCGCCCACTCCTCGTACGGCATCCGCAGCGCGACCGCGTCCTCCGCCACCCGCAGTCCGTCCAGGTCCAGGGACACGGTCCGGGACGCGGTGAGCGCGGCCAGCCGCATCGGCTCCGACGGGCGCAGCCCCGGTTGCTCCCGTGCCTCGACGAAGGCGAACAGGGCCTCGTCGTCGTCGGTCACCCCGGCGAGCAGCAGCACGTCGTTCAGGCCCCAGCCGGTGTACCAGGGGACGGTGCCGTGGAAGCGCCAGCCGTCCCCCTGCCACCGGACCCGCACCGGGACACGCGGGTACGACCGCAGGTGCGCGTACGCCACCCCGGACAGCAGCTCACCCCGCGCCAGCGGGCCCAACAGCCGGTCTCGTAGCGGCAGTTCGGCCTTGGCCAGAGTCAGCACCGGCGTATGGTGCTGGGTCTGCACGAACCAGGTCGAGCAGCACGCCCCGGCCAGGATCTCCGCCGTCTCGCGTACGACGGCCGCGGGCGCCGCCGAGCCGCCGTACGCCACCGGTGCGTTCAGGCCGAGCAGGCCCGAGCGTCTGATCGCCTCGATGTGGCTCACCGGCACACCCTCCTGGTCGACGCGCTCCGCGGCGGGGGAGAGGAGGTCGTCGGCGAGTTCCCGGGCGCGGACGACGAGCGGATGTGCGGAGATGGTCATGGAGAAGATTCTTTCGACTGTCGCGGGCGGGGTGTCGATCCGGGGGCCCGCCGTTCGTGTAGAAGGCGAGCAACCCCCGCGACGACCGAGGAGAACGTCATGAAGCACTACCTGCTCAGCGTGGTCCAGCCGGCCGACGGCACCCCGCCGCCGCCCGACGAGATGGCCACGATCATGCGCGATGTCGAGGTGTTCAACGACGAGCTGCGCGCGGCCGGTGCCTGGGTCTTCTCCGGCGGACTGCACGGCCCGGAGACGGCCACGATGCTGCGCCCGAAGGACGGCGACGTGCTGGTCACCGACGGGCCCTACGCCGAGGGCAAGGAGTACCTAGGCGGGATCAGCCTGATCCGGGCGGCGGACCTGGACGCCGCCCTGGAGTGGGGACGCAAGGCCGCCCTGGCCACCCGGCTGCCGATCGAGGTGCGGCCCTTCATGGACCAGATCTGATGGCGGATGCCGCCGACGTCGAGGCCGCCTTCCGTGCCGAGTACGGGCGCGCGGTCTCGGTTCTCGTCCGCTTCCTCGGCGACATCGACCTCGCCGAGGAAGCGGTCCAGGACGCCTTCGCCACGGCGCTGGACCGATGGCCGGAGAGCGGGGTGCCGCCGAGCCCGGCCGGGTGGATCATCACCACCGCCCGCAACCGCGCGCTCGACCGGCTGCGCCGCGAGTCCTCCCGGGACGCCCGGCACGCCGAGGCCGCCCGGCTGTACGCGTCCGACCCACCGGCCGAGGAGGGCCCCGTGCGCGACGAACGGCTCCGGCTGATCTTCACCTGCTGCCACCCCGCGCTGGCCCCGCAGGCCAGGGTCGCCCTGACCCTGCGCCTGCTCGGCGGGCTCAGTACCGCCCAGATCGCCCGCGCCTTCCTGGTGCCCGAGCCCACCCTCGCCCAGCGCCTGGTGCGCGCCAAGGCCAAGATCCGCGACGCGGGCATTCCCTACCGGGTGCCGAAGGACGCCGACCTCCCCGACCGGCTCAGCGGTGTACTGGCCGTCATCTACCTGATCTTCAACGAGGGGTACGGCGGTGATCCCGCGCTGTGTACGGAGGCCGTACGCCTGGGGCGGCTGCTGTACAGGTTGATGCCGGACGAGCCCGAGGCCGCCGGGCTGCTCGCGCTGATGCTGCTGGTCGAGGCCCGGCGGGCCGCCCGGCGTCCGGCGGGCGGCGAGCTGGTGGCGCTGCCCGACCAGGACCGCGGCCTGTGGGACCGGGAGCTGATCGGAGAGGGGCAGGAACTCGTACGGCGGTGTCTGCGCCGCAACCGGCCGGGGCCCTACCAGATCCAGGCCGCGGTCAACGCCGTGCACAGCGACGCGCGGACCGCCGAGGCCACCGACTGGGGGCAGATCCTGCGGCTGTACGACCAGCTCATGGCCGTCGACCGCTCTCCGGTCGTGGCGCTGAACCGGGCGGTCGCGGTGGCCGAGGTCGAGGGGCCGGACAAGGCTCTCGCCCTGGTCGACGCGCTCGACCTCGACCGCTATCACGTCCTGCACGCCGTCCGGGCCGACCTGCTGCGCCGCCTCGGCCGTGACGACGAGGCGGTACGGGAGTACGACACCGCCATCGAACTCGCCGACGGGCTCCCCGAACAGGCGTACCTGCGGCGGCGACGCGCCGAGCTCGCGGCCTGAGGGGCGTGTCCACGGCAGGGTGAGCCGGGCAGGGCGGAAAGTGGTTCCGTGGTGGCGGAATTTACTTCGGCCTCTGAAAGGTTGCATTATGCATCCGAGTGATCGACACCCAGCCGGGCCGTCAGGCCCGTACGCACCACCAGCGAGGCATCCGTGAACCAGTCCACCCCCGAGCAGCCCGCCGACGTCGTCGCCCGGCTGCGTGCCACCTTCCGCACCGGCCGCACCAAGCCCCTCGAGTGGCGCACCGATCAGCTGCGCCGACTGCGCGCCATGCTCACGGAGCGCGGCGACGAGCTGGCCGCCGCCCTCCACGCCGACCTGGGCAAGAGCGCCGTCGAGGCCTACCGCACGGAGATCGACTTCACCGTCCGGGAGATCGACCACAGCCTCGACCACCTGGCGGAGTGGCTGCGCCCCGAGTCCGCCCCCGTCCCGGCACACCTGGGCGGCGACGCGAGCGCCTGGACGCAGTACGACCCGCTCGGCGTCGTCCTCGTCATCGCCCCGTGGAACTACCCCGCCCAGTTGCTGCTCGCCCCGCTGGCCGGCGCCCTCGCCGCGGGCAACGCGGTCGTCGCCAAGCCCAGTGAACTGGCTCCGGCGACCTCGGCCGCACTGGCCCGGCTGCTGCCGGCCTGTCTCGACGCCGAGGCCGTCGCCGTCGTCGAGGGCGGTGTCCCGGAGACCACGGCCCTGCTCGCCGAACGCTTCGACCACATCTTCTACACCGGCAACGGCACGGTGGGCCGGATCGTCATGCGCGCCGCCGCCGAGCACCTCACCCCGGTCGCTCTCGAACTCGGCGGCAAATCCCCGGCGTTCGTCGACCGGGACGTCGACCTCGCGGTGGTCGCGGATCGCCTGGCGCGCGGCAAGTTCCTGAACGCGGGGCAGACCTGTGTGGCCCCCGACTACGTCCTGACCGATGCCGAGACGGCCGCCGCCCTGGAACCCGAGCTGGTCAAGGCTGTGCAGGCGTTGTACGGCACGGAGCCCAAGGAGTCCGGCGAGTACGGCCGGATCGTCAACGAGCGCCACTTCGACCGGCTCAGTGGACTGCTCGGCTCGGGCCGGGTGGCTCTGGGCGGCGACACCGACCGGGCCGCCAAGTACATCGCGCCCACCGTGCTCACCGACGTCGACCCCGAGTCCCCGGTGATGCGGGAGGAGATCTTCGGCCCGATCCTGCCCATCGTCACCGTCCCGGACCTGGACGGCGCGATCGGCTTCATCAACGACCGCGACAAGCCTCTCGCGCTCTACGTCTTCAGCGAGTCCGGTGACACCCGGGACCGGATCGCCGCCGAGACCTCCTCCGGCGGGCTCGGCCTCGGCCTCCCGGTCGCCCATCTCACCGTCTCCGACCTGCCGTTCGGCGGGGTGGGGGAGAGCGGCATGGGCAGCTACCACGGCCGCTACTCCATCGAGACGTTCAGCCACCGCAAGGCGGTCCTCGCCAAGCCGCTGAGCTGATCCGCCGACTCTCCGGGCCCGGCAGCGTGGTGACGCCGCCGGGCCCGACCGCTGCCGTGCCGGGCGTCGGCGAGGTCCGACTTGCCTGTTTCCGGGCGCAATTGGGGAAACCGCCGCCTGAAGATCCACTCCTGAATGACTGGTCTACACCCTTGACTGGTACAGACCAAAGCAGTTGGGTGTGCCTCACACCCCCCACCGCGGCCGCTCCCCCTCTGTGGGGCGCGGCCGTGCTCCGCAAAGGAGTTGATCCGTATCGAGGCGCCGAATCGCCGCACTCCTGACCTCGCTCGCCATAGGCGGCTCCGCCCTGGTGCTCCAGGCGGCCCCCACAGCCTCCTCCGCCGGCTTCGTCGTCAGCGAAGCACAGTTCAACCAGATGTTCCCGAACCGGAATTCCTTCTACAGCTACAGCGGCCTCACCGCCGCGCTCAGCGCCTACCCGGCCTTCGCCAACACCGGCAGTGACACCGTCAAGAAGCAGGAGGCCGCCGCCTTCCTCGCCAACGTCAGTCACGAGACCGGCGGACTGGTGTACGTCGTCGAGCAGAACACCGCCAACTACCCGACGTACTGCGACCGCAGCCAGTGGTACGGCTGCCCGGCCGGCCAGGCCGCCTACTACGGGCGCGGCCCCATCCAGCTCAGCTGGAACTTCAACTACAAGGCGGCCGGCGACGCGCTCGGCATCGACCTCCTCAACAACCCCTGGCAGGTCGAGAACAACTCCTCCGTCGCCTGGAAGACGGGCCTGTGGTACTGGAACACCCAGACCGGCCCCGGCACCATGACCGGCCACAACGCCATGGTCAACCAGGCCGGCTTCGGCCAGACCATCCGCTCCATCAACGGCTCCCTGGAGTGCGACGGCAAGAACCCCGCGCAGGTGCAGAGCCGAGTGAGCGCCTACCAGAAGTTCACACAGATTCTCGGTGTCGCGGCGGGCAACAACCTCTACTGCTGACCCGTCCCGCGGCTGCCGTGTGCCAGACTCCGTCGATGACCTCCGAAACGATCACCGCGGACACCTCCGGCACCTGGAGCCTCGGCGATCTGCCCGTCCACCGTCTCGGCTTCGGCGCGATGCGGTTGACGGGCAACGTCGCCTTCCACCGCGGCACACCGAGCGACCGCACCCGCTCGGTCGCCGTACTGCGCAAGGCCGTGGAACTCGGTGTGAACCACATCGACACGGCTGCCTTCTACTTCTCCGCACTGCGCTCCGCCAACGAGCTCATCAACACCGCGCTCGCCCCCTACCCCGACGACCTGGTCATCGTCACCAAGGTCGGTCCCTTCCGCGACTACTCCGGTGAGTGGGCCACCTCCGCCCGCCCCGACCAGCTGCGCGGGCAGGTCGAGGAGAACCTGCGGCAGCTCGGCCGCGACCACCTCGACGTCGTCAACCTCCGCCGGATGGGCCAGGACTCGATCGCCGAGCACTTCGGCGCCCTCGCCGAACTCCGCGAGGCGGGACTGGTCCGGCACCTCGGCGTCTCCGACGTCACGCCGCGCCATCTCGACGAGGCACTGGCCATCGCCCCCGTGGTGTGCGTGCAGAACCGCTGGGGACTCGACCTGCGGGACGCGGCCACCGACGAACTGGTCCGCCTCTGCGGTGAACGCGGCATCGCCTTCGTACCGTTCTTCGCCGTCGCCGGCGAGGCCGCGGCGGGCGGCGCCACCGAGAACGACGACGCCGTCCTCGCGGTCGCCCGCGCCCATGACGCCAGCCCCGCTCAGGTCCGACTCGCCTGGACCCTGCACCAGGGTCCGCACGTCCTCGCCATCCCCGGCACCGGAAACCCGGACCACCTGGCCGAGAACGTGGCGGCGGGCGCCATCCGGTTCACCGAGGAGGAGCTGACCGAGCTGAACGCCCTGCACACCAGGGCCGTTTGACGGTCCGGCTCAGACCGCCCACACCCCGCCCCGCATCGGACGCCGGCCGCACGGCTTTGCGCTCCTCGTGCCACGCCCGGACCGCGTACGGCAGGATCCGGAATCAGGCGTGCGACGGGCTGTCCCCGCGCGGGTCCCCCACCCGTCCTGGCCCGCAGCGCCTCGGCCGCCGGTCCCGGTACGCCGGCCGACGAGAAGATGGGGCACCTCCCCGCTCGCGCCGCCTCCCATGATGGGCGGAACGCGATGGACGGACGGACAGGCGGTGCCGGCCGCCCGCCCGACTACACTGACGTAGACGGTCTGCCGGACTGTGGACGAAGAAGAGGTGACAAACCTTCCATGGTCGACGCGAAGGACGAACGCCGGCCCGCCGGTGAGCTGGAGGCGAGCGTCATGGCCGCCCTCTGGGCCGCCGGTGTGCCCCAGACCCCCGGACAGGTGCAGCGCAGCCTCGGCGCGGACCTGGCCCGCACCACCGTGACGACGATCCTCACCCGGCTGCACGACAAGGGCGTGGTCGACCGGCACCGTCAGGGCCGCGGGTTCGCCTATTTCCCCGTCCAGGACGCGCAGGGCCTGACCGCGAAGCGGATGCACAGCGAACTCGACCGTGACAGCGACCGGGAGACCGTGCTCGCCCGCTTCGTCGCCCAGCTCAGCTCCGACGACGAGCGCGTCCTGCGGAGTCTGCTCGACGGCGGCGAGCAGCCCGGGGCGTCATGACCGCGCTGCTGATCCTGCCGCTGCTGGTGCCGTTCGCGCTGCCGGCGCTCTCCCGGCGGGCCCTCGACCGGCTGGCGCCCACCGCCGCGCTCTGGGTGATCACCGTCTCGGCCGTCGCCCTCGCGGGCTGCACCCTGGCCGCGCTCGGCGCGTTCGTCCTGACCGGACTGCTCACGCTGCCGTTCTTCGCCGCGCTCGGCGAGCTGGTCCGGCCGCTGCACACGGTCTCCGACCGCTTCGCCCTGCCGCTCGCGGCCCTCTCGGTCTGCGCTCTCGCCCTCTGCGCCTGGACCGGCACGCGGTCGGTGCTCCGGCAGGCACGCGCCTTCCGCGCGGCCCGTGCGGAGGCCGGGGGAGGACCCGCCGCGGGTGACCTGTGCGTGGTCGACTCGCCGGGTCCGGACGCATACGCGCTGCCTGGACGGCCGCACCGGATCGTCGTCACCACGGGGATGCTGCGCAGCCTCGACGGGGCCGAACGAGAGGCGCTGTTCGCGCACGAACGGGCACACAACGCCGGCGGCCACCACTTCTTCCTGGCCGCGGCGGAGCTCGCGGCGCACTGCCATCCGGCGCTGCGGCGGGTCCGGGACGTGGTACGGCTGGCCGTGGAGCGGGTCGCCGACGAGGCCGCGGCCCGCGCGGTGGGGGACCGGCGGCTGACGGCCCGTGCGATCGCCCGGGCCGCGCTGGCGGGACAGGGCGGGGGCATCGAGCGTCCGGCGTTCGTGTCGGGGGCGACGTCGGGGCCGGTGCCGCGGCGGGTGGCGGCGCTGCTGGCCGCGCCGCGGGGGCGGCGCCGGGCCGGTTCCGGGGTTGCGGTGCTGCTCGCGGCTTGCGCCGGGCTGTCGTGTGCCGCGTCCGCGACCGGGGTGATCGACTTTCATCATCGGGTGGAGGTCGCGCAGGGGGAGGCGGAGCGGTAACCGTTGCGCCGTGCGGACGGTGCGGGCCGTCCGTGGCCGGTCGCGCCCACGCGGCGGTAGCCGCATATCGACACAGCCCCGCGCCCTCTACGGGGCGCTCCAGTCGCAGTCCCTTGGAAGCAGCGACTGGCGTTGGTCAAGTTTTACGTATAACCTCTCCCGCTAACCGCTCCACCGAAAGGCCCCCATGCGACGCGTCGCCCTGGTCACTCTCGTCGTCGGCGACTACGACGAGGCGATCCGCTTCTACACCGAGGCTCTCGGGTTCCGGCTGGTCGAGGACGCGCCGCGGCCGGACGGTTCCCGTTGGGTCGTCGTGGAGCCCGGGACGGAGGGGCCCGGCACCGGAGTGCTGCTCGCCCGCGCCAAGGACGACGCACAGCGCGCCCGGGTCGGCGACCAGACCGGCGGGCGCGTCGGGTTCTTCCTGCACACCGACGACTTCGCCCGCGACCACGCCCGGATGACCGCCGCCGGCGTGACCTTCCTGGAGGAGCCGCGGCACGAGCCGTACGGCAGTGTCGCCGTCTTCCAGGACCTCTACGGCAACCGCTGGGACCTGCTCCAGCCCACCGACTGACCCACCGCCCCGAATCACCCGCCGAGGAAAACCCCGCCATGACTGCTACGCGCGTAGACGCCGATGTGATCCGCCGCCTCCCCAAGGCCGTCCTGCACGACCACCTCGACGGCGGCCTGCGCCCCGCCACCCTCGTCGAGCTCGCGGCCGAGGTCGGTCACACCCTTCCCACCACCGACCCGGACGAGCTGGCCGCCTGGTACTTCGAGGCCGCCAACTCCGGTGACCTGGTGCGGTACATAGCCACCTTCGAGCACACCCTCGCCGTCATGCAGACCAAGGAGGGGCTGCGGCGCGTTGCCGAGGAGTACGTGCTCGACCTCGCCGCCGACGGTGTGGTGTACGGCGAGGTGCGCTACGCCCCGGAGCTGAACGTCAAGGGGGGACTCACGCTGGGCGAGGTCGTGGAGAGCGTGCAGGAGGGGCTCGCCGCAGGTATGGCGAAGACCGCTGCCGCCGGCGCGCCGGTCCGGGTCGGCACCCTGCTCTGCGGGATGCGGATGTTCGACCGGGTCGGCGAGGCCGCCGAGCTGGCCGTCGCCTACCGGGACGCCGGTGTCGTCGGCTTCGACATCGCCGGCGCCGAGGACGGCTTCCCGCCCGCCGACCACCTCGCCGCCTTCGAGCACCTGCGCCGCGAGAGCGTGCCCTTCACCATCCACGCCGGTGAGGCGCACGGCCTGCCCAGCATCCACCAGGCGGTCCAGGTGTGCGGCGCCCAGCGCATCGGGCACGGTGTGCGGATCACCGAGGACATCGCCGGCGACAAGCTCGGCCGGCTCGCGAGCTGGGTGCGCGACCGCCGGATCGCCCTGGAGATGTGCCCCACCTCCAACCTCCAGACCGGCTGCGCCACCTCCATCGCCGAACACCCGATCACCGCGCTGAAGGAGCTGGGCTTCCGGGTCACCCTCAACACCGACAACCGACTGGTGTCCGGTACGACGATGACCCGGGAGATGTCCCTGCTGGTCGGGGAGGCCGGCTGGACGGCCGAGGACCTGCGCACGGTCACGGTGAACGCCCTGAAGAGCGCGTTCATCCCGTTCGACGAGCGCACGGCCCTCATCGAGGACGTCGTCCTGCCGGGTTACGCCTCCGTGCTCTGAAGCAGCCCCCGCAGATAGGCGGCCTGTCCGACGTGCTGGAGATCGTCGGACAGGACGCTCACCAGCCGTACGCCCAGCGTGACCGGCGGATCGAAGCGGGTGTCCACGACCCGTTCGAGATCCTTGGCGGGGAGCTCGCGCAGCACCCCCAGGGTCTGCTCGTGCACCGCGTCGTAGTAGCCGGTCAGCAGGTCGCCGGTGTCCACCGTGACCTTGGCGACCTCCGCCGGGGTGTGGCCGTACCCGTGGTCACGGGGCGGCAGGTCGAGGCCGAAACGCTTCTCCCAGCCCTGGGCCAGCCACACCTGGTCGAGGTCGAAGGCGTCGGCCACATGGTCGTCCTGGATCCGGGTGAGGTGCCAGACCAGCCAGGTGATGGAGTTGGCGCCGGCGGCCGGGGGCCTGTTGAGCAGGTCGGGGTCGAGGCCGTCGAGGGCGGCGTGGACTTCTTCCTGGATGCGGCCGAAGCCGTCGATGAGGATGTCCCTTGCATGCATCCGACCACGATCGCGTATCGCGGCTCGTCATGCGTCCGGAATCCAGCTTCCGTGGAACCCCAGCGGTACCCGGCCCGGGAGATGGACCCGGGCCAGCGGCTCGCCGGTGAAGTCCTGCGCGGCGAGGATCAGCAGGTCGGCGGCGCCGCGGTCGGGGTTGTGGACGTAGGCGAGTGTGAAACCGTCGTCCTCCTGGGCCGCGTGTTCGCCCGGAACGAACACCGCCTCGCCCGCCGCCGCACCCCTCGGCAGCCGGTGCACCTGGGCCGTGCCGCGCGCGAAGTCGTGCTTGAGCAGGGCGTTGGGGAAGGCGTGGTCCGGCGGGTTGCCGTCCCCGGCCAGATACGCCAGTGACATCTCGGCGGCCGCCGCCGAGTAGCCGTAGCGGTGCCGGCGGGAGACCAGCTCCTCGTTGACGCGCGGGAATTCCTGCGGCCGGTCGTCCAGGGTCCGCCTGCGGACCCGGCCGTGGCGCAGATCGACCGTCCAGCGTTCGAGCTTCGCGGTGCCCACCGCGTGCGGTCCGTCCGTGAACTTCCCGGCCACGTCGAAGGGCGCCGGATACGTCGTCAGGTCGATCACCACGGACTCGCCCTCGTCGTATGCGTTGAGGGTGTGCGAGTAGAACACCGGGTCGACGCCGAACCAGCGGACCGCACCGCCGGACCGGGGCAGCACCCCCACCCGGGCCGGGTGCTCCCGGTTCCAGACGTACGGCACCAGGGCGCCGGCCTCGGCGGCCGCCGGGTCGAAGGTGACCGGGATGTCGAAGACCACCACGTGCTTCTCGGTGAGCGCGAAGTCGTGCATCATCGGCGCGTCCCGCACCGGGATCCGGGTGGTGCGCGCGACCCGGCCGGTGGGGTCCACGACCAGATGCCGGACGTGGTCCCAGGTCGGGTAGTAGGTGACCGCGTGCAACTCGCCGGCGATCGGGTCGTACTTGGTGTGCGCGGTGAACGCACCCTCCAGCGTGCCCCGGAAGTCGTAGGCGCCCACCGTGTTGAGCTCGCCGTCCAGCTCGTACGGCAGCGGGCCGCTCTCCTGGAGCGCGAGGATCCGTCCCCGGTAGGGGATCACATGCGTGTTGCAGGCGAAGTCGTCCGGACCGGGCCCGGGTAGGACTCGCCGAGCTTCGCCGCCACCTGGGAGGAGCGCACCCAGCGGTTGCGGTACCACTCGGCGCGTCCGTCGCGCAGCCGTACGCCGTGCACCATGCCGTCGCCGAGCATCCAGTGGTGGGCACGCGGATCCTCCAGGCCCAGCACGTTCGGGCCGTTGCGCAGGAAGCGGCCGTTGAGCTCGCGCGGGACACGGCCGGTGACCGGCAGGTCGAAGGCCGTGAGTTCCTCGGTGACCGGGGCGAACGCGCCCTGGAGGAACGGGTATTGATGACCCGTCGATTCCGTCGATTCCGTCGATTCCGTCGCCGGACGTGCCGCCGCCGTCGCGGCCCCTGCCGGGCCGGCCAGCGCGGTGGCCGCCGCCAGGCCCGCCGCGCCGCGCAGCACCGTACGCCGTGTGTGTTCCGCCATGTCCCCTGCTCCCCGTCGTCGTTGTGGACGCTCATGAGTCTGCGCCGACGGGAGGCCGAGGTCAGGAGGGGTGGGCCCCCTCCGGGGGTGTTGCCAGGCCCCCTGTTTCGAGGAGGGTGATCAGCGCCCGGGCCGCCGGGCTGGTGGCCGTCTCGGGCGGCAGCAGGGCGACCGTCTCGTAGGCGGATTCGTCCGTGTCCTTGAGCGTGAGCGCGGTGAGCGAGGGCCGCTTGTGCCGGAAGTGCCGGGGTACGACGGCGATGCCGAGGTTCTCGTCGACCAGGTCGAGGAGGCTGTGCACGTCGTTGACCTCCAGCGCGACCGTGCGCCGTACGCCCGCCGCGGCGAAGGCCGAGTCGGTCGTGCGGCGCGGGCCCCAGTCCGGGTGGAAGTCCACGAACACCTCCCCGTCGAGGTCCGCCGGGACCACCGCCGCGCCGGCCCCGGCCAGCCGGTGGCTGGGATGGCACAGCACGGTCATCGGCTCGCCGGTCAGGGCCACCGAGCGCAGCTGGTCGGTGTCGTCCTGGGTGCGGTAGGCGAAGGCCAGGTCCAGCCGGCCCGCCGCCACCTCCTCGGCGAGCGCGCCCGAACCGGCCTGCCGCAGCCGGATCTCCACGTCCGGGTGCCGGCGCCGGAAGGCGGCGAGGAGCCCCGCCACATGCACCCCGGCGATGCACTGCTCGGTGCCCAGCGCCAGCGTCCCGCGCAGCACGCCCTGCACCGCGGCCACCGCCTCGTGCGCCGACCGCACCTGTGCGAGGATGCGCTCCGCCTCACCGAGCAGCGCCCGGCCCGCCTCGGTGAGCGTCACCCGGCGGGTGGTGCGCACGAACAGGGGCGCCCGCAGTTCCCGCTCCAGGGCCCGGATCGAGGCGGACAGGCCCGACTGGGACACCAGCAGCCGTTCCGCGGCCCGGGTGAAGTGCTGGTCCTCGGCGACGGCGACGAAGTGCTGGAGGTGGCGCAGTTCCATGATTGAGAAGCCTAGCCGCACAATTCCATCGGATTCTCCTGTTGGACCACTGTCGAGGCTCGGGGAAGAGTGGAACCGGTAGATCCTGTGCCCACCCCTCTGGAGTCGCGTTGTACACCGCACACCCCGACCGCTACGCCGACATGCCGTACCGCCGCAGCGGCCGCAGCGGTCTGAAGCTTCCCGCGCTGTCGCTCGGCCTGTGGCACAACTTCGGGCCCGACCGGCCCGTGACGACCCAGCGCGCCATCCTGCGCCGCGCCTTCGACCTCGGGGTCACCCACTTCGACCTGGCCAACAACTACGGCCCGCCGCCCGGCGCCGCCGAGTCCGCCTTCGGTGAGGCGCTGAAGGCGGACTTCGCGGGGTACCGCGACGAGCTGGTGATCTCCACCAAGGCCGGCTATCTGATGTGGCCCGGCCCGTACGGCGAGTGGGGTTCGCGCAAGTACCTGCTGTCGTCGCTGGACCAGTCCCTGACCCGGATGGGCCTGGACTACGTCGACATCTTCTACTCGCACCGCCCGGACCCGGAGACTCCCCTGGAGGAGACGATGGGCGCCCTGCACTCCGCGGTCCAGCAGGGCAAGGCGCTCTACGTCGGCGTCTCCAACTACTCGGCGGAACAGACCCGCGAGGCCGCCCGGATCCTCGGCGAGCTGGGCACCCCGCTCCTGATCCACCAGCCGCGCTACTCGATGCTCGACCGCCGCCCGGAGACCGAGGGCGTCCTGGACGCGCTCGACGAGCTCCAGGTCGGCTCCATCGTCTTCTCGCCGCTGGAGCAGGGCCTGCTCACCGGCCGCTACCTCGACGGCATCCCGGAGGGTTCCCGGGCCGCGAGCGACAGCCCGTTCCTGAACTCGGACGCGGTCACCGAGGACCTGGTCGCCCAGCTGCGCGCCCTCGACGAGGTCGCCAAGGGCCGCGGCCAGACCCTGGCCCAGCTCGCGCTGTCCTGGGTGCTGCGCGGTGGCCGGGTGACCTCCGCGCTGATCGGCGCGAGCAGCCCGCAGCAGGTCGAGGACTGTGTCGGCGCCATCGGCAACCTCGACTTCGACGCCGAGGAACTGGCCCGGATCGAGGCGATCGTCAAGCAGTGAGCGACGCGGTCGTCAACCAGTGAGCGACGTCGTCGTCGACCGGTGATCGGCGTCGTCGTCGAGGCGGTCCTCCGCTCGCGGTGGTCTCTCCTGCGCAGGAGGCCGCCGCGAGCGCGGGAACTCACCGTGGACGCGGCTCAGGCCCCGGTCGGCACCCGGTCCAGGAAGCCCAGCACCTGCCGGATCCGGCCGTCCTTGCTGAGCGTGACCACGTCAAAACCGGCCACCGGAGCCGAGCCGTCGGCCTCGTTCACCAGCTCCCAGCCGAAGCGCGCGGTGTCGTGGTGGCCGTCGACGGCCCCGAGCGGACGGAACACGAAACCCGGGAACTGCTCGTGCGCCGCCGCGATCACGGCCGTGATCTGGGCGTGCCCGGAGACCTCGGCCAGCGGGTCGGTGTAGGAGCCCTCCGGGGCCCAGGCCTCGGCGACCGCCTTGCTCAGCGCCTCGGGCTCGGCAGCGTTCCAGGCCTCGAAGTAGCGGGCGGCGGCGGTCTGGTAACGGTCGGTGTTCACGGACATGGCGAATCAGCCTCCATCGAGGGTGTCACTGCTGGTCAGGGAGTGGATCGCGGATTGCGGCGACCCGTTGACACCACCATGCCCGGATCCGCGTGACGGGTCGATTACCCCTCGGGTAATGAAGGCGGGACCGTACAGCTGGCGCATTTCGGCCAATTCGCAGGCGGAATATGCCAAGAGACTGGCCGGAAAGGCGTGGTGACAGTGTTTCGAAAGTGAACATACTCGAATGTCAGGAGCACTTCACCGCACAGGAGCCGCACGGAAAACCGGCCGCGACGGCACACCGGCGAGCTACGGGGGAGTGATCGTGCACGACGAATTCCTGTGCCATGTCACGGCATACGGCATCTGCGGCGGGCAGCGCATCGGCGTTCCGCTCGGCACCTACCGTGCGCCGACCCTGGCCCTGGCACTGTGGTGGTTACGGGACCGGGCCTCCTGGATCGCGGAACGGCTGGATCCCTTACCCGAGAACCCCAGATTTCCGCAGGGGGCACTCGTCCCGGTGGGGGCGACCGTCTCGGACGTACCCGGTCTGCTCCGCGCCTGGTGTTCCGACGTGGTCCGGCAGGAGCTCGTCGCCGACGAACTGGCCGGCGGACGGCTGGTGCGGATCGCCGTCCAGGACGACACCACCGAGTACGAACTGCTCGCCGAGTCCGTGGACGCCCTCCGTATGCAGCGCACCATCCCCGCCCTCGTCGTCCCCGTGGCCTGACACGTGACAACCGCCGGGCCGGGCGGCCGCAAGGCATTTGAGCTGACAAATCTGTAGAATTCTGGCCATGGCGGAGCGGCCGGTCACCTCGACGGCGCCCGAACTCGTCCTGGAGACCGACACGGGATCCACGGTGATGAGCCCGGGCCGCGACTACCACGTCGGGCGTGACCCGTACAGCGACATCGTCATCGACGACTCCCGGGTCTCCTGGCACCACGCGGTGCTGCGGCCCAGCGAGGGCCACTGGACCCTCGAGGACGAGCAGAGCACCAACGGCACCTACGCCGACGGCCGCCGCATCCGGGAATGGGAAGTGGGCCCCGGCACGGTCATCCGCTTCGGCAGCCCCGCCGACGGACCGAGCGCCGTCCTCGTCGGCCGCCCGCCGCCCGCCCCGGACCGCCCCTCCGCCGTCTCGATGCCCAGCCGCACCGGCACCTTCCGGCAGCCTTCCTCGGTACGACGGCTGCACGCCCGTACCATCCGCATCGGCCGCGCCACCGACAACGACGTCGTCGTCGACGACCTGGTCGTCTCCCGCCACCACGCCGAACTGCGCGCCCACCCCGACGGCAGCTACGAGATCGTCGACCTCGACAGCCACAACGGCACCTACCTCAACGGCCGCACCGTCATCCGCGCCCCGCTCGGCCCCCGGGACGTCGTCGGCATCGGCCACTCGGCGTTCTGTCTGGTCGACGGCCAGCTCCAGGAGTACGTCGACACCGGCGAGGTCTCCCTCGACGTCCAGGAACTCACCGTCGCCGTCGACCGCGGCCGCAAGATCCTGCTCGACCACGTCTCCTTCCCGGTCGGCGAGAAGTGCCTGCTCGCCGTCGTCGGGCCGAGCGGTGCCGGCAAGTCCACCCTGCTCGGTGCCCTCACCGGCCAGCGCCCCGCCGAGCACGGCACCGTCCTCTACGACGGCCGCGACCTCTACCGCGACTACGCCGAGCTGCGCCAGCGCATCGGCCTGGTCCCGCAGGACGACATCCTGCACGTCCAGCTGACCGTGCGCAGCGCCCTCACCTACGCCGCCGAACTGCGCTTCCCCGAGGACACCGCGAAGGCCGAGCGGCGGGCGCGGGTCGAGGAGGTCATCCGGGAACTCGGCCTCGAACAGCGCGCCGAGCAGCCCGTGCACAGCCTCTCCGGCGGGCAGCGCAAGCGGGTCAGCGTCGCTCTTGAGCTGCTGACCAAGCCCTCCCTGCTCTTCCTCGACGAGCCGACCTCCGGACTCGACCCGGGCATGGACCGTTCGGTGATGAACATGCTGCGCGGCCTCGCCGACGACGGCCGTACCGTCATCGTCGTCACCCACAGCGTGCTCAGCCTCGACGTCTGCGACCGCCTCCTGGTCCTGGCGCCGGGCGGCCGGACCGCCTACTTCGGCCCGCCCGGCGACGCCCTCGGCTTCTTCGGCTTCGACGAATGGCCCGTGGCCTTCGAGGCGTTCGAGCGGGACACCGACCGGGACTGGGCGGGGAAGTTCCGCGCCTCGTCGTACCACCGGAAGTACATCGTGAACTCCAGCGCGCAGCCCGTCGTACCGCGCACCGGCCCGGTCGCCGCGCCCCCGCCGCCGCGCCCGCGCAGCTGGGGAGCCCAGTTCTCGACCCTGGTGCGCCGCTACACCGCCGCCCTCCTCGCCGACCGGACCTTCCTCGCCATCATGATCGGACTGCCGTTCGTCATGGGCGCGATGGCCCGGGCCGTCGCCGGCAACAAGCTCACCTTCGACACCGCGACGAACGCGCTGCTCACCCTGTGCGTGGGCGGGGTGCTGACCGGCGCCGCCAACGCCGTGCGCGAACTGGTCAAGGAACGCGTCATCTACCAGCGCGAGAGAGCCGTCGGGCTGCCCAGATCGGCGTACGTGATGTCGAAGGTCGTGGTCCTCGGCACCATCACCGTGCTCCAGGCGATCGTGCTCACCCAGGTGGGCCTGGCCGGTGTCGACATCAACGCGCCCGGCGGCGAAGGGGTGTTGATGCCGCCCCTGCTGGAGATCACCGTCGCCGTGGCCGTGCTCTCCTTCACCGCGATGATGCTCGGCCTGATGATCTCCGCCCTGGTCCGCAAGGAGGAGGTGACGATGCCGCTGCTGGTGCTGCTCACCGTCGTCCAGGTCGTCTTCTGCGGAACCCTGCTGAAGCTGGACGGCGTGCCCGGTCTCGAACAGCTCGCCTGGCTGGTGCCCTCGCGGTGGGCGCTCGGTGCCATGGCCGGCACCGTCGAACTGCACCGGATCGTGCCGGGTCAGCTCACCGCCGACCCGTTCTTCCGGCACTCGGCGGGCGTCTGGCTGCGCAACATGGTCATGCTGGTGCTGCTGTCCGCCGCCTTCGGCTGTGTGCTGTCCCGGCTGCTGCGCCGGCACGAACCCGCCGTGATGCGGAAGTAGGCGAGGCGATGACCACGAGCCCAGGGTTCCGGCCCACCCACGTCGTCCCGGCCGACGGTATGTCCGCCTGGGAGGCCCCCGACCCGGCCCGGCCGACCGTGCCCCTGGACCCGCTGCTGCCGGTGCAGCTCGTGGAGCGGCGCGGCGACTGGGCCCACATCAGCTGCGCCAACGGCTGGGCCGCCTGGGTCGACGGCCGCTACCTGGTCACCGTGCCCCGGGACCCGCCCCTGACCGGCGGCCCGTCCGCCGACGCCACCGACCCGCGCCCGCTGCTGGCCCTGGCCGCGCAGGCTCTCACCGACTACCGGGACGCCGTCGAGGACCTGGCCGGCGGCCTCGACGGCGAGTCCTTCCGGGGCCGTACGCACGGACTGCGCATCGGGGTGGTGGTCGACGGGGAGTCCATGTGGCTGTACGACCCGGCCGAGGGACGCTGGCTGTACGGCGACGGACGCCGGCTGTCCACGTACCTCACCGACCGCGACGTCACCGACCGCGACGTCACTGACGGGGGCGGCACCGATCGGGACCTCACCGATCGGCAACTCACCGAGCGGGCTGAGCCGGGCGGCGACGGCCCCGGTCACCACGCGACCCGGGTGGTGACCCCGGACGGTGAGCGGGGGCGGTAGGCCTCAGGGTCTGCGGGCCGCGACCTCACCCGGACGGCGCACCGGGCCGGCCAGCAGGGCGCCCAGGAACCCGGCGATCAGACCCCAGAGCGCGCCCAGGCCCACCGCCGACCACAGCCGCGGCGTCAGCAGCAGCTCGCCCGACAGATTGCCGCCCAGGTCGCCGATGCCGAGCAGCGAGAGGCCGTAGTGGGCGGAGACCCGGCCGCTCAGGCAGAGCGTCAGCATCGTCAGCGCGAGCGCGATCGCCAGGTGCAGGGCGTGCTGCCAGGCGCGGACCCGGGCCGGTGAGCGCACCGCCATCAGGAACCCGGCAGCGAGCAGCAGCACCGCGGCCACCCCCGCCAGCCACCACCAGCGGCCGTCGTGAGCGGTGATCGTACGGAGATTCAGGGTCGAGACGTCCGGGGTGCGCAGCACCTCGGCGAGGACATGCGGCACCGGCAGCCCGAACGGGCCGTCCACCCGGCCCCGCCAGGTGGCGCCGAGTCCGAGCGTGAGCGCCAGCCACGCCAGGTTGGGCAGCCCGAGCAGAATCACCGCGAGGGTTTCCTTGGCGTGCCCGCGCGTCACCATCGCGACCAGCGCGGCCACCAGGGCCAGCGCGACGTACGCCAGCACGAGCACGACCATCGCGAACGCCGCGGGGCGCACCGACGTCTGGAAGCGCAGCAGCCGCCCCGGCAGCGGCGCCCCGCGCGACACCAGCAGCGCCAGCAGCAGGATCCCGGCCAGCCACAGCAGCCCGAACACGACGGTGAGCGGCACGTCCGTCGTGAAGCCCACCTTCGGCGCGGCGTCCAGCAGGTCGGTGAGGTCACTGAGCGTGCCGCTGCCCACGTTCACGGCGAAGGTGTGCCGGGCGCCGAGCGCGAGCCCGATCAGCGCGAGCAGCCACAGCACCGCGATCCGGGCCGCCCAGCCGGCCAGCTCCCGGGCGCCGGCCACCGCCCGGTGCCGCAGCGGTCGCAGAAAGCCTCCGGCGGCGACCAGCGCACCGACCAGCGTGACCGAGAGCGGTACGACGGTCAGCCCGGCGTTCGTCCGGGCCAGGTCGCCCGCGTCGCCGGAGAGTTCGACGGTGCCGCCGACGGCCGTCACCACGGTCGCGAGCACCACCGGGAGAAACGCGCCGTTCGGCAGGTCCGCCGCGCCCGCCGCCCACAGTCCCACGGCGGCGACCACCGCCATGGCGACCAGCGCGGCCAGTACCACGGCCAGGGCAGGCGGCCAGCCGTGCCGGGCGACGGGCCGGCCGGCGGGCGCGGCCACCGGCCGCGCGGAGGCGATTCGGGGGCTCACGCTGTCACGCTAAGCAACACCTTGGCGCTCCGCCTGCCGGGTGAGCCGTCCGCGTCGGCTTGCGGACGGTACGGGTCCGGCGCACATTGGGCTCGTTGTGCTTCAAATGAGGCATTTTTCGCAAAAGCCGTTTACCGCGAATGCCGTCCATCGCAACGGGGAGATGAGCGTGAGCATCGAACCGCCGTCATCCGGCCGCCCCACAGGACCGCCCTCCGGCCCGCTGTCCGGGCCCTCCGGACCACCTCCCGGCCCGCCCTCCCAGCCGCCGGGCGGCGGAGGCGGCGGCAGCCAGGGCGGACAGCCGCACCAGCCGTGGTGGCGGTCCGCGCGCCGGATCGCGATGCTCACCACCGCCGTCGTGGTCGCAGCGGTCCTGGCCGTGGTCTTCACCCGTCCGGGCGGCGGCTCCGGGAAGGGCGGCGAGGTCTTCCTCCAGGCCGCCGACAGCTCCGGGCAGGACCCGTTCACCGAGTCCAGTGCCACGAAGAGCTCTGGCGCACCGGCATCCTCCGTACCTGCCGCGTCGTCCGCCGCCTCGGCCGCGTCGGAGGCCTCGGCGGTGCCCGCGAACGAGGTGCGCGGGGTGGACGGCGGGGCGCCCGGCCTCTACAGCGGTACGAAGAACAGCGGCAGTTGCGACATCGAGAAGCAGATCAGGTACTTCCAGGCCTCGCCCTCGCGCAACAAGGCGTTCGCCGCCCAGGTCGGCGTCCGGCCCTCCGGCGTCCCCGCCTACCTGCGCTCCCTCACGCCCGTACAGCTGCGCGCGGACACCCGGGTCACCGCCCACGGCTACCGCGACGGGGGCTCGACCACGTACCAGTCCGTCCTCCAGACGGGCACCGCCGTCCTGGTCGACGGGCACGGCGTGCCCCAGGTGCGCTGCGCGTGCGGCAACCCGCTGACCCCGCCGGTCGCGCAGAAGAACCCCCCGCGGACCACGGGCAGCGCCTGGTCCGGGTACCGGCCCTCGAACGTGGTCGTCGTCGCACCCGCCGCGCAGGTCGTGAACCTCTTCGTCCTCTTCGACCACAGGCACGACGACTGGTTCGGCCGCCACCGGGGCGACCACACCGGGCACGAGGACCGCCCGACGAAGCCCCCGGCCGATCCGGACCCGATGAACCCGCCGGTCCACCACGGCTGCCCGCCCACGCCCGGCGGGACCGGCCGGCCAGGCGCCACGCCGTGCCCGTCGCCCTCCACCGGCCCGTCGGGACCGTCCAGCCCCGGCACCAGCCCCGGCACCAGCCCCGGCACCGGCTCGAAGTCCCCCTCGTCGAACTCGCCGTCCTCTGAACCGCCGTCCTCCAAGGCGCCCTCGTCCGAGTCCCCGTCCTCGAAGCCGCCGTCCTCCGAGTCGCCTTCCTCGGAGTCTCCGAAGACGGAGTCCCCGAAGTCCGAGGCGCCGAAGACCGAGTCGCCGAAGAGTGAATCTCCGAAGACGGAGTCCCCGAAGACGGAGTCTCCGAAGTCCGAGGCGCCCAAGTCCGAGCCTCCGAAGACGGAGTCCCCGAAGTCCCAGGCGCCGGAATCTCCCAAGTCGGAGGCCCCGCCCTCCGCGCAGCCGCCCTCCGTGGCGTCGCCCGGCTCCGAGTCCGCGGTGTCCTCGGCCGCCCCGGTGTCCCCGCAGGCCCCGCCCAGCTCGGCTGCCCCCGTGCCCCCGCAGTCCGAAGGCCCCGGTTCCCCGGCGGTGTGACCAGCGTGACGCCTTTTGTGTGCGGTCGGCGGACACCCCGGGGACTGTGGGACGACACTCGGGGTACGAGCATGGTGGCAACAGCGATCTGGCCGGCACCGGCCTCCTGGAGAGACACGCATGATCGAACACCTGGGCGGGGCAGTGATACCGACTGGCTTCGACGTACCCGTGGAGCCGCTGCGGCGGGCAGCGCACTACACCGGTGAACCGGGCTGCATCGCCGAGGCGCGGGACTTCACGGCCCGCTTCCTGGAACAACTCAGAACCGAGTGGTGTGCCACGATCGATCCCCGGGCCGACGGTGAGCTGCTCCTGGTGGTGAGCGAGCTGATCACCAACGCGGACCGGCACAGCAACGGCCCGTACATCCTCGAACTGGAGGGTACGGACAGCGCGGTGCTGGTTTCCGTGTACGACAGCAGTGCCGCGTTGCCCCGGCGTTTTCCCAGGGATCCCGAGCGGGTCGGCCGGCACGGTCTGGAGATCGTGCACGCCCTGGCCGCCGAGGTCACCGCCGAGCGGGTGCCGGTCGGCAAGCGGGTCCGTGCGCTGGTCCCCCTCGCGCAGTGATGACACTGATCACGCCGATGGCACTGCTCACACCGACGCGCTGAACGCTGAACACGCACACCGGGTCACCCGGACGCGGGACCGCCACGGGCGCTGCCCCACGCGCCGGTGCGGGGCAGCGCCCGTGAGTCGAGTCCGCTGTCAGGCGCAGCCGAGTTCGCCCAGCATCCCCTGGCGCAGGCGCGCGATGATCCGCTTGATGAGGCGGGAGACATGCATCTGGGAGCAGCCGAGCCGCTCGCCGATCTCCGCCTGGGTGGCCTCCTCCACGAACCGCAGATGGATGATCTCCCGGTCCCGTTCGCTCAGCTCGGCCATGAGCGGGGCCAGCGACTGGAAGTCCTCGACCAGCCGCAGCCCGTCCTCCTCGACGCCGATGAAGTCGGCGAGCACGGATTCGCCGTCCTCGGGGCCGTCCCCGGTGAGCGCGGCGTCCAGGGAGGAGGAGTTGTAACCGTTGGAGGCCAGCTGCCCCTCGACCACCTCGTCCTCGGAGAGGTTCATGAGGGTGGCGAGCTCGGCGACCGTCGGGTCCCGGTCGAGGCGGCTGGAGAGTTCCTCGCGTGCCTTGGCCAGCTCGACCCGCAGTTCCTGAAGTCGCCGCGGGACGTGTACGGCCCAGGTGGTGTCCCGGAAGAACCGCTTGATCTCGCCCACGATGTACGGCAGCGCGAAGGAGGTGAACTCGACCTCGCGCGACAGTTCGAACCGGTCGATGGCCTTGATCAGGCCGATCATCCCGGTCTGGACGATGTCCTCCATGTCGTCGCCCCGGTTGCGGAACCGTCCGGCCGCGAACCGCACCAGCGACATGTTCATTTCAATAAGCGTGTTGCGGGCGTACTGGAACTCGGGCGTACCCTCCTCCAGCTCACCGATCCGCCGGAAGAACTGGCGGGACAGCTCCCGCGCGTCTCGCGGGGCGACCGTCTTCGGGTCCTCTATTCCGGGCAGCGTCCCTTCTGCCGAGTGCCCCCCGACATACTGCGCGGTGTCCACTGCTTCCGACCGGATCCCGGCGGTGTTCATTCCCTCTCCCCACGAAAGTCACGGTACGGCGTGTGCCTCTTCGGCCTGTGTCGTTCCGGCCTTGTCCAGTTGATCGCCCTGGCCCGGGTACCCGCTGTCGGACATCCCATGCGTGCTTGACGGTCGGGTACCCGGGGTGACGTGCCGTATGCGCACCGTCCACCCAGGTGGCGGAAAACAGCCGGTAACGCTCGGTGGAAGGGCGGTCACCATTCCACCCGTACGGCTGTGATCAGCTCGTGCCGGTACCGCTTGGTGACCACACCCTCGTACCGCGAGTCGATGAGCTGCCGGACGCAGTCCAGCAACCCGTCTGCTCTTAGGCTGTCGGAGTGAGCAGCCAACCGCCGAACCACGCCCCTGTCATCCCGCTCCGCCCGCGGCAGCCGGACCCGGAGCCCAGGGAACCCCTCTGGCGCGACCTGGTCGGAGACGTCCTGCGGCGGGAGCGACTGGACCAGGAGCGCACCCTCAAGGACGTCGCCGAGGCGGCCCGGATCTCCATGCCGTATCTGTCGGAGATCGAGCGCGGCCGCAAGGAGGCCTCCTCCGAGGTCCTCGCGGCCGCCGCCCATGCCCTCGGCCTCGACCTCGGCGGCCTGCTGTCCCTGGTCCACTCCGAGTTCGCCCGTAGGACCGCCGCAGGCCGGCCGGCGCCCGGGCCCTACAACGGGCTGTGCCTGGTCGCCTGACGGCGGTTCAGCGTGCGTCCTCTTCCCGCAGCTGCCGGAAGAACGCCCGGACGTCGCCCACCAGCAGGTCCGGTTCCTCCATCGCCGCGAAGTGCCCGCCCCGGTCGAACTCCGTCCAGCGCACGATGTTCTCCGTGCGGTCCGCCTTGTGCCGCAGCGGACGCTGGGGTTCGGCCGGGAACAGGGCGACGGCGGTCGGTGCCGTCGACGGCTGGGAGGGCGCGGTGGCGCGGAGGCCGGTGGCGTGCGCCCGCTCCCAGTAGATGCGGGCGGACGAGGCGGCCGTACCGGTCAGCCAGTACAGCATCACGTCGGTCAGCAGCCGGTCCCGGTCCACCGCCTCCTCCGGCAGCTCCTCGGAGTCCGTCCACTCCCGGAACTTCTCGACGATCCAGGCGAGTTGCCCGACCGGGGAGTCCGTGAGCGCGTAGCCGGGGGTGTGCGGGCGGGTGCTCTGCAGGACGGCGTACCCCGTGCTCTCCCGGGACCAGGCGGCCCAGCGGCGCCACGAGTCAAGGGTGTTCGCCTGCTCCTCGGCATCGAGGGCGGCCAGTTCCTCGGCGGTGGGCTCGGTGGCCTGCTGGGCGCCCGGCAGCAGATTGAGGTGCACGCCGATCACCCGATCGGGATGGGCGCGGCCCAGCTCCCGCGAGATCACCGCGCCCCAGTCACCGCCCTGCGCACCGAACCGCTCGTAACCCAGCCGCACCATCAGCTCCGCCCAGGCGTCCGCGACCCGTCCCGCCTCCCAGCCGGACTCCGTGGTGGGACCGGAGAAGCCGAAACCGGGGACGCTCGGCACCACCACATGGAAGGCGTCTGCCGGATCCCCGCCGTGCGCCGCCGGATCCGTGAGCGGGCCGACCACGTCCAGGAACTCCACGATCGAGCCCGGCCAGCCGTGGGTGATGACCAGCGGGGTGGCGTCCGGCTCGGGGGAGCGGACATGGGCGAAGTGGATGTGGGCGCCGTCGATCGTCGTCGTGAACTGCGGCCACGCGTTGAGCTCCGCCTCGGCTGCGCGCCAGCTGTACTCCTGGCGCCAGTACCGGGTCAGCTCCCGCAGATAGGGGATCGGGACGCCGTATGCCCAGTCGGCGCCGGGCAGCTCGGCCGGCCAGCGGGTGCGGTCGAGGCGGGCGTGGAGGTCGTCGAGGTCGGTCTGGGGGATCGAGATACGGAAGGGAGTGATGTCCGGCGACGAAGAGGTCATGGTGGGGATGCTAGGTGCGGTTGTCCGTTGTCCGCGGCTCGGTGCGGGCTGGTCGCGCCCACGTGGCGCAGCCGCATACACACCACAGCCCCGCGCCCCTTAATCGGCGCGATGACCGATGAGTTTCCTGGAGCGCACCGGTCGGTACGGATGACCGCGTTCCCCGCTCCCAGGAGGTGCCCATGACCACCGACGGATTCACCACGTGTCTCTGGTTCGACGGCCAGGCCGAGGAGGCCGCCCACTACTACGTGTCGATCTTCAAGAACTCCAGCATCGGGAAGGTCGGCCGCTACAACGAGGCCGGCCCGGGGGAGGCGGGCTCCGTGCTGGCCGTCGACTTCACGGCCAACGGGCAGAAGTTCGTCGCCATCAACGGCGGCCCGCAGTTCAAGTTCACCGAGGCGATCTCCTTCCAGATCTACTGCGACGGCCAGGAGGAGGTCGACCACTACTGGACCAAACTCACCGAGAACGGCGGCGAGCCCGGCCCGTGCGGCTGGCTCAAGGACAGGTACGGCGTGTCCTGGCAGGTCATCCCGGAGGGACTGATCGAGATGATCGGCGACGCCGACCCGGAGCGGGCGACCCGCACCACCCGGGCGATGTACGCGATGGGCAAGCTGGACATCGCCGCGCTGAAGAAGGCGTACGCGGGCGAGTGACCCGCACGGCGACGCGGGGCGGTGTCTCCGGACACCGCCCCGCGCCTGCGCCTCGCCGGGTCAGACCCGGTCGGCCACGATCAGCAGGTACTGGAAGCTGCCGTTCTTGTAGGCGGTGAGGAAGGCGTCCTCGATCCCCGTCACCAGGTGGTCGGCCTGCTTGCGAAGTTCCCAGTACGGAATGGCCGCCTCGGTGAGGTCCTCCACATGGACCGGCACGAGGCGGTTCTTGGCCATCGCCCGGAAGTACTCCGACCTCGGGTGGATGTCACAGATGTAGTGGGCGTTGATCAGGGACACCTCGCGCGAGGCCTGCCCGTAGGCGTTGTTGTAGCAGCCGGTGATCGTGACGTAGCGTCCGCCCCGGCGCAGCAGCCGGGCGTGCTCGGCGAAGAGCAGCTCCAGCTCGACGTACATCGTGGACTCGTTGTTCCAGGAGGCCGCGTACGCGCCCGTCTCGAAGCCGGTGTCCAGCATGTTCCGGTGGTGGTAGCGGACCTTGTCGCCGACCTCCCGCTTGCGGGCCATTTCGTTGGCGAAGCCGGCCTGCTTGGCGGAGATGGTGACCCCGTCGGCGTGGCAGCCGTAGCGCAGGTTCGCCACGATGCTGCCACCGCCCCGGCCGCAGCCGGCGTCGAAGACCCGGTCGTCCGGGGCGAGCGGGCCGAGATGCCCGGCGAGCAGCTCGGCCTGGGCATGCTCCAGGCGGTGCAGCTCGCTGGTGACGCGCTCCTTGCGCAGCTCGGGGTCGGTCTCGTCGAGCACCGACCAGTCGGCCTCGCCGATGCCGTAGTGGTGGTGGTAGAGGTCGTCGATCTTTCCGAGTTCGAGGTTGACCGGGTTCTCCTCGGCGTTCCAGTACTCCGCGACGCTGTTCTGGTACCGGGACTGGGTCGGCACCGGGGCTGACGTGGTGGTCTTCCGAGCGACAGGGGCGGTGGTCAACAGTTGCTCCTCGAAGTGTTTCTGACGGTGTTTCGGATGGGCTCGGTGCTACCAGTAGTCGGGCAGGTGGTAGCGGTTGGTGTTGGTGGAGTGCCACTCGTGGTTGCCCGAGACCCAGGCGGCCAGGCCCTCCGCGTAGCGTGCGACCAGCGGCGAGGTGGCGCCCAGGGCGGCCGACTCCTCCTCGAAGGCCGCCATGATCCGGTTGTGGATGTCGACGGACTTCAGATAGGCCGCCTTCAGTCCGCGCCGGTCGTTGGCCGCCACCACCTGGGGCAGGTTGAGGTGGTCCGGATCGCTCGCCAGCTCCTTGGTGAAGGAGTACAGGTCGTTGACGATCGTGGTCGCGTTGCAGGCCAGGGCGGTGATCCGCTGGATCTCCGGGCGGGCGTAGAGCGGCTCGGGCAGTTCGTAGCCGTCCACCGCGTCGACGATCGACAGACACGGCCGGAAGTTGTTGAACTGCCGCATCACCAGGTACTCCCAGACCCGTGGCATGTACCGGGTCTCCATCCACGCGGCCTCGCCCAGGTACCCGAGGTGCAGCCGGGCGATGTCGTGCACGAACCGGCCGGTCTGGCTCGGGGTGGCGAACCCGGCGAAGTCCGCGAGGGCGAAGTGGTACGAGCGCAGCGGACCGTCGGCCCGGATGCCGGCGCGCCACTCCTCCTCCAGCTCCGGGATGCCGTGGTAGGGGTCGAGCGCCGACTGGGCGATGATCAGCGGGCCGCCGAGCCCGCGCCGGGATCCGCCGCGCCCCTCGTCCTCCTCGCAGTAACAGGAGTCCACGATGTTCTCGGCCAGCAGCAGCTTGCCGGCGACGGTGAGCCGGTCCAGGTCGAGACCGCCCGGATGCTGGAGTACGACGGCCCGGCCGAACTGGAAGCCCGAGAAGTCCCCCTTCCAGGCCTCGGGGAACAGGTCGAGCTCCCGGGCCCAGGCCTCCAGGCGGCGGTCGAGCTCGGCGGCCTTGGCGGGGTCGGCGGGCACGGCCGGCCGGTAGTGCAGTCCGGGGACCGCCCCGGTGCGCCTGGCCGGGCGCAGACTCCGGGCGATGTTCGGCGGCCCGGGCAGGACGTAGGGGGTGGTGGGTGTGGTCATGATGACTGTGCTCCAGGCCGTCAGTCGGCGGTGCGGCCGAGCTGGACGTTCTCCAGGATCCCGGCCGCGTCGGGGACCAGGATGGCCATCGAGTAGTAGGCAGTGACCAGGTAGTTGATGACGGCCTGCTCGTTGACGCCCATGAAGCGGACGTTCAGGCCGGGCTGGAACTCCTCCGGGATACCGGTCTGGTAGAGGCCGATGACCCCCTGGTCGGCCTCGCCGGTGCGCAGCGCGATGATGCTGCTGGTGTGGTCGTCGCTGATCGGGATCTTGCTGCACGGATAGATCGGGACCCCACGCCAGGCCGGGATCTCGTGCCCGTCGATGTTCGCGCTCGGGGGCACCAGTCCGCGCCGGTTGCACTGCCGGAAGAACGCCGCGATCGCCTTGGGGTGCGCCAGGATCACCTTGGTCTTGCGGCGCATGGAGATCAGCTCGTCCATGTCGTCCGGGGTCGGCGGGCCGGTGAAGGAGCTGATCCGCTGCCCGTAGTCGATGTTGTGCAGCAGTCCGAACTCACGGTTGTTGACCAGTTCCCACTCCTGGCGCTCACGGATCTCCTCGACCGTGAGGCGCAGCTGCTGCTGGGTCTGGTCCATCGGGTTGTTGTAGAGGTCGGCGACCCGGGAGTGCACCCTCAGCACGGTCTGGGTGAGCGACAACTCGTACTCGCGCGGCGCGAGTTCGTAGTCCACGAAGCCGCCCGGCAGGGTCGGCTCACCCCGGTGGCCGGCCTGTACCGGTACCTCGGCCTCGCCCTTGCGGTTCATCGGCAGCCGCTGCCGGTCGACGTACGCCTGGAGATGCGCACCGAGCGACGGCATCCGGTCCATGACCTCCTCGACGACCGTCCAGGGCAGCGCCAGCACCACGCCCGCCGTCTCCGCCCGGACCGAGGTGAGCCACAGCGGGTCGGTCTGGCCGACCGCCTCGTCGCCCATCTGGTCGCCGTCGGTGACGACCCCGACGACCTCCTCCTCGCCGTACTTGCCGGCCGCGAAGCGGATGAACCGGCCGTGCACGACCAGGTAGGTCTCGGTGACCGGCTGCCCGGCCTCGAACAGCACCTGCCCGGCGCGCACTTCACGGGCCTGGAACCGCTCGGCGATCTGGGTCAGCGCGTCCAGGTCGTCGTAACCCCGCAGGATGGGCAGTTCGGTGAGGGTTGCGGGGATGACCCGGATGTCGTCCCCGCCGTTCTGCTCGAAGCTCACCCGGCCGCGTCCGGTGCGCAGTTGGAGGCGCCGGTTGACCCGGTAGGCGCCGCCCTTGACGTCCACCCACGGCAGTGTCTTCAGCAGCCATCGGGAGGTGATGGCCTGCATCTGCGGTTCGGACTTGGTGGTCGTGGCGAGCTGACGTGCCGCCCGGGTGCTCAGACTGGTGAGCTCCCCGTCGGTGGTCGGATCCGGCTCGGGCTCGTCGACGGCGGAACCGATGACGCTGTCCGGTGTGGACACATTCCCTCCAGCAGAGAGGCGAACAGAGGTGACCCGGAGGGTCGGTGGTGTGCGAGGTGGCGCTGCGCAAGGACCAGCCAAACAGCCGTGGTGATCTACGGGTACGGCGCGAAAGGGGCGGTTGTGCGCCTTAGTTGCGCAAACCAGGTGTTCGGGGTGGAAAAGGTTGCGTTTCCCGATCGCGCGCCGGTGGCCCGCTCCGGTACCCGGGTCCGGTCCGGGTTGGACTCAGGAAAAGTCGTTGACCAGCACCGCGGCCCCGTCGAAGCGCCCGGCCTTCAGGTCCCGCAGGGCTTGGGGGGCCGCGGACAGCGGGTACGCGTGGGTGGTCGCGCGGACGTGGTGCCGCTCGGCCAGAGTCAGGAACTCCCGCCCGTCGGCACGGGTGTTGGAGGTGACGCTGCGCAGCTCCCGCTCGTAGAACAGCTCCCGTTCGTAGTTCAGTGCCGGTACGTCGCTGAGGTGGATGCCCGCCACCGCCAGTACCCCGCCCCGGTCCAGGGCGCGCAGCGCGACCGGCACCAGATCGCCGACCGGGGCGAACAGGACGGCGCTGTCCAGTGGCTCGGGCGGCGGCTCGGAGGCGTCCCGGGCCGAGGCCGCGCCCAGCTCCAGGGCCAGCCGCCGGGCCTCGGCACCCCGGGTCAGCACATGCACGGTCGCGCCCTCCGCGAGCGCCACCTGCGCGCACAGATGGGCGCTGCCCCCGAAGCCGTACAGGCCGAGCCGGCCGCCCGGCGGGAGCGCTGCCCGGCGCAGCGCGCGGTAGCCGATGATCCCGGCGCACAGCAGTGGCGCGAGCGCCACGTCGTCGAGGGCGCCGGGCAGCCGGTAGGCGAAGTCCGCCGGCACGGTCGTGTACTCCGCGTAGCCGCCGTGCGCGTCCCAGCCGGTGTACTCCGAGTGCGGGCACAGGTTCTCGGCGCCCCGCCGGCAGTAGGCGCACACCCCGTCGGTGCGCCGCAGCCAGGCCACCCCCACCCGCTCACCCACCGCGAAGTCCGTCACCTCGGGGCCCAGGCCCGCGACCACGCCGACCACCTCGTGCCCCGGCGTCACCCCGGGCCGGTGCACCGGCAGATCACCCTCCGTGACATGCAAGTCGGTCCGGCACACCCCGCAGGCGCGCACCCGGACCAGCACCTCGTCGGCTCCGGGCACCGGCACCGGACGCTCGACGAGCCGGAGCGGATCCGCCTCGACCGGTCCGGGCCGCGCCACCGTCCACGCCCGCATCACGTCCGTCATGCCGCGCCCCGTCCGCCGAAGGCCGCTCGGTCATCCTTCCCAGTGTCCGCCGGAGTCCGGAGTTCGGCTCGCGGGCGGTCGGCCGGATGGCTAGCGTGAGGAACCGGGAGAATCCGTGCGATCGGAAGGGCCGCGGCCATGGCGGTACAACCTGAAGGAACCCCCTGTTGGGCCGACGCGATGTTCAGCGACCTGGAGGGGGCCAAGAGCTTCTACGGCGAGGTCCTCGGCTGGACGTTCGGCGAGTCGGCGTCGGAGTACGGCAATTACACCCAGGCCTACGCGAACGGCAATGCCGTCGCCGCCGTCGTACCGCCCATGCCCGGTCAGGAGGGGCAGTCGCAGTGGTGTCTGTACTTCGCCTCGCCGGACGCGGCGGCCGTCGCCGAGCGGATCCGGGAGAACGGCGGTGAGGTGCTGATGGAGCCGATGCAGGTCGGTGACTTCGGCACGATGTGCCTGGCGCGTGAGCCCGGCGGGGCGGTCTTCGGTATCTGGCAGGGCGGCGTCCACGAGGGCTTCGAGGCCACGGCCGTGCCCGGCGCCTACTGCTGGGCGGAGGTCTTCACCCGCGAGCCCGAGAAGACCGACCCCTTCTTCACCGCTCTCTTCTCCTACACGGCCAGGCAGGTCGAGGACGACAACGTCGACTTCCGGATGTTCGACGTGGACGGGAACACGGTCCTCGGCCGGATGGGGATGACCGACGACTTCCCGCCCGAGGTGCCCTCGTACATCAACGTCTACTTCACCGTCGACGACTGCGACGAGGCCGTCGCCAGGGCCACCAAGCAGGGCGCGGTGCTGCGCTTCGGTCCGATGAGCAGTCCCTTCGGCAGGTTCGCGGCGCTCACCGACCCGCAGGGCGCCAACTTCTCGGTGATCGACCTCACCACCACCGAGGGCGAGCAGCCCCAGGTCAAGGACGTCTGACCAGGGCGGACACGGGCCACGGCCGGGCTCCCCGCCCGCCCGTGGCATGATCGGGCCCATGCGTGAACGAGTGGTGGCCGCGTGCGACGGGGCTTCTAAGGGAAACCCGGGACCGGCCGGCTGGGCCTGGGTGATGTCCGACGACGCGGCGACTCCGGCCCGCTGGGAGGCCGGCCCGCTCGGCAAGGCCACCAACAACGTGGCCGAACTGACCGCGCTGGAGCGGCTGCTGACGGCAGTCGACCCGGACGTGCCGCTCGAGGTACGGATGGACTCGCAGTACGCGATGAAAGCGGTCACCACCTGGCTGCCCGGCTGGAAGCGCAACGGCTGGAAGACCTCGGCGGGCAAGCCGGTCGCCAACCAGGACCTGGTCGTACGCATCGACGAACTCCTCGACGGCCGCACGGTCGATTTCCGGTATGTCCCCGCCCACCAGGTCGACGGCGACCCGCTGAACGACTTCGCCGACCGCGCGGCCAGCCAGGCGGCGACGGTCCAGGAGGCCGCGGGAAGCGCCCTCGGCTCCCCGGTACCGCCGCCGTCGCCGACGCCCGCCGCCTCCGCCGGGGCCCCGCGCCGCAAGGTGGCACCCCGCAAGACCGCCGCCGGCGGCGGCTCCTCGCGCACCATCAAGGCCAAGTTCCCCGGCCGCTGCCTGTGCGGCCGCCCCTACGCGGCGGGCGAGGCGATCGCGAAGAACGGGCAGGGCTGGGGCCACCCGGAGTGCCGCACGGCGGACGTCTGATCAGCTGTCTTCAGCTGTCTTCAGACGTCTTCAGACGTCTTCAGACGTCTTCAGACGTCGAACGTGTAGAACCGCGTGTGGTCGAGCAGGTCCGCCGGCCGCACGTCGTTCCACGGCTTCATCGTCTCGTCCAGGTCGACGACGTCCGGCGTCCCGCCGCCCGGCACATAGGCCGCCTGCGGGTGCCGGCGCTGCCACTCGGCCCACAGCTTGTCGATGAAGGCGTGGTGCAGCCAGAACACCGGGTCGTTGGGGGAGACCCCGGTGGCCATCTGGCCGCCGACCCAGACATGGACCCGGTTGTGCAGATTGACCCCGCGCCAGCCCTCCAGATGGTTCCGGAAGCCGTCCGAGGCGCTGTTCCAGGGCGCCATGTCGTACGTCGCCATGGCCAGCACCGAGTCGACCTCGGCCCGGGTCGGCAGCTCGCGCACGCCGGTCCCGAGTGACCTGCGCAGATAAGTACGGCCGTCCACACGGACGTTGAGCGGCCAGTTCCCGCTCGACGCGGCGAACGGGCCGTCCGCCACCCGCCCGTCGGAGCTGCGCCCGGTGCCGCCCAGGAAGTCCGGCGCCCACAGCGCGGCACGGACCGTGCGGTCGGCGCTCCAGTCCCAGTAGGGAAGTGCCACCGAGGAGTCCACCGACTGCAGCGCCTGCTCGAAGTCGAGCAGGAATCTGCGATGCCAGGGCAGGAACGACGGCGAACGATGGCCGGTGCGCTCCGAGTCGTCGGTGTCGGACATGATGAATGCGTTGTGCGTGCGCACGAAGTCGTCGTAACGCCCGCTGCGCTTCAGCTCGATGACGGCGGCGACGAACCGCCGCTTCTCGTCGGCGGACAGACTGGCCTGGTTCTTGCGTATGGTCATGTGCTTCGAGGCTCCGGAAGTCCTGGCGGGGGCGGTCAGTTGGCGGGGAACGGCAGCAGCGCGGCGCCCTGCAGCTCGTCGACTGCCGCACGGGCGGCGGCACGCGGGGTGCGCACCGGGTCGTAGTGGCTGACCACGCTGATCCAGCTGCCGTCCGCGTTCCGCATCACGTGCAGCTCCACCCCGTCCACGAACACCGCGTAACCGGTGCCGTGTCCGTGGTGGTGACCGCCCATGCCCTTCATGCCGCCCATGCCGCCCATGTCATCCATGCCGGACGGGTGGCCCTGTATCCGGCGGCCCTTGTAGACCTCGTCGAAGGGTTCGAGGGACCCCTCCTGCGGGTGAGCGGCGGCCGGGGTACCGGGGGCGACCAGGGCCTGGGCACCGGCCGCGGCGGCCAGGGCGGCCGCCGCGGTGAGCGCGCGACGGCGGGTGAGTTCGGGCATACGGATGCTCCTGTGCTGGGTGCGGGTGATGACTCCGTATGCCTATCCGCCGGTTTCCGGGCGGGAGAAATCGCCCGGATCGGGTTGGCTCCGATCAGGACAATGACTACATGTCATACAAGTTTGAACGAAGATGATCTTGCCGTGGCGAAGGGCCCGGCGGTACCGGAACGGGGAATTCCTTGCCTGGGCGAGGGGGTTTTCGTCGATCTTTCGCAAGGGTCCGCCGTCCGGGTGTCGTGGCTCACGCCGTCAATCTGGCGCGATTCGAAAACCCGGCCGGACCCGTCACCGCTGCTACTCTGCGATGCCAATTGGCCACTTTCGGTGAAATCCAGGGGTGCGTGTGAAGGTCGTCTGCGTCGGAGGCGGGCCCGCCGGCCTGTATCTAGCGATCCTGCTCAAGCGGCAGAACCCGTCCCACGACATCACCGTCCATGAACGCAACCCCGAGGGCTCGACCTACGGCTGGGGCGTCACCTACTGGCGTGCCCTGATGGACCGGCTGCACGCGTACGACCCCGAGTCGGCGCGCGCCGTCGAGGAGAGCTCGGTGCGCTGGAACCAGGGCGTCGCCCACGTCCGTGACCAGGTCACCCGACAGCCCGGCGACCCGGGCCACGGCATCGGCCGCCACCGCCTCCTGGAGATCCTCGCCGCACGCGCCCGGTCCCTGGGCGTACGGCTCGAGTTCGAGAGCGAGATCACGCCCGACGACCTCCCCGAGGCCGACCTGGTCGTCGCCGCCGACGGCATCCACAGCGCCCTGCGCACCCGGTACGCCGACGCCTTCGGCGCCGAGGTCACCGAGGGCCGCAACCACTACGTCTGGCTCGGCACCACCAAGGCCTTCGACTCCTTCACCTTCGCCTTCGCCGAGACCGAGCACGGCTGGGTCTGGTGCTACGGCTACCCCTACGACGACGGGCACAGCACCTGCGTCATCGAGTGCGCACCCGAGACCCTCACCGGCCTCGGCCTCGACACGCTGAACGAGGTCGACCAACTCGCCCTGCTGGAGAAGCTGTTCGCCGGCGTCCTCGACGGCCGGCCGCTGATCGGCGGCTCCTCGGCGGCCGCCTGGCCCACCTTCCGCACGCTCGTCAGCCGCACCTGGCACCATGGCAACCTCGTCCTGCTCGGCGACGCCGCCCACACCACGCACTACTCCATCGGTGCCGGCACCACCCTCGCCCTGGAGGACGCGATGTGCCTCGCCGGTGCCCTGCGCGAGCACGGCGCCGTACCGCAGGCCCTCCTCGCCTACGAGCGGCAGCGCAAGGCCGAGCTGGTCTCCGCCCAGAGCGCCGCCCGCCTCAGCGCCCAGTGGTACGAGAACCTGCCCCGCTACATCGACCTCCCCCCGCACCGCATGTTCGCCCTGCTCGGCCAGCGCCACTCGCCGCTGCTGCCGTACGTTCCGCCGCAGCTGTACTACGGCATCGACAAGGCGGCCGGGCGGCTGGAGGCGCTGCGCCGGCTCAAGAGGTGGCTCGGGCCACGGGCGGCGCGCGCCCTGCACTCCCGGTCGTAGGAGCTCGCTGTCGGAACGAGTTGGTGAAAGGTCATTCACTCGATAGGGTGAATTCGTATTCACCTTCATATCTGTGCCGTCCGCAGGAGCGCCGATGGATCACCCCGCCCCGACAGCCGGCCCCTCGGGCTCGTCCGCCGCACCGCCCCGGCTGCGGGAGCGGCTGACCATCCCGGTACTGGCCTTCGGCGGGATCCTGATGGCCGTCATGCAGACGGTGGTCGTCCCCCTGCTCCCGGATCTGCCCAAGCTCACCCACTCCTCGGCCGGCACCGTCTCCTGGATGGTCACCGCGACCCTGCTCGCCGGGGCCGTCCTCACCCCGGTGCTCGGCCGGGCCGGTGACATGTACGGGAAGCGCCGGGTGCTCACCGGGGCGCTCGCCCTGATGACCGTGGGCTCCGTGATGTGCGCCCTGTCGTCCGACATCACCGTGCTCATCGCCGCCCGCGCCCTGCAGGGCGCCGCCGCCTCCGTCGTACCGCTGTCGATCAGCATCCTGCGTGACGAACTGCCGCCCGAACGGCGGGGATCGGCGGTGGCGCTGATGAGCTCCACCGTCGGCATCGGCGCCGCGCTGGGTCTGCCGCTGGCCGCGCTCGTCGTCCAGTACTACGACTGGCACACCATGTTCTGGCTGACCAGCCTCCTCGGTGCGCTGGGCGTGGCGGCCGTGTGGTGGGCGGTCCGGGAGTCACCGGTGCGCGAACCCGGGCGGTTCGACGTGCTCGGCGCGCTCGGGCTGGCCGTCGGGCTGACCTGTCTGCTGCTCGGCGTCTCGCAGGGCGGCCAGTGGGGCTGGGGCAGCCCGCGCGTCCTCGGGCTGTTCGCCGCCACCGTCGTCGTACTGGCCCTGTGGTGGTGGCAGCAACTGCGGACCGAGCAGCCGCTGGTCGACCTGCATCTGGTGTCCCGGCCCCGGGTCGGCCTGTCCCATGTCGCCGCCCTGCTCACCGGGTTCGCCTTCTACGCCAACTCCCTGGTCACCGCCCAGCTGGTGCAGGCTCCGAAGGCCACCGGATACGGCCTCGGCCTGTCCATCGTGGCCACCGGCCTGTGCTTGCTCCCCGGCGGCATCACCATGCTGCTGTTCTCACCGCTCTCCGCCCGGATCTCGGCCTCCCGCGGCCCGCGCATCACCCTCGCCCTCGGCGCCGCGGTCATCGCCTGCGGATACGCGGTGCGCATCGCCGACAGCCGCGACCTCTGGATGATCATCCTGGGCGCCACCGTCGTCGCCACCGGCACCACCCTCGCCTACTCGGCGCTGCCCACGCTGATCCTGCGGGCCGTCCCGGCGAGCCAGACCGCCTCCGCCAACGGCGTCAACGTCCTCATGCGCACCATCGGCCAGGCCACCTCCAGCGCCGCCGTGGCCGCCGTCCTCACCCATCACACCAGCCTCGTCGGGGGCGCCCAGATGCCCACGCTGCACGGGTATCTGCTGGCGTTCGCGATGGCCGGCGTCATCGCGCTCGCCGCCAGCGCCGCCGCCCTGTCCATACCCGGCGACAAGGCCACGGGCGACGCCCCGCGCGCCAAGGCCCGCCCCCAGGGCGCCCGGGACGACGCGCTGGAGGGAGCATGAGTGCCGTGAGCACCCGACCCGACTCCGGCAACGACACCACCCCCGCGCCCGCCCGCCGGGACGCGGAGGCCACCAAGGCCGCCATCCTCAAAGCCGCCCGCCACCTCCTCGCCCGGCACGCGCACGCCGACATCACCCTCAAGGACGTCGCCGAACGCGCCGGGGTCAGCGCGCCGCTGATCCTCAAGTACTTCGGCAACAAGGACGGCCTGTTCGCCCGCGTGATGTCCTTCGAGAGCGACGCGGCCGCTCTGCTGGACGCACCCCTGGACGACCTGGGCCGGCACATGGTCCGGCACGTCCTGGAGGGCCAGCGCGACCGGGGCGCCGACCCGCTGCTGCGGATCGTCTTCGCCCCCCTGCACGGCGACCACGGAGACGTGCTGCGCGCCAACTTCCGCGCCCAGGTGGTCGACCGCGTCGCCGCCCGGCTCATCGGCCCCGACGCCCCACTGCGCGCCGAACTCGCCGTCGCCCAGCTCCTCGGCCTGGGCGTGATGTACGGCATCGCCCGCGGCGCACGGCTGCGCGACTCGGCGATCGACGACCTCGTCGACCGCTACGGCCCCGCCGTCCAGGCCCAGTTGACGCCCTAACCGGGCTCCGGTGCCGTCAGGAGCGCCTCGGCCGACCTGCGGAAGGCGGTCAGCAGCCGGTGGTGGTCCCCGGCGCGGGTCGCCAGGACCACCTGGCTCGGCTCGACGCCGTGCAACGGGACCGTGGTCAGGTCGGGGCGGATGGCCGCGCCGGGCACCCAGGGCGCGATCGCCACGGCCTGCCCGGCGGCGACATGCTCGAACTTGTCCTCCACCGCGCCGATCAGCGGACCGTCGGGCGCCGGGCTGCCGTCCGGCCGGGGGTCGACGCGCCAGAACGCGTTCCACAGCGGATCCCGCCCCCGGGGCAGCGGCTCGTCGGCGATGTCGTCGAGCGTGACCGACTCCTTCCCGGCCAGCCGATGGTCCAGCGGGACCACCAGGACCCGCGGCTCGTCGTAGAGGACCGTCACCCGCAACCGGTCGGTGCGCAGCGGCAGCCGGGTCACGACCGCGTCGACGCGCCCCGCCAGCAGGGCCTCGCGCGACTCGTTCCAGTCGAGGTGCAGGGTCCGTACGTCGGCGTCCGGGAAGCGGCGGCGCAGATCGCGCACGGCGGGGGTGACGAAGATCCCGTTGATGTACCCGACGGTGATCCGGCTGGGCTCGGCGGCGGCCCGGGTGACCGCCGCGGCCTCGCCCGCGGCCCGCAGCAACGCCCTCGCCCGCGGCAGGAACACCTCACCGGCCTCGGTGAGCCGCGCCCCCTGCGGGGTCCGGTCGAAGAGCCGCGCCCCCAGCAACTGCTCCAGGCGCTGGACCTGGCGGCTCAGCGACGGCTGGGTGATGTGCAGGACGCCGGCGGCCCGCCCGAAGTGCCGCTGCTCGGCGACGACGGTGAAGTACCGGACGAGCCGCAGATCGAGGTCAGGGGCGGAAGCGGGATCAGCCATGCCTCCAGGGTACGGCCGGCGACCTGCACCGATGCCTGAAACGCATTGCGTATTGCGAATCAGGCTTTGGACGCCCGCCGCCCGCCGGCCGAATGATGGAAGCACCAACCCCTCCCTCGAAGGAGCACCGACCATGCGGGTATTCGTCACCGGCGGCAGCGGCTTCATCGGCTCCGCGGCTGTCCCCGAACTCCTCGGCGCCGGGCACCAGGTCCTCGCCCTCGCCCGCTCGGACAAGTCCGCCGAGGCCCTGAAGGCGGCGGGCGCGGAAGTGCACCGCGGCAGCCTCGACAACCCCGAGGACCTGGCACGCGCGGCGGCCGGGACCGACGGCGTGCTGCACCTCGCCTTCAACCACGACGACTTCCCGGACATGACGCGAGCCGTGGACACCGACCTGCGCGTCATCGAGGCGATCGGTGCCGCCCTGGAAGGGTCGGACCGGCCCTTCGTCGTCACTTCGGGAACCCTGATGCTCGCCGCGGTCGACGGTGTGGCGACGGAGCAGGACACCCCGGCCCCGGGCATCCACCGAGGCGCCTGCGATCTGGCGGCACTCGCCCTCGCCGAGCGCGGCGTACGCAGCTCGGTGGTCCGCCTGGCTCCCACGGTGCACGGCCGTGGCGACCGGGGCTTCGTGCCACAGCTGATCGACGTCGCCCGTCGGACGGGCGTCGCCGCGTACGTGGGCGAGGGCACCAATCGCTGGCCCGCCGTACACCGCCTGGACGCGGCCCACCTCTACCGCCTGGCCCTGGAATCGTCCCCGGCGGGCACGGCCCTGCACGGAGCGGCCGACCAGGGCGTCCCGTTCAAGGACATCGCCGCGGCGATCGCCAAGGGCCTCGACGTCCCGTTGAAGAGCATCCCGCCCACAGAGGCGGAGGCCCACTTCGGCTGGCTGGGCATGGTGGCCGCGATCGACAATGCGACATCGGGCGAGCGGACCCAGAAACTCCTGGGCTGGAAGCCGGAACAGGCGGGCCTGCTCGCGGACTTGGAGAAGGGCCACTACTTCTAGGCACCGGCCACGCGTCCCTTTAGGGGCGCGGGGCTGTGTCGATGTGCGGCTACCGCCGCGTGGTCGCGACCAGCCCCCACCGCCCCACAGATTTCAACGGCGCACAAGCACCCCATCCAAGAACCCGTTGGTGAACACCCGGTGTGGGTCAAGGCGGTCCAACGTCTCCACCGCCGTATCCCACACCGCACCCCCGAACGACCCCGGAATCCTCGTACCGAGCACCTCCTCGTCACTCCACACAGCGGACCCGGTGTACGCCCACCCTTTGGACCACTCCACCCGAGTCCCCTCGTACCGCTCGAACAAGAACCGTTCCAACTCCCGCAGGAACGCCTCCGCATAGGGCGTCCCCGGCAGCGTCAGCACATCCAGCCACACCGCCGTGTCCGCCCCGTCCCTCGGCCGCAGGGCGGAGAGCAACGGCACCTGCGAGCCGGCCAGTTCCACATCGGCCGGCTCGTCCAGCCCCGTCACCCTGATCTCCACCGACCCGTTGACGGGGAACCGCCCCGACGCGGCGTACGCGGTGAGCCGTTCCCGGTAGAACGACGTGAACTCATGCACAACACGCTGCACGTCGGCTCGCCGAGTCAGCACCGCGTACCCGTTCGCGTTGATCCGCAGCGTCGTCGGCCGCAGATACAACAGCGTGTTCTTCGAGGCCCCCCAGATGTCCGAGGACAGCGTCGTCACCAGCCCGAGCGCCGCCACATCCAGCTGCGCGTTGCCCAGCACCGGCGCCAGATACCAGGCCGCGCCGGACACCATCCGCCCCACGAGGTCGGCGACCACGGTCGGCACGACGTCGGAGAAGGGGTAGTTGTACGGCGAGGTCACATGCCGCGAGGTGAGCGGTCTGGCCGGGGCGACGCTCCACTCCTTCAGCCACGGGTACTCGGTGAACGCGAACCAGATCGCCTCCACCCGCCCGGACCGCGCCAGGAAACTGTCGAGGGTCCGTCCGCCGGAGCCTGCCGCGGCGAACAGTTCGCCGGCCGGGATGTCGGTCCGGCTCACACACCGCAGATTGCTGTTGCCGCCCACCCGCAGCACGACCTCGGTCACCAACGCCCGGCCCAGATGCGTGAGCAGGGCCGCGCAGTCCGCCTCGGCGCGCCGGAACGTCCGCAGGACATACGCTCCCGCGTCCTCGTCCCACACCACCGCCGTCAGCGACAGCACCAGGTTGCTCAGCGAACCGTAGGTGTGCCCGGGCAGCGGCTGCTCGCCGTCGGCCGGTACGGCGGTGCCGTGCGCGTCGATCGCCAGCGCCCCGCCGAGCGTCAGATCGCCGGGCGCGGGAGTGGCGGTGAGCCCGAGACCGTGGCCCTCGAGGAAGGTGAGCAGCGCCTCCATGGTGACCCCGGCCCCGGCCCGCACCTGCGACCCGGAGTCCAGGGACAGCCCCGTCAGGTGCGTCCCGGTGTCCACGAGCAGCACTTTGTCGCCGGCGGCCGTCCCCTCCGTGACGGTCAACGGCGACCAGCCGTGCGAGGAGCCACGCGCGCGGACCCGCCAGCCGTTGCGCCAGGCCCACTCGACGACCGTGAGCACCTCGTGCGCGTCGGCCGGAGCACAGGCCCACAGCCCGTCCGCGGTGATCTCGCCGACCCAGTTGCGGTACGCCGAGCGGTACAGCGCCACATCCGCCGGGAAGCCGGGCAGCTCGGCCGCGGCCACGGCCGGATCCGCCGCCGACAGCACCGGTACGGCGGCCAGCGCGGCGGCGGACCGCAGGAAACCCCGACGGCTCCAGCCGTCCGGGGCAGGGAAGTTGTCCGCTGAACGATCAGTCACGCCGACACGCTAGGGCCGGGTTGACGCCCTCCCGATTTCTGTCGAACAGAATCACCCGTGTGAGTGAAGGATTCACAGGTAGGCGGGGGTGGAGAGGCCCTTGACACCGTTGTCGGTGGCGGATGACAGACTGACGCCATGGACGAACGCGTAATCGGCAGGTCGCAGCAGTGGGCATCGGTCGTCGGCCTCGGCACATGGCAACTCGGTGCCGACTGGGGCGACGTGGACGACAAGGAGGCCCTGGCCGTTCTGGAGGCCGCGGCCGAGTCGGGGGTGACCTTCTTCGACACCGCCGACGTCTACGGCGACGGGCGCAGCGAGCAGACCATCGCCGCCTTCCTGAGCGGCAGGCCGGACCTGCATGTGCTGGTGGCCACCAAGATGGGCCGCCGGGTCGACCAGATCCCGGAGAACTACGTCCTGGACAACTTCCGCGCGTGGAACGACCGGTCCCGCCGCAACCTCGGCGTGGACCGTCTGGACCTGGTGCAGCTGCACTGCCCGCCGACCCCGGTCTACTCCTCCGGCGAGGTGTTCGACGCCCTCGACACCCTGGTCGAGGAGGAGCGCATCGCGGCCTACGGGGTCAGCGTCGAGACCTGCGCGGAGGCGCTCACCGCGATCGCCCGCCCGGGCGTGGCCAGCGTGCAGATCATCCTCAACCCGTTCCGCATGAAGCCGCTGCGCGAGGTGCTGCCGGCCGCCCGGGAGGCCGGCGTCGGCATCATCGCGCGGGTGCCGCTCGCCTCCGGTCTGCTGTCCGGCAAGTACACCAAGGACACCGTCTTCGCGGCCGACGACCACCGCACCTACAACCGGCACGGCGAGGCCTTCGACCAGGGCGAGACCTTCTCCGGCGTCGACTACACGACGGGCGTGGAGGCCGCCGCCGAGTTCGCCGCGCTCGCCCCCGAGGGCTACACCCCGGCCCAGCTCGCCCTTCGCTGGATCATCGACCAGCCGGGCGTCACCACGGTCATCCCGGGCGCCCGCAACGCCGAGCAGGCCCGCGCCAACGCGGCCGCCGCAAAGCTCCCGGAACTGCCCGCGGAGACGGTCACCGCCATCCGGGACCTCTACGACCGGCGGATCAAGGACCAGGTCGAGAACCGCTGGTAGCACCCGCCGGGCCGGGACCGCCATCACGGTGCCGCTCCCGGCCCGGGCCGTTTGAACGACGGGACCGGCGGTTACACGGACTCCATGACCGACCAGGAGCGGCGGCAGGGGCGCGACGAGAGCGAGGAGGAGCGCGCCGACCGGATGTGGGGCGAACTCATCCAGGAGGTCCGCGTCGCCCAGACCGGTGTGCAGATCCTCTTCGGTTTCCTGCTCACCGTGGTCTTCCAGCAGAAGTACGCCGAGCTGTCCGACGTGGACCGGACGATCTACATCGTGACCGTCGTCCTGGGCGCCGCGGCCACCGGCGCCCTCATCGGCCCGGTCTCCCTGCACCGGCTGGTCGCCGGCCGCAAGGTGAAGCCACAGGCGGTGCGGCTGGCCTCCGGGCTGACCCAGATCGGCCTGTTCCTGCTGCTGGCCACCATGGCCGCCGCGCTGGTGCTGATCCTCCGGGTGGCCACCGGCGGCAGTCGGCTGACCTGGGTGGTCGCGGCCGTCGTCGTCTGGTACCTGGTGTGCTGGTACGGCCTGCCGCTGTGGTCCCGGAGCCGTCACACCACCCGTTGAGCCGCCTCCAGCGCCCGCAGCTGCCGGTCGTGCACCCGGCTGAGCAGCAGCACCGACACCGTCGCCCCGATCAGCGCGCAGAACATGTCCCACTGGGTGTCCCAGACATCTCCCTGGGTGGCGAGGAAGGCGTCCGCGCCGTGCCCGCCGATCACGGCCGCAAGCCACTCCAGCAGCTCGAAGAAGGCGCTGAACGCGAGGCAGGCGCACACCGTCAGCGGGGCCAGCCAGCGGCTGCCGCGCAGCGGTGAGGTACGGCTGAGCAGCTCACGGACCAGGACCGCCGGTACGAAACCCTGCATGAGGTGGCCGAAGCGGTCGTACGGATTGCGGTCCAGGCCGAAGGTGTCGCGCGCCCAGTCGCCCACCGGCACCTCGGCGTAGGTGTAGTGGCCGCCGACGGCGAGCACCAGTGCGTGCGCGGTGAGGAGCCCGGCCAGCAGCCCTGTCAGCGGGAAGCGCCGCCAGGTCAGCACCACCAGCGGCAGGCCGACCAGCACCCACACCGTCTCCAGGAACCAGGTCGTACGGTCCCGGGCACCCCACGCCGACACGGCCATGCCGGCCACCACCACCCCGGCGAGCAGGGCGGGCGGAACCCGGCGTGGCACACGGTGCGGAACGGGGCGCGGGGCGGGGTGCACTGCGGTCATGGCGGACTCCTCGTCGTGGGAGCCCCATCGTGGCCGCGGCGCCCGGGCGCGGACATGAGTACGGCTACTCAGCCTGGCACGCGCTCACTCAGCCGGTGGCGAGGATCTCCGCCAGTAGGTCGTCCACCCGGACCTCTTCCCGTCCGGGCGGCACGGCCATGTAGGTGTCGCTCAGGAACGAGGCCAGCGCGGGAGCCCAGGCGAACACCACCGCGTGATGCCGTTCGCCGCCGGGCAGGGGATCGCCGAGGAAATCCATGCGCACTTCCCTCCAGCGCCCCTGCCGTACCGGACGCAGCCGTACGTCCCCGACCCCGACCGGCTCTCTCAGACCCTCGTTCAGCATCTCCCGGTCCAGCCGCCATCTGGCCAGCACCCGGCCGTCCAGGGTGAACACCGCGGTGACGGCGAACGGGTCTTCGGCGTCGTACGACAGATGGGCGAGGACGGGGCAGCGGGCGGTCCCGTCCGCGCGGAGCTGTACCACCAGGGTCCTGTGCACGATGGGGTTCACGCGAGAGGCCTCCGGGAACGATCGGCTTGGTGCTCTCTAGTACCCCTCTCACAGGAAAAACGCTCAATCGTGAGCGGAATCCCCTGCGGAATCCACTGTGGGATCCACCACGGAGTCGCCCTTCGTGCCGCGCAGTGCGGCCAGGCAGGAGCCGATGGCCTGCTGGAGTTCCTCCAGGCGCTGCACCATGTCGTCCTCGTAGAAGTCCTGGGCGTCGTCGAAGGTCAGCTCCTCGAACGCCTTGGTCGCCTTCTGCAGACCGCTGTAGAACCTGGTGCGCTTCTCCTGGACGCGGAGTTCGGGGTCCGCCTCGACCGTCTCGACGACCAGGTTCTTCATGGTGTCGTAGGCCTCGGTCGCCCACTCGCCGGTGTCCTCGTCCTCGTCCAGCTCGTCGAGGAGCGACAGATGACGCTCGGCCTCCTGCCGCAGTTCGACGGGGGCGTCGACGGTCTGCCCGGCAGGTGTCTTGATCTGGCCGGACTCGGCGATCTGGCGGACGTATCCGATGCGGTCGGCCGAGCGGCTCTCGGTGGCGACGGCCTTCTTCAGGTCGGCGGTGCGGACCACGTCACGGGCCAGCACCGTCTGCAGGTCCGGGTCCTCCTTGATGCGGTCGAGGAGGGCCGAGCGGGCCGCGCGGGCGGTGGAGGGGTCGGCGAGGATCGCGGCCCGCAACGCGGTCGGGTTCTCGGCCACTTCGAGGGCCTTGGTGGGCCGGATGCCCTCGGCCTCGGCGGCCTGACTGATGGCGGTGCCGCGCTCGGACGTCGCGCTGTTGCGGGAGACGTAGTAGTCCAGCCAGACGTCGGAGTCCGGGAGTTCGACCTCCTGGCCCGGGGCGAGGGCCTCGAAGTGCGGGACCACACCGTCGTCGGCGGCCCTGTCCCACGCCTTGTAGTAGCGCATCACCCGCTCCGGGGAACAGCCGGCGAGCTCGGCGAACTCCTTCGCCGACACCTTCGGCGTCTCATCCGCGCCCTGCCCTCCCGGCCGCACGCTGCGGGCCACCATCAGCCCGAACGCCCAGCCTCCGGTGCGCACATACGCGCCGAACTCCCGGGCGTCCCGCGCCACGAGGTCGGACAGGGGAGCCGGGGACGCGCTGGACGTCTCGGACGGGTCGATCGCTAGGGTCACGGAGGACACTCCTGAAGGCTGCCGAACTGCGTACGTACCGACGGGCAGCCTATATCGACCTATTGGCCAGGGTTTGCCGCACGGTCGAGGACCAGCCGAGCGCGGCTCAGCCCGCGGACGGCCGGAACGTGGCCAGGAAGGTCTTCAGCGCCAGCGTGTTCGCGGCGTCGTCCCAGGTGGCGGCGGGGGCCGTGATGCGCAGCGAGAAGCTGCGGCCGCCGCCGAGCAGGAAGCCGCGGCCGAAGGTGCGCACCTGGTCGGCGCCCGTGCCGGACAGCCACTCCATGTCCGCCGCCTTGTACCCCTGGTAGGTGGTCGCCTTGATCTGGCCGATCCGCCGGTAACCGTCGAGCTGTTCCAGCTGGGGTTCCACGTCGTCCCGCCAGACCGCGACCGGGTCCGGGCCGGCCTGGGTGCTGTAGGTGACGGCCAGGGTGCGCGGGTCGTCGCTGCCCGGGCCGAAGGTGACCCGGTAGGCGACGTCGTCGACCCGCGAGGTGTCGATGCGCTTCCAGCCCGTGGGGAGCGCCACGGAGAAGCCCTCGGGGGCGGAGTAGCGGTGGTACCCCGCGGGGAGGGCACCGGCCGTGGCCGACGGCGACGGCGCCGTCTTCGAGGGGGAGGAGGCAGGAGAGGACGACGGAGGGGAAGGAGGAGCGGAAGAAGGAGGTGCGGAAGGGGAGGGCGAGGCGGTGGGCACGTTGCCGTCCGTGCGGTTGCCCCCGTCGGTGGCCGCCGCGGAGGCGCTCGGCGCCGAGCCGGCCAGGGAGCCGACGCCCGGGAGCCCCTGGGTGGCGGCGAGCACCGCGACCGACACGGTCACCACGGCCAGTGCGGTCCCCCCGATCATCGTGGTCCGGCTCCATCCCGAGGCCCGCGCCGCCACGTAGGCACCGCGCAGCCGGGGCACCGGGGCGGGCTGCCCGATCGCGTCGGGGTCCTCGTCCAGGACACGTGTCAGCGCCTGCCGGACCACCGGGCGGCTCAGCCGTTCACGGGAGTTCTTGCGCAGCAGCCCCTGGACGACCTGGGTGAGCGGACCGGCCCGCAGCGGGGTGCGCAGCGGCAGCCGGTCCACGCCCTTCAGCGTGGCGTCGGCCCGTCCACGGTCCCGGAACGGCGGCCGTCCCTCGACCATCGTGTAGAGGATCGCACCGAGCGCCCACAGGTCGGCGGCCGGGCCGATGCGCTCGTCCCTGGCCTGCTCCGGCGAGGCGTACGACGGTGCGGTGACCCGCGGGGCCAGGGTCGCGCCCGCCAGCCCGAACCCGGTGATCACGACCGGGCCCTTGTCACGGACGAAGATCTGGCCGGGGCTGAGCTCGCCGTGCGTGTAGCCCTCGCCGTGCGCGCCGTCCAGCACGTCGAGCACCTCGAGGGCGATCCTGGCGGCCCGCACGAAGTCGAACGTGGGCTGCTGTACGAGCAGTTCACTGAGCGGTGTGCCGTCGATCAGCTCCGTGACCGTCCACAGCGTGCCCGCCTCCTCGAAGGCGTCGATCGCCATGGCGACCCGGCCGGGCCGCAGCGCGCCCATGGCCTCGGACGTGCGCAGGATCCGGGAGGTGGTCCGGCGTATCACGTCCTCGGTGAGGGCGTCGGGAAGCACGATCTGGGTCACCAGACGCGGACGTTCGGCCTGCACGTCCTCCGCGTACCAGCTGATGCGGTTCGGCTCGCGGTCGGCGACCTCGAGGAGCCGGTACCTGCCGGCGACCAACTGCTGTGCGGAGACATGCGCCTTGACCATCGTCATCCCTCGCTGGAACCCCTGCCTCGTCTTAACCAGAGGTACGCGGGACCCGCCCGGGTTTGTTCAAAGAATCTGCAACTCCGAGCCCCTTCTTGCCTTTTATTCAAACGGCGTCCCGTACTGGGGACTTGAGGAAAACGGCCGATGGCCGGGCCCCGACCTGCGGGTAACCGACGGTAAAAGCCCGGCTGCGGTCCGCTGGCCGGCTCACCGCGAAACGTCCCATATCCGGGTGAACGGATCAGGTCGGACCATCTCAGAGGTCCCGGTGCACCAGGAAGTCCAGCAGGCCGCGCAGTTCCGCCGACGCGAGCGGCAGTCCGGTGAGCAGTGCCTCGGCCCGGGCGGTGTGCCGGCGGGCCTCGGCGAGCGCGGCCTTGCGTCCGCCCGCGTCCTCGATCAACGCGGCCGCCTCCCGGGCTTGCCCCGGCACGTCGAGCAGCCGGGCCAGCCGGGGGCCGGCGGACGAACCGAGCGCGGCGAGGACCGGATACGTCTTCTTCCGCTCCCGCAGATCGCCGTGCACGGGCTTGCCGGTGACGGCCGGGTCGCCCCAGATCCCCAGCACGTCGTCGACCAGCTGGAACGCCACGCCGAGATGGCGTCCGGCCAGGTCCAGCGCGCTCACCGTGGCCTCGGGCGCGCCGCCGAGCGCGGCCCCCAGCGCGACGGCACACCCCAGCAGCGCGCCCGTCTTCCGCTCGGCCATCACCCGGTACTCCCGTGCCGACACACCGGTCCAGGGCCGCGCCGCGAACAGCAGATCGTCCGCCTGCCCGTGCACCAGGTCCGCCAGCGCGGCCGACAGCAGCCGCAGGACGCCCGTTCCGCCGGGAGCGGCGGCCAGGGTCTCGACCGCGAGCGCGAAGAGGGCGTCGCCCGCGAGGACGGCCGGTCCGGTGCCGTACGCCTGCCAGACGGCCGGGCGGCGGCGCCGGGTGGCATCGCCGTCCATGATGTCGTCGTGCAGCAGCGAGAAGGCGTGCACCAGTTCCACCGCGACCGCCGCCGGAACCCCGCGCTCGGCGGGCGCGCCGACGGCCTCCGCGCCGAGCACCGCCAGCGCCTGCCGGACGCCCTTGCCGCCCGGGGCGGCGGCGGGGGAGCCGCCGACCTCGCACCAGCCGAACGCGTACCCGGCCATCTCGCCGACCCAGGGGTGCAGCCGTCCCACCGCCGCGACAAGCGCGGGCCGCACCAGTTCCCGGCACCGGACGAGGGCGTGCGGGGGAGCGGTGACGGGTGCGAGCGCGGTCATCGGACGGCCTCCGTCCCGACGCCGAACTCCGCCTGGGCCCGGGTCACCATGGACCGGGCGTGCCGCAGGCCGGCCCGCTCCAGCACGCCCGCGAGGTCGGCGAGTTCGGCCGCCGTCTCGGCCCGGTCATGGCCCAGCCGGGCCAGCGACTTGGCCAGCCCGAGCCGTGACAGCGCCTCGCCGCGCGGCTCGCTCATCGCGCGGAACTCCGTGAGCGCCAGCTCGTACAGCTCCCGCGCCTCGGCGTAACGCCCGGCCCGGTAGAGGACGTTGCCACGCATCTTGTGGTTGTAGGCCAGCGCGCTGGACAGGTTCATCGCCCGGCAGGACCGCTCCGCCTCGGAGAGCAGCGCGAGTGCCCGTTCGCTGTCGCCGTCCCGCACCGACACGATGTCCGCGAGCCCGCGCAGCGCCCAGGCGTGCCCGCGCCGGTCCTCCGCCCGCGCCGCTATCCCCGCCGCCTCCTCGAAGAGCGCGTACGCCCGGTCGTACGACCCGGTGTTGCGATGCATCTGCGCGATGCCCTCCAGTGCCCACACCGTGTGCCGGGCCTCACCGCGCCGCCGGGCCTCGGCGAGCAGTTGCTCGTGCAGCCGGCCCACGGCCGCGTAGTCGCCCTGGATACGGCCGGTTTCGGCGAGCCCGGCCAGCGAGTAGCCGCGTACGACGACATCCCCGCCCCGCTCGCCGAGGTCGGCCGCCAGCCCCAGTAGCCGCCGGGCCAGCGGGAACGCGCCGCGCTGCCGGGCCAGGGTGCCGCCGCTCCACAGCGCCCAGGCCATCGCCGCCGTGTCCCCGGCCGCCCGGGCGGCACGGTAACTCGCCTTCCAGGCCCGGTCGGCTTCCCTCACCTGGCCGAGGCGCCGATGTGCCTCGGCGACGGCCAGCCCGCAGCGCGCCTCCTCGTCGGGCCGACCGGAGCGCTCGGCCTCCCGCAGCCGCTCGATGCCCTCGGCCAGCACATCGACCAGCGACGAGTTCACGGACAGGGAGGTCAACGCGCCCTGGTACTCCGGGGCGACTGCCTTGCCGTACACGGGTGACATGGGTACCTCTCTACGCGGGACGCTTATACATGCCGTCTATACATCATGTGTATACATGGCGTGCATAGTGCGCCCGAATTTTGCCCTGGCCGCAGGGGCCAGGGCTTCGCTGTTGTGAATCAAGACGCCGGCACGGCCGTCGGGGTTGCCTGCGTGGTGTGGATCACCGCGCGAGGGTGTCAGTGCTGCTGAGCCTTCTGCGGGGTCGCCTCGCTCGGCCGCACCACGACGTACCCGTCGCCCTGGAGCATCAGCTGGACCGCTTCACCCGAACCGCCGCGCAGCATCGACCCGATGGACTGCGAACGGTGCAGCGAGGTCTGGAGCCGGGTCGTCCAGCCCACCACCGCGTCCGTGTCGACGTACACCGGCGCCTGCGGCGAGACCGGGATGACCAGCGGGTTGCCTTCGCAGATCAGCCCCAGCCTGCCCTGTCCGGTGAACACGCTGTTGAAGAGACCGCCGCCGGCTATGCCGGACCCCTTCACGGTCCTGATCTCGTACGACAGCGAGGCGTCGAAGCACAGGACGTTGCGGCCGTTGACCGTGAACTGGTCGCCGGGCTCGACCTCGACGATGAAACAGTTCTGTGCCTCGTGCGCGAACCAGGCCTCGCCCTGGCCCTGCACGGACATCAGGGGCAGACCCTCGCCGGTGACCGCGCGCTTGAGCATCCCGCCCACGCCCTGGCCCTTTCGCTCGAACTTCAGATTGCCGCGGTGCGCGATCATCGCGCCCTGGCGTGCGTGCATCTCGCCGTTCACGGCGTACCGGACGCACTTCGCGTTCTCGATCGTCATGCCCGGCTCGACGGCCGGCTCCACCATGTGCTGACTGGAAAAGAGATCACCCTTCATGCCCGGCATGGTGTCCCGGACGAACCCGTTCCGCCAAGATCACGGACCGTATCGGTTCAGGCACCGAACAGCTGGGTCCAGTAGGTGCCCGCCCGGCCGCCGCCCGCGAAGCCGACGCCGATGTGGGTGAAGTCGGGTTTGAGGATGTTGGCCCGGTGGCCGGGACTGTTCATCCAGCCGTCCACCACCTCGGCGGCCGAGCGCTGGCCGCAGGCGATGTTCTCGCCGATGGTGCGCCGCCGGGAGCCCGCGGCGGCGGCCCGGTCCCAGGGCTGGGTCCCCTCGGGGGAGGTGTGCGAGTAGAAGTCCCGGGTCGCCATGTCCGTGCTGTACGCCTGCGCTGCGGCGGCCAGTTGCGGATCCACCGCGAGCGGCCGCAGCCCGGCCCGGACGCGCTCCCGGTTGGTGAGGTCGACGACCTCGGCGCGGGCGCGGGTCAGTTCGGCCGGGGTGAGGGGTCTGGCCCACAGCGCGGTCCAGTAGGTGTCCCCGTCCCTCGGGCCCTGGACGTGGGCCAGGCCGGCGTGGGTGAAGGCCGGGTCGAGCAGGGTGCGCCGGGCGCCCTCGGTGCGCAGGCAGTAGTCGACGAACTCGGCCGGCGTGCGCGGGCCGGAGACGAGATGCTCGCCGACTGTGACATACGCGAATCCGGTGCGATCGATCCGCTGGTGGAGCGAGACGCCGTCGGGGCTCTCGGTGGCCAGGCGGCCGGCGTCGGCCATCGCGGTGGCATGGGCGCGGGCGGCGGAGGTGAGCCGGGTGTCCGGGGCCACCGGTGACCGGCCGGCCTGGGCGCGGGCGGAGTTGACCAGGCCCAGCAGGCCGTCCGGGTCCGGGAGCGCGGCCGCCGAGGGCCGGGGCGGCGCGGCCGCGGTGCGCTGGGCGGGGATCGTGGGGCGCGACGCCGGAGCCGGCTGCCGGTCCTCGACGACGTCGACCCCGAAGTCCCGGGCCAGCCCCGCCAGTCCGTCGGCGTATCCCTGTCCGACCGCCCGCAGCTTCCAGCCGGTGCCCCGGCGGTATATCTCGGCGAGCAGCAGCAGGGTCTCCGTCTGCGGGCGGGGCGGGGCGAACCGGGCCACCGTCCGGCCGAGGCGGTCGGTGACATGCAGCGCGGAGGCGGGCAGCCGGCCGAGTGCGGTGCCCGGCTCGGCGGCGGTGACCGTGAGGGTGACGCGCTGGGCGCCGGTCCGCAGCCGGGCCGGCTCGACGGTCAGTGTGTCGCCGCGCAGCCGGACGCCGGGCGCGTCCGGCTGGTTGTAGAAGACGAAGTCGGCGTCGCCGCCGACCTTGCCGCTCTCGTCGGTGATCAGCGCGGAGACGTCGAAGGGACCGGGCACCCGCAGCGTCAGCGCGCCGTCCGGAAGGGGCAGATTGCCCCCGGGGACCAGCTCGCTCATCGCGCCGCCTCTGCGAGGTCAGGGGCCGAACGTCGCGCCCGGTGGGGGAGTCGCCGGTAGAACGTCCGGCCCGGGAGCGAGGTTCCCTCGACGGGGCGAGGCGGTGCGCGGGCCGCTCTCGCGGCTACCGCACCGGCGGCCGGCGCCTCGCGGCAGGTGCTGCCGTGGCGAGCGCTCCTGTGGCCGGTGCCGCCGTGGCCGGTACACCGGTGGCCCGCGCCTCCGTGGTCGTGGCACCCGAGGCGGAGCAGGTGCCACCTCTCCCACAGCGGACGAAGTGCCGCCGCTCCCGCGCTGAGCGGGTTGCCATCACCACCGCGATGGGCCAGGACCCGTCGCTACTGCTCCCGCGGCGCGGCCGGCGCGATGTCCTCCCGTTCGAGGGGTGTCCCGGCGCTTCGCGTCGCCGTCGCCGTGGTCCCGCGCTTGCCGCAGAACGCCGGCTCCAGCGTGTCCGCCAGCGTGTTGAGCACGGTCGAACTGTTGGAGGCGTTGGCCAGCGCGGTCAGGCTGCGCGTGCCGTCCTTGGTGGTGAAGGCGTACGTGTAGTAGCCCTGCACCGCGCCCGTGTGGCCGTACACCGAGATCCCGCAGGACAGGTCGCGGCGGCGCAGCCCCAGGCCGTAGGAGGTGGTGGAGTTGACCCGGGTGAAGCGCTCCATCTCCGCGAGGCGGGCGGCCGACGTCAGCTTGCCCCGGACCAGCGCCGAGTAGAAGGTGTCGAGGTCCTGGGCGGTGGAGATGATGGCGCCCGCGCTCTGCGCCCAGGACACCGTCTGGTCCGTCGCGTCGACCGCCGTGGCGCCGGCCTTGTCGGCGGTGAGGTAGCCCTTGGCGTGCTGCCCGGGGATCTTCGCGTCGGGGTGCACGTAGAAGGTGTCGCGCAGCTCCAGCGGCTTGAAGATGCGGTTCTCGTACTCGGTACGCACGCTGTGCCCGGTGAGCTTCTCGATCAGCATCCCGGCGACCACGAAGTTGGTGTTGGAGTACGAGTAGGCGGCCCCCGGCGCGTTGGTGCGCGGCTTCTTCAGGGCGAGGTCCACCAGCTGGCGGTAGGTGAAGACCTTGTTCCGCACCGCCTCGAACCCCGACACGCTGCTGGCGAACAGGTCGTTGGTGTAGTCGTACAGACCGCTGCGGTGGCTGAGCACGTGCCGCACGGTGATGCGGTCGTCGGGCAGCAGCCCCGGCAGATAGCGGTTGACCGGTGCGTCCAGGGCGAGCCTGCCCTCGTCGACCAGTTGCAGCAGGACGACCGCCGAGAACGTCTTGGTGACACTGCCGACGCGGAACCGGTCGCCGGTGGTGATGGCACGCCGGGTGGTCCGGTCGGCCACGCCCCGCGTCGTCTTGTAGACCTTCGTCCCGTCGTCGATCCGCGCCATCGCACCGGGCGCACCCTTCGCCACCACCGAGTTCAGCACCGCGGCCATGCCCGCGGTGTCCGGCGCCGGCAGGGCGGCGGCCGGCCGGGGCTCCGCTCCCGCCTTCATGGGCGCCGCCTGGGCCGGTACCGCGAGCAGCGACAGCGCCACCGCTCCGAGCACCGCACTTCTGCTCATCTTTGCCGAGACCATCCGGACCCAGCTCCTCTCTGTCTGCCTCCGATGCGAGATGGGTCACATTCGGTTCGGGGAACCCTCTCGCATCCCGTCACATCTCCACAGTCGACGCACAGTTGGTCACTCCTCGGTCACCACGCGGTGCGGAATCGCAAAGTATTGCCACGAAACGCAAGAAAAGCGACGAACTGCGCTTTACATGGACATGACTCGTCCGGAAGGGTTGCGGCCGGGGGCCCGACCAGCCCCCCTTGGCGCCTCGACGGCGCCGTGCCGCAAGGCGGTCGGTGATCGATGCCCGCCGTCTTCGAACGTAAGGAACCCTGACCAGTGCGTAGCGCGCACATACGCAGCGTGGCGGTCGCCGTCGCCGTGACGACGGCCGCCACGGCCCTGTCCGGTACGGCCTTCGCCGGTTCCACCACGGGGGTGGAGCAGCAGGCCGCGGCCGCCGCCACATCGGCCGCGCAGGTGGTGACCGCGGCACGGACCGCGGCCTTCGCCCACGCCTCGGCGACCGGAGTCGGCGCGGGCGACCAACTCCAGGCACAGGACGTGATGATCGACCCCGAGGGGGCGCGTCATGTCCGCTTCGTCCGCACCCACCGGGGCATGCCGGTGCTCGGCGGCGATCTCGTCGTCCATCTTTCCCGTCGGTTGACCTACACCGGCGTCACCCGAGCTGCCGACCACGCCGTCCGGCCCGCCACCACCGAGGCGAAGCTGACGGCCCGCCAGGCCGAGGCGAAGGCCGCCTCCGCCGCCGACGGCGACGCCGGCGCCGCCGCACTCGTGGTGGATGCCCGCGGCGGTGCCTCCGCCCTCGCCTACCAGGTGACGGTCGACGGCTCGGACGGCTCCCGTACGGTCGTCGTCGACGCTCTCACCGGCACGGTGCGCAGCAACACGCCGGACAACGACGAGTTCCTCTCGCCCAAGGTGCTGGAGAGCCTCCGCGAGCGCGGCGAGACCCTGGACCCGGCCACCGGCATCGGCGCTCACGCCGACGCCTTCGCCGGCGCGTCCGCCTCCGCCGCCGCCCGCTACCCGGCGACCGCGCACGGCTTCGGCAAGTCGCTCTTCGTCGGCAAGGTCCCGCTCACCACCACGCAGACCGCCCGCAAGAGCTTCCTGCTCAAGGACCCGACCCGCTACGGCACCGAGACCCGGGACGCCAAGGGCAAGGAGACCGAGAGCTTCGCGCAGGGCGCCAAGTTCACCAGCACCACCGACAGCTGGGGCAACGGTGCCACCAGTAGCCGGGGCAGCGCCGCCGCCGACGCCCAGTACGGCATCACCAAGACCCTGGACTTCTACAAGAAGACCTTCGGCCGCAAGGGCATAGCGAACAACTCCAAGCCCGCCCGCGCCATGGTCCACTGGGGCAAGAAGGTCGGCAACGCCTTCTGGGACTCGGACTGCGGCTGCATGCTGTACGGCGACGGTGACGGCCAGGAGATCAAGAAGCCGCTGGTCGTCCTCGACGTCACCGGCCACGAGCTGACCCACGGCGTGGTGGACGCGACCGCGAAGCTCGAACCGACCCGTGTCGACAACGACGGCAACCAGTACGGCGAGCCGGGCGCACTGAACGAGTCGCTGGCCGATGTCTTCGGCTCGAACGTGGAGTTCTCCGCGAACAACCCGAAGAACCCGCCGAACTACCTGCTCGGCGAGAAGCTCGGCCTGCAGCAGAAGTTCCTGCGCCGCCTCGACCACCCCTCGCTCGACCGCCTCGAAGGCACGGTCGACTACTGGTCGCCCGAGGTGGCGGACGCCGAGGTGCACGCTGGCTCCGGTGTCTCCTCGCACGCGTACTACCTGCTCGCCGAGGGCAGTGGCCGCAAGAAGATCGGCGCCACCACCTACGACTCGCCGACCTACGACGGTTCCACGGTCCAGGGCATCGGCCGCGCCAAGGCCACGGCGATCTTCTACCGCGCCCTGACCCGGTACATGGTCTCCTCGACCGACTTCCACGACGCGCGGATCGCGACGCTGAAGGCGGCCAAGGACCTCTACGGCGCGAGCGGCGTCGAGTACCGCACGGTCGACCAGGCCTGGGCCGCGGTCAACGTCACCGAGGCCAACACGCCGGCCGCCCGCCGCTGACGGGCACGCCACACCGCTGATCCGGGTGCCCTGTCGGGGGGCCGGGCACCCGGATCGCTCCCACCGGTGGAACCGGATCGAAGTCGCTGGTGGAACACGAGCCAACGCCCCCACGTCACCCGCCATTTGAAGGCCACGGCAGCCTCACAGTCAACCTTCAGGTGATTCCTGTTTCTTTTATTGACAGCGGAAAATAAGCCACCTAAGTTCCCGGCCATGCGCTCCACCTCCCGTGCCGAGACGTTCCCGGCCCACACGCCGGCCGTCTCGCAGATCTTCACCGCGGTCCTGTCCCACGGCCCCCTCACCCGACTGGAGGCGGCCCGCCGGGCCGGCCTGTCGGCGGCGGCCGTGACCAAGGCCGTCCGGCCGCTGCTGGCGGCCGGGTATCTCGCGGAGGACGCCGACGGCGAGGCCCGGCCGGCCCTCGGCCGCCCCGCCAACCTGGTGCGGGTCGACGGCGGGCGCGCGCTGTTCATCGGGGTCAAGGTGACCGGCGACGAGGTCATCGCCGTCCTCACCGACCTGTGCTGCCGGATCCGGCTGGCCCGCCGGCTGCCGGTCACGGACCGCACCGCCAAGGCCGTCCTGACCTCCATCGCCGAACTGACCCACGAACTGCGCACCGAGGCCGAGGACTTCGGCGCCCCCGTCCTCGGCCTCGGCATCGCCGTCTCCGGCGACGTGGACCGCGCCGAGGGGGTCGTGCGCTACTCGCCCTTCCTCGACTGGCGGGACGTGGCCCTGGCCGAACTCGCCGCCATGACGACGGGGTTGCCGGTCGTCGTCGACAACGACGTACGTGCCCTGACCGTCGCCGAGCAGTGGTTCGGCGCCGGGGTCGGGCTCTCCGACTTCGCCGTGGTCACCGTCGGCGCAGGCATCGGCTGCGGACTGGTGATCCACGGCCGGCTGGTGGCGGGCGCGCACGGGGTGGCGGGGGAGATCGGCCATGTGGCCATCGACCCGACCGGACCCCTGTGCCACTGCGGCAACCGCGGCTGCGTGGAGGCGATCGCCGGGGACGCCGCGATCGTCACCCGCATGCGCGAGGTGACCGGCCGCCAGGTGACCGACTCCGCCGAGGCGGTGGCCCTGGCCCACGAAGGCGTGCCCGGAGCGCGGGAGGTGTACGCCGGCGCCGGTGAGGCCATCGGCCGGGGCATCGCCACCGTGGCCAACCTCTTCGGCCCCGAACGCGTGATCATCTCCGGCGAGGGACTCGCCGCCTACGACCTCTTCGCCGAGCAGATCCTCGACTCGTTCACCGCGGCCGCCTTCGGCTCCGCCGCGCAGTGCGACGTACAGACCCGTCCACTCCCCTTCGAGGAGTGGGCGCGCGGGGCCGCGGCCACCGCGATCCAGTCCTTCATCACCTCGTCTCCCACCCCAATGGGCAAGGGCTGAGCCGCCCAAGACCCCGAACCCTGGAGGGCCCATGCGGTCACCTTCGCAATCTGTCCTGCCCGTACGCGGGCTGAGAACCGTCCTCGTGCTGGCACTCACCGCGGCCTTCGCGGCCGCCGTACCGGCCGCCCAGGCCCAGACGCCCGCCTCGATCGCCGCCAAGCCCTACATGGGCTGGTCCAGCTGGAGCATGCAGTCGTCCAAGTACCCGGGCCTGAACGACCAGGGCGACTACAGCTATCTCACCGAGGCGAACGTCCTCAAGCAGACCGACGCCATGGCGAGCAAGCTGAAGAAGTACGGCTACGAGTACGTCAACATCGACGCCGGCTGGTGGATGGACTGGAGCTGGAAGTCCGGCTACGACCAGTACGGCCGCCAGAAGGCCGACTCCGCCCGCTTCCCCAGCGGCATGAAGGCCGTCGCCGACCACATCCACGCCAAGGGCCTCAAGGCCGGCATCTACCTCCCGGCCGGTCTGGAGAAGGGCGCCTACGGCGACGGCAAGACGCCGATCTGGAACGCCGACGGCTGCACCACCGCCGACATCGTCTACGACGACCTGCGCACCACCAACGGCTGGGACAGCGCATACAAGATCGACTTCGACAAGCCGTGCGCGCAGAAGTACATAGACTCCCAGGCCCAGTTGATCGCCGGCTGGGGCTATGACTTCCTCAAGCTCGACGGCGTCGGCCCCGGCTCCGGCAAGAGCGGCGACCAGTACAACAACGTCGCCGACGTGGCCGCCTGGAACAAGGCGATCACCGCCACCGGCCGCCCGATCCACCTGGAGGCCTCCTGGTCCCTGGACTTCGGGCACGCCGCCGACTGGCAGAAGTACACCAACGGCTGGCGCATCGACACCGACGTCGAGTGCTACTGCAACACCCTGGTCAGCTGGGAGAACTCGGTCGACGACCGCTGGGACGACACCCCGGCCTGGACCGGCAAGGCGGGCCCCGGCGGCTGGAACGACCTCGACTCCCTCGACGTCGGCAATGGCGCGATGGACGGCCTCACCAAGGCCGAACGGCAGAGCTACGCCACGCTCTGGGCCATCGCCAAGTCGCCCCTGTTCACCGGCGACGACATCACCAAGCTCGACGACTACGGCGTCTCGCTGCTGACCAACCGCGAGGTCATCGGCATCGACCAGAGCGACAACCCGCCGGCCCGGCCCATCACCCCGTCCGACCCGCAGCAGGTCTGGGCCGCGAAGAACGCCGACGGCACCTACACGGTGGCCCTGTTCAACCTCGCGGACTCGCCCGCGGCGGTCACCGCCGACTGGACGGCCCTGGGCTTCGCCGGCAAGGCGTCGGTACGGGATCTGTGGAACCGCGAGAACCTCGGTTCGTACCCGAGCAAGATCACCGAGGCGCTGCCGGCGCACGGCTCGCGTCTTTTCACCGTGACGCCGAAGGGCAGTGCCCTTGCCTCCACCGGGTATGAGGCCGAGGCGAGCGGGAACACGCTGAGCGGCAACGCCTCGGTGGCCGGTTGCGACGCGTGCTCCGGGCAGAAGAAGGTCGGAAACCTCTACCAGGGCGGCAAGCTGACCTTCAACAACGTGGTGGTCGACAAGGCCGGCACGTATCTGGTGAAGGTCGCGTACGTCAGTGGTGACTCGCGGTCGGCCACGATCTCGGCCAACTCCGGGGGCGGTACGAGTCACAAGTTCCCGTCCACCGGGGACTGGGGGACCGTTTCGACGGTGAGTGTGCCGGTGACCCTGAAGGCCGGTGCGAACACGATCAGCTTCGACAGCGGGTCGGGGTACGCGCCGGACGTCGACCGGATCGGCGTTCCCAAGTCTCCCCGGTAGTCGACTCGGTACGTGCGTCGTCGGGAACTGCCGGCCGGTGGGGGCTGGTCGCGCAGTTCCCCGCGCCCCTGAAGGGGCGCGTTGTATCGCCCCTTACTTCAAAAGGACACCGTCATGCAGAATCACCCCAGCAGACGTAGCTTCCTCGCCCTCGCCGCGGCCACCGGAGCCCTCGCCGGGCTCCCCTCCTTCACCGCTTCCGCCGCCCCGCTGCGGTCTTCCGAGCCGCTCGCCTCCTCCCGTCACCAGCTCTGGTGGCAGGCGCCCGCCGACGACGGGTCGATGATCACGCAGGGTCTCCCCGTCGGCAACGGCCGACTCGGCGCCCTCGCGAGCAACGACCCCGGTCGTGAACTTCTCCTGATCACCGACGCCACCCTGTGGACGGGCGGTCTCAACGACACCCTCGACTCGGACGGCCAGTTCCCCTACGGGCGCGCCGACTTCGGTTCGCTCACCCTGCTGGCCCGGCTCGTCGTCGAGATACCCGACCACGACCTGGGCGCCGTCTCCGACTACCGCCGCACCCTCGACCTCGACAACGGCGTGGTGACGGCGTCCTACGTCCGCTCCGGAGTGACATACCGGCGGCAGATCTTCGCCAGCCGCCCCGACGACGTGATCGTGGTGCACTTCAGCCAGGACGGCGGCGGGCGCTACACCGGCACCCTCACCTTCGAGGGCACCCACGGCGAGACCGGCGGCACGGCCGAGTCGTTCGCCGGGTCCTTCGCCAACGGGCTGAAGTACGGGGCCGCCGTGAACGCGTACGGCAGCGGTGGCAGCGTGCGGGTGAGCGGCTCGCACATCACCTTCACCGACTGCCGGGAGCTGACGGTCGTACTCAGCGGTGGTACGAACTACGCGCCGGACGCCGCAGCCGACTACCGCGACCCGTCCCTCGACCCGCGGGCGCTCGCCCGCACCAAGGTCAAGACGGCCGCCCGGCACTCGGCGGACTCGCTGCTGCGTACCCACGCCGCCGACCACCGGGCGCTGTTCGGGCAGTTCGACCTGTCGCTCGGCACCTCGACGGCCGACCAGCGCGAACTCGACACCTGGGCGCGCATCCAGGCCCGCGCCGACACCGGCGACCCCGACCCGGAACTGGAGGCCGCCTACGCCCAGTTCGGCCGCTACCTGATGATCGCCGGGTCGCGCGACAGTCTGCCGATGGGCCTCCAGGGCCTCTGGCTGGACGGTAACGACCCGGACTGGATGGGCGACTACCACACCGACATCAACATCCAGATGAACTACTGGATGTCCGACCGGCTGGGTCTGTCCCAGTGCTTCGACGCCTACACCGACTACTGCGTCGACCAGCTCCCGTCCTGGACGGACCTCACCCAGCGGCTCTTCCAGGACTCCCGCAACCGCTACCGCAACTCCAGTGGCAAGGTGGCCGGCTGGACCGTCGCCATCTCCACCAACCCCTTCGGCGGAGGCGGCTGGTGGTGGCACCCGGCGGGCAACGCCTGGCTCTGCCAGAGCCTCTGGGAGCACTACGAGTTCACCCAGTCCCGCGCCCACCTGGAGAAGATCTACCCCCTCCTCAAGGGCGCCTGCGAGTTCTGGGAGGCGCGGCTGCTCACCACCACCCTGGACGACGGGAAGGAGGTGCTGATCGCGGACAGCGACTGGTCGCCGGAGCAGGGACCGCTGGACGCCAAGGGCATCACCTACGCCCAGGAACAGGTGTGGATGCTGTTCGGCAACTTCCGGACTGCGGCTGCCGAGCTGAAGAGGGATGCTGGATACGCGGGCACCATCGGCAAGCTCCGCGACCGCCTCTACCTGCCGGTGGTGAGCCCCAAGACCGGCTGGCTGGAGGAGTGGATGTCCCCGGACAACCTCGGCGAGACCACCCACCGCCACCTCTCGCCGCTGATCAACCTCTTCCCCGGCGACCGGATCCGCCCCGACGGCTCCACCCCCGCCGACATCGTCAAGGGCGCCACCGCCCTGCTCACCGCCCGCGGCATGGACAGCTTCGGCTGGGCCAACGCCTGGCGCTCGCTGTGCTGGTCCCGGCTGAAGGACGCCGACAAGGCCTACCAGCTCGTCGTCAGGAACCTCCGCCCGTCCAGCAACGGCAGCAACGGCACCTCACCCAACCTCTTCGACATCTACGAGGTCGAGCAGGGCCGGGGCATCTTCCAGATCGAGGCCAACTTCGGCACCCCGGCCGCGATCCTGGAGATGCTGCTGTACTCCCGCCCCGGTCACCTGGAACTCCTGCCCGCCCTGCCCGCCGCCTGGGCCGCCTCCGGCAAGGTCACCGGGGCGGGGGCGCGCGGCGGCTTCGTCGTCGACCTGAGCTGGCGCGACGGCAAGCCGACCGAGGCCCGGATCCGCAGCGTCGGCGGCCGCACGACGACGGTCGCCTACGGCGGCAAGTCACGGACGGTCACGCTGAAGCCCGGCGCTTCCGTCACGCTGAAGGACCTCGCGCGGTGACCGGCCGGTTCGCGCGCCTCCTCGGCCTAGCCGCCGTGTTACTGGCGACGGTCGCCTGCCAGACCGGGCCCGCCCAGGCGGCACCCGGGTGGGAGCCCTCCTCCGGGGCAGCCGTCTCCGCCCGGCACGACGTCGTCACCTGGGGCGCCAGCGCCGACCAGATGGGACAGGGCACCGCCGACCGCGGCTACCGGCTGGTCGTGCACACCAGCGCCGCCGGCAGCGGACTGCGGGTGCGCCTGTCCAACGCCTTCGGCGAGCGGCCGCTGACCCTGGACAGCGTCTACGCGGGACTGCAGAGCCAGGGCGCCGCCCTCAAGCCGGGCAGCAACAAGCGGCTCACCTTCGACGGCGCCCGCACGGTCACCGTGCCGGCGGGCGCCACCGCCTGGAGCGACCCGCTGCCCGGCAGCCTGCCCGCCGGCAGCAACCTGGTCGTCAGCCTGCACAGCCCGGACGCGGCCGGCCCCGCCACCGGCCACTGGATGGCGATGCAGACCTCCTACGCCACCCAGGGCGATCACACCGCCGAGGAGAGCGCCGCCAACTGGACGGAGACCACCGGCTCCTGGTGGTACCTGGACTCGGTCTCCGTACGGCCGTCGAACCCGGCCACCGGGGCCGTGGTGGCGCTCGGCGACTCCATCACCGACGGCTGGGCGTCCACCACCGACCTCGACCGCCGCTGGCCCGACTACCTCGCCCGCCGGCTCCAGAAGGCGGACACCGAGGTCAAGGGCGTGGCCGATGAGGGAATCTCCGGCAACCAGGTCCTCGCGGACGGCGCCGGGCAGGCGGCCCTGCACCGGCTGGACCGTGACGTCCTCAGCCAGCCGGGCGTCCGTACCGTCTTCCTCTTCGAGGGGGTCAACGACATCAAGGCCCACACCGGGGTCACGGCGGCCGACCTGATCACCGGTTACCAGGAGATCGTCCGGCGGGCGCACGCGGCCGGCAAGTGCGTGGTCGCCTCGACCGTCGGCCCGTTCGAGGGCTGGTCTGAGTGGGACCCGGCGGGCGAGGCCGTACGTCAGCAGGTCAACCAGTACATCCGCACCAGCGGGGAGTTCGACGGGACCGCCGACTTCGACCGGATCCTGCGCAGCCCCTACGACCAGGCGCGGATGCTGCCGTTCCTCGACGGCGGCGACCACATCCACCCCAACGACAAGGGGATGCAGGCCATGGCCGACTCCGTCGACCTGGCCGGCCTCGACTGCGACCGCTGAACCCGTGTACTGCCCTGATCACCCCTGGGCCGTCGGCTCCGGGGTGATCAGGCCCTCGCGATAGGCGATCGCCACCGCCTCCGTACGACTCGCCGCGCCCACCTTGGCGAGGATGTTGGAGACATGGACGCTCGCCGTCTTGCCGGTGATGAACAGTTCCTCGCCGATCTGCCGGTTGCTGCGGCCGAGTGCCAGCAGCCGCAGCACCTCCCGCTCACGGGCGGTGAGCGGGGAGACCCGGACCTCGGCGGCCCGGCCGGGGAGCGCGTCCAGCCACTCCAGCAACGCCACGGCCCGCAGCGCCACGGCCGTCTCCCGCGCCGCCCGCGCCTGCTCCTCGGCCTCCGCACGCCGACCGTCGGCCGACAGGGCCTCGGCATACCGGAGCCGGACCCGAGCCAGCTCATAGACATCGGCGTGCGCGAACGCGGCCACCGTCTTCTCCCAGGCCGCCGCGTCCGGCCCGGACACCGCGCGGGTCCACTCCGCCTCCGCGCGCGCCAGCCAGGCCTGCCCCTCCGGCCCCTGCCGGGCGGCCGAGACCCGGGCCGACTCCACCAGCTCGCCGGCGAGGTCCGTCCACCGGCCCTCGCCCCCTGTGCCGCGCACCTCGGCCGCCCGGTCCGCGACCGCCGCCAGTGCCAGTGCCGCCAGCCGGACCGTCACGTCCGCAGGCCGCCCCGACTCGTCGGTCAGCGCCGCGACCGAGTCCCGCATCAGCGCCACCGCCTCCTCCGGATCACCGCGCAGTGCCGCCGCGTCGGTGAGCACGATGCCCCCCACGAGCCGGCCCATCCAGTCGAAGGGCTCCCCGAGCAGGGCCCGGCCCTGCTCCACGATATCCGGCTCGCCGCGGGCCAGCGCCACGTACAGGGCGGGCCCCCGGGCAAAGCCGGGCGCCGGGTCGGCGCCGGCCGAGCCCACACACTCGTCCCAGTTCCCCAGCGTGTACAGCACCAGCAGCCGCAGATACCGCATCTCCGAGGCGTACGGCGAGGACAGCAGCCCCGAGCGCCGGGCCCGGTCGAGTCCCTCGTTGATCCACGGCAGGCAGTCCTGGAACTCGCCGGCCTCGAAGCACCCGATGGCCAGGGCGAACAGCGCGCGTATCTCCACCGGCGCGTCCCCGGCCGACCGGGCCAGCTCGCGGGCCTCCCGGAGCAGTGCACGCCCCTCCAGGCTGCGGCGGCCGCCGCCTTCGAGGCGCGCCAGGGAGATCAGCAGGTCGGCCCGGGCCGCGGTGGCGCCGATCCGCTCGGCGACCTCCAGGGCCTGCCGGGCCACCCGCAGCGCGGTGGCGTCGTCGCCGATCTGGCGAGCCGCCATCACATGGGTGGCCGCCGCCCACACCCAGGTCCGCGAGGGCGGATCGGCGGGGATCATCGCGAGCGCCTCGCTGCTGTAGGCGAACGCGGCGGCGAGGTTGTCGACGGTCATCAGGTTCCCGGCGAGCGTGTAGCGCACCCGGGCGGCGAGTTCGGGATCCGCGTCCTGTCCGGTGCCGGCCAGCGCGGCCCGGGTCAGGGACACCGCCCGGTGCGCGTCACCGGCGTGCGCGGCCGCCGCCGAGGCCCGCAGCGTCAAGGTCACCCGGTCCAGCCCCTCACCCGTGGGCCGCGCCTCGCACGGCACGGCCGGCCACAGGTCCAGGGCGGTCTCCAGCTGTCGCAGCTCCTCCGCCGGGGCACCCACCCGCCGGGCGTGGTCGGCGGCCTCCAGGGACGCGGCCAGCGCCTCCGGCAGATCGTGGCTCTCCCGGTAGTGGTGGGCCCGCTCGGCCGCCGTCGCTGCGTCGCCCCCGCCCTCGGCGAGCAGCCTCGCGAAGGTGCCGTGCAGCCGCGACCGCTGACCCGGCAGCAGATCGGCGTAGACCGCCTCCCGTGCGAGAGCATGCCGGAAGGTGTACGTGTCCCCGTCACCCGGGACCAGCAGCTGCCGTCCGACCGCCTCCCGCAGCGCCGACTCCAGCTCCTCCTCCGGCAGCCCGACCGCGTCCCGCAGCAGGTCGTGCCCCACCCGGCGCCCGGCGACCGCGGCCGTACGCAGCACTTGTTGGGCCGTCTCCGGCAACTGCTCGACCCGGATCAGCAGCAGGTCGGCGAGCCCGGTGGGCATCCCCTCCGTGTCGGCGGCGGCCACCAGCTCCTCCGTGTAGAAGGCGTTGCCCTCGGCCCGCTCGACGATGTCCCGCACGGCCGTGTCCGACAGCGGCCGCTCCGTCAGGGCCCGCACGAGCCGTGTCACCTCGGCGTCGGCGAGCGGCCGGAGCTCAAGACGCTCCACGGCGGGCAGCCGCACCAGCTCGGCGAGGAGCGGCCGCAGCGGATGCCGGCGGTGCAGGTCGTCCGCACGATAGGAGGCCAGTAAGGTCAGCCCCCGGGCGGGTCCGGTCCGGCTGAGCAGAAACCGCAGCAGGTCCCGGGAGGACTGGTCGGCCCAATGGAGATCCTCCAGGACCAGCAGCAGCGGCGTGGTCGCGGCGAGGTCCGCGAAGAGCCCGGTGACCCCCTCGAAGAGCCGCAGCCGCGCGTCCGCGTCCCGGGCGGCGTCCGACCCGGCACCGAGCAGCCGGTCCACCACGGGATGCGCCGAGACGACCGCGGCGAACCGGGCATCGGCGGCCAGCATCCCGAGGATCTCGGTGAAGGGCAGATACGGCAGCCCCACATCACCGAGATCGACACAGTGCCCGATGACGACGGTGGTTCCGGCGGCAGCCGCCCGGTCGGCCACCTCGTCCAGAAGCCGGGTCTTCCCGACCCCGGCATCCCCGGCGACGAGCACGGCCTGCCCACTGCCGTCCCGGGCCCGGTCAAGCACCCTGGCGAGGCGGGCCAGTTCGCCATCGCGCCCGATCAGGGGAGTGGAAAAGGATCTCTGCGACACGCCCCCATCCTCACACGCAGTGCCGACAGTTCCTTTTTGAGAGGGGCGACGGAAGCCACCCAAGGGGCGCGGGGCCGTACCGACGTGCGGCTCCGCCGCGTGGGCGCGACCAGCCACAATCCACCCGCACCCGACACACACAGAACCCCCCATCCCCTTAGGCGCTCACCCCCGCAGAACCTGCGCCCAGTTCTCCGGCACCCGCTCCGCAGGACCCGGCACGGACTGGTCCGCGGGATGGCACTCCGGCGGCGCCAACTCCGGTCCCGCCTCGAATACTTCCTCCGTCTCGTAGTTCCAGAACCATCCCTCGTCCGGCTCGTAGCTACGAATGATCGGATGCCCCGTGTCACGGAAGTGCGCCGTCGCGTGCTTGGCGGGCGAGTCGTCGCAGCACCCTATGTGCCCGCACTGCGCGCACCGTCGCAGATGGAACCACCAACCCCCCGCTTTGTCGCACTCCACACACCCGGCACCGCTCGGCGGAACGCTCGGGTCGATCGCGGTGTCGCCGCTCATACCGTCTCCTCAGATGATCGGGGCGTCTCTGCCTCGGGCGCTTCGGCGGTCAGCGGAAGCAGTACCTGGAACCGGGTGTCCCCGGGCACCGACTCGACCCGCATGGTGCCGTGATGCTTGTTCACGACGATCCGCCACGAGATGTCCAGACCGAGACCCGTGCCTTGCCCCACGGGCTTCGTCGTGAAGAAGGGGTCGAAGATCCGGTCCTTGATCTCCGGCGCGACCCCGGTCCCGGTGTCCCGGAACTCGACCAGCAGGTGCTCGTGGTCGAGCGCGGTCCGCACGGTCAGCGTGCCCTGTCCGACGCCGTCACCGTCCTTCATCGCGCACACCGCGTTGTCGATGAGGTTGGTCCACACCTGGTTGAGCTCGGCGGGGTAGGCGGGAACCGGCGGGAGCGTACGGTCGTACTCCTTGACGACCTGGATGTCCTGCCCGATCTTGGCGGACAGCATCAGCAGGGTGCTGTCGAGGAGTTCGTGCACGTCCACGACCCGGTAGGGCGCCCGGTCCAGCTGGCTGTACTGCTTGGCCGCGTCGACGAGGTTCGAGATCCGGGTGGTGGAGTCGTCGATCTCGTTCATCAACAGCTCGGTCTCGATGGTGTAGTTGAGCCAGCCGACCGCGTTCGGCAGGATCTCCTCGTCCACCGCCGCCGAGACCTGCTCCAGCCAGTCGATGTCCAGCCCGGCCTGCACGAAGGTCGGCGCCAGCTGCCAGCCGTAGTCGATGCCGTGGTCGTCGAGCCAGTCGGAGAGTGCGTCCTCGCGGTCGGTGGCCTCCAGCGGGCTCATCGCCGGGGCCTTGGCGACCCGTTCGGCGGTGCGCTCCTGGATCTCGATCAGACCGGCCAACTGCTCCCGCGAGAACGGCCCTTCGGCGATCACCGCGAGCTTGTGCCGCATCTTCGCGATCCGCTCGCGCAGTGTGGACGTGGCCCGGACGGCCGCGGCGGCCGGGTTGTTGAGCTCGTGGGTGAGCCCGGCGGACAACGAGCCGAGCGCCAGCAGCCGTTCGCGCTGCCCGATCGCCGCCTGGGTGTTCTTCGAACCGAAGAACAGGCCCTCCAGCAGATGCACGGCCATCGGGAACCACTCGCGCATGATGTCCGCGAAGGTGTCCGCCGGAAGCACGAAGAACCGCGTCGGCTCGGTCACCCGCATCGAGTTGTTGTACCCCTGCCGCACCCGGTCCCCGAGGTAGGCCTGCATGGCACCCGCGTACACCCCGGCCTGTGAGGTCCGGGTGACCTCGACGTCGTCCCCGCCGACCTGCCGGGAGAGCACCACGGTGCCTTCGATCATCACGTAGAAGCAGGTGGCGGCCTCACCCTCGGTGTAGACCGGACCGGGCTCGAACCGCTCCACCCGGCCCGCGGCGCACAGCCGCGCCAGCTGCTCCGGCTCCAGCTTCTCGAAGAGGAAGAGCGCGCCGATCTCCTTCGGGCTGCACGGGCACACCTGCCCGCTCATGACTGCTCCAGATAACGGTGGACGAGCATCACGGCCATGGCTCCTTCTCCGACGGCGGACGCGACACGCTTGGCGGACTCGGCACGCGCGTCGCCCGCCACGAACACTCCGGGCACGCTGGTCTCCAGGTGGTACGGCGGCCGGTCCAGCTCCCAGGCCGTCGGCGGCCGTCCGTCGACCGTCAGATCGGGGCCGGCCAGGATGAACCCGCGCCCGTCGCGCAGCACGGTGTCGCCGAGCCAGTCGGTCAGCGGAGCCGCGCCGATGAACACGAACATCCACTGCGCCTCGACCGACTCGGTCTCGCCGCTCACCGAGTGACGGAGCGTCAGCCGCTCCAGCCGGTCGGACCCGTGTGCGGAGTCGACCACGGTGTGGCTGCGCACCGAGATGTTCGGGGCCTCGTTGATCTGCTGGATCAGGTAGTACGACATCGACGCCGACAGGTCGGCGCCGCGCACCAGCAGCGTCACGGACTTGGCGAACCGGGACAGGTACATGGCCGCCTGGCCCGCCGAGTTGGCGCCGCCGACGATGTACACGTCGTGGCCCTGGCAGGAGGTGGCCTCGGTCAGCGCGGAGCCGTAGAACACCCCGCAGCCGGTCAGGCCGAGGCAGCCCTCGGCCTCCAGCTGCCGGTACTGCACACCGGTCGCCAGGATCACACTGTGCGCGGCGATCGCCGAACCGTCCGCGAACCGCACCACCCGGGCGGCCCCGCTGACCTCAAGTGCCGTGACCTCGCGGGCGGTCAGCACCTCCGCGCCGAACTTGGCGGCCTGCCGCCGGGCCCGGTCGGTGAGCTGCGCCCCCGACACCCCGTCAGGGAAGCCGAGGTAGTTCTCGATCCGGGAGCTCTGCCCGGCCTGCCCGCCGGTCGCCGCGCGCTCCACGAGCACGGTCCGCAGGCCCTCCGACGCCCCGTACACCGCCGCGCCGAGCCCGGCCGGGCCGCCGCCGATGACCACCAGGTCGTAGAAGTCCGCCGTGGGCGTGGTCGCGAGCCCCACCCGCGCGGCCAGTTCGGGCGCCTCCGGCTCGACCAGGGGCGTGCCGTCCGGCGTGATCACCAGCGGCAGCCGCTGCCCGTCGGCCCCGGCGGCCGCCAACAGCCGCTGGCCCTCCGGCTCCTCGACCGAGTACCAGCGGTAGGGCACCTGGTTGCGGGCGAGGAACTCCCGCACGTCCGAGGACCGGGCCGACCAGCGGTGCCCGACGACCTTGGTGGCCGCCACCGACTTGTACTCGCTGCACCGCCAGGCGTCCAGCAGGTCGTCGAGGACCGGGTACAGCTTCTCCTCGGGCGGATCCCAGGGCTTGAGCAGATAGTGGTCCAGATCGACGACGTTGATCGCGTCGATCGCCGCGTTGGTGTCCGCGTACGCGGTCAGCAGCACGCGCCGGGCGCCCGGGTACACGTCCAGGGCCTGTTCCAGGAATTCGATGCCGTTCATCTGCGGCATCCGGTAGTCGGCCAGGATCACCGCCACCAGGTCGCCGCGCAGCTTCAGCTCCCGCAGCGCGTCCAGTGCGGACTCCCCGGACTCCGCGCGCACGATCCGATAGGACGCGCCGTAACGGCGCCGCAAGTCCCGGGCGACGGCACGGGAGACCCCCGGGTCGTCGTCCACGGTCATGATGACGGTCCGTGCTGCGTCGGCAGCCTGTGCCATACGTCTCCCACCCCGAGCCGTTGGTTTCTCGGTACGGCGGGCTCTCCGGGAGGAGCGCGGCCACCGCACCCGCCCATCGTATGTTCGATCGTCCGCCTTCGCTCTTGTACGCCGGTGCACAGCGGGCACCCGTCCGTGCGGAAGACTGATCACGCACACGCGGAACCGACGAGGAGGCCGGTGCATGACACGCCCGATCACGGCAGGGGTCGACGGTACGGAGGAGAGCCTCGCGGCTCTGGACTGGGCGGCCCGGGAGGCGGTGCGCCGCGGTCTGCCGCTAAGGGTGGTGCACGCCTGGTGCTACGAGGAGCAGGAGGCGCTCGGCGGCGACCGGGAGACGCAGCACGGGTGGGTGTCGGACGGGGTGGCCGAGTCGGTGCGTGCCGTCACCGGTCGGTATCCGGAGCTTGCGGTGAGCGTCGACGTCCTGGCGGGCGGAGCGGTCGAGGTACTGGTCGAGGCGGCGGCCGGGGCCGAGTTGCTGGCGCTGGGCTCGCGCGGGTACGGGCCGGTCGTCGGGTTCCTGCTGGGCTCGGTGGGCCAGCAGGTGATCGCCGGGGCCGCCCGGCCGGTCGTCCTGGTGCGCGCCGGGGACCGGCCCGTGGCCGAGGCCGCCGGGCGGGAGGTCGTCGTGGGCCAGCAGGGCGGGGCGGAGGACAGCGCGGCCGTGCTGGAGTTCGCGTTCGAGACGGCGGCGGCCCGTGGCGCGACGGTCCGGGTGGTCCGGGCTTGGACCCTGCCGCCGGTCTTCGCCTACAGCCCGGGCTCGCTGAAGCTGCTGGACGAGACCGGCGGCCTGGAGCCCTACGAGAAGAAGGCCCTGTCCGAGGCGGTACGGCCGCTGCGGGAGCGGTTCCCGGACGTACCGGTCGCCGAGCACGTGGAGATGGGCAGCGCCGGCCAGGTGCTGCTCTCGGTGGCTGGCCGGGCCCAGCTGATGGTCGTCGGCCGGCGCGCCCACCGCACGGCGGTCGGCGCGCGCATCGGCTCGGTCGCGCACGGGGTGCTGCACCACGCCGACTGCCCGGTGGCCGTGGTGCCGCACGACTGACTCATTCGGGAGTGACCGGCTCCAGGGTCTCCCGGGCCTTGGGCAGCACGTTCTCGATGTAGTCCTCGACCGCGCTGTCCAGACCTATGTCCTGCTGTGCCCGCTCGGACAGGTACCAGCGGTGTTCGAGCAGCTCGTGGTAGATCTCGGCCGGGTCCATGGAGCCGCGCAGCTCCAGCGGTACGGCCCGCACGGTGGGGCGGAAGACGTCCCGCACCCACCGGTGGGCCAGCACCTCGGGCCGGGCGGCCAGGGGGTCGCCGGGGGCGTAGTCGTCCTGGGTGGCCATCCAGCTCTCCAGGTCGTTCAGCAGCCGCCGGGCCTGGTTCTCCTCGGCGTCCAGGCCGGTCAGCCGGAGCAGCTGGCGCTGGTGGTGCCCGGCGTCGACGACCTTGGGCACGAAGGTGACGCTGTCGCCGTTGGAGGAGTGCTCGATCTGCATCTCGGCCACGTCGAAACCCAGCTCGTTGAGCCGTCGGATCCGGCGCTCGATGTAGTGGTACTTGCCGGCCGGATACACCGAGGTGCGGGTCAGCTCCTCCCACAGTTCGCCGTACCGGGTGCAGATCTCGAACCCGAACTCGATCGGGTCGAGCGACGGGTGCAGCGCTCCCGACGCCTCCAGGTCGAGCAGCTCGCCGCTGATGTTGACCCGGGCCAGGTCGAGGTCGTACTCCCGCTGCCCGTTGCTCAGCTGCGGATGCAGATCGCCGGTCTCGGCGTCCACCAGATAGGCCGCGTACGCGCCCGCGTCCCGCCGGAACAGCGTGTTGGACAGCGAGCAGTCGCCCCAGGCGAACCCGGCCAGGTGCAGTCGTACGAGCAGCACGGCGAGGGCGTCCATGAGGCGGTGCATGGTGGCCGGCCGCATGGTCGTCTCGAACATCGAGCGGTAGGGCATCGAGCCGCCCAGGTGCCGGGTGACCAGGACCGACTCCAGCGGTTCGCCCACCGCGTCGGTGCGGCCGGTGATCACCGCGAGCGGGTCGACCGCGGGGATGGCGAGCCGGTCCAGATCGCGCAGCAGCTCGTACTCGCGCAGCGCCGGGCGCTCGGCCAGCTCCTTCACGGCGATGACCTCGCTGCCGGCCCGGGCGTAGCGCACCACGTGCCGGGAGATACCGCGGGGGAGCGGCACGAGGTAGTTCTCGGGCCACTCCTCCAGCGGGACGTCCCAGGGGAGTTCGAGCAGGAGCGCGGGGTGCTCCGGGTTGGTGGCGCTGAGCTGCAATGCCATGGCCCGACCTTAGACGGCGCGTTCGCGGGCCTGCCGGGCGGCCTCCGCGACGGATCCCCGGTGCACGGGCCCGTGTCCGGGCAGCAGCACGTCGCCGTCGAGCGCCTCGATGATGCCGAGCGAGGCCACCGCCCGGGAGCGCTCGTGGTGGAACATGTCGGGCAGCAGCTGCGGGCCGCTGAGGCGCGCCGTGCGGTGGCCGCTGACCAGGGCGTCACCGGAGATCACGATCCCGGCGTCGGGCAGGTGGTAGGCGGTGTGCCCGTCGGTGTGGCCGGGCGTGTGCACCGGGACGGGCCGGCCCGGCAGGTCCAGCGGGCCGTCCGCGACCGGGAACGCCTCGGGGGCGGTCACCGGGTGCTGTTCGGTGCCGCCGACCCGCAGGACGTGCACCAGCCACGGCACCACACCCGGCCGCCAGGCGTTCTTCAGAACGGCCCCCACCGAGACCTGCTGGAGGAACTCCCGCCGAGCGTGCGGCACTTCGGCCTCGTGCAGATAGACCGGGGTGCCGTGGGTGTCGCGCAGGTACTCGGCGGAGCCGAGGTGGTCGTTGTGCGCGTGGGTGATCAGGACGGCCGCCACCGCCTCCGGTGAACTGCCCACCTCCGCCAGGGAGTCGAGCAGTCCCGGCCGGTCCCCGGGGTAGCCGGTGTCCACCAGTGTGACGGCGTCGCCGTCCTTGAGGATCACCCAGTTGGTGTGCTGCCCGTGCACCAGGTAGATGCCCTTGCCGACTTCGTGTACCTCTGCGCGCATGCTCTCTCCGACGTTCCCGCAGCGTCCCGACCGAACCGGGGGACAGCCAACCAGATGGCGTGCGGTGGCTGTCGACTGGGGATCCGGGTCACCGCACCCCCTGTGGCCGGAACTGGACGCTGATGCGCGGACCGGCGGCCCGTGCGGTCTTCGGTACGCAGTGTTCCCAGGTCCGCTGGCAGGAGCCGCCCATCACGATCAGGTCGCCGTGGCCCAGCGGGCGCCGGACCGAGGGGCCGCCGCGCAGCGGGCGCAGCAGCAGGTCACGGGGCGCGCCCACGGAGAGGATCGCGACCATGGTGTCTTCCCGCGCGCCCCGGCCGATCCGGTCGCCGTGCCAGGCGACGCTGTCCCGGCCGTCGCGGTAGTAGCAGAGCCCCGCCGTGGTGAACGGCTCGCGCAGCTCGTCGGCGTAGTGCCGGGTGAGTGCCTCGCGGGCCTCGACGAGGACGGGGTGCGGCAGCGGGTCGCCCGCGCCGTAGAAGGCGAGCAGCCGTGGTACGTCCACGACGCTGTCGTACATCGTGCGGCGCTCGGCGTGCCAGGGGACGTCCGTCGCCAGCTGTTCGAACAGGGCGTCGGCGCCGCTCAGCCAGCCGGGCAGCACGTCGATCCAGGCGCCGGAGCCCAGCTCGGTCCGGCCGGCGCCGTCGAGGGAGCCGAGCCGCAGCTCGTCGGTCTGGTCGAACAGGGAGCCCTGGAGGTGCGTGGCCATGGAGCCAGCGTACTCCTTAATCGAAAATGTGTTCCCATTCGATCATGGCGACCTCGCTCCGAGGTCTTTCGATACGTTCATGTATCGGATACGTTCGTGTATCGAATGGAGGTCGGAGCATGGCAGTGGACGGTGCGCCCCAGCGTGTGACCCGGCGCCGGGTGCAGACCCGGGCCCGGCTGCTCGACGCCGCGTTCACGGTGTTCGCGGCCAGGGGCTTCGGGCGCGTCTCCATCGAGGAGGTCTGCGAGGCCGCCGGGTTCAGCCGGGGCGCCTTCTACTCCAACTTCGCCACCCTCGACGAGCTGTTCTTCGCCCTCTACCGGGACCGCGCCGACCTCATTGCCCGGCAGGTCGCCGACGCCCTTGCCCTGGACCGGCCGGACATGGACGTACCGGCCTCCGTGGACCGGGTCACCGACGTGCTGCTCCTCGACGTGGACTGGCTGCTGGTGAAGACCGACTTCCTGGTGCACGCCGCCCGGGACCCGGCCGTCGCCGAGGCGCTCCTCGACCACCGTGCCCGGCTGCGGCAGGCCATCGCCGACCGGCTCTTCCGGGCCCGTGGCCACGCCCCGATCCCCGTCGTGCTCGGCGGGGTGGACGGCGCCGCGCACGCGGTGGTCGCCGCGTACGACGGCGTGACCACCCAGTTGCTCCTCGACAAGGACATCGACCGGGCCCGTGCCTGGCTCAAGCAACTGCTCACCGCGCTGCTGACCGACGGCAGCACCGCAAGCGAACCCCCGAGCGCATCCCCCGATCGGGATCCGACCGGGATCCGACCGGGATCCGAATGAGAAAGGCAACGGTCGCCATGGACGCGGACGTCATTGTCGTCGGAGCGGGCCTCGCCGGCCTGGTCGCGGCGCACGAACTCACCAGCAGGGGCCGCCGGGTCGCCCTGGTCGACCAGGAGAACGCCGCCAACCTCGGCGGCCAGGCGTTCTGGTCCTTCGGCGGCCTCTTCCTCGTCGACTCACCCGAGCAGCGCCGCCTCGGCATCAAGGACTCCCTCGACCTGGCCTGGAACGACTGGCAGGGCAGCGCCCAGTTTGACCGCAAGGACGACGAGGACTCCTGGGCGGTGCGCTGGGCGCGGGCCTATGTCGAGTTCGCGGCCGGGGAGAAGCGGCCCTGGCTGCAGAGCCACGGCATCAGCCTGCTGCCGACCGTCGGCTGGGCCGAGCGCGGCGACCTGCGCGCGACCGGGCACGGCAACTCCGTACCCCGCTTCCACGTGGCCTGGGGCACCGGCACCGGCGTGGTCGAGCCGTTCGCCCGATACGCCAAGCAGGCCGCCAAGGACGGACTGCTCACCTTCCACCACCGCCACCGGGTCGACGAACTCGTCATCGAGGACGGCGCGGCACGCGGTGTGCGCGGCACGGTCCTCGCCCCCGACGACTCGCCGCGCGGTGTCGCCTCCAACCGTGACCGGATCGGCGACTTCGAGCTCACCGCCCAGGCCGTCGTCGTCACCACCGGAGGCATCGGCGCCAACCACGACATCGTCCGCCGCTACTGGCCGGAGCGCCTAGGCACACCCCCCGCCGAGATGGTCACCGGGGTCCCCGCCTACGTGGACGGCCGCATGCTCGACATCAGCGCCGAGGCAGGCGTACGCCTGGTCAACCGCGACCGCATGTGGCACTACACCGAGGGCATCCAGAACTGGAACCCCGTCTGGCCCGGCCACGGCATCCGCATCCTGCCCGGCCCGTCCTCGATCTGGCTGGACGCCCTCGGCCGTCGGCTCCCCGACCCCTGCCTGCCGGGCTACGACACCCTCAGCACCCTCAAGTACCTGCGCACCACCGAGGACATCGCCGGACACGACCACTCCTGGTTCGTCCTCACCCGGAAGATCATCGAGAAGGAGTTCGCGCTCTCCGGCTCCGAGCAGAACCCCGACATCACCGCGAAGGACCGCAAGGCCGTGCTGCGCGACCGGCTGCTCGGCAAGGGCGCCCCGGGCCCGGTGCGGGCCTTCGTCGACAAGGGCGCGGACTTCGTGACCGCGAACTCCCTGGAGCAGCTCGTCGAGAAGATGAACGGGCTCACCGACAAGGCACTCCTGGACGCGGCCGAGGTGCGCCGCCAGATCGTCGCCCGTGACCTGCAGATCAACAACTCCTACAGCAAGGACTCCCAGGTCCAGGGCATCCACAACGCCCGCCGCTACATCGGCGACCGCCTCGGCCGGGTCGCCACCCCGCACCGCATCCTCGACCCGGCCGCCGGGCCGCTGATCGGCGTCAAGCTGCACGTCCTCACCCGCAAGACCCTCGGTGGCATCCAGACCGACCTGGACTCCCGCGCCCTGGGCGCCGACGGGCAGCCGATCGAGGGGCTCTACGCGGCCGGTGAGGTGGCCGGCTTCGGCGGTGGCGGTGTGCACGGCTACAACGCGCTGGAGGGCACGTTCCTCGGCGGCTGCCTGTTCTCGGGCCGGGCGGCGGGACGCGCGGCGGCCCAGCAGACGGCCTAGACCGAGAAGCCTCCGAGGCCGGGGCCTACGCGGAGAGGAGGCGCGCCAGCACGGTGGCGTGGCTCTCCTGCGGTGTCTTCGACGCGGTGAGCAGCGTCACCGGGCCCTTCCGGGCCGACTCCCGCAGGCCGTCGAGTAGTTCGGCGGCCTCGGGAGCAGCCAGCTCCGCCCGGTAACGGCCCGCGAACTCGTCGTAGGACCCCTCGCTCGAGTGGAACCAGCGGCGCAGCTCGTTCGACGGAGTCAGCCCCTTGGGCCACTCGTCCACCTGCGCGTCCGCCTTCGACACCCCGCGCGGCCACAGCCGGTCCACCAGGACCCGTACCCCGTCCTGCGGCTCGGGCGGTTCGTAGATCCTGCGGACGCGCACGCTCACGGTCGGGCACCTCTCGGCTCGGTGGGGGTGCCGCGAGGGTACGCGGCGGGCCCGTGCCACCGGCTGCCGACGCGGCGCAGCTTGACCAGAATGAGGGGGAAACGCGGACACCCCCGCGCCTAGTCTGTGGGCCATTGATCATTGGCCACCTCCCAAGGAGCGCATGTGCAGGGCGCAAGCAGACGTACCGCAGTTCTCCGCCGCGAGGCCGTCCTCGCCACCGTCCCGGTCGCCGTCGCGGCCCTGCTCGCCGCCGCCGGACCGGCTTCGGCGAGCACGATCGGCACCGCGGGCGCGGGCGACCCCTACTTCCCGCTCAGCGGCAACGGCGGCTACCACGTCGGCCACTACGATCTGACGCTCCGCTACGACACCTCCTCCCGCCACCTCGACGGCAAGGCCGTCCTCACCGCCCGCGCCACCCAGAAGCTCACCCGCTTCGACCTCGACCTCAGCGGTCTGAAGGTCACCCGGGTGACGGTCGACGGCCGGACCGCCCGTTTCAGCCGCAGCGGACAGGAACTCGTCGTCACGCCCTCGCACGCGCTCGCCAAGGGCCGGGAGTTCCAGGTCGCCGTCACCTACAACGGCACCCCCAAGCAGGTCACCGACCCCGACGGCTCGCCGGACGGCTGGATCCGCACCGACGACGGCGCGTTCGTCGCGGGCGAGCCGCAGGGCGCGATGACCTGGTTCCCGGCGAACAGCCATCCCAAGGACAAGTCGTCGTACGACTTCACGATCACCGTCCCCAAGGGACGCACCGCCGTCGCCAACGGCGTCCTCCTCGGGCAGCACACGTCCGGCGGCCGCACGACCTTCCGGTGGCGGCAGACCGAGCCGATGGCCGCGTACCTCGCCACCGCCACGGTCGGCAAGTTCAAGGTGCAGCAGTACACCACCCGGGACGGGATCAAGGTGTACAACGCGGTCGACCCACGCGAGGCGAGCGGGTCGGCGGCGGTGCTGAAGAAGCTGCCGTCGGTGCTGGAGTGGGAGAGCAAGCTGTTCGGGCCGTACCCGTTCCGGTCCGCCGGGGCGATCGTCGACCACGCGCCGAACGTCGGCTACGCCCTGGAGACGCAGAGCCGGCCGATCTACGACTCCGCGCCCGACCTCGGCACGCTGGTGCACGAGAACGCCCACCAGTGGTTCGGCGACTCCGTCTCCCTCACCGCCTGGAAGGACATCTGGCTCAACGAGGGCTTCGCGACGTACGCCGAGTGGCTCTACAGCGAGCAGCACGGGGGCGACAGCGCGCAGAAGTCCTTCGACGCGCTCTACGCCAAGCCGGCGAGCAACGAGTTGTGGGCGTATCCGCCCGGGGATCCGGGCAGTGGCGCGAACATCTTCGGGACGCCGGTGTACGCGCGGGGTGCGATGGCTCTGCACGAGCTGCGGAAGGCGGTCGGGGATCCGGTGTTCTTCCGGATTCTGCGGGTGTGGGCTTCGGAGCACCGGTACGGGCACGGGACCACCGCGGAGTTCGTGAAGCTCGCGGAAGGGCAGTCGGGGCAGGATCTCGGTTCGTTGTTCCAGACGTGGTTGTACAAGAAGGGCAAGCCGTAGCGGTTCGGGTGCGGGCCGGTGGGGGCTTGTCGCGCCCACGCGGCGGCAGCCGCAAATCGACACACCCCCGCGCCCCTTTGGGGCGCTTCAGTCAACGGGGATATGAAGCTGACGAGTTTCTTACAATTGTCGGCCAGAGTCGGTCTCATGATCCATCGCAGAACAGCTGTTGCCCTCCTCGCCTCCCCCCTCCTGCTCTCGGGGTGCGGGGGTGGCGCCGAGGCCGCGCCGAGTCGGTCGGACGACGACCGGCCGGCGCGGACGACGGCTTCCCCCACACCCGAGAGCAACAGCCCGCAGCCCACCGGCATACCGGGGCTGGGGCCGCGGACCGCGGCCGCGATACCCGAGCGGGCCGAGCAGGTCGTCGTCGCCAGGGGACGGGGCAAGGACTCGCCCGTCTCCACCGTCGTCCTGTACGAGCGCGACGACAGCGTCTGGCAGCCCGGCGCGAGTTGGCCCGCGCACAACGGCAGGGACGGCTGGAGCGAGCACCACATGGCCGGGGACCTGCGCTCACCCGTCGGCGTGTACGGGCTCACCGACGCCGGGGGCCTGCTCGCCGACCCGGGGAGCAGGCTGCCGTACCACCAGGGGTACGGCTTCCACTCGCCCGGCACCGGCTTCGAGGGCGAGCCGCTGGAAGGCTCCTTCGACTATGTCGTCGCCGTCAACTACAACCGGCAGCCCGGCACTTCGCCCCTCGACTGGACCCGCCCCATGGGCGCCGGGCGCGGCGGCGGCATCTGGCTGCACGTCGACCACGGCGGCCCGACACACGCCTGTGTCAGCGTCGCCAAGGCGCACATGAAGGAACTGCTGCGCACCCTGGACCCGGACCGGCACCCGGTCGTCGTCATGGGGCACGCCGACTGGCTCGCCCAGTAGGCCGCCGGCACACCGCTTAGGATCCGAACCTGTGTGCGCACATGTGCTGGTCGCCGAGGACGACGAGATGCAGGCCGAGCTGATCCGGCGCTCCCTGCTGGCCGAGGGCCATACCGCGACCGTGGTCCACGACGGCGCCGCCGCGCTGGACGCGGCCCGGCGGCTCGGGCCCGACCTGGTCGTCCTCGACCTGATGCTCCCGGTGATCGACGGCTTCGGCGTCTGCCGGGTGCTGCGCGGCGGCGACCCGGAGATCCCGGTGCTGATGCTCACGGCCCGGTCCGAGGAGGACGACGTGCTGCTCGGTCTGGAACTGGGTGCCGACGACTACATGACCAAGCCGTACAGTCCACGAGAGCTGATGGCCCGGATCCGGACGGTTCTGCGGCGCAGCGGGCGGACCGCCGCGGTACGGGAGGAGCCGGCCGTGACCGCGGCCGGGATCAGTGTCGATCCGGTGCGGCACGAGGTGCGCTGCGACGGGGTGCCGGTGGAGGTGACCCCGGCCGAGTTCCAGATCCTGCTCGCCATGGCCGGGGAGCCCGACCGGGTGTTCACCCGGCGGCAGCTGCTCCAGTGCACCCGCGGCTTCGACCGGGCCTCCACCGAACGGGCCGTCGACGTCCATGTGATGAACCTGCGCCGGAAGATCGAGGCCGATCCCCGGCGGCCGGTGCGGCTGGTGACCGTGTTCGGCGTCGGCTACAAGCTGAGCGGCGGCCGCCCGTGAGGGCCCGGATACCGTGGCGCAAACGGCTCCTGGTCCGGCTGCTGTTCGCCTCCGTGCTGATCGCCGCGTGCTCGGTGGCCGCCACCGCCTGGCTGGCGGTGACGACCACCACCAGCGCGCTGGAGGAGGAGCAGGGCCAGGACCTCGCGGCCGACAACAAGATCCTCGCCCAGCTCAGCGGCTACGCCGCGGAGCACCCCGACTGGAGCGGGGTGCGGCACACGGTCCGCTCGCTGGCCGCGCAGACCGGCCGCAGGATCGCGCTGACCACCGCCGACCGCACCCTGATCGCCGACTCGGCGGCACCGGGCACCGCACTGCCGCCCCGGCCGGCCGCCGCCATCGACCCGCTGCACACCGACACCTACACCGAGTCCGGCGCCCAGCTCAGCGGCATCGACCCGCGGGTGGTGGGCCCGTACCGGCTGTCGGCGAAGGAGCGCGGGGAACTGGACATGGTGGCCCAGAAGGAGCGGTACTGCTACAACACCTACGGCATCCGGACCACCGTCGCCCACACCCCGAGCGGGCGGCCCTACCTCGTCGACGACGACGGCACGGACGCCCCGGGCTTCCGCTCGATCGGCTGCGGCAGCGGGCTGGACGACTCCCTCACAACGGCGAAGAAGGGGATCCTCGGCGGTACCCGCACCGAGGCGAAGGCCCTCGCCACGCTGACGGAACTGGTCCGCCCCTGTCTCCAGAGCAAGCACCTGGAACTCGCCGGACAGCTGTACCTCACCTACGACCAGACGGGACGCAACCCGGTCACCGGCGGCTTCCTCATCACCGCCAAGAAGGGCAGCCGCGACCAGGCACAGACGGACCAGATCGCGAAGAACTGCATCACCAGCGCCCGCCGCACCCAGCTCGAACCGTATGCCGCCCCGGCCGCCGAACTCTTCCTCGGCCTGGGCGACCAGACCGCGCCCCGGTTCGACATGTCCCGCGCCAACAAGGCGAAGATCGTCGGCGCGGCCGGACTGGTCCTCGCCTTCACGGTCGCCGTCACCGCCGTGGTCGCCACCCGGCTCGTCCGGCCGCTGCGCGCGCTGACCGTCACCGTGCGCCAGCCGCCCGAACTGCATGCGCGGGCGCCGGTGCGGACCCGGGACGAGACCGGGCTGCTGGCCGAGGCGTTCAACGACCTCACCGAGCGCCGGGAGCGGCTGGAGGAACAGCGCAAGGCGATGGTCAGCGACATCGCCCATGAACTGCGCAGCCCGCTCACCAACATCCGGGGCTGGCTGGAGGTCACCCGGGACGGCGTGGTCGACCCCGACCCGGCGCTCCTGGCCTCGCTGCACGAGGAGGCGCTGCTGCTCCAGCGGATCATCGACGACCTCCAGGACCTGGCGGCCGCCGACGCCGGCACCCTGCGCATGCACCGCGAACCCGTCCGCGCCGCCGACATGGTCGACCAGGTCGCCGCCGCCCACCGGGTGGCCGCCGACGCGGCCGGGGTCACGCTGCTGACCGACGTCGACGGCACGGCCTGGCTCGACGCCGACCCGGTGCGGATGCGGCAGGCGCTGGGCAACCTGGTCTCCAACGCGATCCGGCACACGCCCGCCGACGGAACGGTGACCCTGGCCGCCCGCCGGGCCGGCGACGAGGTCGTGCTCACCGTCACCGACACCGGCAAGGGCATCGCCCCCGACGATCTGCCGCACGTCTTCGAGCGGTTCTGGCGCGCGGAGAAGTCCCGCAGCCGACGTACCGGGGGCAGTGGGCTCGGTCTGCCGATCGTGCGCCACCTGGTCGCCGCCCATGGCGGGACCGTCGAGGCCGCGAGCGAACCGGGCAAGGGAGCCGAGTTCACCCTGCGGCTGCCGGCCGCCGAGGCACCGGCCGACGTCAGCTGAACCGGCGCGCGGCCCGCTGCCGGCGCCGGGTAAGCAGCCGGCGCTCCGCCTCGGTCGTACCGCCCCAGATGCCTACGGTCTGCCCGGTGTCCAACGCCCAGCCCAGGCACTGATCCTGGACCGGACAGCGCTCACAGACGGCCTTTGCGCGCCGTGTCTGGTGCAGTGAAGGCCCGGTGGTGCCGATCGGGAAGAAGAGGTCGGGGTCCTCCTCGCGGCACTCGGCGTGGTCTCGCCAGTCGTCCATCGAAGTCACCTGCGATCCAAGTCGATTCTGCCGTTTCATGTGCGTACTCGGCTTCGGGTCACCGGAGTGGGCGCGTCCGAAACGGCGAAGTCCCCTGGAATTCGCGGGCGGTCACTGCTCGCGCAGACCCCAGGGCGAGCCGTACTCGGTCAGCAGGTCGAGGAACGGGCGGGCCGGGAACGCCTCCGGGCCGAGGACGCCCGAGCCCGACCACGCACCGGTGGCCAGGAGTTCGAGGGCGACGACCGGGTTGAGGGCCGTCTGCCACACCACGGCCTGACAACCGTACTCCGCCATGGACCACTCGTTGTCGACCACGTGGTAGAGATACACCTCACGCGGCTGCCCGTCCTTGACCCCGCGCACCCAGGTGCCCGCACAGGTCTTGCCGCGCATCCGGTCGCCCAGCGTCGCCGGGTCGGGCAGCGACGCGGCGACCACGTCCCGCGGCGAGACCGCGACCGGGCCGTCGGTGCCGGGCACGGTCACCGGGGTGGTCCTGTCCAGCCCGAGCAGGTGCAGCGTCTTGAGCGTCTCGATGAACTCGCGGCCGAGCCCGTACTTGAAGGTGACCCGCCGCGCCTCCACCCAGCGGGGCACGAGCAGCACCTCCTCGTGCTCGACGTTGACGCACTCGACCGGCCCGATCCCCTCCGGGAAGTCGAACACCTCCGGTTCGCTGAAGGGGGCGGTGGTGAACCAGCCGCGCCCCTCCTCGTACACGACGGGCGGGTTGAGGCACTCCTCGATGGTGGTCCAGATGTTGAAGGAGGGCGCGAAGTCGTAACCGTCCACCGTCAGGTCCGCGCCGTCGCGGATGCCGATCTCCTCGATCTCGTCGAAGAGCTCGTCGGCCGCGTACCGCGCGAACACATCCGAGAGCCCCGGCTCCACGCCCATCCCGACGAGCGCCAGCGCGCCCGCCTTCGCCCACTCCTCGGCCAGGGCGAACTGCTCGTCGCCCAGCTTGACCCCGCACTCCTCGTACGGCCGTTCGGCGTGCGGCCGGGACAGTGACATCGCCATGTCGAGGTAGCCGGCGCCGGCCTTGCGGGCGGCCCGGAAGAGCGGCATCACAAAGCGCGGATCGGTGGCGTTGAGCAGCACATCGCAGCCGTGCCGGGCCAGCAGGCCGGCCACGGCCGCCTCGTCACCGGCGTCGACCCGCTCGGCGAGGAACCGGTCGTCGCCGACGGCAGCCACGGCCGCCTCGGCGCGGGCCGGGTCGTAGTCGGCGACCACCATCACCTCGAAGAACGGGCGACGGGCCGCGATCCGGGTGACGGCGGTGCCCACACCACCGGCTCCCACGAGCAGTACGCGCATGGCGGAATCTCCTTCTCGAACAGTGTGCGAGGTCGAGTACGGGGGCGCCCGGCCGGAATCAAACGCCGGACCCCGTCGTAAGGTCAATGGCGTTGGCATAAGAACGCCGTCGGCGTGAGAACCCCAGGGGAGTGCCCGATGCCCAAACCGGTCGTACCGGAGGAGAAGCGCCGCCGGCGCCGGCCCACGCGTGGCGGCACGGTGCTGTCCGAGCGGCTGATCGTGGCGACCGCCCTGCGTCTGCTGCGCGAACACGGCAGCGCGGGCCTCACCGCCCGCCGCCTGGGCCTGGCCCTCGACTGCGACCCCAGCACCCTGTACCGCTACTTCCGGGGCATGGACGACCTGACCCTGGCGATCGGCGACGCGCTGATCGGCCAGGCGCTGGCCGGCTGGGCGCCGACGGGGGAGTGGCGGACCGACCTGCGCACGATCGGTCTGCGCATCCACGCGGAGTACGTGGCCCATCCGCAGGCGGCCCTGCTGACGGCGAACCGGGTGACGGGCCGGGCGCAGGAGCTGGCGGCGGACGAGGCGATCCTGGACGTCCTGCGCACGGCGGGCTTCCCCCTGCCGGAGACGGTTCGCGTCTACCACGCCTTCATCGACCAGACCCTGGCCTTCGCGGCCCTGGACGCGGCATCCCTGGCCCTGCCACCGGACTCCCAGCGAGCGGACGAGGCCAAGTGGAACTCGACGTACGCCCAGCTGCCGCCCACGACTCATCCCCGCATCGCGGAAGCGGCCCCGCTGCTGGCGAAAAGGATGGTGACCAGCGCTTATCCGACGGCCCTGGAAATGCTGCTGGACAGCACAGAACGGTCCTTGTAAGCGCCCCTGGCGGGGGCGCCCCGAAAGGGGCGCGGGGAAGGGGCGCGATCAGCCCCCACCAGCCCGCACTCGCACGACCACCGGCAGCCCGCCCTACGGCTGTCGCAACGCGCGCCCCGCCGTACTCACCACCGCCTCCGCCACCGCCCCCAGAGCCGGCGAATCCAGCTTCCACTGCTGCCAGTACAACGGCACGTCCACCCACAGCTCCGGCTCCCCGAGCCGTACCAGCCGCCCCTCCCGCAACCGCGGCTCCGCCTGCACCTCCGGCACCATCCCCCACCCCAGCCCCGCCGTCACCGAGTCCGCGAACCCCTCCGAGGTGGGCACGTAATGCCGTAGCGAACCGGCCCCGCCCCGCCCCAGTCGCCGTACGAACCCGTCCTGGACGTCGTCCCGCCGGTCGAAGACGATCACCGGCGCCTCGGCGAGCGCATCCGGCAGCGGCCCGGTGAGATGCGCCGCCGCGAACTCCGGCGCGGCCACCGGCAGGTACCGCATCCGCCCCAGTGCCCGCACGGAGCAGCCGGGCACCGCGTCCGGCGAGGAGGTCACCGCCGCCATCACCAGCCCCTCCCGCAGCAGCGCGGCCGTGTGCTCCTCGTCCTCCCGGTGCAGTTCGACGAAGACGTGCGGGAGACCGGTCAGCGCACCCAGGAACCACGTCGCCAGCGAGTCCGCGTTGACCGCGACCGACACCCGGGTCGGCTCCCCGGCACCGCTCATGCCCAGCTCGCCGCGCGCGTCGCGTTCCAGCCGGGCCAGCTGCCGGGCGAACCGCACCAACACCTCGCCCGACTCGGTCGGCCGCACCGGCTTGGTGCGCTGCAGCAGCACCCGGCCCGTCCGCTGCTCCAGCGCCTTCACCCGCTGGCTGACCGCCGACGGCGTCACGTGCAGGGCCGCGGCCGCCGCGTCGAACGTACCCTCGTCCACCACCGCCAGCAGCGTCCGCACCTGGTCGAGAGGAAGTTCCACCGTTCCGCTCCCGTCTGCAGCTGTGCTAAGGGTACGTAAGAATCTTTAGCTGTACCTCCAGAGATCACTTCCTTACCGTCGAGGACATGTCCAGCTCTCTCGCCGCCGCTGCCGCAGGTTTCGGCAGCGGCCTCTCGCTCATAGTCGCCATCGGCGCCCAGAACGCCTTCGTCCTGCGGCAGGGCGTCCGCCGGGACGCGGTCCTCGTCGTCGTCGCCATCTGCGCCCTGTCCGACGCGGCCCTCATCTCGCTCGGCGTCGGCGGGGTGGGCGCGCTGGTGGTGGCGTGGCCGGGCGTGGTGCGGGCGGTCGGTCTGGTCGGCGGCGTCTTCCTGCTCTGCTACGGCGTCCTGGCCGGCCGCCGGGTGCTGCGGCCGGGCACCGGCGGTCTGCGCGCCGAGGGTGAGGCGGCCGGTTCCCGGCGCCGGGCCGTACTCACCTGCCTCGCCATGACCTGGCTGAACCCGCATGTCTACCTGGACACCGTGTTCCTGCTCGGCTCTCTCGCCGCCGACCGGGGCGACCTGCGCTGGACCTTCGGCCTCGGCGCCGCGCTGGCCAGTCTGTGCTGGTTCGCCGCGCTCGGCTTCGGTGCCCGGCAGCTCGGCCGGTACCTCGCCGAGCCGGCCGCCTGGCGGGTGCTGGACGGACTGGTGGCCCTGACCATGATCGGGCTCGGCCTGATGCTCGTGGCGGGCTCCTGACGCCCGCGGACCCCGGTGCGGCCGGATCCTGAGACAACCGGTTCGGCGGTCACAGAAGTTGCTGGGATAGTGATCCTGCAGTCGAAAGATGTAGCGAGCACCAAGAGGACCAGGACACCAGGAACTCCGTGGACACCAGCGAGAGCGGCACCCAGTCCGGCATACAGCCCCCCGAAGACACCACGGCTGCCCCGCCTCCGCCCCGGCGGGGCTGGCGCCGCTGGGCGATGGACACCCGCCCGCTGGCCGTCCCGGCCTACCGCCGGCTGTGGACCTCGACGATCGTCACCTCGGTCGGCAGCCAGCTCACCGCGGTGGCCGTGCCCAAGCAGATCTACGACATCACCGGGTCCTCGGCCTGGGTCGGCGCCGCGAGCCTCGCCGGACTGCTGCCGCTCATCGTGTTCGCGCTGTGGGGCGGCGCGGTAGCCGACGCGATGGACCGCCGCAAGCTGCTGCTGATCACCAACTGCGGTATCGCCGTCACCTCGCTGCTGTTCTGGCTCCAGGCCGTCACCGGCCTCGAATCCGTGGCCGCGCTGATGGTCCTGCTCGCCATGCAGCAGGCGTTCTGGGGGCTGAACGCCCCGGCCCGTACCGCCTCCATCGCCCGGCTCGTCCCCGAGGGACAGCTGCCCGCCGCCAACGCCCTCGGATCGACGGTCATGCAGACCGGGCAGGTGATCGGCCCGCTGCTGGCCGGTGCGCTGATTCCGGTCATCGGCCTGCCCGAGCTGTATCTGATCGACGCGCTGGCGCTCAGCGTGACGGTGTGGGCCGTCTACCGGCTGCCCGCGCTGCCGCCGCTGGCGCGTGCGACGGCCCGCCGGGCCGGGGTGCGGGAGATCGTGGAGGGTTTCCGCTACATCTCGATGCACAAGGTGCTGCTGCTGTCGTTCCTGGCCGACATCATCGCGATGGTCCTCGGCATGCCCCGCGCCCTGTTCCCGCAGCTGGCCGCGGAGACCTACGGGTCCTACGGCGAAGGGCTGGCGCTCGGCCTGCTGTTCGCGGCGATCCCCGTCGGCGCCGTGCTCGGCGGGCTCTTCTCCGGCACCTTCTCGCGGGCCCGTCGGCACGGCTGGATGGTGATCGGCGCGGTCGTCGGCTGGGGCGCCGCCATCGCCGGGTTCGGGCTCAGCCGCAACCTCTGGGTGGCGGTCGCCTTCCTCGCCGCCGCCGGGGTCGCCGACATGGTCTCGATGGTCTTCCGGGGCGCCATCCTGCTGTCCGCCGCGACCGACGAGATGCGCGGCCGGATGCAGGGCGTGTTCACGGTCGTGGTCGCGGGCGGGCCGCGGCTGGCCGACGTCCTGCACGGCACCATGGGGTCCGTGTTCGGGCCGCGCGCGGCCGTCACGGGCGGCGGGCTGCTGGTCGTGGCCGTGATGCTGGCCCTGGCCGCCGCCGTGCCCGCCCTGCGCCGCTACCGCATCTGACCCCTAGGCGGGCCGCCGCCCCACGTACGCGTCCAGCAGCTTGCCCCGGGTGACCTCCAGCCGGCTGGCGAGGATCTCGGCGACGGTCCGCACGAGCGAGAGCCCCAGCAGCGGATCCTCCACGCACAGCGCGAGCACGGCCGCGGCGTCGTACTCGTAGGCCCGCACCTGGCTGAAGGCCACCGCCCCGAAGTCCCAGGTGTACGGCGGGAACAGCCATGACCAGCCGAGCAGGTCGCCGGCGCCCAGGCTGGCGACGGTGACCCGTTTGTGGGACGTGACCTCCTGGTCGAGGTTGACGGCACCCGAGCGGATCACCCAGAAGCGGTCCGCCGTGCCACCGGCCTCGAAGATGCGGGCGTCCTCGGGGAAGGAGATCTCCTGCGCCAGTTCCATGAGGCGCTCGCGCTGCGCCTGCGGAAGTGCGGTCAGCAGTTTGATGGCTTTGGTCATGGCGCTGGGCTCCTCGCCGGCGAGGGTACGGGGGCTTTGCCTACGCCCATTTCATCCGCTGCCGCCGCGCCGGGCACCTCGAAGGAGATGAGAATCGCCTGCCCGGAGCCGTCCGGGCGTTAAAAAGCCCTGGCTGGACGGGGGAGGCCAGCCAGGGCCGTCAAGCGGTGGTACGGGAGGACCTGCTGTCGACTCCGCGACCACTTATGGATGAACGCTAAACCATCCGGGGCCATTTCGCGTACCCAGGAACAGGCTACGTGACCCGTTTCACTCAGGGGAAGCCCTCGCCGCCCCCAGATGTGTTTGTTGGCGCCCCGACCGGTGAGCCGTACAAGTAGAGACCCGCGCGGACAGGCCAGACAGACCCGACCGGTCCACCACTCAGGGAGCGAAGGGATGCGCGAGAAGATCCGGACCGAATCAGTAGTGGTACCACCCGACTCCCGCCGACCGTCGTTGCGGCCGGCGGACGCCCGCAGAGAGGTCCGCGGCGCGCTCGCCGGGCAGGCTGTGCCGTGCCCCGCCGAAGCCCTGAACGACGCCCTGCTCGTCGCCTCCGAACTGACCACCAACGCGATCCTGCACGGCGGCGGGATCACCGGATTCGACGTGGACGTCGAGGGATGCGCGGTACGCGTGTCGGTGAGCGACCGCAGCGACGCCCTACCGGTGGCCGAGCAGGTCCCGGACGACCGCGGCCGGCTCGGTGGCCGGGGCTGGCCCATCGTCTGCCGGCTGGCCCGGGACGTGGAGGTCGCCGGACTGCCCCGCGGGGGCAAGCGGATCACCGCGGTCGTGTCGCTGAGTTGAGCCGGCGAGCCGAGTTTCTCCCGACGGTGTTTGCGTCCGGGGCGAAGGGGCAGGCGGAGTTTCGTGCTTCGGACCGGAGGCGCGCGCCAGTGGGAGCGGTCATACCGCCCCCGGCCCGCAGAGCGGTCCGGGCGGTGCTCCCGCGGCGACTCTGACACCGCAGTTCGGGTCCAATCCCGGAACCACGTTCCGGTGATGCCCTGGAACCCACAGTTCAGGAGCGATTCCGCATGCCGACCGACTTGTCGAACAGCCGCCCCCGTACGCCCGGCCAGCCTGCGCACGCCCCGTCCCGGCGTTCGCACGACGA